>DDWM01000040.1:0-374 GCA_002345925.1 Actinobacteria bacterium UBA2286 | reverse complement strand
CTCGAGGGTGGCGAACCCACGATCATCGTGAACTCTGAGGGAGACCGCACGACACCTTCAGTGGTCGCATTCCGCAAGGATGGCGAGCGGATCGTAGGCAAGTCTGCCAAGAACCAGGCGATCACCAACCCGGAGAACACCATCAAGAGCATCAAGCGTTTCGTTGGTCGCAAGTTCGAAGAGACCAAGTCGGAGCGCGGCACCATCGCGTACAACGCCGTGAAGGGCAAGGACGGTCGTGCGGTCGTTGAGATCGAAGGCAAGAACTACACGCCCGAGGAAATCTCGGCCATGATCCTGCAGAAGCTGAAGGCGGATGCCGAGGCATACCTTGGCGAGACCGTGACCGAGGCGGTCATCACCGTTCCGGCGTA
>DDWM01000003.1:1159-64835 GCA_002345925.1 Actinobacteria bacterium UBA2286 | reverse complement strand
ACGCCGGCGGCGGCAACACCACCGGAACCGCACGCGGCCTCAAGCGTGCCGGCGCGAAGACCGAGATCGTGAGCGCCAGCGTGGACCTCTCGGGGTTGCATATGGCCAGTGACTCGGACTTCAACCGAAAGAGCTTCACAACGGGTCACACGGNNGCGCCGACGTGCCGCGCAACGCGGCCCGTGCGCTGCGCTACATGGATCGCTACCTCACCGTGTCCCAGGGCGAGGTCTTCTACGTGACCGAAGCGATGGCCAAGCTCGAAGGTCTTGAGCGCGGCCCCTCCGGCAACACGGCGATGGCGGCCGCGATGTCGCTTGCTCGCGACTTGCCGGCAGACGCCACGGTCGTGGTGCAGGAGACCGAGTACACCGGCGCCGGCAAGCACCACTGGGCGCAGCTCAACTTCGCACGTGAGAACGGCGTTGAGGTTCGTGCAGGCGATCCGGCCGAGAACGTCCCGGGCAAGAGCATCATCATCCCCGAGCGGCCCGAGCAGATTCGCGCGAAGGAGATGGACCTCGCGCGCATGCGCAAGAGCTACGTCCGCAACTCGCTATCACATGCGCCCGAGGGCTACGCGCCCACGAGCGATGACGTCGCATTCCTGGCCGAGGACACAAACAGCGATCCGGCGACGGTCGAGGAGATCGTCGCTGCACTCAAGGAGGCGTAGATGGTTCGTCCCGATACGTTCCACGAGGTCCGCGAGCACCTGGCGGGTCTCTCGGATACCGAGCTCGAAGCCCGCTTTTGGGAGCTCTCGAATGACGTCGTGAAGCCGCTCGTCGACCTGGCACGCACGCACACCTCACCCTCGATCGAGCGCAGCGTCCTCATGCGCATGGGAATCGACTCGCGCACCTGCATGGCCGTCGTCACCGAGTGCGAAACGCGCGGGTATCTCGGCCATGGGGCTGGACACGTCGTCTACCTCTGCATGCAGGCGTGGAGCTGCGACGCTCCTGCCGCCGCCGCGCGGCTAGCCGCAGGTGAGGGCTGGGAAATTCCTGCCGAGAAGTTCGGAGGCGCGCGATGAGCGACATGCTGCCGCCTCTCGACCCGTGCACCAAGATCGACATCCAGTCGCTTCTCGACGGCCTGGAGAACTATCGCCCGCGCCGCCACGGCTGGACCTGGCGCAAGCAGGTCCCGGGTCAGAAGATGTACGAGTTCACCTACCACGAGACCTCCGAGCCGCTCAAGCAGAGCGTTCCGCTGCCGGCCGCGCACTACTTCGACAACATCGACCCGCAGCCTGACTGCGTGGTCACGACCGAGATCGCCTCGGGCAGGCCTGAAGACGACATCCGCCGCATGCGTATGGCGGCATGGCACGGCGCCGACCATATCATGGTCATCCGCACCGCCGGGCAGAGCCACATCGACGGGCTGCTCGAGGGCACGCCCGAAGGCGTCGGCGGCATCGCCGTCACCCGCAAGCAGTGCCGCCTTACTCGGCGCGCACTCGACCTCATCGAGGACGAAGTGGGCCGCCCGATCAACTACCACAGCTACGTGAGCGGCGTCGCCGGTCCCGAGATCGCCGTGATGTTCGCCGAGGAAGGCGTGAACGGCGCGCACCAGGATCCTCAGTACAACGTGCTCTACCGCAATATCAACATGTACCGCAGCTTCGTGGACGCCGCCGTCGCCAAGCGCGTTATGGCCCGCTCCGGCATCTTGCAGATCGACGGCGCGCACAACGCGAACGCGACCGCCGTCCGTGCCTGGAAGGTCATGCCCGAGCTGCTCGTCCAGCACGCCATCAACTGCGCCTATTCGGTTGCGGTCGGCATGCCCAAGGAGCAGATCGCGCTCTCGACCGTGCCGCCCGACGCCGCGCCGGCCCCGTGTATGCGCATGGACATGCCGTACGCGATCGCGCTGCGCGACCTCTTCGGCGAGTACAAGATGCGCGCCCAGCAGAACACCCGCTACATGGAGGCCGATAGCCGGGAGGCCACGGTCAGCCATGTGCTGAACCTCGTGATATCGCGTCTTACCTCGGCGGATATCCAGAGCACCATCACGCCTGACGAGGGTCGCAACGTGCCGTGGCATTACAACAACATCGCCGCGGTGAACACCGCGAAGCAGTCGATGGTGGGCATGGATGGCCTGCGCGAGATCGTGAAGATCGACCGCGAGAACCCCGAGCTCAAAGCACGCGTGCGTGAGATCAAAGAGCGCGCGGTGCTCTTCCTTGAGGCGATGATCGCCGACGGCGGATACTTCGCCGGCGTGGAGGACGCGTACTTCGTCGACTCGGGCGAGTACCCCGAGACCCACGACGACGGTATCGCCCGCTGTAGCGGCGGCGGAGTTGCCGAGGGAACCATAGTCCCGCGCGCGGACGACTACATGGCGCCGGTGTGCGACCACTTCGGAGACAACCACCTGCCAGACGGTCTCGAGCACCCATGCGACCTCATCGGCGGCTGCACGATGTGCGACGACAGCAAGGTTCCGTTCACCGACGAACTCGATCCTGAGGACAACGTGAACACACGCCTTGCCGCCACCGCCGAGATGCGCGCGCATGGCCTTATCAAGCCGGAAGTCGAGTGGGCCGGCGACGGCATAGTGGCCGTCACCATGTTCCTGCCGGTCTCGGACCGCATCGCGGAAGCCGCCGCGCTTGAGCTTGGCCGCTCGATGAACCTCACGGATTGCGAGGTCATCAACAAGCAAGTGATGCACCCCGCCGAGGGAACACTCATCGAGCTCAAGGGTCGCCTGGATATCGCGATCGACCCGAGTACGCTCACCATCCCGGAGATTCCCGAAGTCCTCACCGACGAGGAAATTCGCGACTTCGTGCAAGAGCACGGTCTCAAGGCTGTTGCCGCAACAGTCGGCCAGGATGAGCACTCGGTCGGTATGCGCGAGATCATCGACATCAAGCACGGCGGGCTCGAGAAGTGGGGCCTCGACGTGACGTATCTCGGCACGAGCGTGCCAGTGGAGAAGGTCCTCGACGCTGCCATTGAGCACGCCGCAAGCATCGTGCTCATCTCGACGATCATCACGCACGGCGACATGCATCGCCGCAATATGGAGAAGCTTGCCGACCTTGCTGCCGAGAAGGGCGTGCGCGACAAGCTCATCCTCATCGCCGGCGGCACACAGGTCACCGACGAACTTGCCTGCGGCTGGGGCATGGACGCCGGCTTCGGCCGCAAGACGCATGGCATCGACGTGGCGAGCTTCGTCGTGAAGACGATGCGCGAGCGGGGGATGTAGGCGAGGCCGTTCATCGGGTGCTGCTAACGCTACCCCTTGCGGGGGCCGAAGGAAGGAACAGTGACCTACGGCTTACGGGGGTGCCCGGTGGGAGGACTATCCGCGACTTCGCGCCTGATGCGATTGATGCTCGTCGCCGTCGTGCTTGTGGCGGTCCAACCGCTTTCGCTCGCGAAGGCCGAGACGCAACCGCTTGATATCTCGGCCACCATGGTTCCGGCGAGCCTGACCCCGCAGGGCTTCCGCATCGGCGGACTCGACCGGTTCGAGACCAACGTCGGTCTTGCGCAGGCGGGCTGGGACTTCTCCGAGTACGTCGTCGTCGCGAGCGGCCGCAACTGGCCGGATGCGCTGGTGGGCACCGTTCTGGCCGCAGCGCTGGACGCGCCCGTGTTGCTTGCCGAGCCAACCGCCGTACCAGCCACGGTGGCCGAGGAGATACGCAGGCTCGGCGCCACCCGCGCTATCGTGCTGGGTGGACCCGCTTCGCTTTCCGCCGCTGTGGTCGCCGACCTGGTTGCTGCGGGTGTCACGGCCGGCAACATCGAGCGAATCGCGGGCGCCAACCGGTACGAGACAGCTGCGCTCGTTGCCGACAGGGTCGTCGAGATCTCCGGCCGACCCGAGTGGGTCGCGATCGCGACAGGGGAGAACTACCCGGATGCCATCTCGGTCTCGGCGTGGGCGGGGGCGCTTGGAGTGCCGATTCTCCTTACTCGCTCCACTACGGTGCCGGCCGCGACCCAGGCTGCGCTTGAGCGAATCGATCCAACGGCGGTTCTGGTGCTCGGCAGCGAGAAGTCCGTGAGCGCTGGCGCGCTCGAGCAGCTGCCGCCCGCATGGCGCATCGGTGGAGCTGACCGGTACGAGACGGCCAGGCTGATGGCCGAGTTCGCCTCGGATCACGACTTCTTCTACGACGACATCTACGTGGCCAAGGGAACCGACTGGCCCGATGCGCTTGGGGCCGGCTCACTCGCGGCCAAGACGCGCGGCCTCATCATGCTCACGCCCGCGGATCGGCTAGACAACGACACGCTCGACTTCTTCCATGGTCACTGCTCCGGCATGGAGGAGGTCCGCTTCGTAGGCGGCTACACCGCTGTTTCCGCGAGCGTCGAGCACCAGATCCTTAAAGCCGCCGAGACGCGCATGGATGCCGACGAGGTCGTCTTGCTCGCCGGAGCGCTTCTCGGTGACCTCCAGTCGGTGGCGAAGGACACGGTGGTCTTCTCGGACAGCGAGATCGCAAACGATCGCGTTAACGTGGGCAAGATCCTGATACTCAACAGCGCCGCCGAGGTAGACCCTGATCAGCCGCTGACCCATGGGTTCGTCAGACGAGTGCTTGCTGTGACGGTCGAGGACGGGTCGCTGATCGCTCAGACCGAGGATGCTCCCATCACCGACTTCCTGGAGAAGGGCTCGGTCGATATCCACGTCGATCCGATCCAGCCGGGTCACATCGCCGAGCAAGCGGTCCTTGTCTCGGCGATAGAGGACGCGAAGGCGGCAGGACGTCCGGTTGAGGTGCTCTCTCACTCGCCGCAATCGGTAACGTTCGACTACAGCTTCCATGACGAACGGAATCTGTGGCACAACGCGTCCAAGACGGCATCCCTCGATTCCACGCTCACGGTCGATCTGACGGTGGTCGCCGACTTCCAGATGGCGATCAGCGGCTGGTCGGTGCAGGCGATGGCGATGAGCCTGTTCGTCAACGAAAACGTGGGCGCCGCGCTTGGTTTCAGGTGGAAGGATTCGCTCACACCGCAGGAATTCGCCCTTGCCGAGATACCCCTCGGATTCTGGGGGTTCGCAGTCGGTCCGGTGAACCTGAGCATCGGCATCCAGGCCAAACCGGTCGTGGGGTACGACCACGTGACCGGTGAGTTCGACTCACAGTTCACGTTGACGCAGACGTTCACCGCCGCGATGCGCATGGTGTACTACAAGAACGTGGGAACGACAGTAGCCCATGACTCCAGAAGCTTCTTCGACACCACCTTCGACGCGCACGGGAAGGCGACAGCCCGACCTTACGTGGGCATCAAGGTGGAGCTTGAGATCTGCGGCAGCGACGCGAACACCGTGTACGTCATGCCGGACGCGTATCTGTGGGCGCAGGCCGAGGGTGACTTCCATGCATGGGACAACTTCGCCCACACGTCGGGTCAGCTGGACGCCTCGCTTGAGTTCGGGGTTGAGTGGCGCGCCGGATACGCGGTCGACATCTTCGGCCTCTACAGCACCAGCGACTACTTCTCCGGCACCATCTACAGTAAGACGTGGACGTTTGGCGCCGGGTACGTGAAGTAGCCTATTCAAAGCATATAGTGGCATATGTCACACTTTACTTTGAACATGGCACAGTATACTTTGAATGCATGAGGCATACCGACATGGCAGAGCACGTCTTCGGGAATCGCAGCAGAGTGCGTGTGCTGCGGCTCCTGCTTGGCGTCTCCGTGCCCTTGAACGCTTCACAGATAGCGGCTCGAACCAACTTGTCTCAACCCGCAGTCAGCGCGGCGTTGAACGATCTTGCTGCGGTTGGCGTTGTGGCCAGTAGTCCGGCTGGCCGCGCGTGGGTGCACTGGATCGTCGAAGACAACGTCTATGTCTCCGAGATGATCCGCCCGGTCTTTGAGGCCGAGCAGGCGATTCCCCAGGAGTTGCTGGCTGATCTTGAGCGGACTTTCGGGGCGATGGCAGTGTCGGTGGTGCTGTTTGGCAGCTATGCGCGAAACGACATCACCGTCGCAAGCGATATCGATGTCGTTCTGGTTGGCGAGGACGCAGACGCCAAGGAAGTTCTGCAGGCGCGCACCTCGGAAGTTGCGGGGGAGTTCGCAACGGGCTGGGGCGCAACGCTCTCGCCGCTCGTGTACGACCTCATGGAAGCGGCTACGCTCTCCAAGCGGGCGCCGGATCTTTACTCGGCAATCGAGCAAGACGGGATTACGGCTTCCGGCTTGGCGCCGTCGGAGTGGGGGACGCATGCCTAAGAAGACAGATGCGCGTGTGGTCCCTCGGTCGGACGCCCGGGGTGCGCTTGTGAAGGCCGAGGAGTTCCTGGCCGCAGGCGAAGCCGCAGGGATCGCAGCGCAGTGGAATGCGAGCGGACTCGGTGCGATCCATGCTGGGATTTCGGCAGCCGACGCGGTGCTGGCAGCAGAAGCGGGTCTCCGTAGTGCGTCGCAAGATCACGGCTTCGTCGTACGCCTACTGGAGGCGAACGTCCCAGCGTTTGCTGCGCAACAACGCCGACATCTAGCGGGTCTCCTCCAGATGAAGAACACGGTTGCGTATGAGAACCGACTCGTTACAGAGACAGAAGCCAGGCAGTTACTCGATCACGCGAGACGCTTCGTGCGATGGGCCCGACAGATCGTGGATGATGCAGGTGTCTGATACCCGCCGCATAGATGCACTCATCGTCGAAATCGGCTCGACGACCACCGTCGCGACCGCGTTCGACGGGCTCGCGGGTTGGCCGGACACGACGCCGACGCTGCTCGGCCAGGGGTTCGCGCCTACCAGCGTGGCGGACGGCGATGTCGGCATCGGGCTCGACGCCGCCCGAGCCATGCTGGAGGCTAAGCTCGGGCCGTTAGCGCCGGAAGTGACGCTTGCGACGTCCTCGGCAGCGGGTGGTCTGCGCATGACAGTGCACGGCCTCACGCAGAAGATGACGGCGATGGCGGCGCGCGAGGCGGCGCTTGGAGCCGGCGCGGTCGTGAAGTACCAGACGGCCGGACGCCTGCGCGACCATGACCTGCGCGAGATCGAGGCGGTGCAGCCCAACTTGGTGCTGCTGGCGGGCGGCGTCGAAGGCGGCGACGTCGAGGTCGTCTTGCACAACGCGTCCAGGCTGTCGGAGATCGCCGCGCGCCCGATCGTCGTCTACGCCGGCAACTCCGTGGTGGCCGAGGAGATCCGCGGCATACTGGAACCCGTCGGGTTCCGGGTGATGGTGACCGCCAACGTCTATCCCGCGATAGACGAGCTCGACATTCTGCCCGCGCGCCACGTGATCCATGACGCGTTCGAGGCGCACATCACGCACGCGCCGGGAATGGAGCGCATCGGAGGGTTCGTGACCGGCCGCATACTGCCGACCCCCGGAGCGGTGCTGATCGCGGCCGAGCTTCTCGCCGGGTCGGAAGGCGACCTCGTCGTCATCGACGTCGGGGGTGCGACGACGGATGTCCACTCGGTCACCGACGGAACCCCCGAGATGTCGGCGATCGCCACAGACCCCCAGCCGCACGCCAAGCGCACTGTCGAAGGCGACCTCGGGACTTTTGTCAGCGCCGAGCATGTCGCGGCCCTTCTGCCTGAAGCCGAGCGACCCGACCCGCTCCCGCCCGCGGTGCCGACGACTGCCGGGGAGATCGCGGCCGCCTCGCTGCTCGCGCGTACGGCCGCGGTGACCGGTGTGCACCGCCACGCGGGCTCGCTCACGCACCTGTACACGCCAAGCGGCCGCAAGACCGTCGCGCGAGGGCGTGACCTGACCGCCTGCAGGCTGGTGATCGGCACAGGCGGCGCGCTAACGCGCCTGCCTGATGGCGAGGGGATGCTTCGCGCCACGCTGGAGCCGGGCAACGGAGAACGGCTGCTTCCTCCCGCAGATGCCAGAGTCGCTCTCGACCGCGACTACACGTTCGCGGCCTGCGGCGTGCTCTCCACGTACTTCCCTGCAGGAGCAGTCGTTGCGCTGATGAAGGCGAGCATCTCTCCGAGATCCGGCTGAGCGCCGTCCGAAATAGGCTGAACCATCTCGGCGACCTTGGCGGTGACGGCTCCGGTGAACCGGACGCACTGCTCGAGGCGGCAGGGGCTGCTCCAGTCGGAGCCCTGTACGAGCGCGCGGCAGGAGGTCGTGCCGTTCTCGGCAACAAACCAGTCGCGCAGCTCCTTGGATTTCGCGAGCACCAGAGGAGCGGAGCCGAAAGCTGTGGAGCGACCGTAGAGCAGCCCCAGCATCATCACACCGCCGGTAAGTGCGCCACAGGTGCAGCCGCCGCGATCGAGGCCGCCCATTCCCACTGCGAAGCCGGAGGCCATCTTGAGTGCATCTGCCGAGAGGGGAGCGCCGAGCGCACGGTTGAGCGTGTGGACAACGGCTTCGGAGCAATCGAGCGCCTTTGAGCGGTAGAGCTGCTCGGCTTCGGTCCTGAGTGCTCCTGCGTTCATCATCGCTCCTCGCGCGCGGTATAAGCAGTACGAATACCAATATAATAGCAGCACTTATACAACAAGCAAGGGCGCCCCGCTCGGCGGGACGCCCTATGGTCTTGATCGGGTCGGTGCTACGCCGCAGCCTCCGCGTCCTGGTCGTTGCTCGGAACGCGCAGGATTCGCTCCTTCATGCTCTCAAGCAGGTCGTAGACGACCGGCACGACGATCAGCGTCAGTGCGGTTGAGGTTGTAAGCCCGCCAACTACGATGATCGCGAGCGATTGCGACGACATTGCGCCGCTGGCCATACCGCTGGCCATCGGTATGAGCGCCATGATGGTCGTGAGCGCCGTCATGAGGATCGGTCGCATTCTGTTGGTGCCGGCATCAAGGAGCGAATCGTGTCTGGAAAGCCCCTCGGCACGCTTCTGGTTCACCCTCTCGATGAACATGATGGCGTTCGTGGTGACAAGGCCGATGAGCATCAGCGCACCGATCATGGCAGGCATGTCGAGCGGAAGCCCGGTGATGAACAGGCCGACGATGCCGCCGATGATAGCAAGCGGGAGTGAGAACATGATCGCAAGTGGCGCGATGGCCTCACCGAATGTGAGCACCATGACCAGGTACACCGCCGCAATCGCTATGATCATGGCGATTCCCAGCTGCTTGAAGCTCTCGTTCATCATGCTTGCGATGCCTTCGGATTCGACCTCCACTCCCTCGGGCAGGTCAAGTTCGGCGACGATATCGTCCACAGCGGTGACAACCGTGCTGGTGTCGCGAACGGTGACCGCCGCCGAGACGGACGCGTACTGACGCTCGTCTCTGGTGAGGACCGACACCGGTGTCTCGATACTCTCGACCTTCGCGATATCGCCGATGCGGATCTCATCGCCAAGCGGCGTCGTGAGTTTGTGGTCCGCAATGGTCTTCGCCGAGGAGACATCTCCCAGGTGCGTGATGTAGCGCAGCTCGGTCTCGCGCCCGTCCATCTCGATGAAGCCGGCGCTTTGCTCGGCAACATAGCCGCGAACCATGCCGGCGACCATCGCCGCGTTCAGTCCGACCTCGGCAGCCTTCACCTGGTCGACATCAACGGTGATCTGGGGACGCGTTTCACTCAGGTTGCTCGACACGTTCTGGAGCCCGTCAACGCCCTCGATCGCGGTCTCGATCTGCTCGGCCGCCTTGGCGATGGATTCCATCGTTGGGCCGGTCACGACGAGGTCGACCGAGTTCGCCGAGCCACCCATCGAAGATATCTCGCCGACTTTCACTTCCGCGCCGTCTACCGCCAGCGGATCGGCGATAGCGTGCATGCGCTTGCCGGCGTCTTCCATGTCGGTGTCGGACTTGAAGCCGACGAAGGCAGTGCCGCGGTTGCCGCTGATGACGCCGCCGCCGGCCATATTGAACCCGCCGGCAGTGCTGACCGACGTCGTGTAGAACGTGACGTCCGCGTCCTTGGCAAGTCCGACCTCGATCTTCTTGAGCGCAGCGTCCACGTCATTCGCGTTGTATCCGGCCGGGTACTCCAGGTCGATCTGGATGTACGGCTCTGACATCGAGCTCATGAAGCCCGTACCGATTACCGGCACAAGCGCGAGCGCGCCGACAAGCAGCAGCGCCGCTCCGGCCATTACGGCACCCTTGTGGCCAAGCGCCCACTCAAGCGTCTTGCGGTACGCCTTGCCGCTGCGGGTATTTCCTTCGTCGCGCGCCGGGACTTTCGAGTCCAGAAGCGACCATTTCGCCAGAAGCGGCACGACCGTGACCGAGACAAGCAGCGATGCGGCAAGCGCGACTGCGACCGTGAGCGCGAACGGCGTGAAGATCTTGCCGACGATGCCCTCCACGAGCGCCATTGGGGCGAAGACCGCCATCGTCGTGATGGTGGAGGACGTGATCGCGCCCGAGACCTCGGCGGTAGCCGCCCTGATCATCGCCGGAGTGCGTTCGGCACCGGCCTGGATGTGGTTGAAGATGTTCTCGATGACCACGATCGAGTCGTCTACGACGCGCCCGATCGCAACAGTGAGACCGCCGAGCGTCATGATGTTCATCGTCACTCCAACAGCCTTCATGGCCAGTAGCGCGATGATCACCGAAAGCGGAATCGATACGGCCGAGATGATCGTTGCGCGCCAGTTGCGCAGGAACAGCAGGATGATCATGAACGCGAACAGCGCGCCGAGCAGACCCTCTCGGACCATGTCGGAAACCGAGTCTTCGATGATGACCGAGCCGTCGTAGGTGTAGTTGACCTCGGCGTCTGCGGGAAGCTGGCTGCGGACGCTCTCCAGCGCTTCGCGGACCCCCTCGGCGGTGTCCACGGTGTTGGCTTCCTGCGTTTTGACGATGTCGAACAGCACGGCCGTCTTGCCCGCCGCGCGACTGAGCGAGGAGCTGGAACCGTCGTCGTAGCTGATGTCGGCCAGTTCGCCGAGCGATACCAGCTCGATGGTCGGCTCGGCCATCTCCATATCACCGGAGGCAGACGGCATCGAGCCCGACGGCGCCGACATGTTCGGTACGGACGCCTGAGGCGCGTTTGCCGCCGAGGATTGCAGCGCGGCCAACTGCGCCTTGATGCCGTCGAGTGCGGCCGTCAGGCCCGGAATCGCCTGTCCCTCGAGCGCCTCGACTGTCGCCTCGGCGCCCATGTACTCGGGAGTCATGGTGGTGCCCGCGCTCTCAAGGTCGCGCATCAGCGACTTCGCGGCGGTGACCTGGATCTTTGCGTCAAGCAGCTGCGCTTGCACGTCTTGCATGGCGGCGACCAGGCCCGACTGCATGCCGAGTCCCTGCGCCATCTCGCCCATGCCGGTCCCTATGCTGCCAACGGCGCCGCCAAGCTGGCCCACAGCTCCGCCAAGCTGGCCGACCGCGCTGCCGAGCGCACCCATACCCTCGCCCATCTGCTGGAACGCGTTCGCGTACATCTCGTTCACGTTCGGGTAGATGGCGATCTGCAACTCTTCAAGATCTTCGATGCTCGTGATGCTTCCGCCAACGCGAATCGGGTTATCCACCGAGTCGATTTCAACGGAGCCGATAGGGAACGAGAGGTTGGTGGCCTGCAGCTGCTGGATGACGGTGCTCTCGGTGAGACCCTTGTCTGCCAGCGCCTTGTTCTTGAACTTGATGACGATCGCCTCGGCGGTATCGGCGCTGCTGTTGACCTCACCGACACCGTCCACGGACTCAAGAGCCGGGATGACGATGTCGCGGACCGCGGCCTGCAGCTCCTCAGGCGATTCGCCGCCCGATACCGCGAACTTGAGGATCGGCTGCGAGCCCATGCTCACGCGCTTAGTCGTGGAATCCATCACGTTGTCCGGAAGGTCGAGAGTCTTCAACGCCTCGTTGATGGCCGTCTCGGCTTCATCCATGTTCGACGAGTAGCTGAACTCGGCGACCACAACGGATACCGAGTCGCTGGAGGTGGACTGCACGGTGTTGAGGCCCTCGATTTGCTTGATCGCGCGCTCGATGGGCTGTGTGACCTTATCGTGGACGTCGGCCGGCGCAGCGCCGGGATACGGCGTGATGACCGCCACGATCGGGATCGAGATGTCCGGCATCGTCTCTTTCTTCAGCATGCTTGCCGAGTAGAGTCCGCCGACAACGACCATGATCGCCGCCATGATGATTACCGCGGCGTTCTTCAGGCTGAAGCGAGTTAGGAGATCCACGTGGTTCCTTTCGGTGTGCGTGCGAGTCCATCGCAGCGGTTGGAGAGGCTAACTGCTCTCGGTCGCCATCGTTTCAATGAGGGCAGTCATGACGCGTGCGAGCACGCGAAGGTCTTCGGGGGGCAGAGTAGCGGTGTAGCGGCGCATGGCCTCGCGGCGCTCCTGCTCGGCCATATCGAGGCGCGCAAGCCCCGTCTCGCTGAGTGTGACTTGCACTACCCTGCGGTCGGATGCGTCGTGCTCGCGGGTGATGAGTCCACGCTCCTCAAGCGTCTGAAGCGCCATCGAGACCGCCGAGTTCTTCATCCCGCATGAATCCGCGACATCCGAGGCGCGCATAGGTCCCACGTCGCGCAGGGTGCGCAGTAGCAGGTAGTGGGGCAGCGCGAGATCCGTGGAAGTGGAGCCCAGGCCGTAGCGCCCATTCATCATTCGGGCCATAAGGATGGCTCCGGCACCGATCTCGTCAAGGAGGATGTCGGATTCGGAACGCGTGCTATCAGTTTCATTGCTTGAATTATTCATGGAGTGAACTATATTGGCGTCTGCGACCTAAGTCAACAATGCGGGACATGCGAAGGGGCGCCCCGCGTGTAGCGAGACGCCCCTGTCGGTACGGTAGAACCTACACCACGCCGGTCAGCCCAAGCCTCTCGACAGTCTCCGAAGTCGGCAGCCCTGTTGCCAGGTCCCAGTCCATTGCCTCGTAGAAGCTATCCAGCGACACATCGATGTTCGCTACCTGGCCCTCGCCGCGACCATCCGGAGCGGGTTCGGTCGTCACTCGCTTGGGCAGCGTGTCGTCTGCGCGGGTCAGCCCGAACTTCGCGTTCACAAGCCGCTCAAGGTTGATCACGCGCTCTGCGGCCATCAGCAGGCGCTCTTTGCTCCAATCCTCGCCGGTCGCCGCCGACAGCAGCGCCGCATAGGTGGAGGGGAGGATCGCCAGCGTGATGACTGAGAACAAGCACGTGCCGAGAAGGTTCGTGGTCATAGAGAACTCCATGAACGGCTTGACCCACCACTGATTGCCGTCATCCAGGTAGTCGATGTCCCCCTCGATGCCCAGCTCCTCGCTGCGGTACGCGAACGCGTCTACCACCGAAGCGTACGGCCGCAGATGGTCCGCGCCTCTCGGCGATACGGCATGGCTGATGCCTTCGCCCTTGCTTGCGCGCACACCGCACGACGCGAGCTCAACGCCCTTCACTTCCATCGCATAGTCCGCAGCGTTTCCGCCGAGACGGGCAGCGGCTCGCCTTGAGCCGTCTGCCAGCAAGTCACCAAGGCCGTCGCGATGTGCGATCTTGTCGAGGAGCACGGGGAGCAAGTCGCCGTTCCCCCACGACAGGTCGAGCCCGTCGGTCTGCTCGGCAGTTAGAATGCCGAGCTCTGCCCATTCCATCGCAGTCGCGATGATCTGGCCGCTCGAGATCGTGTCCAGGCCTAAGTCGTTGCAGACATGGCTGGCCTTTGCGATAGCGCGGATGTCATCTACAAGGCACTTGGAGCCGAAGGCGCCCATCGTCTCGAACTCAGGTCCGCCACCGTGGCTACCGGCGAACGGACCGTCCTTCACGGTCGTAACGCGTCCGCATGCCACAGGGCAGCCGGAGCACGCGTATGGCTTCACATCCAGGATCTCGTGATACGCGGCGTGCCCAACCTTGTCCATCGTCTCGTCCCACGTGGTCCGCTGCCAGTTCTTCGTCGGCAGCAGGCCAAGCGCGCTGATCGAGTCGTAGAAGCTCGGCGTGCCGAAAGGCTTCATCTCATCTTTGACGAATTCCTCGGCAAGAAGCTCTTCGCGGGCCTGCTTTGCGACCTCTTTGAGCGTGTCCGGATCTGCCGTCGGGAGCGCCTTGGTCCCGCGCACCACAACGGCCTTGAGGTTCTTCGACCCCATAGCCGCCCCGCCGCCTCCACGCCCGGCCGCTCGCTCGCCGTCGGTCATGATTGCCGAGAAGACCACGCCGTTCTCGCCGGCCGGCCCGATTGAAGCGATCTGGAAAGCCTTGCTGTCGACCGTCTCGCGAATGGCCGCCTCGGTCGCAGTGACTCCCTTGCCCCATAGCCCGGCGGCGTCTTTGATCTCAACCGAGTCGTCATCGATCACAACGTAGACGGGCTTCTCGGCACGCCCGGTGAACGCGACCATGTCGTAGCCGGTCTTCTTCAGCGCGGGAGAGAGATGGCCACCGACGTTGGTGAGGCCAAGGGCGCCGCTAGCGGGGGAGCGGAACACGATGCATGTGCGACCCGAGGTGGGCGCCGCAGTCCCGGTTAGCGGTCCGACCGTGAAGATCACAGGTTGCGAAGGGTCAAGAGGTGGCTTGCCAAGGTCTGCTAGCTCCGCGAACATGCGGACGCCAATGCCTTCACCGCCGATGTACGCGTCATACCAGTCGGCAGGAACCTCTCGTGTGGTCGTGGTTCCTTCGGTCAGATCCACGATCAGTGATTTGTGCCAGGAGCCATCCATCTACATCACCTTTCCTCGTCCGCGTTCTGCATAAAGAACACCGTTGTCCCTCGGGACTCCGGAGCAGCTTTGATCGCGTAGATTGCGAGTAGTGATTGCGGGATGGTGGGAAATGAATACTCACGCACTTACTTCATACCACACCCGACAGGGCGCGGTTACACTGGGCGAAGATAAGTAGTTGTTGAAGGGAAGCAGATGACATCGAAGGCCACCGTACGAGTCAATCTGAGCAAGATCACCGACAACGCCAGCCGCGTCGTCGGTGCGCTTGGTGGACGCGCTGTCGTGGGTGTCACGAAGGTCACATGCGCCTCGCCAGAGGTTGCGCGCGCGATGCTTGCAGGAGGAGTGTCGGGGTTGGCCGACTCGCGACTGGAGAACCTTGCGAGCCTTCGCGCCGCCGGCATCGAGGCGCCGTTGTGGCTTCTGCGCTCCCCGGTGCCAGCCCTTGCCGAGGAGACAGTCCACCTCGCCGATGTCTCACTGGAGAGCGAGATCGAGACCGTCGAGGCGCTTGATGCCGCTGCGGCTCGTCTCGGCAAGAAGCATTCGATTGTCGTGATGGTGGACCTCGGTGACCTGCGCGAGGGCATCATGCCGGCCGAGCTACCCGCGTTTCTTGAGCGCGCTTCGGCGTTCTTGAATATCAACATCCTCGGCATCGGACTGAGCCTCACATGCTACGGCGCGATCGTGCCGGACGCCGAGAATCTCGGCGAGTTGGTAGCGCTTACACATGCTGCGGAGATCCAGCTCGGTCGTCGTCTGCTCATCAGCGGCGGCATGTCGAGCTCGCTCGATGCGCTAGGCGAAGGCACGCTGCCTGACCGCGTCGACAGCTTGCGCATCGGCGAGAGCATCTTGCTTGGCGTGAGCACGGTCACGCGTGAGCGGATCCTCGGCCTGCACACTGATGCCATCGTCATGGAGGCACCCGTCATCGAGTGTCTCGCTAAGCCAAGCCTGCCGACCGGCACGAGCGCTCAGGATGCCTTCGGCGGATTCCCGGTGTTCGAGAACCGCGGTATACGACGCCGCGCGATCTGCGCCGTTGGCCGCCAGGACGTCGACCCCGACGGGCTCGTCCCCGTCGATTCGCGCGTGGAGGTTCTCGGCGCATCAAGCGATCACCTTGTGCTTGACGTGGATGCGATGTCGCCACCGCCGCGTATTGGGGAAACCATCGCATTCGTGCCGAGCTACTCGGCTGCACTCAGGTTGTTCACGTCGCCTTACGTGGAGAAGGTGTACCGCTAGGCGCGCACGTCAGGGGGTGTGTTGCGATGTCGCTCTATGCGATCCTCGGCCGAGAGGACCCGGTCCCGTGGCTTCTGGCCTCGGACGAGCCGCAGGCTCGCTGGGTGACGCTTGCGCGCCTCACGGACGCGCCGGACCCCGACCGGCTCGCGGAGGCTCACGCTGAGGTGCTCGCGCATCCGGCTACCGTGGCGCTTCTCGACATGCTGCCCGAGTGGGAGACGCCCGCCGAGGCTTCCGGCCACAACAAGCCCGAACTCGCCACCAACCTGCTCGACCTCCTCGCCGAGATTGGCGTGACAGCTGACGATGATGAGCGCATCCCGCGCCTGCTCGAGCAGATGCTCTCGCACACCGACGACGATGGCCGATTCCTCGCCTTCGCGTCGCAGCGCTCCGGGCCGCCGGTGTGGGGGACCGTCTTCTGCGACACGCACGCGGTCGCTGACATCGCTGGTCGTTTCGGCCTAGCTGGTGACCCCCGGGTCCAACGAGCGCGTAGCGCCGCTGCAGCCGATCTCGCCGAGACCGACATGGGCCCAGCGTGGTTCTGCCGAGAAGATCCTGCGACGGGTTTCCGAGGCCCGGGGCGCAAGAGTGAACCGTGCCCTCAGGCGACGCTCGAGGCGCTGCGTGCGTTCTCCTGGCTACCCGAGAGCGACCGCCCGGAGTGGATTACGACAGCGGCGCACACGTTGCTCGGCATATGGCGGCAGCGGGGGGAGCGTAAGCCGTACATGATGGGGCACGGTCGGCAGTTCAAGACCGTGAAGTGGCCGCCCACCTGGTACGGCGCGTTTGAAGTAATCGATGTGCTCGGGCGGATACCCGAGACCTGGCGCGCATCGGAGGAGGACCGCCGCTCGGTCACCGAGATAGCGGCGTGCCTGCTAGCCTACAACGTCGCAGCCGACGGTCGGGTCACGCCGCAGTCTGTCTTCAGGGGCTGGGAGGTGCTTTCGCTCGGCCAGAAGAAGTCACCGTCGCCGCTTGCCACGGCCATGCTGTGGTCGCGCCTGGCATCCATAGACTGGCTTGCCGAGGAGATCGCTGCGGTCGACGTCACGCGTCTTGGGAGCTCGAAAGGCGGCACCGGAACCCCGATGCCGCCCAAAGTCTGAGATTGTCTGCCGTCGCAGCTACTTCGGCTTGTTGAGTCGCTTCTCGGCGCCTTGAGCGAGACGGAATTCGAATGCCTTGCCGCGCTTCTGCTGCTCCATGATCCCGGCGTCTACCAGGCGGATGAAGTCCTGCCGAGCGGTCTCGTAGGCGAGCTCGCGAGTGCGGGCGTGGTGCTTGATGGTGAATGTCGTATCGGGCTTGCGGAGCGCACGATCCAGAATCAATGCCTGGCGATGGTTGATGCCAAGGTGAGAGAAGCGTTCTGTGGCTGAACGGAACCTTGCAACCCGAAGTCGGAGTTCCGCTTCAGCAAGGTCCTTCGAGTGCGAGATTATCTTGAGTTGATGGATGAAGCGCCCCGTTAGGTCGTCGTCGGCTGCAGGCTGTTCCCGCAGCTGGAATCCCGATTCGATAATGCCGGAGACGCGATACCCGTGACGGAGTGCGAATGCCATCGAGACAAGCCTACTCACCAGGTAGTTGTACTGCTCGAACGGTCTGACCCGTCGGATCCACCATGCGAGGGCGAGGCTCTTCACCAGGGGGTGCACGAACGGGACATCCTGGGACTCTGTGTATGCGTGCATGGCTTGAAGCTCGCCCATGATGCGGGCGGACGGCGTGGTAGCGTTGCCCTTGTCTGCGGCGTTGTCGGTCGTTCTCAGGATTCCCGCATCTGGCTCACCGTCGCGGAGAAGTCGGTGTACACCCATGATGTACTCGGGTGAGATCGACTGCGAGTGCGCATCTGGGAGAGCCCGCATCGTCTTGTAGAAGCGCGCAGCCACGACACCCGCGTCGCTCGGCGGCGTCGTCTCGTCGTATATTGCCGCGATCACCTCGGTGCGCGTCTCGATGATCTCGGCCTTTGTTGGTTCCTCCGCATTAGTCTTCGCAAGCGCGATCAGCACGGCCTCATCCACAAGCAGTCTGTCGAGGACGATCCACTCCTCATCGGCTGGCAACGCGGTCTTGCCTATAAGGCTACGAGCACCCCATGTGTCGATATCGTAGAGCGATTCCATGAGCTGCGCCGTTGGGGTCACCCGAACCTGGAAGTCACCCCACGCGCTCTCCAGTACCAGTAGTCCGGTAGAGCGACGGATCGCCGATATAAGACGCCACACCGCTTCTCGAGGGACGCCGACGCCGATGCGGAGGGACTCGAAGCCCTCGTGGTCGTAGTACTCCGTGTTGGTCTCCGAGAACAGCTGGTCCAGCCGTCCTGCCTCAAAAGCCTCGAAGACCTTGATGGCGTCGCTCGGGTTAATCTCTGGGGTCACGCTTCCCCTGCTTTCATCGAATGCAGTACTGAGTACTTCGACGCAGCGTATCACGCACCTACCGCCCGATTGCAGTCGATTTCTGTGCTTTGCGTGATTCTGCCGAGAGGCGTGCTTTCTCCTAAGTATTGTAGTACGAGTTGAAAGATGCCAGCCGCAGACTCCGATACGTTGCTTACAGCGCTTGTGGTTTGCTTCACAAACTAGCCGAGGCAAGACCAGTACAGCCGATATCCCCCTCCCCAAGACTAATCTACACCCGAAACACCGCATTGTGCAATGATTTTCTACTAGTAAGCCCTTGACTAGTACCAACAGAAGCGTTTGGCTAGATACAGACTGGAATACCAGTCAAGCGATCCGACAGGGGAAAGGGGTGTTTGCATGCAAAGAGAGCTGCTGTTCGACTCGGCCACATGGCTGGTGTGGCTGGCGCCGTTCGTTGGTGTGCTCGCAGCGGGGCTCACTAAGCGGCGCGATCCGGCGATCGAAGGCCAGCGCGTGCTTCGGCACGACAAGGCAGCGATCCTGGAGCACTGGGCACATGGAATCGGAACGGCGGTGCTGCTTGTGAGCGGTATCGTACTAGGAGTTTGGTTCCTGCCTGCACTCGCCGGGAGCGGCGAGTCGGTGCGGGGCTGGATGGACGTACATTTCGTGGCCGTGGCCATCTTCCTGTTTGGCACGTTCTATTACGGAGCCAACACGCTTCTGGCGATGAAGCGTTTCAGGGAGCATCTCCCAACCAAGAATGCGGTGGAGTACACCAAGCGTCACTACGGACTGCTTCTCGGCTTCAAGAAGTTCACCATGCCGCCGGAGCGCAAGTACTTTGAGTCCGAGAAGATGGCGTACATCCTCGCGCTTGCTTCTACCGTCGTAATCATCGTGACCGGGCTTCTCAAGGTCCTGGCGCATTCACTCGACGTTCCTGCCGCGATGATGGCGGTCGTCACTCCTGCACATGACATCGCGACGATAGCGATGCTTGCGTTCTTTCTCGCGCACGTCTTCTTTGCTGCCGTGCTGCCCATGAGCTGGCCCGTGCTCCGCTCGATGTTCACAGGATACGTGGACCTTGAGTACGCGAAGCACGAGCACGCCGGATGGCTCAGCGAACTCGGCTACAAGGAACCCAAAGCCGAGACGCCCGCTGACGAGACTGCGGCGTAAGAGCGCACTCAAGAACACGAAAGGAAACACGATGGTTGAAAAGGACAAGAACTCCGTAAGCGAGTTGGTCCCTGCCGAGATGGCGGGTCCTATCTCGAGGCGGCAGTTCCTTACCGGTTTTGGTGGGCTAGGCGTTGGCGTAGTGCTCGGCGGAACCCTCTTCAAGGGCTTCCTGTTGCCGGACGAGGTCATTGCACTGCCGGCATCGGAAGGGTACCTGCTGGTCGACTCCAAGAAGTGCCAGGGCTGCAACACCTGCATGATGACGTGTTCGCTGACTCATCATGGCGTACAGAGCCTGTCGCTTTCGCGCATACAGGTTGTACAGGACCCGTTCGCGTCATTCCCTGACGACAAGTCCATCGCTCAATGCAGGCAGTGCCCGGATCCGAAGTGCGTCTCGGCATGCCCGACGAAGGCGATGCATGTCGACAAGGAGACCGGCGTTCGTACGGTCGACACTGCCAAGTGCATTGGTTGCCAGAAGTGCGTGGACGCCTGCGAATTCGATCTGAGCCGGGCTGGCTGGAACTTCGAGGAGAAGCACGCGCAGAAGTGCGACTTGTGCCTCGACACGCCGTTCATGGACAAAGACGGCGGCCCCGGAGGTCAGCAGGCGTGCATCGCCGTATGTCCCACGGGTGCCATCAGCTACACCAAGGAGATCCCGCTTCAGTCCGACAAGGGCTACGAAGTGAACCTGCGTGACGAAGGATGGGCGGCTCTCGGCTACCCAATGGACGATGAAGGCAAGGTCAGCCCCGCTGCCGCGCCGTCTGCACACTAAGGACCACGCGGTCGCACATGTAGCGATCTAGTGGTTGACCAGGAGGTACTAACATGGCAACAGGTGGATACGTCGGGAAGATCCTGAGACTGGATCTGACCGCTCGCACGTCTTCGGTCATCGAGACCGAGAAGTACACGGACTGGGGTGGCGGGCACGGAATCGGCTCGGCCATCTTCTGGGATCTGTGCAAGGACAAGACGGTAGCCGGACGCGATCCGGGTAACGTGCTCACGATCATGACTTCGCCGCTCTCAGGCACCATCGTGCCCTCGGCATCCGGTCGTGTTGAAGTACAGGGCATCGGAACAGCAGGCTATCCGATCAACTGGTTCACGCGCTCCAACTTTGGCGGCCGTTTCGGCGGTCAGCTCAAGTACGCCGGATGGGACGGAATCGTCCTGGAGGGCAAGGCGGATGCGCCGGTCTGGATCGACATCGTGAACGACAAGGCGGTCTTCCGCGATGCGAAGGACCTGTGGGGCAAGGACACCCAGGAGACGCAGAAGCTCATCTGGGATATCAAGGACAATGAAGAGCATGGCTGGACCGAGGTAGGGAAGACGCGCGACGGTGGTCGCACGACCCAGAAGCCCGCGGTCATCACCACGGGTCCCGCCGGCGAGGTCCAGTCAAGCCTCGGCTGCCTGGTGCACGACGCGGGCAACGCAGCCGGACAGGGCGGCTTCGGAGCGGTGTTCGGCTCTAAGAACCTCAAAGCTATCAGCGTTATCGGCACAGGTTCGATCGAAGTCGCGGATCCCGCAGAGCTGTTCAACGCCCGCATGTGGGCCAAGGACGAGTACGCGGCCAAGCCGGGCCAGCCGGCGCACCCGAACGGTCCGACCTTCGGTGTCGATCCCGCGCCTGTCCTGATGTACCCGAAGAATCCTACCGACCCTAAGGGTCCGCAGGCGTGCCAGGGCTGCATCAACGGCTGCCGCGCACGCTTCAGCACCGGGCTCGCGAACGAGTCCTCTTGCCAGGAAACGTCGATGTACAAGGCGTTCGACGTGCTTGCACATGGTGAGGGCACCGAGTCGTCTATCATCGCTACCGATCTGGTGCAGAAGATGGGCGTGAACTCCTACGAACTCATGCAGGGCATGGGATATCTCTACGCGCTCAGCAAGATGGGTGTCCTCGGCAAAGGTCTTGAGATCGACACCGAGCTCGACATGTCGCGCATCGGAGAGACGGACTTTGTTGAGGCGCTGGTTGGCATGATCGTGAGCCGGAAAGACATCGGCGAGGATCTGGCCAACGGCTTCGTTCGTGCCGCTGAGAAGTGGGGTCGCCTCGAGAAGGACACCGCGGCCGGCATCCTCGACTTCCCGTACTGGGGATACGCCAACCACGGCTACGATCCGCGCGCTGAGCTTGAGTGGGGCTACAGCTCGATCATGGGCGACCGCGACATGAACGAGCACGGCTTCAACGCTAACTTCTGGAGCGTCATCAAGCACATGATGGGCGGCATCGATATGCCTGTCTCGGCGGAAGAGTACGCCAAGATCACAACCGCCAAAATGGTGCCCTACGATGACGACCCGAACATGGTGGATTACAGCACCGAGAACATGTACTCGGAGTCGTTCGCCAAGCTGGTCGTGTGGCAGCGCCACTACACCCGCTTCTGGAAGCAGAGTGCGCTCTACTGCGACTTCCGCTATCCGGACTTCACCAACTACAACCGCGAGGACAACGTCGGAATCACCGGCGACGGTGAGCCGAGATTCTGGAATGCCGTCACCGGCCAGGACGTCACGTTCCTGGAGGGTATGGAGCTTGGTCGTCGCATCTGGAACCTAGACAATGCCATCTGGGTGTTGCAGGGCAGGCACCGCGAGATGGTGCAGTTCGCCTCGTACATCTACGACATCAAGCTGGAGTCCAGCCTGGTTGGTCCGTACTACCCGATGGCAGGCAAGGTCGGCGGCGAGTGGGCCTATATCAACTGCCTCGGCCGTTCGATCGACCGTGACGGGTTTGAGGAGTGGAAGACACACTTCTACAACCTCGAAGGTTGGGATGTGAAGTCGGGCTGGCCCACACGCGAAACGCTTGAGGGCCTCAAGCTCGCGTATGTCGCCGATGCGCTCACCGAAGCTGACAAGCTTGGGGGTGTGTGATGGCTGAACTTGCTGCGATGACACCAGAGATGGCCGAGCGGTTCCTTGCCGAGCAGCCGTACCCGGATCGCATTCACGTGAGCCTGGTTGGCAAGCATGGTGGCTTCCAGCCGGTGCCGGTTCTCTCGGCAGCCGAGTTCGTGAAGGTCACGACTGGGCTGAACCCGGTGTTTGCCAGCGACGCGCTCGCTAAATGGGTGACCGGGCAGTTGGGTGACTCTGCGCTTGCCGAGGCGATCCTCGCCGAGTGTGCGGACAAGCCGCTCTTTGAGCAGACGGCGATCGCATCCGGGCTTGTGGCCGAGCGGATCGCACAGGCCGAGTCGGTGCTGGAGACCGAGCCGGCTCTGTAGACGAATCAAGCGCAATGGCCCGGGGTCGTGATGGCTTTCGACCCCGGGCCGCGTGAGCCCGGAAGAGGGCAGGGTGTGCACGGTACATTGCCGGTGGCCGTGATGCGCGGGCGCCCCCTCCCGGCTGACGAAGTGGCTCTCTCTGCCTTCGTCAGCCACCCCACTCCCGCAGCCGTGCCCTCTTCCGGGCTCACGCGGCGTTATGTTACTTCGAGACCACGCGATAGACCGCACCACTCAAGTCCACCAGATACAGCTCGCCAAGGTCATCCTCGCCAAAGCTCACGATCTGGTACTTGGTATCAGCCAGCTCGCGGTTTTCGGCCGCGGTGGGCGATCGCCTGAGACCCCAGACGCGTCCCGTCGAGTAATCGCCATAGAAGTAAGTGCCGAGGAGATCCGGCTGTGCGATGCCGCGGTAGACGTAGCCTCCCGTCACCGACTGACCGGCTTTACGGTCGTACTCAACCAGGGGCTGTACGTACTTCTCGGCATCGGAGGGCATCGGCGCGTCAGGCGGATACGTGTGCGTGCCCTCGAAGACGTTCCAGCCGTAGTTCTTGCCGCCGGTCGACCCGGCCTCCTGGAAGTCGATCTCCTCCCATGCGTTCTGGCCGACGTCACCAATCCACAGGTCGCCTGTCGCGCGATCGAATGAGAATCGCCAGGGGTTGCGCAGCCCGGTCGCCCAGATCTCCCGCGCGTCTTTGGTGCTGTCGGCGAATGGGTTGTCCGGTGGGATCCCATACTCGGTATCACGGGTTTCCGTTCTGTCGCCTGCCACGTCGATGCGAAGCATCTTGCCGAGAAGCACCGAGGTGTCCTGACCGTTGCCCTTGGGGTCGCCGCCACTTCCGCCGTCGCCCATGCCGATGTATAGGTGGCCGTCCGGGCCGAACGCGATCATCCCACCGTTGTGATTGGCGTATGGCTGTTTGATCTTGAGCAGCACTTGCTCTGAGCCTCGACTAGCGGCATCTCCGGAGGCCATGAAGCGCGATACCGTCGTTGTGCCGCTCTTGTCCGTGTAATCCACATAGAACAGACCGTCCTCGGCAAACGAGTTTGAGAACGCCAGGCCAAGCAAACCGCGTTCGCTGTCTGTGCTCACCGTGTCGCGCAGATCGAGAAACGCCTTGTCCGAGCGAACCCCGTCACGCAGGATCCAGATGCGTCCGGTCTTCTCGACAACGAACAGCCTGCCGGAGCTGTCGCCTGCGCCGGTGGCAAAGAGCGGCTGCTCGAAGCCGTCGGCAATCAGCTTGAAGTCGATTGCGATGTCGGAAAGCGCCGGAACCGTCGGCTCGGCGGCGGATGTTTCGACCGGAGTCGCGGGCGGCGCGGGTTGAACGACCACAGGTGCGCTCGGCTTTCCGCATCCCACCAGAACAATGAGAAGGATCGCAAGAAGAGTCGTTGTCGGCAGTACTCGACGAGTAGACATCGTGTTCCCCCGTAATCTCGCGACGCTGGCCGCAGGCGACTTCACTCCCTTTATGTTCCCGCGAACACGGAGTTGCACCGGTATGTCGGTGCCGTGTGTTACCGTTGCCGTCACGCTAATCAAGGAGTCCACGCATGCCGCAGCGCACCACAACGACCGCCGTCACACTTGCTGACGTATTCGGCTATCCGGAATTCAGGCCGCATCAGCTGGAGATCATCGACTCGATAATCGCCGGCAACGACGCGTTCGTGCTGATGCCTACCGGCGGCGGCAAGTCGCTGTGCTTCCAGATTCCGGCGCTTCACCGCCCGGGCACGGCCATCGTGGTGTCGCCGCTCATCTCGCTCATGAAAGACCAGGTGGACGCGCTCAGGGCCAACGGCGTTGCGGCAGCGTTCCTCAACTCGTCCCTTTCCACCGAGGAATCCTCGGCGGTGCTCAGTGCGCTTCGTGCGGGCGAACTCGACATGCTCTACGTCGCACCTGAGCGCCTCGTGCTGGACGGCTTCTTGCAGACGCTGTCGCGGGTGGAACTCTCACTCTTCGCGATCGACGAGGCGCACTGCGTATCGCAGTGGGGTCACGACTTCCGGCCTGAGTACGTCCAGCTCGGCTGCTTGCGCGAGTTGTTCCCGCAAGTCCCCATCGTCGCTTTGACCGCGACGGCTGACGAGCAGACGCGGCTCGATGTGCTGCGCCAGTTGAACTTGCCGGACGCCCGCATGTTCGTGACGGGTTTCGACCGCCCCAACATTCGCTACACAGCCGCCTACAAGACGCGGCCCGCGGCGCAGCTTCTGGAGTTCCTCAAGCAGCACGAAGGCGAGTCCGGGATCGTTTACGCGCTCTCGCGTCGGCGGGTAGAAGACGTCGCCGCCAAGCTTGTTGCCGAGGGAATCCGTGCAGGCGCGTACCACGCCGGCATGCACACCACCGTGCGCGCCCGTGTGCAGGAGGCGTTCATGGGCGACCGTCTCGACGTGGTCGTTGCAACGGTGGCATTCGGCATGGGCATCGACAAGCCCGACGTGCGTTTCGTAGTGCACTACGACATGCCCAAGTCGATCGAGGGCTACTACCAGGAGACCGGTCGTGCTGGCCGAGATGGCCTGCCCGCCGATGCTCTCATGCTCTGGAGTATGCAAGACGTGATGACGTCAAAGGGCTTCATCGACGCTGTCGCCAATGAGGAGCAGCGTCGCATCGAGACGCACAAGCTCAATTCCATGATCGGATTTGCCGAGGCGCTATCATGTCGCCGCCGGGCGCTTCTCGGCTACTTTGGCGAGGAGCTTATCGGGGACTGCGAGAACTGCGACGTATGCTCGGATCCTCCCGAGACGTACGACGCGACGCTCGACGCGCAGATGGCCCTCTCGGCGGTGTATCGGCTGAGCGAGCGGTTCGGCATGGGGTATGTGGTCGACGTGCTGCGGGGCTCCACGGGGCAGCGCATCATCGACAACGGGCACGACGCGCTCAGCGTCTACGGCATCGGCGGCGAGTACTCCAAGGATGAGTGGTCCTCGATCTTCCGACAGCTCATCCACCAGGGCTTCATGCGCGTGGACGTGGGCGAGTACTCCACGATCAAGCTATGTTCCTCCGCGACGGCCGTACTGCGTCACGAGCAAGAGGTGCGCCTGGCCCGGCCGCCGGCACCTCGCCCCAAGGCCAAGAAGCTCGCCAAGACTGCCAAGCGCGCGAAGTCATTCGCGCTTGAGACCGACGAACAAGTCGAGCTCTTCGAGCGGCTGCGTGAGCTGCGCCGCGGGATTGCCGAGGAGCGATCGGTTCCGGCGTACGTGGTGTTCGCGGATGCGTCGCTGGCGGATATGGCGCGCAGGCGGCCGACCACTTCCGAGGAGTTCTTGCAGGTGGGTGGTGTGGGCAAGGCCAAGCTGGAGCAGTATGGTGAGGTCTTCCTCGAAGCCATCTCGGGCGTCTAACGCTACAGCTGGCGTGATCGCCCGACTCGTATCCGCCACAGAAGCATCGCTGCCAGAATCGCCGCGAGGCTGAGATAGAGCACGGGATAGAACCACGTTGGTGCGGTGACCACGTTCTGCTTGACCCGCAGGAACCCATTGCCGAGACGCACGAGCGTGAACCCGATCGCGTAGGCGAGGGCCGGCACGCCGTCGGCAGCGTGGCGATGCATCAACCACAGCGCCAGCATCCCAAATAGCACCGCGCCAGCCATCTCGTAGAGTTGCGTGGGATGTACCGGGTCCACCAATCCTGCGAAGCCGTTGAGCAGCCCGCGAGAGCTGCTAGTAAGCTGTGCGGCCCACACATGGCTTCCAACCGGATAGCGCACGCCCCATGGCAGGCTCGTGGGCAGTCCGTAGCAGCAGCCGTTGAGGAAGCAGCCGGTTCGCATTAGGAGCTGACCCACCACCAGCGCCGGAACCGCTGCATCAGCAAGCTGCCATGGTGGGACCTTGAAGCGGCGCGCGAGTATGTAGCCGACGAGCGTCGCGAAGACGAATCCTCCATACAGCGAGTACCCGGTCCAGCCCGCCGCCCAGATGCGCGATGGCTCCTCGGCATAGAAACGCCATGCCACGAAGAGGTCGAGCGCGCGTGCACCCACGATGCCGGCCATCAGTGCGAGCGCGTAGACCGCGAGAACTCGCCGCCAAGGGAGCCCACGGCGCCGAGCGAACCAGACGCCCACGATCGGCGCCACGAGCCACGCGAGCGTGTAGAACGTGCTGTATGCGCGCAGCACGTAACTCGTGTCGCCGATGGCGAACTCCAGCAGGACCTGTTTCATCAGCGTCCTACTCTGCTGGTACCGGTTTCGAGAGACTGAAGACTGCGACCATATTCCAGCCGTCGGCAACCATCACCATCTCACCGGCCATATTCAGCGTGTCTCCCGACCGGCTCACCTGTGCGGTCATCGGGGCCATGGAATTGCTGGGCGTGATGGTTAGAGTCGTACCCGAGTAGCTCACCGTCACGGGGCTTGAATCGCTGTCGGCACCCTCCATCACCGCGCCGAAATTGATGTACATCGTGCCTGTGCCCTGACCGTCGTCTCCTACGGTGAGATCGAGCGTCATGGGAGCAGGCTTACCGATCATGCCTTGCAGCATCTCGGCGGTGCAGCCCTCTTCTTCGGCGACTGTCGAGTCGACGTCCACCTTGGTGAAGGTGAATGTCCCGCTCCATTTCCCGTTGATGTCGATGTCCTCGATAGTGATCACGCTCTTGGCGCCGCTATCGAGGCGGGTGACGACTATGGTTCCCTTGTCCTCGGGGAGTGTGACGTTCCACTGAACCTCACCTGCGGCATCAAGCGTCTGCTGCGTCTTGCCGCCGATTGCGTTGTTCTCGCCGTACACCTCTATCTTGAGCGTGGCGCCCTTCTCTCCAACGGCTTCTGCGATTCCTTTCACCTGGTACTCGCCGATATCGCCGGTGATGGCTACCGCATCGACGACACCGAGCTTCTCAAGCTCGGTGTCGTTCAGCTCGGCGAGGCCCTTCTCGGCGCGCATGTCGTTGATGACCTGCAGGACCGCCTTGTCTATCGCCAGGATCCGGCCGCCCATCTCGGCACCGATCGTCTGATCTGGCGCCTTGGGATCCTTCAGGTTAGGTATGCTCGTGCGCGCGGTCTCGGTGAGGATGCGCTTGATGTCGCCCGCATTGAGCTTAGGGTTGAGCGACTTCAGAATTGCGGCTGCAGCAGCCACGTGCGGTGCGGCGAAGCTGCTGCCGTCCTGCATCTCGGCACCACCAGCTCCCTTGAGACCCACAACAGAGTCGCTCCCCGGCGCACCCAGCGTGATCTCGTAGTCATCACTGGCTTTGTCGGCGTACTTCGCGGTCTTGCCGTCTTTGTCCAGCGCGCCCACGGTGATCATGTTGTCGAGCGCCAGGCCGCTGGGATAGCGCTTGGAGCCGTCCATGACGTTGCCGCCGTTGCCGCCCGAACACACGAAGAGCACGTCGGGGTGATCTGCCGCCATCTTCGTGAAGAAGCGCTTGTAGGTCTCCACATCCTTCGGATCGGCATCGCTGTTGCCCCATGAGCAGTTGATGACCTTCGCGCCGTTCTCGATCTGCTTGGTGATCGCCACGAGCGAGCCGAGCGAATACGACTTGCCGTCGTACCAGACCAGTTTGGTGGGGTCGTCGGGATCCGGTGTTGTGGTCGTGTCGCCGTACTTGCCGCCGAACTGGTTGATCATCGAGAGGGTGAGCTTCTTGCCGAGAGGACCGGCGATACCGGAGGGTCCGCCGTTATCGGGGTTGCCGCCGATGATCGTGCTGACGGCCGTACCGTGACTCCCGGCCTCGTTGGTCGAGCCGTCATCGTACGACTCACGATTGGCCAGCTCGCCGGCTTCCTTGTCCGGGAACTCGACGTTCACGTTGCCCTCGAACTCGTTCTCGGCACCTTCGCCGGGCATGAAGATCCCGTCATCGACGACACCGACCTTCACGTCGTTTAGCTCCACGCCCGCGCCCTTGATGTAAGTCCACGCCTTGTCGACTCCAACCGCCTTGTAGCCGTCACCGGCACCGCCAGCGTAGACCGGATCGTTGTATGGGGTTTGCCGCACGCCCCAGATCTCTGCATCTGCAAAGACCTGCGAGACCGGGTAGGCGTAGTCGACCTTCTCGGCCGCCTCTGCGCTGTCGATAGCGGCGATCAGGTCCTTCTCGGCAGTTCCATCAAACTGCATCTGATACAGGTTCACGTAGGCGACTTCGCCGACGATCGACCCACCCAGCGCGTCCGCGACCTTCTCGGCGTCTTTGCGGGACGCGCCGTCTACCATTACGACCGCAAGCTGGTCGGCCGGGACTTCGCCCCACTGCTCGGTCTGTATGAGCTTTGACCGGCTGGGCACCGATGACTCTGCGGCACCAAGATCCGGCCCGCTGTCACCGCCGAGCAAGTTGCCACCCTTGCCGAGAAGTGAGAAGGCTGCGATTCCACCACCGACGAGAGCCACCGTGACGAGCGCGATCAGCGCGACCCGTCCGCCGCGCTTCTTGTGGGGCGGCTGAGGGGGAGCGGCGTACGCAGTCTGTGTAACCGCATGGGGTGCAGCTGGCGTTGTTGCCGCAGCGCTCGCTGCCGCAGTCGGTGCAGCACCCGGGAACAGCCCCGGCACTTTGCTCGCTGGCAACCACTCGGGGAGCGACGGATGCCACACTAGGTCGGTGGGTGGAACGACTCCGTCTCGCGCAAGCTCGAATAGCTGCTCCCACGAGTAAGGACCGCCCTGCGCCCCGGTCGCGTCATTCGGCCGCCGTACCACCCAGCCCGAATCCATCCCCGTTGTGTCGGTCATCGTTGCCTCCCCTGGCATCGGACACTTTCCCCGCGGGCGTGCTCAATTACATTCATGGTAGGCGTGAGATCGACGCGCCTCAAGGCGTGCGCGGGCAGCTCGTGCCGGTCGGCGGGCAGGGCATGACGAGCGTTATGCAAGCGGTAGCGCACAGCGAGTGAGCGGAGTAGCATTCGCTGCAGGGGACTTTGCGATAGAGGGGGCACCATGTTGCGTAATCGACTGCTCGTGCTGTGCGTCGCATTCATGCTCGTTCTGGCGACTGCCGGGTGTGGCGGGGGAGCGTCCGGTGGAAGCAGCGCCGAGAAGGGTGCTGAGAAGTCCAAGATCCCTGAAGCTTTCGTTGCCGATGGCGACGGGACAGCGCTGGCTATCTCGGCAGAGGGCGGCGGGGTGGCCGTCGACACCGGTGACGCGAAGGCTGCGGTGAACGTGCCCGCAGGCGCAGTCGAGGCTGGTGCCAGTTGGATAGTGATTCCGCTTGTCTCGGCACCGACGCTTGCCGAGAAGGCCTTATGCCCGGGCGTGTACGTCGACACCGCTGGCAACGAGCCGAGCGCCCCTTGCTCTATCGGATTCTCGCTTCCGGGCACCGCGTCGCCTGACGCCTGCATCGTGAAGCTTGCCGAGGATGGCTCCATCTCTGAAGTCATGGCCACCACGCGCGTCGAGACTGGCGGCCGCACGCTGCTTACCGCATACGTCGACGGTTTCTCGGCATATACGACCGCCGAGGAGGACGCTGCGGCACGCGATCAGGCATTCGTTGACCGTGCGAAAGCGAAGGGTCAACAGGTCGACTGGACCATCAAGGCTGGCGGAACCGAGGAGCAGAACAACCAGGGCTGGAAGTTCATCTACGAACTCGACTTCTTCGCGTCAGGTGGGGACGTCGGTGTGGGCGGCATCTACAACGGTCACGCCTCCCTGTCTATAGAGGGCGAATACACACAGAGCATGGGCGTTGTCTCCAGCTTCGGGAAGGTCAATGGCATCGGCCGAGACGACAAGCTCCGCTTCATAATCATCGACGCGCAACTTGCGGATCTTCTGACCGGTGAGTCGGTCGAGAATCCCGTCATAGCTGGATCGGGCGTCATGAACGCCAAGGGCATGGCTTCGCTCAACATGGCGGCGGTAGGACCGACCGTGAAGGGTCAGTACGACAAGAACAACGTCGAGGGCGACAGCCCCGTGCCGTTCACGATCAAGGTCGTTGGCGAGGATGTTCAGATCGAGATCGCCAACGTCGGCATCTTCCCGGGTAAGATACTGCGCACTACCAAGTAGCGCTACTCGGTCCAGTCCATGATCTTGAGCATCGCGTCTACTGTGGCGTTGTCTGTTGGCGCCGCGCCGAGCACCATCGAAGTCATGAAGTGACCGATGAAAAGGCTCATGAACGCGCGAACGCGGTCGTTGGTCTCGGCGGGGGTGTACGTGCGGCCGAAGTAGCCATCCACGCGCGGGACCAGCTCGCCTAGCATCGCCGCCATTGGTGTTGCTAGGTGCGCCCGAAACGCGGTCAGGAAGACGCCGCTGTGCGGAGCCGAGACTAGCAGCATCCGGATGACAGGGCTCTCGTGGCCAGTCGATGCGGCCCGGCGTGCCTCGATAAGCATGCCGAGCGACTCACGTAGGTTCTCGGGCCGTACGTCGGCGATCATAGTGCGTGCCAGCGTCACGATGCGGTCGCCCGCCAGTGAGACCAGCTCCTCGAAGAGCGCCTCCTTGCCGGCGTAGTGCCGGTAAAGCGCCGGTTCGCTCACACCCACGGCCGCCGCGATCTCTCGCATCGTGCCGGCCTCGTAGCCTTTCTCGCCAAAGACGCCGAGAGCAGCATCGAGAATCTCACCGCGTCTACCTTCGATGAACTCCGTGAAGTACCGCACGGGCGAATCGATCGGGAGTCGCATCACGGCGATTCCTCCTCCTTCTGTCCGGTGACGAGGTGTACGAACGCATCCTCGAGCGTGGGCTCGACCTGCACGACTGATCGTACCGTGAACCCGAGCGGACCGAGGAGCCCGGGCAGGTCGGCCTCGGCAGCATTGCGTTCTCCAACGTTCACATGCACGAGCGCTCCTTGCATGTACGCTTCATGGATGCCGGGAATGCCTTCGAGCGCGGCCAGAGCGCCTTCACCATCATCGACTTCCACCTGGAGGATAGTGTCGCGCATCAGCGCGCCTTTGACCTCATTGGGAGTGCCTTCGGCGATGATATCTCCCCGATATATGAACGCGAGTCGGTTGCAGTGAGTAGCTTCATCCATGTAGTGGGTCGTGACAAAGAGCGTGACACCGTTTGCCGCAAGGTCGTGCAGAAGTTCCCAAAACTGGCGGCGGGCCATCGGGTCGACACCCGATGTTGGCTCGTCGAGGAAGATCAACTTCGGCTCGTGAATCGTTGCGCAGCCAAGCGCAAGGCGCTGCTTCCAGCCCACTGAGAGGTCGCCCGTCATTTCGTTCTCGCGCCCGTGCAGATCCGCCATCGTGAGGATGTACTCGCGTCGCTCGGCGAACTTTTCATCCGAGAGGCCATAGATGCCAGCGTAGAACTTGAGGTTCTCATCCACCGTGAGGTCCTGGAAGAGCGAGAACTTCTGCGACATGTACCCGATGTTCTCGCGCACGCGTTCGGACTCGGACGTGACGTCGTAGCCCATCACGCGTGCGCCACCGTCAGTCGGCGCGATGACACCGCAGAGCATGCGAATCGTAGTGGTCTTCCCCGACCCGTTTGGGCCGAGGAACCCGAAAATCTCGCCGTGGCCAACGTTGAAGTCAATCGAGTTCACCGCGACGAATTCGCCGAACGTCTTGCGCAGGCCGCGCACCTCGATGGCGTGCGCAGCGTCAACCGGCACGGTCGGGGTTGTCTCGGCGGAGCTTCTTTGCCAGGGAAATCGCATGGTCACAGTCCGTTCATCAGTCGTTCAGCTGCTTCTGGAAGCGGGAGAGCCCGAACCCGAACACCACGATGGCGAAGACCGCCATGGCTGCGAACTGCGGCCAGAGTGCGACGAATCCGGAGCCCTTCATGAAGTTGGAGCGTACGATCACAAGGATGTAGCGCAGGGGGATCAGGTACGAGATCGGGTAGAGGAGCTTTGGCATCGACTCAAGCGGGAAGACGAATCCCGAGAGCATCATAGACGGCACCATGAGAAACGTCGTCGCCTGTTGCGCCTGGTAGCGCGTCTTTGAGAGCAGCGAGACGATCAATCCGAGACCAAGCGCCGTGAGCGCGAAGAGCGCGAGCCCAGCACCAAGGACAAGCAGGCTGCCGTTGAACGGCACCTTGAACCAGAACGTGCCGATCGTGAACACGAGCGTGATCTGGATGATCGCGATGATGACGTACGGCACGAGCTTGCCGATGAGGTACTCGGCCCGCCCGATCGGGGTGACGAAGAGTTGCTCCAGTGTTCCGCGCTCGCGTTCTTTCACGATAGCCTGGCTCATCGTGGTCTGCGTCGACATCATGAGGATGAAGGCAAGGAGCGCTGGCACCATCGAGTTGACCGAGCGCAGCGTGGGGTTGAAGAGCACCCGCACCCGGGCATCCACGCTACCGCCGCTCACCGAGGCCATCGCCGGATAGAGCTTCTTGCTGAGTGATGCCACCACCTGCCCGGCGTACCCGGACGCTACCGACGCCGTCTTGCTGTCCGAGCCGTCGACGACTATCCCGACTTGCGTTGCCCGCCCGGCGTGAACGCTGTCTGCGAATCCGTCGGGGATGACGATCGCCACCTGCGCCTTGTTGCCGTCGATGAGCTTCTGCATCTCGGCGTCAGTCGAGGGCGCGGCGACTTGCATGAAGTAGCCGGAGTTCACGAAGCTGTCGATGACGAGCTGCGCCTCCGGGGTGCCGTCGCGGTCGACCACGGCCGTGCGGATGTCACGCACGTCGGTGCCGATGACATAGCCGAACATGATGAGCTGCAGCACCGGCATGATGAAGATGATGGGCAGCATCGAGCGGTCTCGCTTGAGCTGCGTGAATTCCTTCCAGATGAGAAGGCCTATGCGTCGCCAGGACATCGCGGTCACGACCTCTCTCGATACAGGAGTGACGAAAGCGTGATGATGACGACCGCATACACCGCAAGCGCGGCGATCTGTGGCCAGAGAACATCCCAGCCGCCGCCCTTAAGGAACACCGTGCGCGAGATGACGGTCATGTAGCGCGCCGGGAACAGGTACGAGATCCCCTGCAGCACCGGTGGGATGTTCGCGAGCGGGAAGACAAAACCCGAGAGCATGAACGCCGGCAGGAAGCTGATCATCATAGCCAGCTGGTTGGCCACTTCCGTTGACGATGAGCGCGCCGAGATGACTAGTCCCAACCCGAGCACGCACAGCACGAACAGGAAGCTCGATAGCGCGAAGAGCAGCACCGAACCCCTGAACGGGATCTGGAAGACGAGCAGCCCGATCGCCGAGATGGTGATGACGTTCAGTGCTGCCATCACCGCCCATGGCATGACCTTGCCGATCATGAGCTCGATCCGTCGTATGGGTGAGACAACCAGCTGCTCGTACGTGCCTTGTTCCTTCTCGGACACGAGAGTGTTGGCGGTCTGCTGCACCGTCATGACGGTGAGCAAGAGCACGATGAGGCCGGGCACTAGGTAGCTTGCCGACTTCGCCTCGGGGTTGTACCAGATGCGTGTGCGCGCGCTCAGCCCACCGGCCATCGCGGGGTTGGCGCCGCTTGCCTCGGCACGAGAGATCGCGGTCTTTGTGCCCCATATCTGTGAGAGGCCGTTCGCGTACGCCTGGCCGAGCTGTGCCGAGTTGGGCTCGGAGCCGTCGACGAGGATCTGCACCGCCCCTGCACGTCCTGCAGCGACCGAATCGCCGAAGCCGGGGCTGATGACGACCACCACGCGTGAATCGTTGCGGTCGAAGACGCCGTCGATCTCGCTCACGGACGTGAGATTCTTGTTCACGACGAAGTAATTGGATTGCTTGAGGGCGTCCACATACTGGCGGCTGGTCGCTGTGTGGTCCTGGTCAAGCAGCGCCGTCGGCAGGTCCTTCACGTCGAAGGAGACTGCGTAGCTGAACAAGAAGAGCTGCAGCAGCGGCATGATCAGTACTGCGATCATCGTCCGTGGGTCGCGAATGATGTGGATGAACTCCTTGCGCGCGATTGCGTAGATGCGTCTCATTCGGCCACCGCCAGTGCGTCGGCGTCGTCGCGGTCGGGCAGCGTCGCTGTGGGGATGAGTGCCGCGAACGCCATCTCAAGATCGGTGGGCGTCTGTCGGATCTTGCGCACCGTGAGGCCTGCGCCTTCGATCGCCGAGCGGATACTGGCCTCGCACACCTCATACTCGCCGCTCACAAGCACCCGCAGGTGCTCGCCGGAGACCTCCACGCTCGTTGCGAACGGCAGCGCACGGACCACCGGCATCGCGGCGCGGTAGTCGTTCACATCCACCTCGATGACTTGCCCGGGTACCCTGCTCTTCATTCCAGCGGGGGTGTCTCGCAAGATGATCCGACCTTGCGTCATGAATGCGATCTCGTCGCACCGCTCGGCTTCGTCCATATACGGCGTGGCCACGAACACTGTGATGCCCTGCCGATGCAGTCCCGAGATGATCCGCCAGAACTCCCGGCGCGAGACGGGGTCGACGCCTGTTGTCGGCTCGTCCAGGAAGAGCAGGTCGGGCTCGCTTATGAGCGTCGCTGCGAGCGCAAGCTTCTGCTTCATGCCGCCTGAGAGGTACTGCGCCTGGCGCTTGGCGAACTCGGTCAGCCCCGAAAACTCCAACAGCTTTGCCGAGCGGGACGCCATGTCCTTGCGCGGGACGCCACGGAGCTCGGCGAAGAACTCGAGGTTCTCGCGAACGGTGAGGTCACGGTAGAGCGAGAACGCCTGCGACATGTAGCCGATGCGCGGCTTCACTTTCGCGGCTTCGCTCACAACCGAGTGGCCGAACACGAATGCGTCGCCGCTGGTAGGCGCGAGCACGGTCGCCATCATGCGGATGAGTGTCGACTTTCCCGCGCCGTCCGGCCCGACAAGTCCGAAGACCTCGCCTTTCGGCACGGTCATCGTGACGCCGTCGACCGCCGCGACCGCCTTGAAGCTCTTGCGTAGGTCTCGGACATCGAGCGCGAGCTCGTCTGCTACAGCGGGCGTGGTCACCTGAGAGTCACGTCCGCAGGCATGCCGGCCTTGAGTGCGCTGTCAGCGTCGGTCAGGCGCAGGCGCACCTGGTAGACGAGCTTCACACGCTGGTCTTTGGTCTCGATGGACGCGGGGGTGTACTCGGCCTGCGAGCCGATGAAGATGACCGAGGCGTGGTACGTCTTGGTCGTGGAGTCGGTGATAAGATCGCCGATCTGGCCGACCGTCACCTGGCCGATCTGGTTCTCGGGCACGTAGATCGTGACGGTAAGGCTTGCGGGGTTGCTCACGACTGCAAGGGTGCCGCCGGGAAGTGCATTCTCGCCGGTCTTCAGCACGATGTTGGTGAGAACGCCGTCAATCGGCGACTTGATCGTCGCGTAGCCCAGCTGCACCTTCGCCATGTCGACGGCTACTTTCGCCTGGTCCAGCTGCGCTTTGGCCGAGGCTATCTCGGCCGTCGTGTCCTTGTCATCCTTTGCTTGCTTGTAAGCGGCCTCGGCAGCGGTCACGCCCGCCTCGGCCTGCTTCACCTGGAGCTTGGCGAGCGAGGCATCGAGACTGTACAGGGTGTCGCCCCTGGCCACCTGCACGCCATCTTCGGTGGGCGCATCCACGATGCGGCCGGATGTCTGCGGTGAGATGACCACCTGGTCGGTCTCGATCGTGCCGCTTCCGCCAAGGGTGACGGTCTCCGTTGTCGCATTCCCGCCGAGAAGGAAGTACCAGGCTGCGACGCCTGCCAGCACCAGTATGAGAAGGACGGGCATGATGCGTTTCATTCGTTCAGCGCTCCTGTCTGCTGTCGCTACAACGCGCTAGTTGCGCGAGTCGGTCCGGATAGTGAGGTCAACCGGCGTGCCGGCTGGCGGCTTCGCGCCACCTTCGAGCGTGATGGTCACACGGGTCGTGCGGGTCATGTGCACTACATCGGTCGAGAACGTCGTCGGTGGGAAGGCAGAGGTAATGCCAATCCCCGTGACACGGCCGTGCATCACAAGGTCGGCGCCGGAGTCGTAGGTGACCTCGGCCGCGTCGCCAACGCTCACTCGCGCGAGTTGCGCGGCGGTGAGGTAGGTGTCGATCAGCGTTGCCGTGTCGGGCGAAATGCGGAAGAGCGGTGCGTTCACCATGGCCGTGCTGCCGGCGCGTCGGGCGAAGGTGACCAGTCCGTCCACGGGAGCCGTGATAACTGCCGAGTCACGCCGCGCCTTCGCGAGTTCGGTCGCCACATCGCGCGCGTCCGCGACAAGTACAAGAAGCTCTCGGCCGTTTGTTGCTTGCGTCTTGGCGTCGGAGAGCTTGGTTGAGCCGGAAGCCATCGTGCGCAAGCCGGACTCCATCTTCGCGATGCCAGCGTCGATCTGGGCGAGCCCGGCCTTGAGTTGTGGGATGAGCTCGGCTGGATTCGGCGTGCCGGTAGGGAGCACCGACCCTGGCGGCGGCGTAGGCATGCTTTCAAGCTGCTTCAGCTGGGCGGCGAGGTCGGCGCGCTGCGTCTTCGCCTCTGCGAGCGACGCCAGCAAGTCGCGCTTGGCTTTCGCGATGTCGGCTTGGTTGCTGCTGATCGTCCCGAGCGCATCGGCGAGCACGTCGATGTCGGTTCGTGACTTTGCTGCGGCCGTCTCAGCCTGCTTCACGGCAAGATCCAGGAGTGCCGAGTCAAATCGCGCTAGCTCCTGGCCGGCCACGACTGTGTCGCCTTCGGCAACGAACACCTCAGTGATGAGGTTGGTGAGCACAGTTCGGCTGGCGGTATCGGGCTTCTTCGCGGTTGTGGTCGTCGCTTTCGCGAACCCGACCGTCGCGTCGATGGTTGGCGCGATGATCGCAGGAGCGCGCACGGTGTATGTCTGTGCGCGAACGTTGGCCGCGACCTCAAGGTACCCCTTGTCCAGCGTGCTCTGGTGCTGGAAGTAAGACACCGCGTAGCTGACTGCACCGAGGAGCGCGAACGCGGTCGCGATGATCGCGACCCGCTTCCATATGTCTGTATACGCGCCTTTTGTACGTGCTTCTGACACGTCGATCCATTCGCCGTAGTTATCGCTCACTAACCTATAAACCAGACGACGCCGGACGTCAAGCATCAACTTCTTGGAGCGACGACAGAGCGCCTAGTCCTATGGTGCATCTGGCATCCTTATTACCTACTGCTGGCATCCGTTTCATGCAGCCTACCCGTATCCCCGGGGTACTGATAAGCGAGGAGCGACCCCTCTCGGGGGTCGCGGGGGGTGTTGACTACCGGGGTTTCAAACGGTCACCTGTATCTCCGGTATGAGCCAGCGGTGAGACCGACTCGCGTCCTGATGCAGCGAAGACGTGTGTTCAATCAGATGGGTCGCCCCGAACAGTTCAAACGGACGCGAGAGGGGATGGCTGTCATGAGAAGAAGGCTATTCGCGTATGTGCTAGTGCTGGTGCTATGTGTGCCGATGGTGGCGTTGGCGCGGGGCGGATCCGGAGGCGGGAGCACACCGCCACCCGCGGATCCGATCGTCGTCCCTGTCGACCCGGTGGTTGAGCCCGAGCCAACGTCTGATGCGCCGACCGACCCGGGTCGCGGCAACAGCGAGCCAGGTATTGAGAAGGGGACCCTATACGGCGATCTTTACGTTATCGTCCGTGACCTGAACGGTGTTCCTGTGTTGTACACGTGGGTGTGGAGCGCCGACGGGGCAACACCGCTTTACCCGGTCGAGGACCCCAGCGGGTTCTCCCAGCCCATCGCGAATGATCCCGATGGCGTACTGCCAGCCGAATTCCTCGGCCTGGTTCCTCTGGATGTTGAGGGTCTTGTCCCCGAGGTGTACGCCACGTACACCCAGCCGGTGGAGTTTGGTCGCTTGAGCCTTGCCCGGGCGCCGAGCGAAGTCATCGACCAGGGCTACGCCGAGGCGATAGCCTCGGTCAACGCATGTGACAGCATAGCGCTTGATCCTGCGGGCCGGCTGCTGCTGACTGTGGGCGACGAAGTGAAAGCGATCGACTCCCCGCGCGAGAACCTCGCGCTCTATCGGCAGCTCATGCTCAACGGCTATCTCTCCGGGCTCACTCGTGGCGTGGAGTTCATGGGTCCGTTGGCGTACCTGTGCGAGCAGGGCAGCGGAACCGAGATGACCGCATCCGATCTTGATCGCGCTGCGTGTTTCCTGGCGGGCGCGGGGGATAAGGGCGGCAGTTTGAGCCTTGATGAAGTCATCTATGTGAACAACTTCCTCGGCATCAATGACCCGTCGGCCGGCATCTACTTCCCGTTCACCCGCATGGGGTACACCTACCGGCGGACCAACGCGTATGGGGGCGTGGAGGCGGCGCTGCTTCAGGGCCCGGTCGCCGGTAGCCACGCCGTCATGTTCTACGCCGACGAGCACGTGAACATCATGGACAAAGTCTTCGGGAATCACGGCTACGAGTCAGTAGATGCGGGCGCGCGCGAGTTTGCACACGCCGCAGATGACTCCTTGCACGTCATTGATTACATCCACAACTGGGCGCTTCCGGAATACGAGTAGCCCATCACCAGCAACCTGACTGGGAGCATGACGAAGGGCCCCGGAGACCGGGGCCCTTCGGTTGGTGCAGTGGAACTTCGCGACTACTTGGAGCCGAGAATCCCAATGATCTGGTAGCGAACCGGGACTGATACGGCGGACTCTCCACCGAAGCAGCGCCATGAGGTGATCGCAGCGCGATTGAGCTCAAGGGCGGAACCGGTTGCCTTGGCCAGGCTCGTTGACGGGGTCAGGAGCATGACGGTGTTCTGCGCACCCAGCGCGGGGCCAGCAGCAAGGGCATCCGGGAAGTTGGAGCCGGCAGCAACGCCGACGCCGGCCCAGGACAGACCCTGCTCGATGCCGTACTCGGCAACTGCGGCTGCAGTCGCGTAACGATCGGCACCAGCGATACGCATGCTGAACTTGCTGCCGAGCGCCGTCTCAACAGAGGCGGGGACAGCGGTCTCTCCACCGAGGATGACGACTTCGGTGACTCCAGCCGGGAGTGAGAAACTACCGGTCGGGGAGGCGAGCAGAACAGGCATGCCCTTCGCGTATGCGACCGGCGACGACGCCAGAGCATCCGGGAAGTTGGTGCCTACAGCCATGAACGCCTTGCCGCTGTAGGAGGAACCGAGAATGCTGATGACCTCTTCGGCCACAACCTTGCCGGTCTCGTAGCGGTTGGATCCGGCGAGACGCGTGACGGCGTCGTTGCCGAGCTTGGCCTTCAGTGCGGCCTCGACACCAGCGCTAACAGCACCCTCGCTACCGAGGATGTACGCGCTCGTGGCACCAAGACGATCGATCTCGGCGAGAACCTCGGCCGAAAGCGAGGTCGGGGCGGTCAGAAGGATCGGACCGTCAACCGCACCGGCAAGAGCGGAGCCGGCAAGGGCGTCTGCGAACAGATCGCCGCGGGAGATGATGACGGTCTTGGCAGACTCAAAGCCGGCCTTGGAGGACTCGATGGCCGTCTTGTAGCGGTTGCTGCCCTGGATCTCATCGGGCATCGTGCCGGCCGGAGGAGTGGCTACCTCGGTGGCAGTGATCGTGAACGTGACCTCGTTGACGAGCTCAACGTTGCCCGACTTGTCCTGCGCCCAGTAGCGGAGCGTGTGAGTGGCGGTGCCACTTGCAGGGCCAGCTATGGTCAGCGAACCAGCTGCGCCGGAGATCATGCGCTGGCTGTTCCAGTCAAGCTTGTAGTACACGTACGCAACGCCGGCACCGTCCACGTTGTCAGTGGCACTCACGTTGATGACAGCGCTACCGGTGTAGCTTGCCACAGCGTTGGTGGTTGTGACGGGTGCCGTGACGTCGTCGGGAACCGGGGGCGTGATGGGCTCTTCGGCCGTAACGGACGCGCGGCCACCAGTTGCATCAGCATCAGCGGCGTCGATCTTGTACGTCTTGCCAACGGGGACGACTACCGTGCCCCCGGCGCCGCTTCCGGAAGTCACCTTGGTGCTGCCATCAAAGATGGCCCAAGGTGCTGCCGGGCTGACGGTAAAGCTGAAGGTCGATGACTCGGTGGACTCTGAATCCAGAACTGCCTCGACCGTGATGCCGCCGGCTGAATGGCATGTGAGGCAAGGAGAAGTCATGCTCTCGAAGCCAAATGCGCCTGCGGGGAATGCACCAAATACGCTAACAGCCACAAATATGAGTGCTGTCAGCAGTCTCACTTTCTTCACTCTGCGTACACCTCCATGTGTTGTTGAGCACGGCCTAGTGCCTGTGCTCGGGTTCAAGAAGCGCCAAGCTCTGTGCTTGCCGCGTACACGAGTCGCGCTACTTAGCGGATGCGTGATCCACGGTCTGATCGTGGCAAGGCGAGCAGGTCATTGAACCCTTGGAGTTCTCGGTGTGGCAGGACTTGCATCCGGTGACGGTCGCCGGAAGCGGCGGTGCGATGATCGTGCCGCCAGCCTTCCACTCGTTCAGCAGGGTGACCGTGAGGAAGGTCATGTCGTAGCAGGCCTTGGCACAGCGGTCTTTTTGTTCGTTGCTGCCGTCAGCAAAGCCGGACATGAGGCACCACTGCGAGATCGAAGAGTGGCACAGCGGAGAGTTCGAGATAGAGGTCGGAACGTTGGCCATCGGTGTCTTGGCCGGAATCCACGCGCCTGCCGCTGCATCCTTCTCGGTTGCGTTGGTGGGCAACGGGGTGGTGGAGTAGTAGTTCATGATGGTGTCGACGATTCCCGTCGGTGCACCAAGCATCTTCGCTACGGCAACTGAGCCGTTGACGGTTCCGCAGATGGTTCCCCATCCGCCGATGCCGCCGCCGCCGTATGCGAACATGCCGAACGGGATGGTTCCCCACGTGCTGGCGCCGTCTACGGCGAGGGCTTCAACGATCGGGTACCAGGTGGCTTCCGCGCAGCCTTTCTGGTAGTAGACCTCGTAGGCGCGACGTGCGCAGGCTACGGCGTCGAGGCCGCCAGCCTTGTATGCCCATGGCAGGCCCGTGGGCGCAGCATTGGCGGTCAGAGCGGGTCCGACAACGGTCGGGATTGCGGCAATACCCAGTACGGCACCTGTGCCGAGTAGGAACTTGCGCCGCGACATGGAGTTATCTGACATCTCCGGGTTTCCTCCTAGTCGTTTCGACGGTCCTGGTGGACCGATTCGTTCGCGCTTCTGAACATTGATCCAGAGCGCGGCAGTTCACCGACAAGTCGTTGACCGGGCATCGCCCCCTCCCAAGACAAACACTGGACGAGTCAATTACATTTGCCACATGAATAACCCTAAGTGAACGTTATCACAAGTACGAACGTTAACCGCAAGGTTTCATAAGAAACAATCTGACGAGCGGTCACGCAGTTCGGCGCAGCGTGTCGGGACTCACATTTCGTTAGCCAATACACGAAACGCCAGCACTTTGGACCTTAACGACGCTGTATCTCGGGCTGTCGAGAACGGGCGCTCTGGCGCTCATCGCCCTCGTGCGGCATACTTACCCCCGTGTCCGCCAGGAAGCGGACGCATGGCGCGTCGTCCAAGTCAGGCGGTGCGCCCGGTCCGGGAGCGGCAGAGATGAGTCCGCGGGACCGATCTTCGCAAGGAGCCAATCACATGGCCGGCATCGTGCTTGTTGGCGCCCAGTGGGGCGACGAAGGCAAAGGCAAGATCACCGACCTGATCGCGGACGATTTCGATTTCGTCGTGCGGTTCCAGGGCGGCAACAACGCAGGTCACACCGTTATCCACGCAGGGCGCACGCTCAAGCTGCACCTGATCCCCTCGGGCATCATGTATCCGCATATCACGCCGATCATCGGCAACGGATGCGTCATCGACCCGAAAGTCCTCATCGAGGAGATGGACCGCCTTGAAGCGGACGACATCTCCACGCACCGGCTGCTCATCAGCTGCAATGCGCACCTCATCATGCCGTACCACCGCGACCTGGACGGCGCCAGCGAGCGTCGCCTCGGCGCGAACGAGATCGGCACCACCAAGCGCGGCATCGGTCCGGCATACATGGATAAGGCCTCACGCATGGGCCTGCGTATGCAGGATCTCCAGGACGAGCACATCCTGCGCAAGAAGCTCGAAGCCGCCCTGCCCGAGAAGAACGACATACTCTCCAAGCTCTACGACATGCCGACGTACACGGTGGATGAGATCGCCGAGGAGTATCTCCAGTACGCCGAGCGGATCAAGCCGCATATCGCCGAGACGTCCGCGATCATCAACCGCGCGCTCAAGGCTGATCAGTGGGTGCTCTTTGAGGGCGCTCAGGGCACGCTTCTGGACCTTGATCACGGTACCTATCCGTTCGTGACCTCAAGCTCGCCTACAGCAGGCGGCGCTTGCACCGGCGCAGGAGTGGGTCCGAAGGCAATCGACAGGGTTCTCGGCATAGCGAAGGCGTACATCACGCGCGTTGGCTCCGGCCCGTTCCCGACCGAGCTCTTCGACGAGACCGGTGAGATGCTCACGCGCGTAGGCGGCGAGTTCGGCACCACTACCGGCCGCCAGCGCCGCTGCGGCTGGTATGACGCGGTCATCGTGCGCAACGCCGTGCAGGTCAACGGCCTGACGGATCTTGCGATCACGAAGCTCGATGTCCTCTCGGGCATGGAGACCATCAAGGTCGCCGTCGCCTACGAGTACGAGGGTCGGCGCTTCAACGACCTGCCGTGCCACCAGACGGTCTTCCATCACGCGAAGCCAATCTACGAAGAGCTGCCCGGCTGGACCGAAGACATCACCGGCTGCCGCACCTTCGAAGAGCTCCCAAAGAACGCGCGCGACTACATTAACTTCATAGAGGACCTTGCCGAGACCCCCGTCTCGATCATCGCCGTCGGCCCGAGCCGAGAGCAGACGATCATGCGGCGGTGGCCCGACCGGATATAGAGACGCTGCGCACCCTGGTTGGCGGGTGCTAGACTCGCATCAGGTTCGTTCGCGGAGTGGAGCCGCGACACTGTCTTCGTTTACTGGGGGGTAACGATGAAGCTTCGTGTCCGCTCGGCCGCGTGTATCCTGCTCGTGATGTGCATGCTGCTTGGCTCGGCTCCAGCAGTGGCGGTGCCTCCTGCTGTGCAATCGGTAGATTCGCCGAGTCACCCCTCGGCGGACACGTGGTACACCGACACTTCGCCCAAGCTCACCTGGGACGCGGCGAGTGACCTCCCGAAGCTTGTAAGCACGTACGCGATGATTGATCCGTGGGACGTTGTCGTGGCGGGAGACATCGCCTACGTGACAGAGCGCGCGAACGGACTACTGAAGGTGCTCGACGTCTCTGACCCCGCTTCACCGAGTGAGCTTGGATCGTGTCATGCAGGCCTCCGCGTTCTTGGGGTCGCAGTAGCAGGCGACTACGCTTACGTCGCGGGCGTATACGATGGTCTCGTGGTCATCGATGTCTCCGACCCAAAGAACCCGTTTGTCGCCGGTTCCTGCGCTACGCCTGCCGAGGCAATCGACGTCGCCGTCTCTGGTGACATCGCATACGTGGTGCACGACCACGGTTTTGCCTCCATCGACATCTCGGATCCGACCATGCCGCTACTACTGGACAGCTGTACCGAATACGACCCCGACGGTCGAGACGTGAAAGTAATCGGTGACACTGCGTATATCGCGAATGGCTTGTTCGGCCTTGCGATGATCGACGTATCCACCCCAACATCGCTTTCGGTGCTCGGCGTCTATCGCGAGACCAGCGGCAGCATATTCTCGTACGGGCTCGATGTTCAGGGCGATATCGTGTATCTGGGCGACCACTTCAAGGGGACGATGATTATCGATGTCTCCGATCCGGCGGCACCTGTTCTCGTCAGTCAGCCGTGGCTTACCCCGCACGCATGGAGCGTCGCGTTGCATGGAGACGTTGCCCTCGTAGGTACGTGGCCCGGGGATATCAACGCGGAGTACCCCTCTGAGCTCCGTATACTCGATGCCTCGGACGTCAGAAATCCTGTACTCCTTGGCTCGGTCGGTCTGCCGCAGCGCATCTTCCGTATGTCTGTGGCCGGGGACTATGCCTATATCTCGGATGGCGATGCAGCACTCCGCGTTGTCCGCATCTCGGCACCTGATGCACCAGTCCAGAGCGCTTCGTGCGACACGCCAGACAGAGCGATGCGTGTCGCCGTCTCCGGCGACACGGCGTTCGTTGCGGACGCATCTTCGGGCATGCAGGTCGTCGATGTGACCGACCCGTCCGCTCCATCGGTGGTGTCGTCCTACGACACCACCGGCACAACGCAGGGCGTCGTGGTGGCGGGTCGCATAGCGTATCTCGCTGACGGCGCGGCGTTTCGGGTGTTGGACATCAAGAACCCACTCTCGCCAGTGCTGTTGGGCTCGCTCGAGACGCCGACGGGCGCACAGGACGTCGTCGTCGCAGGCGATACCGCGTATGTGGCAGCCGGAGAGGGCGGCCTGCTCGCTGTGGACGTCACTGATTCGAGTGCGCCAGCGCTGCTCGGCGCGTATGATTCGCCCGGCTACGCGTGGAGTGTCGCCGTTGATGGGGATGTCGCCTACCTGGCGGACGGTGACCTGCTGTTTGTCGACATCACTGACCCGTCCGCGCCGTCGCTCATCGGCACGCTTGACGCTGGAAGCGCTCGTGGCGTCGTGGTGGCGGGGGACACCGCATACGTAGCGGACGGCGAGGTCGGTCTGCTGGCCGTCGACGTCTCCGACGCCGCAGCACCCGTCCTGCTAGACGAGTTCGCTCTGCCCGTTGGCGGCAAGTGCCTGGCGCTTGCCGGTGACACAGCGTACGTCTCGGACATGTCCGATCCCGGCGGCGTACATTCGATTGACGTCTCGGACCCTGCGAGTCTGGCTGCCATCGGCTCTTGGGCCGCACCCGACTTGCCGGGCGGGTTCGCGCTTGCAGGTAACGTTGTCTACGCGGCCACCTACGAATCGGGCCTGAGCGTGCTCGACGTCGGTCATGGGCCCATCGCGGGCTATTCGTACGAGTTCGACAAGAACGCATTCACAATCCCCGACGCGACTGTCGAGTCTACAAAGACCACCGCCAGCGTGTCGGCTCCCACCGACGGCGACTGGTACTTCCACGTGCGTTCGGTCGGTGAAGGCAGTCGAGGTGGGGAGACAACACACCGGCGCGTCCGCGTGGACACCACCCCACCGACGGCTGCGAGCTCGGTCCTGGCGACCGCTACTGGCCCGACCTCGGCTCGCGTCACCTGGATGGCAGCGACGGACGCCGCAAGTGGTGTGGCTCGCTACCGGGTCTGCGACGCTGCGAGCGGCTCGACTGTTGCGACGGTCACCGGTACCTCGGCGGAGATCACCGGGCTTGCCCCGGGGAGTGACTACGAGTACTACATCGTCTCGGTCGATGGCGTGGGGCTTGAGGGTCCCGAGAGCAGCCGCGCAGCTGTCGCGATGCCCACCGCGTTCACACCGCTTGAGGGCGTCAACCGCTACGCGACCGCGATCGCTATCTCGAAAGCCACATTCCCGTCGGGTATCACTCATACGGTCGAGGGCCGCAAGACGGTCGTCGTCGCCACAGGCGCCAACTGGCCGGACGCACTTGGCGGAGCGTCACTCGCTGGCGCGTATGGCGGCCCGATCCTGCTGACCGCGCCTTCCGCGCTGCCATCATCTGTCGCAAGCGAAGTCGTTCGTCTCGGCGCAACGCGTGTTGCGGTCCTTGGGAGCGACAAGGCTGTCTCCGAGTCCGTCCGTGCCGCGCTCGACGCCCTCCCGGGTGTCGAGACGACGCGCATCGCGGGAGCGGATCGCTATGCTACCGCCCGTGCGGTCGCCGCCGAGACCGTCCGGGTGCTGCGGCTCTCCGGCACCTACGACGGCACCGCATTCGTCGCTACCGGCGCGAACTTCCCAGACGCACTTGCTGCCTCGCCTCTTGCAGCCGCCAATGGCTGGCCGATCTATCTCGCGAGACCGACCGGCATCGATGATGCAACGCTGGGCGCGATGGAATCTGCGGGTGTGACCGACTTGCTCGTGCTCGGCTCGGACAGTGCCGTCTCCAAGGCGGTCTACTCACGGCTTGATGCTGACTTCGACGTGGCGCGCCTCGAGGGCGCTAACCGCTACGCTACTGCCCGAAGAATCGCGGAGTACGGAGTCGCCTCGGCAGGGTTGAGCTGGCGTTCGGTGGCGATCGCGACCGGGCAGAACTTCCCCGACGCACTCTCGGGTGGTGTTCTGCAAAGTCGAGATGGTGGAGTGCTGCTGCTCACGCCTTCGAACGTGATCGCGCCCGAGTGTCAGGCGGTTCTGACAGCGAACAAGGCGGCGATCCGCGAAGTCCGCTACCTCGGAAGCGATCTAGCGCTGAGCGCCGCCGTGCGCAGGTCCGTGGAAGCCGCACTGCGGTAGGGGCTGCTGCGCAGCGGCTGTCCCGCTACGCCTTGGGCTGCCACTTGCAGCGCACGGGCGATTCGATATCGCCCGTCTTCTTGAGCGACGCCATAGCCTTGTCGACGTCCTTTCGATCCAGGCCCGTCATCTCACACACAGCGCCGGCATTCAACGGCTCTCCGGCCGCGTGCATCGCGTCGAGGACGGTCTTTGTCGCGTCATCCATTGGTGTCTCTCCTTGAGTCGGCATATCGGGTTCAGAGTAGATACCGCAAATAGCTTCCCACGAATCTAATTTATCCTAATGGACGAGCGGTAAGATGCCGATGATAAACGGTAGAGATAGCCGTTTGGACTATCCACGGAGCCGCTCGTACAGGCCGCAAGGGGCAGGCCTGCCCGCGCACAGATCGCCAAAGGATGGTGATCGTCGTGAGTGCTGTGTCTGTCCTCCTGCTCGGCTCGCGCAGGTCTACGCTGGAGCCGCTGGCCCTTGCTCTTGTGACCGGACGTCGGTTCGACGTGGTAGGAATAGAGACCGATCGGTCACGCTTCTGGGCGATAGCTCTGGACTGCGGTGCCGACATCGCGCTCGTAGAGACCAACTCCGTTGACGTCTCAGCGGTACGCGAGCTTGTCCGGGTGTGTCCTGACACGCGCATCATGCTGATAGGCAATCCTGGCGATCCGCAGCTCATCGATCTGCTCGTCGCTGGCGCGGATGGGTTCTTCACCAGGGATGTGGCACCGGAGCTGATCGTTGAAGCCGTCCGGATGTTTGGGGAGTCCGGAGTGCTGCTGCCGTCGCCACTATCCAGGTTGGTCCTCGACCGGCTCCGTTATCTTGAAGAGCACTTTGGAGCGGCCGGCATCGAGCATCCGCCTCTCGGCAAGCGCGAAGCGCTAGTACTCAGAATGCTCACGACCGGTGCGACTAATCGTGAGATCGCGAAGTCCCTGGATGTCTCAGTCAGCACAGTGAAGAACCAGGTCGCGGCTGTCTTCAAGAAGCTGGGTGCCTCCAATCGGAGTGAGGCGGTCGCGCTGGCATTCAGGCTCGGGCTGGCCGAGGAAACGGAGAAGGTGTAGAGGCGACGCAGTCGGTTTCACGAGCGATTATCCTAATGGCCTATTGAGTCTTACCGTTCGTCGCGGCGTACTGTTCAAGACGGCTTCGCCCCGGAGCCCTCAATCGGTCCGGCAGTCAGGAAAGACAATGCTCAAGCGTGATATATCCATCATCCGTCTCATGGACGCTGATATAGATGATGTGTCTAGTATCCGAGCGCTGCTTTCTGACGCCCTCTCCGTCCCATCTCCGCGAGTTCTCGCCGATCTATCGGGGCTAGGGGAGCTCGGAGGGTCTATGATCGCCGCGATGATCATAGCTTCGCGTGAGCTCGGTGCCGACGGCCGCTTTGCGGTCTACGCCCCTGAGCACATATACGCGCAGCTTGTTTCCTGGGGGATTGTTGATTCGTGGTCTTGCTTTGGTGAGTGGGAGCACGCGACTGCGTTCCTTTGCGAGGATGCCGGGTAACAATCGCTGCGTAGGGTCACCGGCTCTGGACGCATCCGCTACAATCGGTGAGTCCTGGTTCCGGCAACCCGGGGGTCACCCATGCGCATTCTTGTAATCGGCGGCGGCGGTCGCGAGCACGCTATCGTTTCAGCACTATCACGCTCGGCACATAAGCCCGAGCTATTCTGTATGCCCGGCAACGGCGGAACGGCAGAGCTTGCCGTCAATGTTGCGGCTGAGATCGACGACCCGGCGACGATCGTCGCTTGGGTCGAAAGCAACCCGGTTGACCTTGTCGTCGTCGGACCCGAAGTCCCTCTCGTGGTCGGCCTGGCCAACCTGCTCGATGTCATCGGAGTGCCGTGCTTTGGCCCCGGTGCTGCGGGCGCGGAAATCGAGGGTTCCAAGATCTTCGCGAAGGATCTTATGGGCAGGCACGATATCCCAACCGCGAAGGCCGAGGCGTTTGAGGGCAAGGACGAGGCGCTGGCTTATATTCAGGAGCACGGCGCGCCAATCGTCGTAAAGGCCGATGGTCTGGCCGCAGGCAAGGGCGTGACGGTTGCAATGGACGTGGATGCTGCCAATGCGGCCGTTCAGGCATGTTTTGAGGGCGAGTTCGGCGAGGCCGGCGAGATCGTCGTCATCGAGGATTATCTCGAAGGTCCGGAGTGCTCCCTCCTTGCCTTCACAGACGGCGTGACCGTGCTGCCGATGGTGCCCGCGCAGGACCACAAACGCGCGTACGACAACGATGAGGGACCCAACACCGGCGGCATGGGCGTCTACACACCCGTTCCAGCAGTCGACGCCGAGATGCTCGCTCAGATGGTCGCGATTCTCGAGCGTACGGTCGCCGGCATGCGCGATGAGGGCATCGACTATCGCGGCGTGCTGTACGGCGGATTCATTCTCACCGCCGAGGGGCCCAAGGTGCTTGAGTACAACGCACGCTTCGGCGATCCCGAGACGCAGGTAGTGCTTCCGCTTCTCAAGACCGACCTCGTTGACATCATGTTCGCAACTGCAGAGAAGCGCCTCTCGGAGGTCACACTCGAGTGGAGCGATGAAGCCGCCGTCTCGGTCGTGCTCGCTGCGGGAGGTTATCCGGGTTCCTACACCAAGGAGCTGCCAATCGGTGGCGTCGCCGAGGCCAACAAGGTTCCCGGCGTCACGGTCTTCCATGCCGGCTCGATGATCAAAGACGGTGCGCTTGTTACAAACGGTGGGCGCGTCCTCAACGTCACCGCGCTCGCGCCGACTATGGCCGAGGCCCGCAAGCGCGCCTATGAGGCCGTCGACCTCATCGACTTCCTGGGTATGGAGTATCGGACCGACATCGGACTCAAGGCGCTTCAGGCGCTTGGGGAGGCATAGGCTCTTGCTCACTGAACGGGTGCTGTCGCGCGCGGTAGAGATCGCGCAGGGTTCATATTTCTCGGACAATCCTAAGCCGGTGGCCGGACTTCCCGGCCCCGTCGCCGGGCGTCCGTACATGCTCTACGCGCACGTCCCATTCTGCGAGAGGCTCTGCCCGTACTGCTCGTTCAACCGCTTCCCATTCAGTGAGGACCCGGCGCGCCGCTACTTCAAGAATCTCCGTGACGAGATGCGCATGGTTGCCGCGCTTGGCTACGACTTCCCCGCACTGTACATCGGCGGCGGCACTCCCACGATCCTCATCGATGAGCTCTGCGAGACCATCGACCTCGCGCGCGAGCTATTCAACATCAAAGAAGTCTCCACCGAGACGAACCCGAACCACCTCATCCCGGAGATCCTCGAACCGCTCAAGGACCGCGTCCAGCGGTTCTCGGTAGGCGTTCAGTCTTTTGACGACGACTTGCTCAAGCAGATGGACCGCTACGACAAATACGGGTCAGGTGCCGAGATCCTGGAGCGCCTCCAGTCGCTGGAGGGCTTCTTCCACTCGCTCAATGTGGACATGATCTTCAACTTCCCGAGCCAGACAGAGGCGCATCTCCTCAAAGACGTGGAGATGCTCAAGGCGAGTAAGTGCAACCAGACGACCTTCTACCCGCTCATGGCGTCGCGCTCCGTTGCGACCGCGCTCAAGCGCACCGTGGGCATGGTCGACTATGGCCGAGAAGCCCGCTACTACGAGATGCTCTCTCGTGAGCTCTCGGACACCTTTGAGCATGCGACCGCGTGGACGTTCTCGCGTACGGGCGGCGGCATGATCGACGAGTACATCGTGGACTACGAGGAGTACGTGGGCGTCGGTTCCGGCGCGTTCTCCTATCTCGGCGGAAAGATCTTTGTGAACACGTTCTCGCTTCGCAAGTACGGCGAGGCGATCGAGGCCGGGCATCAGTCCGTCTCACTTGGCTGCAAGCGCTCCACGCTCAAAGACCGTATGCGCTATCGGTTCTTGATGGACCTGTTCGGTCTACGCCTGGACAAGCGCGAGTTCGCCGCCGAGTTCGGCGTCACGCCTGAGCGCGGTCTCTTCCCCGAGGTCAGTTTCTTCCGAGTTGCCGGTGCATTCGCCACCGATACCGCCGAGGAGTTCACGCTCACTCCGAAGGGGCGATATCTCACGGTCGCGATGATGCGACAGATGTTCGCCAACCTTAACAGCCTGCGCGACTCGGCACGTGCGAGTCTGCCCGAGGACGAGCGCCAGCTGCTCTTCGGCGACGGTTCTCAGACGTGCGCTGACGCCGAATGTGCCGTGGCCGAGGCAACCGAGAAGCCGCTCCCGTAGTCACATTACGGGTTTGTAGTTTGCCGACCCGCTTGCGCTCGGTTACCATTCGGAGAATTCAACTTCTCCGAGGGGGATTCATGACCCGCATCACCAAGCTCATGGCCGTCATGCTCGCAGGCATTCTTGTTCTCGGCCTTGCCGGATGCGATCAGACCAAAGACGCTAACGCCGCGATCTCCGCAGCAAACGAACTGTCGCAAGAGTACACGGCTCTTGATGAGAAGATCGCCACACTGATGGACGAGGCGAGCACCGCCGAAATGACCGCTGCAGGTGTGGTCCCTGGCATAGCAGCGCTTGACGAAGCGAGTACCAGGTTCACCGAGCGCAAAGACATCATCGGGCAGATCGAAGCCGAGTTCCAGAAGATCGAAGGCTACGATGTTGCCGACGAAATCAAGACATATGCAGCTCAGCAAGTTGAGATCGCGAAGCTTCTAGGCCAGATGGACGACCTTGGCATCAAGTTGATCGCCGACACCAAGTCGCTCTACGAGCTCATCAAGTCGGGAAGCGATGACACCGCGAAGGTCGATGAGCTTTCGGCATCGATCGCTGAGGTTTCACAGCAGCTGGGCGAACTAGACACACAGGTGACTGAGAAGCAGACCGCCTCGGACACATACTTCATTGACTCCGGGCTTGGTAAATAGCACATCCGAAAGGGGCATCACATGGCAGGCACGCCACTCGTAGGAATCGTCATGGGTAGCAAGTCCGATATGACTGTCATGGAGGAGTGCGCCAAGCAGCTTGAGGCCTTGGGTGTTCCGTTTGAGTTGCTGGTTGCGTCCGCGCATCGCAATCCCGGCACCGTGCACGACTGGGCGTCGAGCGCCGGCGACCGTGGGCTGAAGGTCCTTATCGCGGCTGCGGGCAAGGCCGCTCACCTCGGCGGAGTCGTTGCAGCCTACACACCGCTGCCGGTCATCACCGTGCCGATGAAGACCAGCGATCTTGGTGGGCTGGATTCACTGCTCTCGATGGTGCAGATGCCCACGGGTGTGCCGGTCGCCTGCGTGGCGATCAACGGCGCGAAGAACGCGGCTATCCTGGCGACCCAGATTCTCGGCACGAGCATGCCTGAGTACCGAGAAGCGATCTCTGCCTTCAAGCGCGAGATGGCCGAGGCGTAAGGCGCTACTGCACCCCGGAGCCAACGGCAAGCGCGATAGCCTCTCGCACGATCGGCAAGACCGAGGTCACGCCGCCGAGCACCCGAGGTTTGCCCGCGGTCGCTGCGTTCTTGAGCAGCAGGTCGGCCACGTCCGCATCCAGCCACTTCGGCGGTGTCAGCATGAGCACCGTGCCGCTGCGGGCAGCCATTACTCCGCCAGCCAGTGCGTCGGGGAAGTTCTCGCCGGTTGCGATTGCGACTCCGTTCATACCAAGACCGCAGTTGGCGAGCCCGTATGTGGCAATCTCATAGCCGGTGTCGTAGCGTGTCTTGCCTTGTAGGCGGATGACCTTCAAGGGATCGCCGAGTAGCTCATCAAGATCGGCTTCGGTGGTCGTGCTCACAGCTGACGCGCTGCCAAGAACGAGAACGTGATTGGCACCGATCGACTTGATTGCGTTGCTTGCATCTCGGGAGAGCGCCTCGGGTTTGGTAAGCAGGATCGGCCAGCATGATTTCGCTGCCAGTGGCGAGGCGGCCAGCGCATCCGGGAAGTTCACACCGGTCGTTACGAACACCGTGCCGGTATACGTGCCCGACAGCTTCTTTCGGCGGACGGCTTCACCCGCGATAAGGGCTGAGGTCTCATAGCGGTCTGCGCCCGCCACACGGGTTGCGATAACCCCGGTGATGGAGTCTAGCGCGCTGAACACGCGACTGGAGACGCTCGATTCCCCGCCAACCACGATTGCTTCTTTCGCGCCGAGACGCTTGATCTCTGCAGCGACTTCGCTCGGCAGCGAATCAGGGGTGGTGAGAAGCACCGGTCCGCCGATCACACCAGCGAGTGCCGATGCGCCAAGTGCGTCGGGCCAGTTCTCGCCTGAGGCCACGACGACCGCTGCGGCGGTGCCAGTGGCGAACGCTGAGCGCGATGCGGCCACGGCGGTCTTATACCGGTTTGAGCCCTCGACCGGCTCGATGAAGCCGGTGTAATCGATGTTCTCGGTGATTCCGTTTAGGCGATACGGGATGTACGGGCTGTCCTTTGGCGAGTACCCGGGGTACGTTTCGATACGCATGCCCGTGCCATCGCCGGGCGAGACCTCGGAGCCCATCTGATACTCATAGAACTTGGTGCGGTTGGTGCCCGGCACCCAACCGCCAAAGATCACGGCGTGGTAGTTGTAGGAGACAAGCGCATCGCCAACCTGAAGGGCCTCCTTGGTGATAGGTGTGGCCGTCTGCTGGAGCGTGCGAGTCGAGTACCCGGGCTTGAACGTGTTCCAGGACATGGACACGAACCCTGAGCAATCCGTCCGGTAGCCGCTTGAGTACGAAACGGACTTACCGTCCAGATCTCGATAGGTGGTCTGGCTGTATGGAATCACCAGATCGACCCAATGCTGCGCGCGCGACATCACGAGCGAACGCGACATCGCGGCATACGCGGGGGAGGCGCCAAGCGCCATGACAAGTGTGAGGGCGGCGACGACCGCTAGACGGGCCGCCGGGCGCGGGCTGCGAAACATGGTACGGCTCCTTCAGCGTCCGGGCGATACATATAGAGTATCGGCCCGAACGTGCCGAAGCTGCAACCCGCTGTGACGGACGGCACTATTGAACAGGGGCGGGGGGAAGGTAATCGGGCAGCGGCTCGGGCGCGTACTCGGCCTGTATCTCGGCTTCCGTGACGGTTGGATTCTCAAGGTCATACGCGGAGCGCGCGTATCCGCCCCAGATGTGCGAAGTGGCGATCTGGACCGGAACGCTGATGAGCATGGTGAGGGCAAGCATCACGAACTCGGCGGGGAGCACGAGCAACATCCCGATGGGGCTGGCATCCGAGGATATGCCGAAGAGTGCTGCCCCGAAGAGTGCGAGCCAACCACCCCAGAGCACGCCCATGATGAGTAGAGATGCGCCTGAGAGCAGCAGAGTCGCGCGTGCTGCCTGCCAGTACGCTGGAGCGTTCGACTTGGCGCGCGCATAGATGCCCTTGAAGTCGAAGCCAGACTGAAGCGTGTCGTACAAGGCGACTTGCGTGTACGCCGGCCACAGCACCAGTTGACTGAGGAGCGACAGAGCCCCGCTAACGAAGAAGAGGACTACCGCCATCAGAATCAGCGCAGCCGGCGAGCCAGACTGCCGGAGACCGACCGTGCCGAGCGCGATGGTCACGACGACAACGAACGTGATTATGAGCGTGATCGGCAGGGCGTAGACGATTCCGACCAACATTGCGAAGAACCCGGTCTTGAGGTACTCGATCCAAGCCTTCCACACAGGCAGTTCCTGCGCGCGATCCCATGCGATGTCGCGAAGGTGCCGCAGCGAATAGCCGAGCATGGTGACCGCTCCCACGTACGGGATTAGCGACACCAGTGCTCCGAGTCCGAGCTTCTTGGCCCAATCTCGATCGCTGAATATTGTCTTGAACGCTTCATTTATGCTCACGGGTCGTCTCCCTGATTTGGTGTGGGCCACTATCGTAGCCGAGTAAGCGCTTGGGCGTCACTCGACCACAACGAGCGCGTCTGCGGTTGCCTGCACAGGGTAGGATTCGGCTACCGGGCCGGTGAACCACACATCCACGACCATCCCGACCTTCAAGTCCGAATAGGCGACGCCTTCGTAGCTGTCGCCGGTCTTGCGCAGCAGCGTCGTTGAAGCGGTGATGTTCACTGACGCCTTGTCGTATACGCTCGTCGACCCTTCTGTTCCCTCCACCAAGACGCTGCCGAGAGTGCCGTAGCCCGGCGTCACTGTAGTGATAACGCCGCTGATCGACGCCGCTTCCTCAGGCGGTGAGGGGGAGCAGGCGACGAGCATCAGCAGCGCGATGAGCACCGCAGTAACAACCATGATCAACCGTTGCGTCCGCATGGCGACCTCCTCGGCAAAACGGTCTTACACATATGACGATTCCCGTCTGCCCCTGGTTTGTCCAAGAATTCCGAAGAAAGTTCTTGACTAGTGTGAAGTTCACAGTATTATGGAGTCGAACTAGTGTGAAGTTAATAACACTACTAAGTTGACGGAACGAGGAGGTGGCGCACATGACGGAGATAAGCGAATCGATCGTCCGCAAGTTCCAGAAGGAGCTGAACTCGGGCACGGTCTCGCTGGTGCTGCTTGCCATTCTCGACCAGTCGAGTGAGGCGCTGTACGGCTACCAGATCGCGAAGCGTCTGGAGGGAGCCGCAGCCGAGAGCGTGCCGGTCAAGCAGGGGACGCTTTACCCCGTGCTCAGGCAGCTGGAGGCGCAGGGTCTTCTCGGCAGTACGGTCGAGCCATCGGTATCAGGTCCGCCGAGGCGGTACTACACGATTACGCCGACGGGACGGGAAGTTCTTGAGCAGTGGAAGGTGACGTGGTCGCGGACTCGCGACTTCGTGGACGGGACCCTGGAGGGAGGTCGTGGCTGAGATGATCGAACAGTATCTGGTTGATTTAAGGACGGCGCTTGCCGGTGCGGATCCCGCGCTTGTGCAAGACGCGCTCTATGACGCCGAGGAGTACCTTCGAGCCGAGATGGCAGAGGGCACGGATGAGGCGAGTTTTGCCGCTGCGGTCGAGAGCTATGGCTCGCCCGAAGAGGTCGCGCAGGCATATCGCGATACCGAGGTGACTGTGGCTCGCGCGCTCATGGCGCCGGTGCCGAAGGCGCCTAAGGGCAAAGTTGGCGGGTTCTTCGGAGTACTGGTCGACCCGCGTGCTTACGGCTCGTTGTTCTACCTGTTCTTCGCGTTCGTGATGGGCATCGCGTACTTCACGTTCGTGTCCGTGCTGCTACCGCTCTCGCTGAGCCTCATCCCGCTGTTCGTCGGGCTCCCGCTGCTCGTCGGCTTCTTCGCGGCGGTCAGAGCGATCTCTCTTGCCGAGGGTCGCGTTGTTGAGTCGATGCTCGGCGTGCGTATGCCGAGACGCCCCAGGACCGCGTTCGTGAAGGGCGATTGGGTCTCGCGGGTGAAGTTCTGGTTCACCGACGGGCGCACGTGGACGACGCTGCTCTACATGGTGCTGCAGCTGCCACTTGGCATCGTCTACTTCACGCTGGGTGTGTTGGCACTCACGCTATCTACCGTGGGAGTCGTTTGGCCGGTTGCGCAGCTGTTCACCGACTACCCGCTCATCCAAATGGGTGGCTATGGCTACATCCTGCAGCCCTGGGCGACGCCGCTCGTGATGTTCGTTGGTCTGCTCGGCTATGTCGTCACGCTGCACATCGTGAGGCTGATCGGGAAGGGTCACGCTGCATATGCCAAGGCGATGCTAGTGGGCCGGTACTCAGATGCTCCGGATCAGGCTGCGGCCTGACCGGTTATAGGAGGGGTTTGAAGATGAGAACGCGATTCATGATCGGTGCGGCCGTCCTGGTGGCCATGGCGGTCGCAGTGACAGGGTGTGTCCGAGTTGAGCTGCCGAGAGGCACCTACGCGGAGTCGAGTGAGAGCGTGACGCTTCAGGGCGCCACAGAAGTCCAGGCACGGATCAACATGGGAGCTGGTCAGTTGGACATCGGCTCAGCCGACACGGACTTGATGAAGGCGGACTTCGGCTACAGTGACGCCTCCTGGGAGCCCGAAGTGAAGTACGAAGTGAACGGTACAAAGGGCGACTTGTCGATCAACACGCCGGGGAAGATCCGGTTTGATTTTGGCAACGAGAACACATACGACTGGTCGCTCGGCTTCTCTCCCAGCGTGCCCCTAGACCTCACGGTCTACATGGGTGCAGGAGAAGCGACTTTAGACCTGGCGGGACTCGACATTCGCACCCTGCAAGTTGATGTGGGAGCCGGCGATACGACGATCGACCTCTCGGGTGACCGGTTGCACAACCTGACAGGCGCCATCGATTGCGGCGTCGGTGCGATGACACTACGGGTGCCCGAGAACGTTGGCGTGCGAATCGTCGGCTATCGAGATGGTGTGGGACGGTATCAGGCCGATGGCTTCATGCAAGACGGTGACGCCCTCGTGAACTCTGCGTACGAGAACGCGGATGTGAAGCTCGACCTCGTGCTGCGTAGAGGCGTTGGTGAAGTCGTAATCGAGATGGTGCCCTGATCGGGCAGCCGCAATGAACAACTGGCAGAAACGCATCGAAAGGAAGTGCACGACGATGGAGATATTCGGAATCGGATTCGCGCTAGTGGCTACCGCGTTCACGGTAGTGATGGTCTTGCTCGCGCTCGCTCTGCCGCTTTTGTGGGTTTGGATGCTCATCGACTCGATCATTCGTGAAGAGTGGGAGTATCCGGGCTCGACTGCCACAAGCAGCAACCGCCTGCTGTGGGCGCTCTTGATCGCATTCCTGCAGTTCCCGGCAGTGCTCTACTACTTCATGGTGTACGCCAAGGGTAAGCGGGGGATGGTGGTCAGGCCGGCGTGGGCATACGCGCCCGTGCAGACGCCGCCTACCGCATAGTCTGCGCGCGGGACCCGGGTCAGAGGCCGCCTTCGGGCGGCCTCTACGCGTTCAGCGTGTCTCCTCGGCGCGTTTAGTGGATAATCGACCGCATCACGTGCATATGCCGAGGAGGACACCCATGCCCCACCGCCCCTACGAAGACGTCCGCGTAGAAGGACATCTCATCGACTCAGGGATCATGTCTCAGATCATGGACACGATCGTGGCACTCGACGGGGAGTTCGAGACCCTCTCTTTCGAGGTCGGTCGCACCAACGAAGATGCCTCGGTAGCCGAGATGCGCGTGAAAGGCCGCGACCAGGAGCACCTTGAGGAGCTTCTCGGCTCGGTTCAGCTCTTTGGTGTCGTGCCGCTACACCCCGACGACGCAGTGCTCGCGCCCGTACCGTGCGACGGCGTTTTCCCGGAGGGCTTCTATTCCACCACCAACCTTGAGACTGCGGTTCGTATCGGCGGGCTCTGGGTGCGCGTGCAGAATCCCGAGATGGACCTCGGCGTTCGCGTCGATCCGACCACCGGTACCGCCGAGACGATCCCGATGGCCGATACTCGCGAGGGTGAGCTCTACGTTGTCGGCCACGGTGGACTCCGCGTGCAGCCGATCGAGCGTCCACGTGCCGGCCAGGCGTTCGAGTTCATGAACTCAGCCGTCTCCTCGGAGAAGCCGAAAGCGCAGGTCGTGGCCGAGATAGCCCGCATGCTTCGCGACGTTCGCGCTGCCGGCAAGGAAGTCATTGCGGTAGTTGGTCCCGCCGTCGTGCACACCGGCGCAGCCGGGCACCTCGCGCGACTCGTCGAGATGGGGTACGTCAGCGTGCTCTTCGGCGGAAATGCGGTCGCCACGCACGACATCGAGTCAGCGATATACGGAACGTCGCTCGGCGTCTCGATTTCTGAGGGAATCCCGAAGGTCGGCGGCCACGAGCACCATTTGCGCGCGATCAACACCGTCCGACGTGTTGGCGGCATCAGACAGGCTGTTGAGCAGGGAGTTCTTACTGAGGGCCTCATGTATACGCTCGTGAAGACCGGCACGCCGTACGTGCTTGCCGGATCGATCCGCGACGATGGCCCGCTGCCCGATGTCATCACCGATGCAGTTGAGGCCCAGCGCGCGATGCGCCCTTACTGCCGCACCGCCGGTGCGTGCATCATGCTCTCGACGATGCTGCACTCGATCGCGACCGGAAACATGCTCCCCGCGGCCGTCACAACGGTGTGCGTAGACATCAACCCGGCGGTCGTCACCAAGCTCTCAGATCGCGGCAGTTTCCAGACGATCGGCATCGTGACGGACGTCGGTCTCTTCCTCGGCCAGGTCGCTGATGATCTTGAGTCTACCTACCATCCGGAGTAACCCGGCGCGACACTTGCTTCAAACGAGGCGTCCAACGAAGGAGCACACCAATGAGCCTCTCAAACGCACAGCGCGCCGACGCGCTCACTAATCCGGCAATCGACGCCGCCGCACCGGCCGACTTCCAGACGGCGACTTTCTCGCTCGGTTGATTCTGGGGACCCGATGCCCGGTTCGGGCAGATTCCCGGCGTCATCCGCACGAGAGTTGGCTACGCCGGTGGCACAACCGCTGATCCTACGTACAAGACGATCGGTGACCACACGGAGACCGTCGAGATCGATTTCGACCCTACGCGTGTCTCGTATGCCGATCTGCTCGACGTCTTCTGGGCGGCCCATCGCCCAACCAGCAGGCCTTTCTCGCGGCAGTATATGTCGGCTGTCCTGTTTCACGACGAGGAGCAGCGGCGCCTGGCCGAGGAGAGCCGCGATCGTCTCTCGGCGACAATCGGGACGATCTACACGAGCATAGTGCCGCTGGACCGCTTCTACATGGCCGAGGAATACCATCAGAAGTACCGCCTCCGGAACGCCCCGGCGCTATTCCGCGAGATGCGTGGGTACTATCCCGATGCGGATGACTTCCGTGATTCGACTGCCGCTGCGCGCTTGAACGGCTACCTGGACGGCAACGGTACCTGCGAGGAGCTTGAAGCGGAGATCGATTCGTACGGTCTCAGTGTCGTCGGCAACGAAATGCTGAAGCACACCGTTTGTGTTCCGATCGGGCGCTAAATGGAGGATTCGATGGAGAGTGACTTTCGCTCTGAAGAGGAGTGGCGCAAAACGCTCACTCCCGAGGAGTACCGCGTCTTGCGTGAGGCTGGTACCGAGCCGCCCTTTGCCGGCGAGTATGTCGACTTGGATGAAGACGGCATCTATCGGTGTCGCGCTTGCGGGAACCCTCTGTTCAGCTCCGAGACGAAGTATCACTCAGGCAGTGGTTGGCCGAGCTTCTGGGACCCAATCTCCCCGGACGCTATCGTCGAGGAATTCGACGCAAGCCACGGCATGGCCCGGACTGAGATCAAGTGCGGTAGGTGCGGCTCACACCTCGGACATGTCTTTGAGGATGGGCCTCGGCCGACGGGCGCTAGATACTGCATGAATTCACTGTCGTTGCGATTCGACGAGGGACTTCAGGAAGAATAAGGGTGCGTTTGGGTTATTGACGGTTAAACTGTGAGGAACGTCGGACGTTTACGACTAGGGACCCTCACTTGCTTCAGTCCAGCGAAGTAGTCGATCTCGTCATAGCGCTCGTGCTGCTGCCGATTATCGCTTCGAGCGGCCGAGCGCCCATCCGGCCATACAAGCGGCTACTTTTCGCTTCGTATCTGGCTGTCGTCTGTGCGTACACCTTCACAATCGCCGAGGGCTTCGCTTGGCCGGTGGCATTCAACGTCCTCGAGCACGCCTCGTACGCCGCCGCTGGGATTCTCGCTGTTGCGGCACTTCTCAACTATCGACGGCATTCCGGTTCGGGGCTGATTTGATGGCTGAATGGCTGGTCGTTGCGCTTGATGTCGTCTCGTTCTTGGCATTCTCAATCGCGCTCGTGCTTGTCTTGCGCGAGAGCTTCGAGGACTCCCGCCCTTACAGCAGGGTGATCAAGCTCTTCTTCGCCCTGGCTGTGATCGTGTACATCTTCGTTGCATTCTCGAACATCCTTGAGCACGCAGGAATATCCGCCGTGCTTGATGAGTACGAGGACTACGTTGAGATTCTCTTCGTGCCATTTGTGGCTTATGCGGTTTACACGATGTACACCGCGCGGCTTTACAACGATGTCCGGCGCGCCGGCGAGTTGCTGAACTCAGAGCACAGGTTGCTTACGGCGATCGTGGACACCAGCCCGACCGGGATCATGCTTGTCACGTCTGCCGGCACGATCGCCTTCGCAAACGACATGGCGCGAGAAACGCTCAGGCTGGAGACCGGGGCCGATGAGTCCCTCAGCATGCCCGGTGACCTGACGTGTCTGTCTACGCAGGACTCGTCAATCAAGCCTCTGTCGCTGGAGAGCCTTGCAAAGGGCACCAGGCTCCTCGGATCAACGTGCATCGTAGAGACCGGCGGCAAGAAGGTTGCGCTCTCGGTCTCATCCAGTCCGCTTGGTGCAGAGGCGCTTCCCGGCGCCGCACAGGGGAGTGTGGTCGCCTTTGTTGATGTGACCGAGCGCGAGGAGGCGCGACAGGGTCTTCTCGATGCCCAGGCGCGCTACAGCCTGGATCTGGAGCGAACCGTCGATGAGCGCACCGTTGAGCTACTCGCGGTCAACCGTGAGCTTGAGGCAGTGAACCGCTCAAAGCACGAGTTCGTTGCCAACGTGAGCCACGAGCTCAAGACGCCACTTAGCGCGGTGAAGGGCTTCACCGACCTTTTGCTCTCGGGCGCACCAGGTGAGATCAATGCCGAGCAAGCCAAGCAGCTTCAGCTGATGGCTGATTCCAGCCAGGAGTTGCTGGCGCTGGTCGAGCGTCTTCTTGAACTCGAGCGAGTCGAATCCGGTCACGCTGTCGTGACGCCGACGAATGTCGAGCTCGGGCAGGTTGCCGAGCGGGTCGTCGATCTGATCGAACCGCTCGCACACGAGCGCGGTGTCACGGTTGTGCTAGAGCCGACCGGAGGCGTGATAGCCGAGACAGATGCCGGGTTGCTCGGCCAGATCGTACGCAACCTGGTCTCGAATGCGGTGAAGTTCACTCCTCGTGACGGAGCCGTGACGGTCAAGGTGTTCGAAGTGGGCGAATACCGTCGCATCTCGGTAGCAGACACAGGCGTGGGTATCGCCCTGGCCGATCAGGAGCGCATCTTCGAGCCATTCGCGCAGGTTGAGACGCCTGCTGATGACAAGCCAGATGGTACCGGTCTGGGACTTGCGATCTGTAAGGAGTTGGCGAGCGCGCTCGGCGGGTCGCTTTGGCTTAAGAGCGCCCCCGGTGAAGGCTCGACGTTCACCCTGGAGATACCCGCACGTTACTCGGCCGGGTAGCCTATCCGGCGAGCGGTACGAGCGTCTCGTATCGGGCAACCGCTTCACGCGACACATCTCGTAGTACGCCCAGCGCTGCCTCAATGGCGGGCCTTCCGCCACTACCACGACGGATAACAGCCAGCACTCGCCGGTTGATCTGCACGTCGGACGTGCGAAGGCACACCACTCCGGGGTACTGCGCGAAGAAAGCGAGCGGGGGCACGAGCGCGATTCCGAGACCAGCCTGTACCGCCGAGAGAAGAACCTGGTAGTCGTTGCTATGGAGCTCAACACGCGGCTCGAACCCGGCTTCGGCAGCAACACGGATCATGACGTCGAGGAAAGGTGAGCCGTCTCGCCCGACGACCCAGTTGTCGTCGCGGAAGTCAGAGAGCTTCGCCGGGCCAGTCGCACGTGGATCCGTGTCGGGGACGGCGATGTAGAGCGGCTCGGTCAGTAGCAAATGCCGCTCGATCCCGGGGTCGGGACGCTCTGGCAGACGGTCGAAGCCGTAGGTCAGAACGACATCCAGGTCTCCGGTCTTAAGCATCGGTAGGCTGTCCTCCGGCTCAAGGTCCACCATCGAGAGAGCCAGGAGCGGATGCTCGGCGCGCATACGCTTCAGGGCAGGGACGAGCAAGGCGCGAGCTGCCGTTGGAAAGGCGCAGGTGCGCAGCTGTCCGGCAACGCCCTCGGACACAGCCTGCAAATCGGCCTCGGCTTCTTCGAGGACTGCGAGGACACGTTCGGTGTATGCAACCAGCTTGATGCCCGTATGCGTCAGGCGGACACCTCGGCCAACGCGCTCGAGGAGTTCGACGCCGGCTTCTCGCTCGAGTGTTGAGAGCTGCTGCGAGACTGCAGAAGGCGTGAGGTATAGCGCCTCGGCTGCAGCGGCGATGCTGCCCCGGGAGGCGACCTCTCGGAGGAGTGTCATGCGGTGAACGTTAAGCATTAGTACAGCTTACGTTATGCAGAAGAAACAGTAAATGGAATTTAGGAGTCACCGAGCCGATAATGACTAGTGAAGGCAGTCACGCAAACAAAAGGAGCCTGCCATGTTCTCCATGAGCTTCAAAGACAGTCTTAGTGAAGGCGTCATCTATCCCGGCCGTGCCATCGCGGCGCTTGGCCTGATCTTCGCACTGACAGCTCTGCTGTCCTACATCTAGGCGTCCCCCCTTACGCCTGGATACCGGGTTCCCCACCCGGGTACACATGGTCGCTGGTCCGCCTGAGAACGAACCGCGCCAAAGCTGATCGCCCGGCATAAATGCCGGGCGATTGTCGTTTCTGTGATTCGCTTGTCGCCTCTGGAACTCAGGCGTCAATCGGAATCAGGCTGTAGTAGTCTTGCGGCTTCTGCGGCGAGTCGAGCATGATGCCTTCTCCGCTGAACACCTCAACCCGCTTGCCGTTCATGTAGAACTCAACCGAGTCCACGGTGCTGTATTGCGCGAGCGTGTAGACAACCTGCGCGAGGCGCATTGTCATAGAAAGCGTGCCGCCGCCATCATCGAACTCACCTGAGAGGTCGACCCGGGCGGTGCGTCC
>DDWM01000003.1:0-1147 GCA_002345925.1 Actinobacteria bacterium UBA2286 | reverse complement strand
TTCAGCTCTGTTGCGCTCGGCCCCTTCAGCAACTCGATCATCGCGGTCTTTGCCACCGCTTGTGAGTACGGCACTTCGCGCTCCACGGCGAGCACGCGATCTTCGTAACCGAAGTAGAGCTTGACCTTCATCTTCGTTGGCGGGGCATCAGCGGGGAGTGGCGGGTTGGTTGCCGAGTCGGATTCAGCGACTTCTCCGCTTGTGCCGGTCGGGCTGGTGCTCTCAGATGCCACCGAGGACGGCGCAGTCGTCACAGCTGACTCTGCATCACCGGCCGGGACAGGGCCTGCGGTCTTTCGCTTGCAGCCGGTGACGCCACCAGAAAGCAGGGCGAGCGCCAGCAGCAGAGTTAAGGACAAAGCGAGTGAGCGGCGCATGACTCCTCCATTCACGAACGATTCGGTGCTAATCATACCCCGCCCCGTTGGTGTGGCCGCCAAACGCTACTTCTTCGTCATCGTCCCGAGAACACCGCGCATGATCGCCCGACCGATCTGGCTGCCCATCGCGCGCACGGCGGACTTGCCCATCGCCTCAAGCATCGAGTCGCGGCGACCGCCCGTGCGAGCTTTGGCGGGTGCCTTCGACGGCGCGGGAGCCGGGGCTGGTGCGGCGGCCGCAGCTGCGGCTTGCGCTGCGACTATCGCGGCAGCGCGAGACTCGAGCATCTCCTCGGCACTCTCTCGGTCCACGACCTGCTCGTAATGCCCGAACAGCACGGAGCTGCGGATCACAGCGGCGCGCTCCTCGGGGGTGGCAGCTCCGATGCGGCCGTGCGGCGGCACGATGAGCGCGCGCTCGACGGGAGCGGGGGAGCCGTCGGCCAGCAGGAACGACACCAGCGCCTCGCCGACCGCGAGCTCGGTCACGACCGTGGAGACGTCGACGGCGGGGTTCTGGCGGAACGTCTCGGCCATGGCGGTGACGGCCTTCTGGTCGCGCGGCGTGAAGGCGCGAAGCGCATGCTGCACTTTGTTTCCAAGCTGACCGAGGACTGTCTCCGGCAGGTCGATCGGGTTCTGCGTGACGAAGTAGACGCCCACGCCTTTGCTGCGAACGAGCCGGACGACCTGCTCGATCTTCTTGAGGAGCGCGGGGGGTGCCTCTTCAAAGAGCAGGTGCGCCTCGTCGAAGAAGAAGACGAGCT
>DDWM01000074.1 GCA_002345925.1 Actinobacteria bacterium UBA2286 | reverse complement strand
GGCACTTGGCCATGACCGGGATGGAGACCGACTTGACGACTTGCTCGACGATGGTCGGATCGGCCATGCGCGCCACGCCGCCCGCGGCCCGAATGTCAGCAGGGACACGCTCGAGCGCCATGACGGCGACCGCACCGGCGTCCTCAGCGAGCTTTGCCTGCTCGGCATTGACAACGTCCATGATGACGCCGCCCTTGAGCATCTCGGCGAGACCGGTCTTAACTCGCAGCGTGCCCGTGGTGGTTGTGCCGTTCTCTGTCACGATGGTCGTCGCTCCTCATATCGGGGGTTTGGTCGCGCTGATGCGACCGACTGGCGGTGTGACCTACAGATTCTACCCGCACGGCAGGATGCGAACAACCAGACCGACAGGCTCAAATATCACTTCATCGTGATGTTCACGCTCGGCTGGACCACCTGGAACCAAGTGTTACCGGGGCTCAACTTGATGAGCGTGCCGTCTTGGGACTTGAACGAAGGCGGCTTGGTGCCATCGGTCGTCCACGTTCCGTCGAAGCGCTGACCGTCGCGGAAGATCGAGCATTGACCCGATCCGCTGAGGATGATCTCGTAAGTCGTCGAGCCGACTTTGTCCTGGCTTGCCGACTTGTGCTGCGCCCAGAGTACGACCACGTTGCGCGCCGAGATCTGCTTGTTGGTTGCTGCATCCATGAACTTCTTGCCGCTGTTCACGCGCAGATAGGTCTTGCTTGCGGCATCGTAGGTCCACTCGACTTTGTTCGCAGTCGAGAACGGGATTGAAACACTCATGATGGCCGAGGTCGGCTCACTCGAAACACGCTCGAACGTGAATCCCACGAGGGACTGCGTCTGATCCATCTTGCGCTTCACAGACTCCTCGCGGAGCTTGGCGAGCGACAGATAGAGGTTGTGCGGACGCGGGCGGCTGCTCGAACGCGAGAACGGATACGAGATACCGGCATCCTCGCTCAGGTTGTCGATACCCGCCTTATTCAGCCGCGCATTCACGGTGCTGCTCGCACCTGAGAACACAAACAACGCGTTGTACTCGGGAACGATGTAGAGATCCGACAGACGCGCGCTGCGGACGGGACCGATGGTGTCAGGGCTTTGTGACTGGAAGATGGCGTTGAACCTGGTTATGCCGCCCTCGGTCACGCTCTCATACACGACATCGGCCATCTGCATGTTGGTTTGCGGTCGAGCCTCCGGGGAGTTCTCGATCTTCACCGAGACAAGGCGCATCTTGGTCGCTTCGGCGCTAGGCGCGTCAAGACCGGTCAGCGGCCACCGGGGCGGCTCGGCAGGCTTTGGGACGATCCGCTCCTTGTCTGCCTTCGGCCAATACGAAACCAAAGACTGCTCGCCCTTCTTGCAGCCAGCCATGAGGGCACCGGCCGACAACAGCGAAACCACGAGCAAGGCAACAAGAACCCGGGTACGACGAAGATGCATTAGAGACCTCCTTGGTCCCGCCTAGTCTACGGATAGCACGCCAACAGGGTCAATGCGCAAGCACAACACGTCACAAGAACGCTGCCGACGCACGAATAGCGAGAAAGCCGCTACAATCGACTTGGAACCAGAATGAGAGGTCGCTTCGTGCCCTGTTACCTGCTGCACATTCTCGAGCAGCCCGACGAGGATCCGTACGACGACGAGAACGTGAAGGACGTCGTTGGACGGCTGCCTCAGTTCTACTGTGCGTACTGCGACCCGCTCATTCGACTCAAGCCGTCGGCAGGGTTCAAGTGCATGCAACGCGAAGCACCCTGCTGGAAGCCCGTGGACCGGATCTGCGAGACCGAGTAGCCTCAGGCGTCAGATTCGCCCTCGTTAGATCCCGCGGATGCCTTGCCAGCCTTGAGCGCTCGCCAGACGACCCACACTCCCACCGCCAGCATGGGCAAGCTGAGAAGCTGTCCCATGGTGAATGGTCCCGCGATGAATCCGAGCTGCAGGTCGGGCTCCCGCACGAACTCAACGAGAATGCGGGAAATCGCGTAGCCCGAGAGCAGCACGCCGAAGATCACACCCTCAGGGCGCTTGCGGCGAGAAAGCCAGAGCAGCACGCAGAAGAGCACGAGACCCTCGAGGAACGCCTCATACAGCTGCGACGGATGCCGCGGAAGCGGACCGCCAGTCGGGAACACCATGCCCCATGGCGCGTCGGTGACCCTGCCCCAGAGCTCGCCGTTCACAAAGTTGGTTATGCGCCCAAGCAAGAATCCGATCGGCGCACCCACCGCCCCGAGGTCCGCAAGCTGCAGGAACGAGACGCCGATGCGCTTGGAGATGAACCACCCGGCGATCAGGATACCCGCGAGACCTCCGTGAAACGACATGCCGCCATCCCACGTCGCAAACACCTTCAGCGGCTCGCGCAAGTACTCGGATCCGCCGTAGAAAAGCACGTAGCCGAGGCGTCCGCCAACGATGACACCAATGATCGCGGCAAGAACGATATCGACCTGCTGATCATCAGTGATGCCGATCTTCCACGAGCGGTTAAGCTTGCGCAGGATGAGCGCAGCGGCAACGAATCCGGCAACATACGCGAGTCCGTACCACCGGATCGCGAGCGGACCGAGCCGGAAAGCCACGGGGTCGATCACCGGATAGACAAGCGTGGCGAGCGACACGTCACATCCCTTCCAGTCGCGCGATGCGCTCTTCGAGCGGTGGATGCGTGTTGAAGAGCGAGTTCATCCCCGCACGGTAATCCTTGAGCGGGTTGTAGATGTACATCGATGCGGTCGCCTTGTTTGCCGAGCGGAGCTTGTTGTTGTCTGCAGCGATCTTCTTGAGCGCGCCCGCAAGTCCCGCCGGGTACCTCGTGAGAAGTGCGCCGTTCGCGTCAGCCAGATACTCGCGCTTCCGAGAAATCGCCATCTGAATGAGCAGAGCAAAGACCGGCGCGAGCAGCGCCAGGACGAGACCGACGACCATGAAGATGAGCTGGATCTGACCTCCGCCTTCGTTGTTGCTGCGACGCCTGCCACCTCCCCACCAAAACGAGTGGAGCATCCAATCCGAGAGAAGCACGACAGTGCCCGCAAGCACTGCGGCAAGCGTTTGCACCAGCGTGTCGTAGTTCTTCACATGTGACAGCTCGTGGGCGATAACCCCCTCGAGCTCAAGCCGATCAAGCTTCTCAACGAGGCCGGTCGTCACTGCTATCGCTGCGTGGTCTGGATTTCTTCCAGTCGCGAAGGCATTCGGAGCAGGGTCATCGATCACGTACGTCTTAGGGACCGGAAGTCCCGCGGCGATGGCAAGACCCTCGACGGTGTTGACGATGTAGGGCTCACGGTTGCGATCGACGAGCCGAGCCCGGCTCATCGAGAGCACTATCTTGTCCGAGTACCAGTAGGAGCCCCACGCCATGGCGAACGACACACCTATGGCGGCGAGCAGCCCCCAGTAGCTCCACCCCATCGCTTCACCGAAGACATAACCGATGCCAACGACAAGCAGAACGAAGACGCCCATGAGCGCCGTGCTGCGAAACTTGTTGGAAGATATCTGGTCGTACACGATGTGACGTCTTGGCGCCTAGAACTGCACCTTGACGGGCTCCTTTGCAGCTTCCTCGATTTCGAAGTACTCGCGCTCCGTGAATCCGAACATACCTGCAAGGATGTTCGAGGGGAACGTCTGCGTCGAGGTGTTATAGGACATGACAGAATCGTTGTAGAACTGTCGGGCGTAAGCGATCTTCGACTCGGTACCCGAGAGCTCCTCTTGCAGCATCATGAAGTTCTGATTGGCCTTGAGGTCCGGGTAGCTCTCGGCGAGCGCGAAGAGGCTCTTGAGAGTACCGCTGAGCATATTCTCGGCTTCGCCCTGAGCAGCAACGCCCGAAGCGCTCATCGCTATATTACGCGCCTCAATGACTTTCTCCAGAGTCTCCTGCTCGTGCTTCGCGTACCCCTTGACCGTCTCAACAAGGTTAGGAATCAAGTCGTAGCGACGACGCAGTTGAACGTCGATCTGTGACCAGGCGTTGTCCACCCGGTTCCTGAGAGTGACCAAACGGTTGTAGATACCAATTGCGGCAAAGACCGCCACAAGCAGCAATAACCCTGCAGCACCAAGACATCCCCAGAGCATGTGGGCCTCCTCCGTTTCTCGAAGCCTCTGCGGCTTCGGTCGATTCTCATCCTAGTGAGTCTACCCTTCGTGCGCCGTACAGGCGAGTCGCTTAGACTACACTCTCGTGAATATGCCCAAATGAAACCTCACCACTCGCCCGGAGGCAACACCGTGATACCCATCAAGGACGACAACCCCGCGCGGGGACTACCGGTTCTGACGACTATGCTCATCCTCTTGAACATCGCGGTGTTCGCGTTCGAGGTCTCGCTCAGCAACGCTGAGTACGCACAGTTCATCACACGATGGAGCGTCGTCCCTGCCCGCCTCCTGGCCAACCCCTTGTCTCTTCGCGAAATCGCAACGGTGTTCACGTCGATGTTCATGCACGCCGGCTGGCTGCACGTAGGCGGCAACATGCTGTACCTGTGGATCTTCGGCAACAACGTCGAGGACCGATTCGGCAAGTTCGGCTTCCTCGGCTTCTATCTGGTGTCGGGAGTCATCGCGACTGCCGCGCAGGTAGCCGTAGGCGGCGCGATCGACATCCCGTCGCTCGGCGCCAGCGGCGCGGTCGCAGGCGTGCTGGCCGCCTACGTCGTCTTGTACCCGGGCGCATCGATAGTCACCATTATCCCGATCTTCTTCTTCATTGAAGTCGCGCGTATACCGGCGATATTCGTAATCGGGTTCTGGTTCCTGCTGCAAGTCGGAAACGGCTTCGCGTCTCTCGCGCCAGGAGTCACCGAGGCCGGCGGCGTCGCATGGTTCGCCCATCTCGGCGGATTTGGCGCGGGACTGACCTTCGCGCTCATATTCAGGGCATGGGAAAGCATCGGCAGGCGATACAGGGGTGCCGGCTGGCGCTAGGGTGAGTCAATCTCCGCAAGCAGGTCTTCGACACACTCAACGTGTGATAGCTGACGACGGAAGTACTCGCAGTACGACTCCTCCAGCCGGTCGCGCTCCGTGCGACTCTCGACAGGCTCAGTCACGAAGCCGAATGCATACGCGCGCGCTTCGCCATCGGCTGCGCCTTCTTCCCCGGCGAAACGGGCAAGCTCCATCGCCGCGGCAAGCATGTTGGGAACCTGGAGAGAGGCACGCAGAGTGTCCCCACACTTTGGACACACAAAAGCGACCTCGACGGTCTCTTGGTCCCTGAACGCGACAGCGCTGACATCCTCGAGGCTCAACTCGACCTGTCCGTCATTGGGGCATATGAGCGAGAATTCCATTCAGGATCGCCTCCTCGCCAATCATCCGCTACGTTCATTGTACCGCGTCTGCTGTGCGTCGAACCCTATGCTACGATGAGCGGCATGCCATCACCCGAAGTCCAGCAATCTCCGTGCCCGACCGCGCGCTCCAGCTTCTTTCGGGGCGTGAAACTTGGTCTGCCTATCTTCCTCGGGTACATGCCAGTCGGTGCCGCGTTCGGCATACTAGCCACAACCCAGGGGTTCACGACCCTACAAGCGGTGATCAACTCGGCAACTGCGCTCGCGGGAGCCGGTCAGTTCATCGGCTTATCGCTCATGCACGCTGGCGCGAGCATCGTCACGGTTCTCCTGGCGACCACTATCGTGAACCTCAGGTACGTGCTCTTTGGTGCGACTTTGTCCACGCACCTTCATGAGACGCCCTTGGCCGGGCAGGCCGCTCTCGCCTTCTCGCTCACCGACGAGACGTTCGCCGTGAACATAGACGATCAGCGACGCGGCCATGCAACAGGCCTCTCTATGGCCGGCGTGGGCGCGATCTCGTGGGTTGGATGGGTGTCGGGCACCTTCGTTGGTGCGACTGCATCCTCACTGATCGGTGACCCGTATCGATTCGGAGTCGCGTTCGCGATGCCCGCGATGTTCACTGCGCTGCTGGTCGCGCAAGCCGACGACCGACGCCACATCCTCATCGCCGTGGTTGCCGCTGTCCTCGCCGTGCTCTTCGCGCTGCTTTTGCCCGGCAAGTGGTACATCGTCGCCGCTTCCGTCTCGGCGGCAAGTATCGGTGCGGCGGTGTCCAAGTGACCGAGAAGTACATCTGGGTGGTAATCATCGGCATGGCTCTTGCGAACTTCGCACTGAGGTTCACTCCGATTGCCCTGCTATCGCAACTCAAACTCCCCCGGGTGATAGAGCGCTGGCTGTCCTTCATTCCGGTGTCCGTAATGTCGGCGCTCGTTGTCGGAGAGGTCCTGCGCCCCGACGGCGTCTGGCTGCCGCCGCTGTCGAACCCTTATCTGTTCGCGGCGTTTCCTACCGCGCTCGTCTACTACAAATGGCGCAGCTTCCTGGGCACGACAGTTGCCGGCATCATCTTCTTCCTGGTCTTCCGGGCGCTGCTCGGCTAGACTGTCCGCGCACGCACCGACCGCTCCTGCCGAGAGGACCGTCCCGTGGCCTTCATCAAGCCGTTCGCAGCCACCATGTACCGGCACAGTGCCGATTCCGACATCAGCTCGCTCACGGCGCCGCCGTACGACGTCATTGGACCGGAGCTGCGGGCGCGTCTGATCGAAGGCGACGCCCACAACGTCGTTGCAATCGATTTGCCGGAAGGCCCGTCTGATCCAGCGGTACCGGGTAACCGCTACGAGAACGCTGCGGCAATCTGGCGTGACTGGTGCTCGACGGGTGTCCTTCTCGATGACGCCACCGAAGCGTTCTATGTCCTCGAGCAAACATGGGAGTACTCGGGCAAGCCCGTGCGCCGCCGAGCTTTCGTCGCTGCAGTCGAGTTGCATGCGTTCTCCGAGGGCGTCGTGCTCCCGCATGAGCGCACGCTGCCGAAACACGTGGCTGACCGACTCGATCTCACGCGGGCCTGCTCGGCGAACCTGAGCCAGGTATTTGGACTCTTCAGCGACCCCGCAGGCGAGACTGATTCAATGTTCGACGCTGCGATTCGCGGCGAGATCGTGCTCTCGGCAACAGACGCAGATGGTGTGGTGAGCCGCGTTTGGGCGATTCGCGACGCCGGAACCGTCGCCGCGCTTCAGTCCTTCATGGCCGAGAAGCAGATCTTCATCGCCGACGGACATCACCGCTACACGACCGCGCTCGCCTATCGTGACGAGCGCCGCGCTGCGGACGATGCGGCGGGCGTAGAGCACATTGGGCGCCCTGACTACGACTTCACGATGATGGCGCTAGTGAACATGGACGACCCCGACCTTATCGTTCTTCCGACGCACCGCCAGGTTCGTGCCGAGACAGCCTTCGATGCAGACGGTTTCTGGCAGGAGCTGGCGCGCTACTTCAACATCACCGAACCTCCCGCAGGGCACCCCGCAGCTGCTCTTGCCGCTGCAACCACGACAAGCTTCCTTGTGAAGACGGCCGACGGCACGATCAAGCTCGCAACCTTGCGCGCCGATGTCGATGTCGCCGACGCGATTCCCGGCGACGCATCACTCGCATGGAAGCGCCTCGACGTGACTGTGCTGCAGGAACTAATCCTCGGCCCTCTCTTCGGAATCATCCCCGGAGACATGAGCACGCTTGAGCGGCTGACGTTCGTCAAGGATGCGCATGAGGCGCTTGAGGTCGAGAACGCGGATGTTGCGTTCATCATGAACTCGACTCGGATGGGGCAGCTGCGTGAGGTCGCCCTGGGCGGCGAAACCATGCCGCAGAAGTCGACGTACTTCTATCCTAAGCTGCTCTCAGGCTTGTTCTTCCGCTCCATGGCTTAGCGAGAGCCCTTCCGGACGCCAACGCCGCTTACCGAACGGCTCGTGAGCCTGGGGCACACACTGCCGAGGCGGCATGCTTCGCAGTCAGGGCTCTTGGGCCGGCAGGTCTCGCGGCCGATGAGCCAAGCCGGCAAGTCGAGCAGCCCCGGTTCATCAGGGTATGCGGCCGATGCTGCTCTTCGCACCTCGGCCGGCGTGTCGACATCCACAAGACCGCTTCTCAGGAACACGCGGCGGACGTGGACGTCATATGCGACACTGCCGCACTCCATTCCCACCAGGCGCACACCCCGGTGCCGGACAAGCAGCTCGACGGCCATGGTCGCCTTCTTGGGACCGATGCCATCAAACTCGAGGAGCCGCCGGGTCACGTCAGCCACGTGCGCTCCATCAGGCCAGATGGCAGCAGCATCGCCACCGTACTCGGCAATCAAGCGCCTTGCCGCCGAGGAGACCCACACGGGCAACGTCTTGACGAAACGATGCAGAGCCGGGGGCTGAGCGAACGCCGCCGCAACCAGATCGGGTTCGGCAGCGATGCGAGCTAAGTCGAAGTGGCCCAGCCGCTGAGAGAGTCGATACGGCCCCGCCCACGCCCGCTCGGCGGGCATCCCCTGAGTGAACAGCATGCCGATGAGGAACGCCTCGGCTGAGCGCTTGATGAGCTCGTCTGCAGCGGCGTCATCGGTGAATGCATCGCCAACTTGTACGGTACCGGATTCTGCGAGTTCGAGCGCGTAGTGGATCAACTCCGCAGCGACCGCCTCGCGCTCAACGACTGTGGCGCGCACGTCAGGCCAGCCTCGGGCCCTTCGTGAGAAAGTGCCCGCAGTAGACGCACTGCTGCTTCCTCGCGGCCGAGCGATCCACGGTCGGATCGAAGATCAGCGCGGGGTCCCCTGTGGGCGCATATGTCGCGTTACCGCATTTCGCGTAGTAGCACTCGACGGGACACTTCTCTTCCGGGTCGATGGCATGTGGGCACGCGGCTTGCATCTCATCCGAACAACCACGCCTTGACCAACATCCCGCCACGGAAGTCCTCCTCAAATAGAATCAGAAACGTGCGCCTGCACGCGCTCTAGGGTACCATGCTGCATCAGTCGCGCGTTCGCAACAACGCGCAAAGGGAAACCACCCGGCAGTGGCGAATCTCTAACAGACGACACGAGCGGCCACCCGGCCGAGAACGGGGACCTACTCACGCCATGCCGATTTCAGAGCGCTACACCACGATTATCGCCGGAGCGGGTCCCGCAGGCGTGCTCGCCGCCTATCATGCGGCAGTCAGAGGGCCCGTACTTCTGGTTGAATCTATGTCACTTCCTCGCTACAAGAGCTGCGGCGGAATGCTGCATCACCACACACTCAGGACCCTTGAGAACTACGGCAAGATCCCGGAGAGCATCGTTCTTGAACCTCGCACCGTCAGGTTCAGGTATCACGACTGGGATCGAAGGGTACTCAAGCCCACAGACCTCGAGTTCCTGAACGTCGACCGCGCGCGTTTCGATGAGTGGCTTACCACGCTACTCCCTGACACCGTAGAGCTTGTCGGAAACTGCGCGCTGCGCGACGTTACCCAGGACGAAGACGGGGTTCGCGTAACCCTGCGTCTTGACGGCAAAGACATCGAGGTCGAGTGCGACAACCTCATCGGCGCCGATGGCGGTCGCTCGCAGGTGCGTCGCGCGCTCGGCGTGGACAGCACCGCGACGTATGTGACGCTTCAGGATTTCGTGAAGCTCGAGGGTCCGATAGAGCCCTACTTCGACTGTATCTACATGCGCGACATCGGGGACGAGTACGCTTACTCATACGTGGTTCCGAAGGGTGACGTCGCGATTGTCGGCTCTGTGTACTATCCGCGTACCAAGCGTCCGTGGGAGAAGCAGGACCTCACACTCGACATCTTGCGCTCTGCTCTGCCAGAGCTCGGAGAGTCCGTCTCGCGTGAAGCCGCCGCTGCGCTGTATCTGCGATCACGCGCCGATGTCGTCACGGGTCGCGGTCGCGTCCTTCTGGCCGGAGAAGCCGGCGGCTTCATGTCGCCGAGCTCAGGTGAGGGCATTTCGTACGCCGTGAACAGCGGCCGCCTCGCAGGACTGGCTGTCGCCCAGAGCGGTGGCTCATCGGCGCTCGAGGCCTATACCGCGCTCACTGTCGACATTCGGGCGAACCTCTTCCGGAAGATGCGCTGGCTACCGGTGATGGAGTCGCCAATCGCGAAGCTCTGCGCAGGGTTCGTGCCGACCTCGATCGTCAGCAAGGTGACACAGGGCCTCTAGGCGCGCTTGAAGCTCCTGCTTGGCGTTGGGTCGACCTGTCCCTGATATCGAGAGCCAAGCCCCGGGGTGCCATATGGTCTGTCGACCGAAGTCGTCATCTGCGAGAAGGATATCTGCCCTATTGGCATTCCCGGCGTCAGAACGATTGGTAGATTCGCGACATTGCTGAGCTCGAGCGTCAGAGTACCGTCCCAACCGGGATCGACGTACCCTGCCGTCGAATGGATGAGAAGCCCCAGTCGGCCGAGAGAGGACTTGCCCTCCAGGCGGGCTACTATGTCGTCCGGCAAGACGATGCGTTCAATCGTGGCGGCGAGAACGAACTCACCGGGATGCAACACGAACGGCTCGCCCTCGGTCGCACTCACCAGCTCCATGAGACCAGCTTGCTCTCTCGACGGATCGATATATGGGTAACGCGAATTGCGAAACACCTGGAATCCCGAACCGAGATGAAGATCGACGCTGGAAGGCTGGATGTCATCCGGATCGAATGGCTCGATCCGGATGCGTCCGGTCATCATCTGCTCTTTGATCGAGCGATCCGAGAGAACCACAGTATGTTCCTCCGCTACGCGCACTTGCTGTAGCCGCAAGAGCGGCACACAGCACAACCGGACTCGTGCTCCAGCGAGCTTCCGCACTCAGGACATGCACCTGAGAGATTGTCGAGACTATCCGGGTTCTTTGAAACCGTGGTCGACGCAGTACCGGTCTCGACCCACTCGAGATAGTGCTCCATCGCAATACCCACAGCGTCGGCGCACGACAGAACCTTGCCTCCCTGGGCCCATGCGGGACTCGGGCAGCGGATACCCCGAAGGTGCTTCAGGATCGCCTGTGGGTCAACGCCAGCCCTCAGCGACACTGAGATCATGCGCGACAAGGCCTCGGACTGCGAGGCTGCGCAACCGCCGGACTTTCCCATCTGCGTGAAGACCTCGCACAGGCCGGCTTCGTCCGAGTTGATAGTCACGTACAGGTTGCCGCAACCGGTCTGGATCTTCTCAGTACGCCCGATCGTGACTCCGGGTCGCGGACGGGGCTCAATCTCCCCATGACGTCCCTCGGGCTGCGGCGTGGTGGCCGCTGTCTTGCCCGTGGTCAACACCTGGTTCTGCTTGGAACCGTCTCGGTAGATGGTGACACCCTTCACGCCGAGCTCGTGAGCAAGGTTGTACACCGTGCGAACATCTTCAATTGTCGCGTCGCTTGAGAAGTTCACGGTCTTAGAAACCGCGTTGTCCGTGAAACGCTGGAACGCGGCCTGCATGCGAACATGCCACACGGGCTCGATATCATGCGCGGTCACGAAGACCCGCTGCACGTCCTCGGGCACCGCATCGATACCGTGCACCGTCCCGTGCTCGGCAATCAGCGCCATGAGGTCACGGCTGTAGAAGCCCTGCTTCACCGCGAGGTCCTCAAAAAGCGGATTCACCTCGATGAGACGGTCGTTATCCATGACTGTCCTGACATAGCTGACCGCAAAGAGCGGCTCTACGCCGGACGAGCAGTTCGCAATGATTGAGAGTGTTCCAGTGGGGGCGATCGTCGTGACGGTCGCATTTCGCACGCGCATGCCCTCTGGCGTGTCGAAGATGGAGCCCTCAAAGTTCGGGAATACGCCGCGCTCATCAGCAAGACGTGCCGAGGCGTGCCGACCTTCCGCCTGAATGAAGCCCATGACCTTCTCGCCGAGAGCGATCGCCTCATCGCTGTCGTACGCCACGCTCATCATGATGAGCATGTCGGCCCAACCCATGACTCCGAGGCCGATCTTGCGGTTACCGCGCGCCAGGTCGCCGATTCGCTCCAGGGGGTAGTTGTTCACGTCGATAACGTCATCAAGGAAACGCACACCACGATGTACGACGTCAGCAAGTCGGTCCCAGTCCAGATCAGGACCTGCCTCGCTGTAGCGAACGAACCTGGCTAGGTTCACGGAGCCGAGATTGCATGCCTCATACGGCAGCAAGGGCTGCTCGCCACATGGGTTCGTGGACTCGATCTCGCCAAGTGCTGGCGTAGGATTGTCGCGATTCATGCGGTCGATGAAAATGATGCCCGGGTCGCCCGTCGCCCACGCCATCTCGACTATCAGCTCATAGACCTCACGAGCGTCGAGCGAGCTGTGCTTTTCCTTGTTGTGCGGATTGACGAGGTCGTACTCGCGACCTTCGGCCACCGCGTCCATGAACTCCTCTGTCAGCGCGACGGAGATGTTGAAGTTGCTGAAGTCGCCGTCGCTCTTGCACTTGATGAAGGTCAGGATATCGGGATGATCGATCCGGAGCACACCCATGTTCGCGCCGCGGCGGGTACCGCCCTGCTTGACGGCCTCAGTTGCCTGATTGAACACGCGCATGAACGAAACCGGGCCGGAAGAAACGCCCTGGGTGCTCTTGACCGTATCGCCGGCCGGACGCAGTCGGGAGAATGAGAATCCGGTGCCACCGCCCGACTTGTGGATCATGGCGGTATCGCGCACTGCGCCAAAGATAGAATCCATCGAGTCCTCGATCGGCAGCACAAAGCACGCCGAGAGCTGCTGGATCTCCCGACCAGCGTTCATCAGCGTCGGAGAGTTTGGCAGGAACTCAAGTGAGGTCATGAGGTCGTAGAAGTCCGCGGCTACCGCCTCGACTTGATCCGGAGTGGCACCGTACCGGGTTTCGGCCGACGCGACGTTGTTCGCGACACGAAGGAACATGTCGGAAGGCATCTCAATGGGGTTTCCATCGTCATCTTTGCAGAGATACCGCTTCTGAAGGACTTTGAGGCTATTCGGAGCCAGCACCTCATCGATCGTTCTCGGATATGAGGTGCTCTCTTTCGCATCGGCCATGCCGGCAGTCCTCCTTGAATACTGTGCGTGCTTCGCAAGTGATGGATAAGTCAATGCAGCAGCAAGAGACAGGCCCCCCGCAGCCACAACATGTAGCGTCCCACCAGTCTATAGATGCAACATATAGTGCGTCAATCGCATTTGGACGAGCGGTCACGATTACCACGCGACCGGCACCGAACAGCCGCACGAACGCTACAAAGACGCAGACGAGCGCCGCCCGCTATGCGGACGGCGCTCGTAGAATTCCGTGCTTGGACCTGCTAGACGGCCTCTACGCGATCAACCTCAGGAATCTGCTCCTTGAGGACGCGCTCAACACCGTTCGTCAGCGTAAGCTGTGACATCGGGCAGCCAGCGCAAGCGCCGACAAGCCGCACCTTCACGACACCACCCTCGATGTCGATCAACTCAACATCGCCGCCGTCGGCCTGAAGCGCTGGCCGAATGCGATCGAGAACTTCCTGTACGCGCTCTTTCACAAGCAACTCCTCTCAGACCACGCAGACGTCTCCCGACATCGCGCGTTGCATACCATACCGGGCATTCGCCCCAGAAGCATGATAGTAGCACTAAGCGTGCCGGACGACTCCGAGAAACAGAAAGAGCCGTCGGATGTGTTCAGCGGCGTCCTACTCTCCCACCCTCTAAAGGGCAGTACCATCGGCGCTGGAGGGCTTAACTTCCGAGTTCGGAATGGGATCGGGTGTACCCCCTCCGCCAAAACCACTGAACACATCCGACGGCTCTGCGTCGGCATGCGCGTATGCTCTTTTCAACAGGTGCGTCCGCACCCTGAGAGCTGTATAGCGATCTCGAGAATATCAGAATAGAAGATCAAGACCTCGGCCTATTAGTACCGCTCGGCTGAACACATTGCTGTGCTTACACCTGC
>DDWM01000048.1 GCA_002345925.1 Actinobacteria bacterium UBA2286 | reverse complement strand
TAGCTGATGATCGAACCGGCGGCGCTTCCTCGTCCGGGACCAACCCCGATCTCATTGCCTTTCGCCCATTTGACGAAGTCGGCAACGATGAGGAAGTACGCCGAGATACCCTTGTCCGAGATGACCTTCAGCTCGTGCTCGAGTCGCGCCATGGGCGCATCGGGAATCGGGTCGCCGTAGCGCTTCTTGAGTCCCTCGATGCACTCTTCACGGAGATACCGGTCTTCAGTTGAGCCCTGCGGCACATCGAACACCGGGAGGATGATCTTGCCGAACTCGAGGTTCACGTCGCATCGCTCGGCGATTTCGAGCGTTGTAGCGAATGCCTGCGGATACTCCGGAAGCGCCGATTCCATTTCCTCGGCGGTCTTGAGGTAGAACTGGTCCGAGGAGAACTTCATTCGACTGTCATCATCGACTGTCTTGCCGGTCTGAATACAGACCAACATGTCCTGCGCCTCGGCGTGCGACGCATGGGTATAGTGGATGTCGTTCGTGGCGATGACGGGCAGGCCCATCTCATCGGCCAGACCGACGATCTGACGGTTGAGGTCCTTCTGCGACACGCCGGCATCGGTGATGATGCCCTGCTCTTGGATCTCAAGGTAGAAGTTCTCTTCGCCGAAGATGGACGCGTACGTCTCGGCCCAACGCTTTGCCTCCTCCGGCTGATGATGCTCGAAGGACTTGCTGATGATGCCGCTCATGCAGGCCGAGGTCGCGATGAGTCCGTCCGAGTACTGCCTGAGCAGGTCCTCATCGACCTGTGGCTTGTAGTAGAAGCCGGAGGTCCAGGCTTCAGATACCATCGCCATCAGGTTTCGGTAGCCGGTGTCATTGCGTGCGAGCAACAGCAGGTGATTCAGTTTCGGCTTGCCATCACGCTTCTTGCGGGAGTCGGGAGTGAAGTAGATCTCGCAGCCGATAATGGGCTTGATCGGGGCGCGACCCTTCTTCTCGTTTCCGAACGTCGCAGCCTTGTAGAACTCGACCGCGCCAAACATCACGCCGTGGTCGGTCAGCGCAAGCGCCGGCATATCGAGCTCGGCCGCGCGATCAAGGAGTCCTTCGATCTTCGCGTGACCGTCGAGAAGCGAGTACTCAGAGTGTGTATGCAGGTGGACGAACCGCGACATGGACGCTACTCGCCCGCTTTCGGGGCGCTCTCGCCCATGCGATCGATCACGCAACGGTAGCCGTCAGCGCCGTAGTTGAGGGATCGGCTCACACGACTGATGGTCGTCGTCGACGCACCCGTGGCTTCCTGGATATCCGTGTAGTGCTCACCCGTAGCGAGCATGCTGGCAACGGCCAGCCGCTGACCCATGTCTTTGATCTCACGGATGGTACACAGATCCTGCAGCAGCGAGTACGCCTCCTCTTCACTCTCAAGCGTAAGAAGGGCGCGCAAGAGGGCCTCGACTTCAGGCGTGCGGAGGCGGTCGGAAGACATCGCAGCAGGCTCCCCGGATTGTGGTGGATGCACAAGATGATGTACTAATCCTACCACTCACAGACCATATCTTGTCCCTGACCCAGCCGAGCGGATGTGGCTTTCCGACAGGCGGCGAGACCGCAGCAGCGATTACAGCGCGGGCATCGGTGCAGGCCTCAGAGAACGCCGAGGGACCGAATGACCGAGCCAACCAGGGAGTACGCAGGGATGTACCACAGCAACCCGCCGACCAGATACGACTCCTGGTCCTTGCGAAGCAGATCCGACAGTATTCCCTGCTGCGTCAGAATGGCCCAGGCAATCAAGAAGAATGCGGCAACCGCTGCCAGAAGAATGAATGCCTCAACGAGAGTGCCGGCATTGGGCTTGCGAATCCTCGCGATCATCGCGAGCACGAGCGGCAGCATATATCCGACCATGATGATCGCAACGCCCACCTGCAGTGGACCGAACTCATGTGACTCGAATGCCGGGCCGAGAAAGGCGAGGAAGAAACTCGTGGTCAGGAAGAGTGCCCCGCCGCCGATCATGCTGACAACCCCAAAGAGCAGTGCTTTGCCGAGAGTCCGAAGCGGCGTCGCAGAGGGCTGGTGCGTGAAGATGAGTGCGATCATCGCCAACAGCGGTGGCGCGGTCATGAACGCAAGGTAGCCAGGCGTGAACGAGTAGTACGCCTGCGTACCCAGGCCAAAGATGGCCGGAATGAAGATCGCCAGCGTGAACGCGAACAGCAACGCATATGAGTCGCGGAAACTGAGTTCGCTTGGGGCTGCGCTGGCTCTGTCCAAGATGGTTCTCCTCGGCGGAAGTCGTTTGTTGGCATGATGATGCGGGAGTGGTGTCACTGTTCGCCTTGACTGAGGTCAAGCGGCTTGAAGCATCACCGCTCATGAAGGAGTGAGGCGATATCATTTGCAACGCTCACCGACACCGCAGAATCCGCTCCGAGAATGTACCACCTGATCGTGTCCGGTGTTGGGCTCAGTAGACTTGACGTGGCCGGAGGCAAGTCATCGGTCCTAGTGAGCAGCATCACCCCGTTGATTCGAGCCGCGAGGACGCCGCCCGCGAGGGCATCCGGGAAGTTCTGTCCTGTGCAAACAACGAACCGCTCAAGTGACATCCCTTGAGTCTGCGCGTACTCCCCGATGATACGCGCGGTCTGCCACCTGTTGTCGCCGCCGAGCCTCGCCATCCAAGTAGTCATCGCCGTCACAGACGTGGCGACACTCTCGCTCACGGCCGCCTCGCTGCCCACGATGATCGCACCTGTGGCACCGCTGGCTGCGATCGCCTGAGCGGTCACAGTGGTAAGCACAGCCGGATCTGTGAGCAGGATCGGCATGTTCTTCTTTGCGGCAAGCGGCGAGATGGCAAGCGCGTCCGGGAAATCGACTCCCGACGCGATGACGACCCGCGCAGGTACGCCGCGCACGGTCGCAAGCTGACTCGCGATGAGCGCGGATGTCTCGTACCTGTTCTTCCCGCCAATCCGCGTGACCGTTCGAGGTGCCGCAAGCACTGCCGAGACCTGGGAAGCGACCATGGTCGAGAGCGCAGACTCACTCCCGAGCAGAACCGCCTTCGTTGCCCCAAGCCGCACGATCTCCTCGGCAGCGCTTGCCTCAAGTGAACGTGGGTCGGTCAGGATGATCGGAGCCTTGAGCGAGTGAGCAAGCGGAGCGCCACAGAGCGCGTCGGGGAAGTTCGCCTTCGACGCGATCACAACGGTTGAGGCACCGGAGGAGAACGTCTCCTTCGAAACCTCGGCAGCTGTGCCGACGCGATTGATTCCTGCGAGTCGCTCTGACTCCGGTGTGAACTCTCGGCCAGCAAACCCGTCATCACCCCACAAGAAGACCTTGTGCACGTAGTTGGCGAAGTCGTTGTTCCATTCCGAGAAGAAGACGCGCGGTCCCCCGTCGTATGAATCCACGATCTGCGGGTCGTTGTACCGAGTCCACGCCCCCTGCGACGCCTTCAGCGTCTGCTGCTGCTGGAAGCTGACGCCGTCGTCATCCGACGTGAACCTGACGATGTCGCCGCCGCGAGCAGCGAGAAACGCCTCCGCCAGCGATGAATTCTCATCGGACATCCCGCCTGTTGTCAGAAACGCCTCTATCTCACCATCAGGGAGCACCTGGAATGTGCCGGCGTCGAATAGATGGTCCGTGTGCACGATGTTGACGGGCGCCGTCCAAGTCCCGACCTCAGACGACCACCGCATGAACTTCCATTCGTACGACGGACGAGGCGTCTCGGACCCGCACACGAAAAGAATGCATGGGCCGTCTTCGGAATCGCGGACGACCACCTGGTTCACATACTGCGTGCCTGAGTCATACGCCAGACACGTCGCATCAAGGCTTGCCTTCGACCGATCATCTGAGACTGGCTCACCGAGCACGTTCAGCCATCGACCGGTATCGCCGTCACGGCGCATGAAGTAGATGTTGCGCCTGATGAAATAGTCGGACCTGCTGGCGGCTAGATCCCGGAAGAGAAACGCGGTCAGCACATCACCGTCACCGGTGGGCCAGAAGTTCGCATACCAGCTCTCAAGGTTCTTCTTGCCCATGAGTACGTTCTCACGCCCGGTCCAGACACCCAGACCGTCAGTTGCAACCGCGCTGTACCAGTGACCGTACGTCTCGTCATTCGCGAAGCCTCGATAGAAGAGGCGAATCGCGCCGTCCGCCTGCAAGACAGGCTGCGGATACGTCGCGGGGGCTGTCTTGACCACGGTCGTGGTCGAGTCAACCGATGGAGTCTCGACCAGGACAGCGCCAAGGTCCTCCCAAGCGCTGATGTCGTGAGGTGAGACGCTTCGTGCGTGCAGGAGGGACACCCCATGCGACCCGTAGAACGCGTGGATGTATCCGTCATCGTCGATGATCAAGGATGGCCCACCATGAGCGTCGTCGTCCAGCGGATTCGTGCCCAGCTGATATGGGCCTTCCCAGGTCTTGCTCTGATCGTCATACGCCGCGATGAACGGGTTCATTCCCCAGCCCTGGTATGCCACGAGGGTCTTGCCGGTAGCGGCATCGTAGACGGCCTCTGGCCGAACCACCATGTCTTCGTACACGGCGTTTCCCGACGCGTCAGCATCGAAGAAATCAGCGATGAAGGCAGGTGCAGACGATGCGAATCCGAGGGCCATGGCAAGAGTGAGTGCCGCCACGCTGGCGATCCAGCGGTTTCTCATGAAGTTCTCCTCGGCGAAGTCGGAAAGCGTCGCGAGCTGGGGTCTGTGGGTTGGAGGCAGTATAGCCCAACTCACTGACACGCCGAATCAGACGACCGAGTTGATGAGACTCCCGATGCCCTCAATACGCACTTCTACGACGTCGCCGCGGTGCATCGGACCAATGCCGGAAGGCGTTCCAGTGAGAACGATATCGCCTGGTAGAAGCGTCATTACGCCACTGACGAAGCTCACCAGCTCGAACGGATTGCGAATCATATCCGAGGTACGCGCGGACTGCTTCAGCTCACCGTTGAGGTATGTCTCTAGCTTCAGGTCGAGCGGGTCGATATCTGTCTCAACCCACGGCCCAACCGGGCAGAACGTGTCAAAGCCCTTGGCGCGCGTCCACTGGCCATCGATCTTCTGGAGGGAGCGTGCGGTGACATCGTTCGCACACAGGTACCCGAGGATGTGAGATTGCGCGGCCTCAGGGGTCACACGATGCGTGCGTCGGCCAATGACTACGGCGAGCTCGCCTTCATAGTCAACGGTGTCCATGCCCTCGGGAATCCGGATCTCTCCGTGCGGGCCGTTCACGGCAGTGGGCGGCTTGAGGAAGATGACCGGCTCGGCGTGAAGCTGGTGCCCCATCTCCTTTGCGTGCTCGCGATAGTTGATCCCAACGCAGACGATCTTGGTGGGGATCACCGGAGAAAGGAGCTGTGCGTGACTGAGCGGCAGGACGCCTTCCGCCTCCCACGCAGCAAACGGCTCGTCCGAGATGAGCGTGATGGTGGTGTCGTCCGCAAGACCGTAGCGAACATCCTCGTCTTGGAATATACGAACGACTCTCATGAGATCTCCCGGGCATGGAATGCGAGTACGGCTCTCACAGGTTCAGTTCCACTAATCCCGCTGGTTCTCCTGCTTCGGGTGTGAAAGTCCGTATTCCACCGAGTCAACGAGCGCCTCCCATGAGGCTTCGATGATGTTCTCCGAGAGGCCCACCGTGCCCCAGCTCTTGTCGCCGTCAGACGACTCGATCAAGACGCGCGTGACCGCGCCGGTGCCCTTCTTCTCATCGAGCACTCGCACCTTGAAGTCCGTGAGTTCGATCGGCTCAAGAGACGGATAATAGCGACCGATGGCGATACGAAGTGCCCGGTCGAGTGCGTTCACGGGGCCGTTGCCCTCGGCAGTCGCGATGAAGCGATGCCCCTCGACGTGGACCTTGATGGTCGCTTCTGTCATCACTCGACCATCCTCGCGCTTCTCCATGATGCAGCGGAACGACTCGAGCCGGAAGAACGGCGCATGCGTACCAACCGCCTTCCGGAGCATGATCTCAAGGGAAGCATCGGCAGCCTCGAACGAGTACCCGCGGTACTCCTTCTCCTTGATTGAGTCGAGCACGCCAGTGAGCACCGCGTCGTTTGCCGAGACCTCGATGCCCATCTCGGCGGCCTTCATGACGAGACTTGCGCGACCGGCCAGCTCGCTCACGACGACGCGTGCGAGGTTCCCGACCGTTGATGGGTCGATGTGCTCGTACGCCTCAGGCAGACGCGCGGCGGCGCTCGCGTGCACGCCACCCTTGTGTGCGAAGGCGCTCGCACCCACGTACGGCTGCTGGGGGTACGGCGATAGGTTTGCGGTCTCAGCGACGAAATGTGAGACCTCGGTGAGAAGGCGCAGCTGATCGTCGGTGATGCAATCGACATCCATCTTGAGCTTGAGGCCCGGGATTATCGAAGTCAGATCGGCGTTTCCGGCACGCTCACCGTAGCCGTTCATCGTGCCCTGCACGTGAACACAGCCGGCGTCGACCGCCACAAGAGAGTTGGCCACAGCGCAGGCGCCGTCGTTGTGAGCATGCACGCCGAGCGGCGCATCGAACTGCTCCATCATGGTGAGCACGATCCGGCTCACCTGATGTGGCAGCGTGCCACCGTTGGTATCGCACATGACGATCGCATCGGCGCCCGCCTCGGCAGCTGCCTTGCAGACCTCGATCGCGTAGGCGGCATTGTGAAGGTAGCCGTCAAAGAAGTGCTCGGCATCGAAGAACACGGTGCGACCGGCGGTCTTGAGGAAAGCGACCGAGTCGCGCACCATCCGGACGTTCTCCTCTAGCGTGGTCTGCAGCGTCTCGGTCACGTGGATGTCCCACGCCTTGCCGAAGATGCAGATCGCCGAGCAGCCGGTATCGAGCAGCGCCTGCAAGCCGAGGTCATCGGCAGCGGCGGTGTCTTTGCGACATGTCGAGCCAAACGCGCTCACGACAGCGTGCGAGAACGAGACATTGCGAACGCGCTCGAAGAACTCGATGTCCTTCGGGTTGCTACCCGGGAAGCCGCCCTCGATGTAATCGATGCCGAGGTCGTCCAGGCGCATCGCGATGCGCAGCTTGTCTTCCACCGAGAGGGAAAGTCCTTCTCGCTGTGTGCCGTCCCGCAGTGTTGTGTCGTAAAGCGTGACCATGTTAGACGCGCTCCAGCCAGTCCTCGAAATCGGACTCTTCGCCATGTACGACTCGGAAGAAGGTCTTCTGCAGCTCGAGCGTGATGGGGCCTGCGTCACCGATGACGCGTCCGTCCACCGAGCGAACAGGAACGACCTCAGCAGCCGAGCCGGTCATGAACATCTCGTCAGCGGTATAGAGGTCCGTGCGTACGAGCGACTCTTCAATCACCGGATACTCCAGCGCATCGGCGATGACCATGATCGAGTCACGGGTGATGCCCTGAAGAAGGCCATCCGAGACGGGCGGGGTCGAGATGACGCCATCGCGGACGATGAACAGGTTCTCGCCGGTGCCTTCGGTCACCTTGCCCTCTTCGTTGAGCATGATGGCCTCGTTGTAGCCGTGCTGATTCGCCTCGATGCGAGCGAATGAACTGTTCAGGTAGTTGCCGGTCGCCTTGATCGCAGGCGGTAGCGAGTTGATGCCACGCTGGCGCCAGGATGAGACGCCGACATCAACTCCACGAGTGAGGGCTTCTTCGCCCATGTACGTACCCCACGGCCACGCCGCGATGATGACCTGCACAGGGGCCGGGATCGGATCGAGCCCCATCACGCCGTACCCGCGAAACGCGAGCGGGCGGATGTAGCACGAGGGCAAGTTGTTCACCCGAATGGTCTCTTTGACGGCTTCAACCATCTCATCAACGGTATAGCCGAGGTCCATGAACAGCATCTTTGCCGAGCGCTCGAAGCGCACCATGTGCTCACGGAGTCGGAACACAGCAGGACCATCAGCAGTCTCATAGCAGCGGATGCCTTCAAAAACGCCGGAACCGTAGTGCAGCGCGTGCGTCAAAACGTGAACCTGGGCTTTATCCCAGTCCACGAGAGTTCCGTCCATCCAGATCTTGTCCACCTTGGGCAGTGTCATGGTCGTCCCCCTTCTTAAGCGATTGCGATAGTGTACGCGACGGGAGCGCGACCCGTCGAACGCCAGCCGGAATTTTGACCCATTCCCCGCCGCCGATAGCGGGACTATCATTGCCGCAGTGACTTGCGAAGAGGAGACCTGCGCGCGTGACAACAGCTGCCTGCGAGAATGGCAATCTTTCCGAAGGTACGGCGCGACTCTCAAGTATCGCTAAGCGCAGCCTTCCGTGGCTGATAGGAGCTGTTCTAGCAGCCACAGCGCTATTACCGCATGATCTCAATCCCGGCGTTGTCACGGCTGCCGGTCTTCTTGTGGGCGGAACTCTGGCCCTCGTCGGCGCAATCGCAAACAGGAAACAGATTGAGCGGTCCACACTGACAAGCGTCGTGCTCGTCTCCGCGCTCGCGGCGTGGCTCACCATCAGGGCCTTCAGCGCCACCAACCCCGAGATTTCGCTCGCGGGGATAGTCGGACTCAACCAGGGTGCATCGCTGTACGTGCTCGGACTCGTCTGGCTACTTGCCGGACTTTTGTGCTCCGATGGCCGGACTCTCAGATCGATCCTGGGGGTCAGTGCTGGGGCTGGCGTGGCATTCACCCTGGCAGCCACATGGGAGCACGTCTTCATGGGTGCTAACCGGACTCAAGGCGCGGCGGCGGGATTCTTCGAGAACTCGACCACGCTCGGCGGGTTCCTTGCCGTCGCAGCATTCTGCGCACTCATCCTCGCCGTTAGCTCAGATACGCGTAGCGGTCGCGGCGCGGCATGCCTAGCAGGCGTAGCCTCTTTGGTCGGAACCTTCGCAGCAAGCTCCAGAGTGGGCATGCTGGGGCTTGGCGCAGGTCTATGCTTCGCACTTGCCGCGCACAGCATTAGATCGCCGCGCGGGCGGGCGCTTCTTGCTGGCGTCGCCGCGCCATCCGTGGTTCTCGCTGTCAGCGGTCTGATGATTGCTGCCTCACTTGGCATCCTCGGCACTCAGGTGCAGTCGACCATCGACAAGCTCGGAACAGAACGTGACGTCATATGGCGCTCTGCAGCCATGCAATTCACTGAAGCGCCCATAGTCGGTTCCGGGCCGCAGCAATTCTCGGCGTTCATTGAATGGCGCGTGACGGCCGACGGCGGATTCGCCGGTTACATCACGAATGACCCGCACAGTATGCTGCTCTCGGTGGCGCTAGGCGGCGGCGCTATGGGCGTCGCGCTCATGCTAGGCGCGGGCAGCACATTGCTCTGGTCACTGCTGCGAGGCGCAGCCCAAACAAAACACCGGCTGGGAGCATCATTGCTGGCCTCATTGCCAGTCGTGGCTATCGGATCTGCGCTCGTCGACCGGACTTCGCCCGCCTCGATCCTCATCGTAATGGCTGTTTCCGGGGCTGCGTTGCGCCCAAGAATCTCCAAAGAGACAAGGGGCACGATCTCGAGAGCGCACATCCGACCTCTGGCCATGGCAGGCGCTGTGGTCGGATTGGGACTCGCGCTTCTCACTGGCTACGCGGCAGGCTTCGACCGTCAATTCCTTGCCATGTCCACGACGGTCGACGCACGGCTCACGTTCGCTGAAGCGATCGAACTGTACGAGCAGTGGCCGGAGCCGGGATTCCTGGGGCTTGCCGAGCAGGCAATTGCACCGGCTGCGCTCGCCGGAGACCCTGAAGCTATCACTATGGCCAGACGGCTGCTGGTATTGAGCACGCGAGACGCAGCATGGTCGTGTGACCTCGCAGCAGATCGAACACTTCTGAGGGCGTCGGATGTGAAGGGTTCTAGCATGCAGTCCGTCGTGACTGCCGCCGAGACGGGCATTGAAGCTGACGGGACATCAGGGCTCTGGTACGCGCTCGAGGCCACCGCTGCGAGCAGGCGCGCGCTGCCTGTCGAGGCAAGCAAGTACGCGCTCTTGGCGCTCGGCCGACCACTCGACCCGGAAACACGGGCGCTCATGCTTGAGATTGCGGAACGATAGTCAGACGCCACAAGGCACAGATGCGGCTCTAGGCGGAGAGCCTGCCCGCCACGAGCGTGCCCATTGCGACCGTTCCCACGAGCTTCTGCGGCAGCGTCTCCGCGTCCGCGATGTCGCGAGTGCGCCATCCCTCGGCAAGCACCTCTTCGATGGCCGAGGCAAGCGCGTCTGCCGCATCTTGCATGTCGAAGCTGTAGCGCAACATCATCTCCACTGACAGCAGCATCGCGAGCGGATTCGCGATCCCCTGCCCTGCGATGTCCGGTGCAGAGCCGTGGCTCGGCTCGTAGAGCGCGGTTCCGTCGCCGAGCGATGCGCTTGCAAGCATGCCGAGCGACCCGGTGAGCATGGATGCCTCATCGGAAAGAATGTCGCCGAACATGTTCTCAGTCACGATCACGTCGAACTGCGCAGGATTGCGGATGAGCTGCATGGCCGTGTTGTCGACAAGCTGATCGAGGAGCTCCACGTCGGAGAACTCGGCGGCGTGAAGAGCATGCACTACCTCACGCCACAGGCGCGAGGACTCAAGCACGTTGGCCTTGTCGACCGAGTGCACCTTGCCGCCGCGCTTGCGCGCCGCCTCAAAGGCCGTGCGGGCGATGCGCTCGATCTCGTACTCGGAATACGACATGGTGTCGTAAGCGAGCATGCCTGCGCCGCCGCCCGTGGCAGCACCTTGAACGTCGGTCTCACGCGCGCGGGCGCCAAAGTACAGCCCGCCGGTGAGTTCGCGAACGATGAGCATGTCGACGCCCTCAAGGAACTCAGGCTTGAGCGAAGACGCACCAGCGAGCGCACCGAAGAGCTTGACCGGACGCAGGTTCGCGAACAGTCCCAGCTCCTTGCGGATATCGAGCAATCCCTGCTCGGGACGCGGCTTGGTCGGGTCGGTCGTGTCCCACTTGGGGCCGCCGATGGCTGCGAGCAGCACGGCGTCGGCCGCGTGTGCCGCGTCGCGGGTCGCATCCGGGAACGGAGATCCGGTGGCGTCAATTGCAGCCCCGCCGAGGAGCGCCTCAGTGAATGTGAGCTCCACGTCGTAGCGTGCGCCGATAACGTCAAGCACCTTCACTGCCTCGGCAGTGATCTCAGGGCCGATGCCGTCGCCGGGCAGCAGACAGATGCGGTACGCCGCGGCCATCAGGCTTCGCTCCCGGCGCCCGCGAGCTTTTCACGTGCCGAGGCCACGAGGCCACCGGTCTCGATGATGTCTTTGATGAACGGAGGGAACGGCTGCGCCTGGAAGACAGCGCCTGTGGTCTCGTTCGTGATAACGCCTGAGTCGGCGTCGACGGTGACGACGTCGCCGTCGCTGATGCCATCAACAGCCTCGGGTGCTTCCATGATCGGCAGCCCGGTGTTGATCGCGTTGCGATAGAAGATGCGTGCGAAAGACTTCGCGATGATCACGCTCACGCCGGCCGCCTTGATGGAGATTGGTGCGTGCTCGCGGCTCGAGCCACAGCCGAAGTTCTCCTCGGCAACCAAGATATCGCCGGATGCGACCTTCCCGACAAAGCCTGCATCGAGGTCTTCCATGCAGTGCTTCGCGAGCTCCTCGGGCACCGAAGTGTTGAGATAGCGGGCCGGGATGATGACGTCTGTATCGATGTCTCGCCCGTACTTATGAACAGTGCCACTGAATTTCACGGTATATCCGCCTCCCAAAAGACCCTCAACAACGTGTGCTTGGGCACGAATCCTAGCACATTGTGACGCCAAAGCAGCCCCTACCCGGGCAGAAGGGACTCACAGAAGCGCACGAGGCGCAGCGACAGCTCATCCCATCCCCAGTTCGTTCGCGCGTACTCACGACACTCCGCCGAGAGAACCTCGTACTCCTCGTCGCTGATTGCGTAAGCCTCGGCAAGTAAATCGCGCAGCGCCGCTGCGTCACCCGGGGGAAAGAGCCATCCGGTCTGGCGATCGACGACTTGCTCGGCCAGTCCGTCGGTCGCCGAGGCGATCGCCGGCACTCCATATGCCGAGGCCAGCGGAACCACACCCGACTGTGTCGCCGAGCGATACGGCAGCACCACGAAACGGGCTCCGGCCACGAGCATCGCGACCTGTGCGTCTGTCAGCCAGGAGTTCAGGAAGTACACGGGCCTGCCCGCAAGCGCGCGCAAGTGATCCTGCTCGTCGCCGGAAAGCTCGCCGCTTCCGGCGATCACGAGCGGTCCGGCCTTCTCGGTCGCAAGCATCCCGTACGCCTCAAGGAGCGTGTCCACGCCTTTGTACGGGAGGATGCGACCGATGAACAGCACGTACTCCCCTGCCTCGGCCAAACTCAGTCCGGTCAGCGGGGCAATGCTATCGACGTCGCCCGCCTCGGCGGTGTAGTCGTCGACCATGCCATGCGGGATGACCACCACCCTCGCCGGATCCAGGCCATGTCGCGCCGAGAAGCCCTCACGGTGTGCCTGATTAAGGAGAACGTACCCCGACGCGCGACGCTTGTTCACCCAATCAAGCATGCGCCATGCGAACGAATCCTCGCCGGCGTGCAACTGCGGGTCATGCACCGTGACAACCGTGGCGGCCGAGCGCGGCAAGAGAACATCCAGAAGCGGCTTCCATGCGTGCCCGCCCGGATAGTAGATGACGTCGGGCGCAAACCGATGCGCGAACCGCCAGATGCGGACAAGACGAGGAATCGCGAGAAACGACAGGAGCAGACCCACAACGCTGTTGAACGTCCGGACCTCGAGCTGCGGACAGCCAAGAGCGGAGTACCTGTCACGGTTCTCCGCGAAAGCAGAGCGAAGGATGGCGATCTCGGCGTTCTCGGCCAGCGCCTTGGCCATCAGCCACCCGTACTGCGTCACGCCACCGCGACGTCCAAGGTTAACGACCAGTATCCGCAAGCGGCGATCCGTCATTGTGACCGCCTCTCCAAATCGTAGGTCGCGGCAGGAATCTCACGTTAGAAGATGCCGCCATTGTACAAGGAGTAACACGTTTCCTGGCGAGACCCGCGCCATGAAACAGCTTCCATGATTCGGAGCCAGGAGGGTATCCTCTAGGGACTGGCGGCCATGACGGAGGATACCATCGCAACGACCGCTCACATGAAGGTGCCCGCGCGACCTCGCGTGCTCGTTGTGACTCACCTGTTCCCCTCGGCTCATGCGCCGATGCGGGGCCCATGGGTGGCCGAGCAGGTAGATGCACTCATGGCGCACGTGGATGTTGAGGTCCTGTGCTGCACGCCCGGCGCCTCGGAGCCCCCATCCGTGCGCGATTCCGGCGTGCGAGTGACGTATGTCAACACGTCGACGTTCCTTGGCGAGGGACGCATCGGGCTCATCGGCTCGACGATTGTCTACACACATGCGCTCAAGCGGCACCTCAATGCGAATCGCGGCCGCTACGATGTCGTGCACGCGCATTTCGCGTTCCCGGACGCATTCGCAGCAGCCCGTGCCACCCGGCGCACCGGTATCCCACTGATCGTCACGCTGCACGGGACCGATGCGCTCAGCGTAGCGCCCCGCCGAGATGTCATCGGGATGGTCGTGCGCTCGGGTATCAAGGCAGCGAGCATCGTGCTGTGCGTCAGCGAGGATATGGGTGCGGTGGTGCGCAAGCTCCTTCCGGATCTTGACGTGCGCGTGGCCGTGAACGGCTTCGACGATAGCCTCTTCCGAGTGACCGACGTGCAGCGAGACCTCGGAGTGCTGTTTGTGGGCCTGCTCCTTCCGGTGAAGAACATCAACGCCGTGCTCCATGCCTATGCGCGCGTTCACAAGAGGATCGACGCGCCTCTCACCATCGTGGGCGAAGGCCCGCTGCGCGAAGAACTCGAAGCGCTCTCCGCCGAGCTGGGAATCGCCGACTCCGTGCATTTCCTCGGCCATAAGAGCCGTGCCGAGGTGGCCTTGATCATGCAGCGCGCACGCGTGCTTGCCCTCCCCAGTTCAAGCGAGGGGTACCCGCTGGTCGCCGTCGAAGCGCTTGCCTGCGGCACGCCGGTGGTCGCATCGCGCGTTGGGGGGATTCCGGAGATCATCACATCTGACGCGGCTGGCACGCTCATAGCTCCTGGCGATACAGAGTCGCTCGCGGGCGCGCTGGCCACGTGGGCGACGACCGATGTCGACCATACTGCTGTGGCTGCCGCATCCGGTGCCCGACCCTGGTCGGCAATGGTGCTGCCAATCGTCGATGCCTACAAGGATGTGACCCGACCGTGAGCTCAGAGCCCACGACGCCGCTCATATCGATTGTCACCGTGTGCCTCAACGCCGAGGCGCACATCGGTCGCGCGATGGAGTCAGTGCTCGCTCAAGAGCACCCCTCGATCGAGCACATCATCGTCGACGGTGGCTCAACGGACGCCACCCTTTCTATCATCGCGGAGCTCGAAGTGCGCTATGCGGGTCGACTCACATGGCTTTCCGAAAAAGACGACGGCCTCTACGACGCGATGAACAAAGGTGTCGCTCGCGCACGGGGCGAACTCATCGGCACGCTTAACGCAGACGACCACTACGAGGACGACGCAGTTGCCAGGGTCGCCTCGGCATACCGCACCAACCCTACCGCCGGGGTCTTCTATGGCGACCTGCGGGCCATCGATGCGTCCGGCGCGAGCAATGTGCGATCCTCGCCCGCAGCAGTGCGTCGCGAGGCCCTGCTCGGCGACATGACGCTCTTTCATCCTGCGACCTTCATAACCGCAACCGTCTACGATTCTCTCGGCGGATATGACACCCGCTATCCGATCGCTGCGGATTACGACTACATGCTCAGGTGTGCCGAGGCGGGAGTTGGGTTCGTTCGCGTGGACGGCGTGCTCACCAACTTCTCGGTGCATGGAATGAGCAGCACGAACGTGAGAGCGACCGACCGCGATTCGACTCGCGTGCGCATCGCGCATGGCGTGAGCCCGATTGCCGCCTGGGCGCGCTATTTCCGCCGGGCGCTTGCGTTCGCTACGTACAACCGTTTCGCGGGCTCGGCGGCCTTCCGGCGCGCGTACAACAAATACAAGGGTCGCGACCATGCCTGAAACCGCCGGGACGCCCCCCGTGCTCGTTTCAATCATCACGGTATGTCTGAATGCCGAGATGCATCTGCGCGAAGCCATGGACTCTGTGCTCGCGCAAACCTACGCGGACATCGAGTACATCGTCGTAGACGGCGGATCATCCGATGCGACGCTTGAGATCATCAAGGAATACGAGCTTCGCTTCGGAGGTCGCATGCGCTGGACGTCCGGTCCGGACAGCGGCCTGTACGACGCGATGAACAAGGGCGTCGCCTCGGCGCGCGGTGATCTGATCGGGATACTCAACGCAGACGACCTGTATCCGACAGACGCGGTTAAACTCGCGGTCGAAACCTGGCGCGCTAACCCTGAGGCGGGCATCGTCTTTGGCGACACCTGCAATATCGATGAGAGCGGCAACGTCACGCTTGATCGCCCGGCGCCGCCAGAGATCACCCGCGAAGTCATGATGCGCGGCATGATGGTCTGCCACCAGTCGATGTTCGTCAGCGCCGATACGTACCGCCAGCAAGGCGCGTACGACACGCAGTACCGCATCCTCGCCGACTACGAGTTCGTGATGAGGTGCATTCGGGCGGGAGTTGGTTTCGCGAGCACCGGAGCTCTGCTCTCATCGTTCAGGCTCGGTGGTGTCAGTGGGTCATTTGACCGACAGTTCGATCGCGAGCTCTCACTGATCCGCATCCGTTACGGTGCGAACCCTCTCGGCCAATGGGCGCTCTATTACAAGCATGCGCTCTCCATCTTCGCGTTCGGCATTCTGGGGCGCAGCGAGCGCTTCGTGCGACTCTACGACAAACACAAGGCGCGCAAGATTGCCGACGCGGTAGCTACGCGCGCTGCAGGAGCGGTCAAAGACACTCAGGCTCAGGTTGACCTTAACCTTGTTGGCAAGCGTCGCCTGTTCACGAACACGGCTGCTAACGGCCTCGCCCAGGCAGTTTCCGTGCTCACGACCTTCTTGTTCCTGCCGCTGCTCATGCGTGCGTTCGGCGTCGCCAACTACGGCCTCTACCTGCTCGCTGCTTCCGCTTCGGCTTACGCATACCTGCTCGACTTCGGGATTGGAGTCGTGCTCATCCGTCGTGTCTCGGAGCGCCTAGCCGTAGGTGAGCGTGAGCGCGTACCCGGGCTGCTCCTCTCGGCGGCAATGCTCTACAGCGTCATCGGGGTTCTTGCGGCAGTCCTGCTCGTAGTCGTTGGACGATTCGCAGGCATCATCTTCAACGTCACAGCAACTGAAGCGCTCCTGCTTGAGAGGCTTCTGTGGATCGCAGCTGCCCTGCAGCTCTGGTACTGGCCCGCGTCGACAGCCCGTCACGCATTGGCCGGTATGCAGCATTACCGCTTCCTGGCAGCGACGTCCTCACTAGGACAACTGGGTGGCGCGGCTGCGACCATCGCAGTCCTCGTGGCGGGACAGGGACCTCTCGTCTTGGCGCTTGCCAGCGGCGGCGTCATGATCTCGGCATCGCTGGCCGAGGTCTGGTTCTTGCGGCGCCAAATGCGCGGCTTCGGACGCCCACCAAGGCCGGCACTCAGCACCATGCGCAGCCTGGTTGACGAAGGGCTTCCGATCTTCGGCATACAAGTCGCCGACATGGTCATGAAGCAGCAGACCGACAGACTCGTACTGGGTGTGTACCTTGGAGCCGCAGCAGTCGCGGTCTACGAGGTGGCGGCGAAGCTCAGTGCACTCATATCGCAAGCCAGCACGATACTGGTCTCGGCGCTTCTACCCGTCGCATCATCTCTGAGCGCGCAGCAGCGACACGCGTCGGTGAACTCCCTGTTCCTGCGCGGATCGAAGTACATCACGCTCGTGTTGTCGCCTCTTATCGTAGTGGCGACCGTGCTTGCTGGTGCATTCATCACCGTCTGGCTCGGCCCGGACTTCGGAGCCAGCATCCCCGTGGCACGCGCGCTGATGCTCGCCCAGTTCTTCGTGCCGCTGTATGTGGTGGGCGACTCGATACTCATCGGGAAGAACCGCTTCTCGCAGTGGCTTCCGTTCTCGGTGTTCCTTGCGTTCGTCAATCTGGGCCTGAGCATCGTCCTGGTTCTAAGGTTCGGGCTCATCGGCGTGGCGCTGGGCACAGTGGCCGCATGCCTGCTCGAATTCCCGCTCTACGGCCGCATGGTACTCCGGGAGTTGAAGATAACGACCGCCAAGTGGCTGAGCAACGCCACTCTGCCCGCGTATCCACTGCTGTTCATCCCTGTGGCCATCTCGGTCGCAGCGCTGTACACACCTCTGACTGAGAGTCTGCTCGGGGTCATAGCCACAGGCATCGTGGCCCTGGCGGCATACTGGGGCGCAGCCTACTTCATGGCCCTGTCAGCGCAGGAGCGCGCGAAAGTGCGCGACCTCATCAGATCCTTCACCACGCGATCCGCCAGCAAGGAGGCTGACCCGACATCATGAGCGAACAAGTCGCCGTCTCCGTCTTAGTCCCCTACTACAATGCAGCCGAGCAGATCGGGCGCTGCCTTGACTCGCTCTTGAATCAGTCCCTCACGAGCATCGAGATCATCGCGGTCGACGACGGCTCCGAGGACGGGTCGCGCGCTATCGTCGACGAGTACGCGGCTCGATATCCCGGGAAGATGATCTCGGTCGCCAAAGAGCACGGCGGCCGCTCCGACACCAGAAACGTGGCACTCGCGCACGCCACCGGCGAATTCATCGGCTTCGTCGACAGCGACGACTGGGTCGACCCTGAGATGTACGAGAAGCTGCTCGCCAGCGCGCGCTCGACAGGTGCCGAGCTCGCCGTGTGCGACTACGCGTGGTTGACCGAGACGGATCCACAACCACATCTCATCCATGAAGGCGACGTCTCTGAGTACGGGCAGAGCCTTGCCGAGAACCCCCGCATCTTCACATACTGCCACGGCAGCCTGTGCAACAAGCTCTTCTCTCGGCGCCTCTTCGGCACAAACAGCGCGTTCTTCCCGGTTGGCGTCGATTTCGAGGATCTGGCGTCGGTGTTCGGGCTTCTGGCGCGCGCGAACCGGATCGAGAAGGTGGACGGAGCCCCTCTATATTTCTATGTGCAAGGAGGCCCGGTCTCGATCATGGCGGCCTGCGACGAGCGCTTCCTGCAGATCGTCGACGCGCTCGCCTTCATGGATTCGGGTTTCCGCGAGGACGGAGCGTTCGAGCGCTTCTCGGCCGAACTTCTGCGTGTGAACCTCCTGCACCTCATCTTCGCGCGATATAGCGACTTCTTCCGTTCGGCGCCAAGGGCATTGAGCTTCCGCTTCATAGACCTCGCATTCGCACACCTTGACCGCGATTTTCCGGGCTGGAGGCGCAGCGGCATCACAGAGAGCTTCCAATCGAATCCGGCGTATGTGTTCGTGAGCACGCACAAACCCCTGCTGAAAGCGTATGTAGCGCTGCTCGGCCGAGGCAAGTAACTCAAGCGTCCGTGAATCCCTGCGTGATATCGTGATTCCAGCCCGCAGCAGGTGCCGCATCCAGCGAAGCATAGTGAGCCAGTGATGAATATCCATCTCAAGCGAGCAATCATCAGAGCCAGAACGCGCTTTGCGTGGTTCGGCGGACTTCGTTACCCCACGCCCATCAACCCGGCGTTCGGCCGAGGCCATGGCACGCCCGTCGACCGCTACTACATCGAGCGCTTCTTAGACGCCAACAAGGACGTCATCGGTGGCCGGGTGCTTGAAGTCGGCGACGCAACGTACACGGAGCGTTTTGGCCACGACGTGATCCATAGTGATGTCCTGCACGCGACAGGCGCACCGGAGGCGACCATCATCGCCGACCTTGCATGCGCCACACAGATCGCCGACAGCCAATTCGACTGCATCATCCTCACGCAGACTCTTCACTACATCTTCGACATGAAGGCGGCCATCTCAGAGGTTCATCGCATCTTGCGGCCGGGCGGCTGCGTGCTCTGCACTGTGCCCGGGATCAGCCAGATAAGCCGATGGGACATGGACCGCTGGGGCGACCGATGGCGCCTGACGACACTCTCGGCGCGCGAGCTGTTCGAGACATCATTTGCGCCCGAATCGATCTCGGTAGCCAGCCACGGAAACGTGCTCACTTCGGTTTGCCTGCTGGAAGGCATCGTTGCCGAGAAGCTCAAGGCGCGCGAACTCGACCATCATGACGAGGAATACCAGTTGGTGGTCACCATCGCAGCCACCAAGGAGCCTGAATGACAGCCGGTTCAGCTCGCCAGACGATCAAGGCGGTGTGGCGCTCTGCTCGAATGCGCGTTGGCGGAGCCGCCGCCGTGCTCATCTACCACCGGATCTCGTCGATGGAATCGGATCCGGAGCTCCTTGCGCTTAGCCCCGAACGCTTCGACGAACAGGTCGCGGCTCTGAGCCGGGACTTCAACGTCGTGCCGGTAGATGAGGTCTTCCGCCTCCTGGATCGCCCGGGTCGGATGCCGAAACGCACGGTCGCAATTACCTTCGACGACGGATACGCCGATGCGCTTCACTCGGCTGTGCCGATTCTGCACGCCCACGGGGTGCCAGGGACGCTCTTCCTCAGCAGCGGCGCCGTCGACTCACCTGACGAGTACTGGTGGGACCAGCTCGAACAGATCTGCTTCGCCCCGGCTGAGCTGCCGCCGACCATCACGATCGACACCGGCGCCCGCACCTTCTCGCACTCGCTCGGGAAAGACGCGATATATCCGCCGGAAACCGCGATGCGCGATGCATCATGGAACGTCACGCAGCCAACGCCGGGCGGCCGTCAGCGCCTGTATCTTGAACTGGCGTCCTTCATGCGCCAGCTCCCGCCTGCGGAACGAAACCCGGCTATGGCGTCACTGTTGAAGCAGACCGGCGCCGCGCCCACCACTCGCACATCGCACCGTACGCTTGATGCCGCAGAAGTCGCATTGCTTTCGCGCGACCCGCTCATTGGGCTCGGCGGGCACACGATCGACCACGCAGTGCTCTCTGCGTGTAGCACCGAGGAGCAGCGGCACCAGATCCACGACGACAAGCTACGCCTGGAGCAATTGTGCGAGCGCCGGCTGACCTCGTTCAGCTACCCCCACGGCGGGTTCGACGACTTCAACGCCGAGTCGCGCCGACTCGTTCAGGCAGCCGGCTATGAGGGTGCATGCACGACCGACTCCGACATCTGCGTTGCGTGGGGCGACCGCTTCCGGGTTCCGCGCTATCTTCCGAGAGACATGAGCGCGGATGATCTCTCGGCCAAGCTGGCGAGGTGGCTCGATGAAGGTCGCTGATCTGCACGTTGCGCAGGTGTCCCCGCGAGAGGTCAGCGCGGGCGCCGAGAAGGTCGCACACCAGCTCCACCGCCATTACACCGCGCGCGGTGTGGACTCGTGGCTCGTCGTCGCCGAGAAGCAAACCGACGACTCGAAGGTCATCGAGCTCTCCAACGACAGCTATCGACCGGCATGGACGCGCGCGCTCTGGCGAGCGGCAGAAGGCCTCCCGGGCTCCCGGGGCTACCATCTTCTCGACCGGGCACTGCGAACCGTCGCCGACCCAATCCGGATGCTGCAGATCCAGCGGGGTATCGAGACTATCTCGTACCCCGCATCGGCGCGTATCCCGCAGCTGATTCCGGCGCCTCTCGATATCCTCCACCTCCACAATCTGCACGGCGACTACTTCGACCTTCGTGCGCTCAGCGCACTGAACGCACTCGTCCCCACCATCTACACGCTTCATGACGCCTGGCCTCTCACGGGTCACTGCGCATACCCCATGCAGTGCGAGAAATGGCGGACCGGGTGCGGCGACTGCGAGTACCTGGACCGCTACGTCGGGATCAGGCGCGACGGCAGTGCTCAGAATGCGCGGATCAAGCGCAAAGCGCTGACCGAAAGTGGAGTGAGACTCGCCGCACCATCTAGGTGGCTGATGAATATGGCCGAGGAGTCTGGAATCGCGGGGCATTGTGCCGAGACCCGGGTTATCCCGAACGGTGTCGATACAACCGTGTTCTCTCCCGGTGACAAGACGGCAGCACGCACCCAACTAGGATTGCCCACCGACGCCACGATCGTGCTCTACACCGCCCGCTCGGCCAAGGACAACCCGTACAAGGGATTCGAAACGCTCGAGGCCGCACTACCCCTCATCGCCGAGCAGACCCGGGGCGCGAAGCTGCTGCTCCTTGCCATCGGGCAAGACGCGCCCGGCTACATGATGGGCGATGCTCGCGTGCAGTTCGTGCCATTCGTGAGCGACGAGTCGACAGTCGCCGCCTACTACCGCGCCGCCGACCTCTATCTCCATCCCTCGCATGCCGAGAACCACTCGCTCGCCCTGCTCGAGGCGACAGCCTCAGGGCTGCCCATCGTGTCGAGCGATGCCGGCGGGAACCCGGAGATCGTCGATGACGGCGTCACTGGCCTGGTTTTTGCCAATCGTGATGCGGCTGAGCTTGCCGAGGCGACTGTCCGGCTCATACGGAACCCCGAAACGCGCAGCCGCTATGCTGCCGCCGGAGTGGCCCGCGCGCGGGGGCAGTTCACGATAGAACATCAAGTGAACGCCTACCTGGATTGGTATCTCGAAATCACAGCTTCGCGCCAACTTGGCTAGAAGGACGGCAGACACAATGCGTGAGCTTATCGTGGTCATCCCGGTCTACAACGAGGCAGCCTGCATAGCCGACGTGATTCGGTCGTGGCAGTCCACGCTCGATGGTCTCTCGGCGGATTATGAGATCCTCGTGCTCGACGACGGTTCGACCGACGAGACGGCGACTGTCCTCAGCGAGTTCGAGGGCGAACCCCGTGTGAGCGTCACCGCAAAGCCCAACAGCGGTCACGGCCCGACGGTGCTCCTGGGCTACAGGATGGCGTGCCCTCGGGCGCGATGGGTGTTCCAGTGCGACAGCGACGACGAAATGCCCGCATCCAGCTTTCCGACGCTGTGGCACATGCGCGATGACTTCGACGCGGTCTTTGGTGCTCGCACCGGTAGATCCCAGGGCGCCGGTCGGCGTCTCATCAGCGCCACCTCCAGGTTCATCGTGAACCTGGCATATGGAGCCGGCGTTCAGGACGTGAACACACCGTACCGCCTGATGAGAGCCAGCCTGCTCGGCCCGATCGTGCTCGCCATCCCTGAGACGACATTCGCCCCGAATCTTGTCGTCTCCGGAACGCTCGCTTTGGCTGGCGCCAGAATCGCCAACATCTCCGTGCCTCACCAAAACCGCCGGACTGGGACTGTATCGATCGTCCGCTGGCGCCTCTGGAAGGCAGCAGCAAAGTCACTTGTCGAAACCATCGTCTTGGCACGAACCATGCGTGTTATCGCGCGCAGGATCACATCTCAAGGAGAAGCAACGTGAAGCAGGTCAAGGTCTTGGTGATCGGCGCCGGCCCAACCGGGCTTGGAGCGGCGTACCAGCTCAACCGGCACGATGGCGTCGACTGGCTACTCTGCGAGCAGAGCTCTGAGGTCGGTGGTCTTTCCCGGAGCATAGTCGACGAAGCCGGCTACACCTGGGACATCGGCGGTCATGTCTGGTTCTCACACTTTGACGTCTTCTCGAATCTTCTCGTGAAGCTGCTTGGGGTCGACGGTTACATCGAGCACCGCCGCGATGCCGCGATCCGCTGCTGCGACTCTTGGGTGCCGTACCCCTTCCAGGACCATCTCCAGGCGCTGCCCGGTGAGGTCAGAAGTGAATGCCTCGCCGGACTCGTCGAGGCCGCGCTCGCCTCGGCGTCGGGTGCCACCGCACCTCCGGAGAACTTTGCCGAGTTCATCACCGCGACTTTCGGCTCAGGTATCGCCGAGGCGTTCATGCGCCCCTACAACGAGAAAGTGTGGGCGTACGCGCTTGAGGACATGTCCTGGTCCTGGACTGGCGAACGCGTTTCTGTCCCTGATCCGGCCACTGCGGTCCGTAACACCCTGGGTGACAGCAAAGACACCGAGTGGGGACCCAACGCCAGCTTCGTGTACCCGAAATCGGGCGGCACGGGTGCCTTCTGGCGCGCACTGGCCGACACTCTCCCGCCCGAGCGCCTCCGACTCGGCACACGTGCGATCTCGATTGACCGGGAGAACAAAATCGCTACCTTCGAGGATGGCACCGAAGTCGGCTATGAGTACCTCATCACAACGGCGCCGCTTGATGTCACCGCCAGGCTCATCGGGGATCCTGCCCTCATCGAGCTGACCTCCAGACTGGAACACAGCTCTGTCCACGTCATCGGGCTCGGCGTTGACGCGTCTGTCGGAGAACGTCTCGGAAACCGCTGCTGGATGTACTTCCCGGATCCGGAACTCCCTTTCTATAGAGTCACGCACTTCAGCCACTACAGCCCCGCGAATGTGCCCCAGGGTGTCGACGGTGCATCGCTATTGGTCGAGGTCGCGGAATCCGCGTCGAAGCCCGTTGCGGCCGATGGTCTCGCAGACCACGTGATCGCCGGGCTTGTCTCGGCGGGTGTGCTTGAGAGCGCGGGGCAGGTCACGCACGTGTGGACGCACCGCACCGAGCACGGGTACCCCACGCCCACCCTGAACCGAGACGAGATCGTGAACAAGGCACTTGCCGCGCTTGGGTCCGCAAACATCTTCTCCCGAGGGCGGTTTGGCGCGTGGCGCTACGAGGTTGGAAACATGGATCACAGCTTCATGCAGGGGTACGAAGCGGCAGCGCGAGCACTGACTGGATGCGCCGAGCTGACGGTCTGGCACCCGACGCTGACCAACTCCCGGCATCCCGCGCTCGGGCTCGGCAGGTATCGGTAGATGCCCGCAGGCAGACGCGCTCGCCTGGTGCGAGAAGTGATGTCGCACGGCAGGTAGAACTACAAGACGAGGCCAAACCGCTACTGCCCCTCGGCCACCTCTGCAAACAGCGCCGGGTAGTAGGTCCACTTGCTCTGCGACTGACCTTGCGCCGAGACGACTTCCACCTCGAACCCGGCATCCTCCAGTCGCCTAACGAGAGCGCGGGAGTGCATCTCGGCAACCCAGGGATCCGGGAACCGGACACGCAAGTTCTCAGCGCCATCAAGCGCCGCCAGCGTCTCTGTGCGAGCAATGGCCCGGTTGCGGTAGTCGTACCCCTGCGCAACTAGCGCGAGAAGGGCGTTCGCTCCGAGAATCAACAGGACCGCGATCGCTGCAAGCCGGACAGCACGACCGCTGCGTCCCTCGGCGGAGAGCCCGCCTGCTGCGATCATGAGCGGGACGAGAAACAAGATCGGGGCGAGCCTAGCCCACCACGACTCGACCATCAGAAGCGTCAGCACGACGGTCGCGATCGCCCCGAAAGTCACGGCTTCAAGTGGAAGGCCGAAGCGCACCGTCTTTCGCCGCAGCAGCATAAGCGCCGACAGCCCGGCAGCCGCGATCAGAGCGAGGAAGAACAGCGGCCCGTATCCGCCTCGGCGGGCATCCGGAAACTGAAGTGCCTCTACTTCGTCGCGCGTCACCGATAGCGGGTTCTTGAGCCGGTATGGTGCTGCCATCGTCTGGTCGGTAGCAGCGGATGTCTGCTCGGTGAGTGACATGAGCAAAGCAACTGGCGCGGGAACCTCGCGGTACGGCACCGGGCGCTGCGTCACGTCGGGCGGATCAGGGATTCGAGCAAGGTCGGGGCTGAATAGCGGATAGAACGGATTCCTCTGCTGGTACAGGTTCGTGATGTACGGATTGAATCCAACGATGAGTATCCCGAGAACAAGCGCGACCAGCGGCAGAACGGCCGACTTCCATGCGCGATCAGCGCCGCGCCTCACCTTGAGAGCGCGCCAAACCGACGAGCCAAGCACCAGAGCGACCACGAATACGAGTCCCGTGAACTTGAGATTCGCGAGCAGCACGGCGGCGGCAACTCCCAGCGTGAGCAGCGACGCCCGAGAGCAGCCCAGGTCGAGCTTCTCGGTGCTTTCGGCGACCGCGATCAACACGAGCATCAACCCGAGGCTGGCAAAGAGTCCGTCCACATAATGTGTGTCGAGCTGAGCGACTGTGACCGGATTGAGCGCGGCGAGCGCTGCCAGGACATACGCCCATCTGGTTCGGATACCCGGAATCGCCAGGAAGAAGGCGCCGGCCACGCCGAAACTCGCAAGTGCGAACAAGACCGTGAGAATCTTCCCGTACTCGATGTTTTCGGTGAGCGCATACATGCCGCCCGAGAACACCAATGACGCTTTGGGGTAATGGTCAGCCAGAACATGGCCGAGAGAAGCCGACATTGGATTGACGCCGTCGCCGATCGAGATTGCCGCCGGCTCGTGATACGTCAGGCTGTCGTGTGTGTTGTCCCAGGAGCCGCCCTGAATCGCAAGTGCGGCCACCACGACGATTGAGACAACAACGTAGGCCAGCCAAAGGCCGCGCGTATGTTGCCTGAGCACGATCGGTAGCAGCACTCCGATGGTCAGGCCGGATGCGAAGCTCGTCATGCTCAGCGAGATGCCTGCGAGGAACAGCGCCGACTGAAGCAGCACAGGGAACAGCACGATTGAGATCGTGAGCGTGGATATCGACAGCAGCGTCTCCTGGTGAGCGCGCACGTCCTTCAATCCGATCTCCTCTTGCTCAGCACGGAAGCCTGACTGCAACCGAGCGGTCTACTCGGCGTCTATCCACTCGCCTGCTTCATGCTTGGACCGACTCCAGGGACGCATCTCCATCGCATCGAAGTCGCAGTACTGACACCATGGCACCGGCCTTACAAGGAAGTCCATGACCTTGTACCCGTCATCCTCGCCGTAGATGGAGACCGAGTCGTTCTCGGTTACCTCCATGCCGTCGAGACCGAACTTCTCCTTGAGGATATCCACATACGCCGTGTACGCACACGGGTACAGCTTCCCATCGCGCAGAATCGGACAGTTATTGACCCAGCGACACCGCTCAAAGGCGTCGGCGACGTCATGCCCGCCCGCCGGATCGATCGGCAGCCGGAAGAACTCGTCGCGGGATTCGGTCCACTCGACTTTGGCGCCGTGCTGCGCCGCCAGAGCGTCCACCCGCTCAACCTTGATCGCGATCGGGTACAGGTCACAAACCAGCGAGCAGTCGTACTCCCTGAGAGCCACCCAAAACGGCGCCTCCATGCGATGTGCTAGGACGCCGTTGGTCATGACCTTGATGCTGGATTCGGGGAACTGTTCGCGCGTGATGCGCATGAACTCGATCAAGTCCGGATGAAGCAGCGGCTCTCCCCCAAGCAAGTAGATCTCGCTGATGGCCGAGAAGAGCACCGCGAGTCGCTTCATATCGCGCTCGAACTCCTCGACGCTCGCGTAGCCGGGCTCGCTGATGTTGCTGAAGTGCGTGCACCCGGCACAGTTCAGGTTGCAGTGATCTGTGACGTGCACGACAAGGCGATGCAGCCTCGGCTTGCGCCTCAGCACGTGTCGGTCCCACCAGAAGCGAGGCCAACTCTCGCGTAGCGCCATCCCATCGCTGTATAGGTGCTCTCGAAGCCAGCCCCTGACCGGACCCGGGACCGCGCTCCTCACAACATCCGGCATTCGCAGCGCTGGCGTCACGACCGGCCACGCTCCCCTCTTGTGGCGCACCCAACGCCGGAGCCATCTGTCCGCACCCACTCATCGATACTGCGGCTTGTGCGGCCCCACTCAAAGTACTCAAGCGCCGGATAATCGCAATTCGCGCACCACGGCACCGGGCTCATGAGAAAGTCGACGATATCATCACCGGTCGCGCCGCCGTGAACCGAGATGGAGTCTTCAGGCCCGGGATGCAGCTGCTCGATATCAAAGCGCTCCCGCAAAATGTCCGCGTACGCGATGTGAGCACACGGATACATGCGGCCATCCTTGACGATCGCGCAGTTGCTCACGCCCGTGCAGCGCACGAACGACTCCTGCGGATCGCATTTGCCACTCAGATCGATAGGTGCACGGAAGAACTGCTCGGTCGCCTCAACGAACTCGACGGCGACTCCGTGCTCGACCCCGAGCGCCGTGATGGCTTCGACATCGGCCACACCCGGGTACTGATCGCACAGCAGGATCGTCCCGGTCTCATGCAGCGCGTCCCAGAACGAATCGTCCATCTTGGGCACCAGAACGCCGTTGGTCATGAGACAGATCCGCGTACCGGACAGATGCTTCCGAGCGACCCGAACGAACTCCTCAACCTGAGGGTGCAGCAGAGGTTCTCCGCCGAGTAGGTAGACCTGGTCGATTCCGTCGAACAGCCCTGCCAGCCGCGTGAGGTCGGCTTCAAACGCCGAGAGATCCGCGAACCCGGGCTTGCTGATGCTGCTGTAATGCTCACAGCTACGGCAGTTCAGGTTGCAGTGATCGGTGAGGTGGACGTCGAGGTGATGCAGGCGTGGCGGTCGTCCGGACGCCTTGCGGGCGCGTGCCTCGGCACGGGTCTCCCGGCAGATCAGGCTCGTGGCGTCGTAGCGCCCGAAGACACGGTTCCAGAGCCGATTGCCATGCCGTTTCGACAGCAGAGCGCGGGCCATCTTGAGCGTTGTGGGTGTCTTACGAAGAGGTGGTCGCATGCAGCAGAGTATAGCACCGAGCATGCCAAAGAGACCCTACGCGCGGTCGTCGATGAGCGCTTCCAGCATGCTCACGTCAAACGTCGGAATCCCTGCCCCGCGGGCGACTTCTGCGCGCTCCCCAAACGAGTCATCGATGAAGATGGCATCACTGTCTGCAATCGCGTCGGCCTTCGATGCCTGCCGGTCAAGATGCACGATCTCATCCGGGACTCCGCATAGCCGGAAACGGCGCAGCGTCTCTTCCGGATCGCCATCATGCCGCGTGATCAAGACGATTCTCTTACCGGCGTTTATCGCCTGGAACAGGAATCGGACAACCGGGATATTCACCTTATCGCCAAGTATCAACGTGTCGTCGAGGTCTACGTAGACCGTGGAGTACCGGACACCTGTCGAGAAGCGGTTCAGCAGCGCCCGATCGATGCGGACGTCGTACTCTCCGAGGAGCACGTCAAACTCCGAGCCTTCGGCCTCAAGGATGGATAGCCACGCAAGGTTGGCTCCCCGCGCGCGACTGAGGGCCATCGTTCCGCCGATGCGAGCTCCGACCTCAAGCAGGCACCACTCGCCCGAGCTTGCCCTGCGCGCCTGGAAGAACCACGCACCTCGCGGGTGCAGGGTCGCATCGATGGCGCGCGCCATCTCATCAAGCTCCGGATCCTGCACGTTGTAGCTGTCCATGGAGATGCCGCTGCGGGTTCTGACGCGCCTTCGTGGGCCCGCGTAGACCAGGCCGCGCACACGGTCGGACAGGCAGTCTACCGTGCACTCCTCGCCCGGAAGATTCTCCGAGACGATCATCTGCTCATCCACACTCAACGCGCGAACAAGATCCTCAACCGAATCGACGACCCTCGCATCTCGCGAACCCGCACCACGATCGGGCTTGACGAACACAGGGAATGCCAGGAGCGGGTCATCGGCGTCGAGAAGCTTGGGGGTTCGAACAACACCCTGCAGCGTCGCGTACGTTGCCGTCTTCGAGCGCGCGATCTCGAGGGTCTCTTGTGCGCTTGCGACCAGGACCGCACCGAGCTCGTCTCGGCGACGTCCAAGCTCCAGGAGCACGTCCTCGTGCGCGGCAAAAACGTAATCGATCTCGCGGTGCTGGATGACCTCGCACAGTGCGTCAAACCACTCAGGATCGCCGAGCGGCGGCACCACTTCATGGAAGCGATATGCGAAGGGAGCGTGATTGGAATCCGGTGCCGCTGCCGAGAAGAGCTGGACCTCTTTCCGGTCCGCGAGGCAGTTGCGAATCTCAAGTCCTATCTCGGTGCCGCCGGGGAAAACCAGCACGTTTCGAACACGTACCATCTCAGTCCTCCCTCGGTACCGCGACGGTGATTCTCTCGCGGTAATGAACGGTCCAAATCCGCCGCACACTGTACAATACTACACGCACGAAACGTTACTATCCCGCCCGCCGGTGCAGATGAGGCCGACCATCGTGATCGATGCTCCAACCGACAGCACAGGGCCTTCGATTCTGTTTGTTTGCACGGTCGCATCGACCCTGGAAGCATTCTTGCTGCCGTTTGCGGATCGCCTGCATGGCCGAGGCTGGCAAGTTGATGCGCTCGCGCGCGGCGCTGGCTCAAACTCGCGGATCGCCGGCAGCTTCGATCATCTGTTCGATATCGACTGGAGCCGCAACGCGCTCGCCCCGGGAAACCTCTTCGGCTCGATCAAGCGCGTTCGGCAAGTCGTGCGCGCCGGAAACTACGAACTAGTGCACGTCCATACGCCGGTCGCAGCGTTCGTGACCAGGCTGGCGCTTCGCTCAATGGGTGACGCGCGCCCCATCGTGATCTACACCGCGCACGGCTTCCACTACTACAAAGGCGGCGGGCGGCTTCGCAATCTCATCTTCCGCTGGCTTGAGAAGACAGCGTCCAAGTGGACCGACTTCATCGTTACGATGAACCAGGAAGACTTCGATGCCGCGCGTGCCTTCGATGGCATCATGGCCGACCGGGTTCGCTTCATACCCGGAGTCGGCGTGGACACCGCCCACTACTCGCCCAGCGGCGCGGCGCCAGAGGGCCCCGACGAGCTTCGCGCCTCGCTCTTCATCCCGCAAGACGCATTCGTGCTCACGATCGTCGCCGAGCTTGGCGCGGTGAAGCGTCACGCGCATCTCCTCTCGGCGATAGCGCTCGTCAAAGACCCGCGAGTCGTGCTGCTGATCGTCGGCGAAGGTTCGCTCGAGCCGGAGCTTCGCAACCAAGCGCAGCGCCTGAACATCGCCGAGCGGATCAGGTGGGCAGGGTACCGCAGCGACATCGCGTCTGTTCTCGGCGCAAGCGACGCACTCGCCTTGGTTTCGGAGCGCGAAGGCCTGAACCGCTCCGTCCTTGAGGCGATGTCAGCCGGCATCCCCGTGATCGGTACGGCTACGCGCGGGATCGCCGATGCCGTAGCGCCTGATGCAGGCTGGATCGTCGACAAACGTGATGTGCCCGCGCTGGCCGCCGCCATAGACGAGGCAGCCGCAGCTCCTGATGAAGCGTCCCGCCGAGGAGCCATCGGACGCCTGCGCGTCAAAGAGCGTTACGCCCTGCCGCTGATCATCGCCGCCTACGAGGAGTTGTACCGTGAAGCGCTTGCACTCCGCGTATAGCCCCGTGAAGCGGCTGCTTGATGTCGTTTCGGCCGCCGTGCTCCTGGTCGTCCTCATCCCGCTGCTTCTCGTCGTTGCCGTCGCCATCGCACTTTCGATGGGAATGCCGGTCATATTCCGACAGGCACGCCCGGGTCTCGGTGGACGAGTCTTCACCATGTACAAGTTCCGCACCATGCGCTCTGCGCCCGCGGGGGCGACTCTCGAGCAACTGCAGGGCACCGACGCCGACCGAACCACGCAAATCGGACGATTCCTGCGCTCAACATCAATAGACGAGCTCCCCGAGCTTGTGAATGTGCTGCTCGGCCAGATGAGCATCGTCGGCCCACGACCGTTACTGCCCGAGTACCTCGAGAAGTACAATCAAGAGCAGGCCCGTCGCCACGATGTGCGACCCGGCATCACGGGCTGGGCCCAGGTCAACGGACGCAACGCCATCTCCTGGGACGAGCGCCTGAAAATGGACGTCTGGTACGTCGATAACCGCTCGCTCATCTTGGATGCACGAATCTTGCTAATGACTATCTCGACGGTCTTCGGTGGCCGGGGCACTCACTCGCCAAGCGGCGAGACACCTGAGCCTTTCAGCGGAAGCTCTGATGAATCAAACGATTGGAACGAACGTGTCTGATCTTCTTGCAATCGAAGGCGGAGCTCCGGTTCGAACGAGCCCACTGCCAATGTGGCCTTCCCCCGATGCCGAGGAGATCGCCGCCGTCACGGCGGTTCTCACTTCCGGTCGCCTCAACTACTGGACCGGCGAGCAGGGACATCTGCTTGAACAGGAGTTCTCGGCATACCTGGGCCGTGGTCACGCCATCGCGGTAGCAAACGGCACGGTTGCGCTCGAACTCGCGCTGCGCGCCTTCGGCATCGGTGTAGGCGACAAGGTGGTCGTCCCGGCCAGAACGTTCATCGCGACCGCGAGCGCTGTTGTCGCAGTGGGAGCGACCCCGGTTGTCTGCGATGTAGACCCGATGAGCGGCAACATGACCGCAGAGAGCGTCTCGGCAGTGCTCGACGCGTCGGTTCGTGCCGTCATTCCAGTGCACCTTGGTGGATGGCCCGTAGACTTGGATCCGATCCTTGAGCTCGCTGAGCGCCACGACCTCGTGGTCATCGAGGACTGCGCGCAGGCACACGGAGGCGCGTACCGGGGTCGGCCGATAGGCGCCGGGCCGAGCCACGCTGCTGCGTTCTCGTTTTGTCAGGACAAGATCATCCCCGTCGGCGACGGCGGACTGCTCGTGCTCGACGATGAGGCCGCGTACACACGCGCGTGGGAGTACAAAGACCACGGCAAGTCACTGGCCAAGCTCAATGACCCCGAATTTATGGGCGAACCTGCGGCGTTTCGCTGGCTGCACGACGAGTTCGGCACCAACTGGAGGCTGGACGAGATGTCCTCGGCGGTAGCACGCGTGGGCCTGACGAAGCTCCGCTCCTGGCACGACACGCGCACCGCTCACGCCCGGCGAATCGCGGAGGGCCTGTCAGACGCACGCGGGATCCGTGTGGCGCTGCCGGGCGACGGCACCGAGCACGCCTTCTACCGCCTCTACGCGACAATCGTCCCGGAAGAGCTCGCCTCCGGCTGGAACCGTGACCGAATCCTTCAGGCGGTACTCGCCGAGGGTGTTCGCGTCCAGTACGGATCCTGTGCCGAGATATACCGCGAAGGCGCATTCGTGAAGCACGGGCTTGGCCCGGAGCAGCGGTTGCCCAAAGCTGCCCGCCTGGATGAGACCTCGCTCGCATTCTTCGTGCACCCCACACTCTGTGATCAAGACATCGACGACACCGTGACCGCGGTTAGAAAAGTGCTGGGGGTAGCGACATCATGAGCCCCATGGCACTCCTCCGCCGGGTACGCGCGGCCGGTCACCTCTGGAGCACGGCCACGATCGTCCTCGACGTCGCCGCGATAGTCGTTGCGACCGCTGCGGCATACTGGCTCCGCTTCGAGGGGTTGGTGCCCGCCGAGTTCGCACGCTGGCAGCTTCCACTGACCGGCCTGGCCGTCGTCGTCTACATGACGATCTTCTCGGCGTTTGGCCTCTATAGGCTCTTGCTTCGCTACGTGGGCGTCGACACGCTGCTCAGACTCTTCGCATCTACCTTGCTCGGCATGGCACTGCTCATGGCCATCGACTTCTTTGCGCCGAGCAGCTCCAACATGCGAGCCGTGCCTGTAGGCGTGCTGCTCATTCAGGCGATTCTGGTGTTCCTCGGCGCATCGGCGATACGCCTCACGGCGCGCGTCTACATGCACATGAGGGCCTCGCGCAGGGGCACGGGTCGCAGGGTTCTCGTCGTAGGTGCCGGCAGCGCTGGCTCCCTCCTTCTGCGCGAGATACAGTCGCGACCGCATCTCGGCCTGCTCGTTGTGGGCTTCCTGGACGACGACCGGACGCTGCTCGGCAAGACCATCAACGGCGTCTCCGTACTCGGCTCGACAAGCCAACTCAGCGAAGTAGTCTCTCGGCATGGCGTGGAAGAGATATTCGTCGCACTACCATCTGCTCCGCAAGAGACCGTCAGGCGCATCCTAAACGCCGCTGCGGACGCAGACGTGCAAACCCGCGTTATGCCCCCGATTGTCATCGCAAAGGGCTCAGTGAGCCTTAGAGACCTCCGTAGCGTGGATGTCGAGGACCTCCTGGGACGCGAACCGACAGAGATCGACGTCGAGCAGGTGCGCTCCACCATCGCCGGCGCAGTCGTGGCAGTCACCGGCGCGGGTGGCTCGATCGGCTCCGAGCTGTGCAGGCAGATCATCAAGCTGGGTCCGAAACGCCTGGTCCTCATCGAGATCGACGAGACGCGCCTCTACGAGCTCTACCTAGAACTTGAATCCATCGCCACCGGGATCGCAACGATGTGCGTGTGTGATATCCGGGACGGTCAAAGACTCGACACCCTGTTTGCCGAGCACTGCCCCGACCTGGTGTTGCACGCCGCAGCATACAAGCACGTCCCGCTCATGGAGGACGCGCCTGCCGAGGCCGTCAAGACGAATGTCCACGGAACACTCATGGTGCTCGAGGCGTGCGAGCGTCACTCGGTCGGGCGCTTCGTGCTCATCTCGACCGACAAAGCAGTCGCACCGGCAAACGTCATGGGGCTCACCAAATCACTTGCCGAGTCAGAGATGCTGAGCGCAACACGCCGCAGCCGACTGAGCGCTGTTGCCGTGCGCTTCGGCAACGTACTCGCCAGCCGGGGGTCCGTAGTCCCCATCTTCCAGGACCAACTCCGCCGAGGCGGACCGCTCACGGTCACGCATCCCGATGTGACCCGCTACTTCATGACGATTCCGGAAGCCGCGCGCCTGGTCCTGCAGGCGCAGGCAATCGGCGAGCCGGGCGACATCTTCGTTCTTGAGATGGGCGAACCGGTGAGAATCGTGGATCTGGCAAGAAAGATGATCGCGCTCTCAGGCGTACCGGCAGCAATCGAGTTCACGGGACTGCGCCCCGGAGAGAAACTGCACGAGGAGCTGGTAACCGCGACCGAGGCGCTCCTTCCGACCACACGCACGAACATCTTGCGTGTCGATCGTGTCCGCGTTCCCGATGCGTCGTTCGACAAGAACATCCTCGAGCTGATTGCAGCTGCCAGTGCCGCTGACGCGCCAGAGATGTGGTCGGCTATCGCCACGCTCGCGCCGGAATTCGCCGCACGAACGCGCGGAGCCTACTGAGTCGCCAGCAACTGTTCAGCGCGCTCGATGTAGGCCGCGGTGTACGGATAAGGTGCACCCCACGTTCGCGCATCATCCAAGACGGCGCCAACCTCCACTGCGTCCCCCGACACAAGCGCCACATGCAGGCGCTCAGCGACCAAAGAAGGCATCAGCGGCAGTCGAGACGCAGCTTCATCCAGCATTCCCCGCTCCCAGGTGAGGTCGGTGCGACCGGTTCGCTCGGCCTGGGTCACCGAGTAAGCGACGAAGTTCACCAGATTAGGCGCGAAATCGCGCTGAAGTGCCGGTGCCGCCTCAACCGCACGTTGCGCGCGAGAGAGCGCCTCGTCATCTGCCGAGAGCAGCAGCTGCGCTTCAAGCAACCGTCGCTGCGTTAGCGGGTGCTGCGGCAGTATCGCGAGCGCACTCTCATAGTTGCTCACGGTGGTCACTACATCCTGCGTTGGAGCGGTGTATGCCTGCCATTCACCCACCCCCAGCCAAACACTCGCGATCATCAACACGATGCCAACAGCGGCAATGGCACTTCGCCACGCCTTCGTGGCTGTCACAGTGTCGTCTCGGCGGGAGGTGACAAGCGGAGCGATGGCGACTCCTGCGGCTGCTGCGCCGAGCAATCCGATCGGGAACACGACCGGATTGACCATGAGCGCGAACAGTGAGGCCGCAAATCCGGCTGCAAGCGCAGTGCGCAGCCCGCCGGTGCCATCAGCGACCTTCAGGCGTCCCAGCAAGGCTCTTGCCCACGCGAACCCGAGCACGAGGAATGCAACAAGACCTGCCGCGCCGAGCCGTGTGAGGACCTCCCAAAGCAAAGCGTGCGGCGACTGCGGGCTGAAGACGGTTGGATCAGCATTGCCTTCGGCGTCAGCGCCATACTGCAGCGCTTCGGGAGCGAGGTACTCGGCAGCGGCAACACGGTAGCCGGAGGGCCCGTAGCCAAACAGCGGCATATCCAGGAACATCGCCTGGGCACCCTCCCACATCTGCGCGCGCCCCTGCACGTTCCTGTCGATCGACCCGGCGCTCGTGACGATGCCTGACGCTCCGAAAACCGGAATCTGAACAACGAGCAGCGCTGCTACCATGATTGCAGCCAAAGCGATCGCAAGCCGCAGAAACGCCCGGGCAAGGCCGTTCTTAGCCCGCCACAGCGCGGGCTGCGCCGCAACCGATGCGGCAAGCGCGAAGATCACCGCGAGTGCCCCCATCGAAGATGCCGAGAACACGCCGAGTGAAAACGCGATGACCGCACTCACGGCCAGCCACGCCACACGTCGGTACCCGCTGGCGCGCAGTGCGAGAGCGATTCCCATCGGAAGCGTCGCGACGAGCGCAGTGATGCTGTACGCAGTCGTCCCGAACACACGATTAACGCCGACCGTGATCTGCTGAAACGCCAACACCGCCGAGAGAACCGCACCTATGATCGCGATTACGCCAACTGCTCGCCACACGTTCTCGGACGTCCAGCGCACGCCGGCGGCCAGGAAGAACACCAGAGGGAAGGTGAGCCAGAGTAACAGCGGCATGTTGCCAAAGAGGTCATAGAAGGCCACCTGAAACCACGAACCGCCGAGAACGAACGATATTGCCACAACGGCGATCACGGCGGCGAGCGCCCTGGTCACAAGCTTGTCGGGCATCGCAAACGGTGCAACCCCCAGGCCGAAAGCTATGGCCCAGGCTGCCGCGGACAGCAAGACGAGCGCCCTGGCGATCGGTATCGGAGGAAGCGTCGTCACGAGCCACGCACCTGGCGCCAAGAAAGCAAAGACCATAAGCGTGACCGAGGCCCGCCTGCCGTGCGTGTCAGGTACCTGGGCCGAGAGGCTTCCGGTTCTCACCGTGGGCTGCTCTCGACCGCCAACTCCGTGTGGCACAGGTCCGTGCAGTAATCGCGACCCCTAACGAAGGCCATGCTCTGGTGACATGTATTGCAGCGGACTTCGTCGGAGGTCTTGTGCCCCTCGGCAAGTCCGGCGTCATGACCGCGCCCGAGATACTCGCTATGACACTTGGTGCAGGGATTACGGGTCGCAGTGTGGCAACGGCCGCACGTCTTGCCGCCGTTGTACCAGATGTCGACAACGCCCGCGCGGGCATGCGCGTAGGCCATGAACTTCTGCGTGTGAGGCATGCGAACGCCGTGACAGGTGTCGCATTCCTTCTTCTCGTCGTGGCATCCGCCACATGTCACTTCTGATATCTGCACCTTGGCCAACCCGGTGGCGGTGGAACGCGCGGCCGCAGCAGCGGTTCTATCGTGACACGTGGTGCACTCGCTCGAAGCCGTGACCGAGTCATGGCACTGCAGGCATGGGTTCATGCCGGCATTGTGCGTCCCAACCACGCCCTCGGTGGGCTTGTGGCAGTCGAGGCACTCAGCAGATGCTGCCAACGGCTCAGCGTGCGACATCTTGAGTCCGCGCGCCTTGTTGGTCACAACACCATTGAGTTCGGACTTGTGACACGCCGAGCAGGACCCCGAAGTCGCCTTGCCGTAATCTCCCGGAGCCTGCAGGTCGGTCCATGCGTCAATCATATGGAGCGCCCGCGCTGTTCCGCCGATCGTGAAGTGCCCGAGCGCGCCTCCGGACTCGTGACAGTCAACGCACGCAACGCTGGCGTGAGAGTCCGCAGCAGCAGTGGTAGTCACATGAGGGTTGTCCTCGTGGCAGCTCAGGCAAACAGCCGAGCTGGACGTAGCGACATTTGAGACGATGAACACGACAGCGACAACGGCGGCCCATATCCCGGCCGTGATCAGAGTTCGCTTTGCATCGCGAGGTCGTGCAGCAGCGGTCGCTTTGCTCTTCACGACTGCCTTAGGAGTCGCGACTTTGCCGGCTGAATCCTCGTCTGAAGATTCCTCCTCGGCGCCCATAACGAAGATGATGGCCACAACAAGGAGAATCAGCAGCAGCATGCCGATGGCGCCATAGAGCAAGAAGGCAGCCGTCAGGTTCGAGGTGGGATCAGTGAGCAGGATCGATATCTGCTCGGGAATCCGCGAGAGGGTATCAAGATCCACTAACTAGCACCCCCTTTGCCAGCACTGTAGGAAGATGTGCTTCCTACAGCTCCGCCGGGGTGCACATGCTTTTCGTGGCAAGTCGTGCAATCGGACGCGGCGTGGCAACGATTGCAGAGATCTCGGTTTGTTTCGGCAGCATCGGAGTGGCTACGTGTGAATGTGCGCGGGTGCGGCATATCCAGACCGTGGCAGTCGTCACACATCGCCTGCTCGTGGCAGGTGAAGCACTTGGCTCCCGGGCTAGACGCGATCGATGAGTGCTTCTCAACGAACTTCGCAGTGTGAGGCAGCCCGGGGCCGTGGCACTTGTCGCACGATGCAGCTGTATGACACGCCGAGCACGTGAGCGAGTTGCCCATGCCGTGAGTCTTCTCCCACTGAGGTCCGTGGGTAATAGCGAAAACACCCGAAGTAATTCTCTCTGCGGGTCCCCTACCGTCATGACAGAGGTCGCACTGAGCAGACTCCTGCGGTGAATGACACTCAAGGCACGTGTCCATATCGTAGGCTCGAACCCACTCAGACGACGCGCCGTGCGCGACTGATGAGTGGCAGTCGGTGCATGACGCCCCAACTGCACAGACGCTGTGGTCAACCTTGATGCCCTTGGCCTGGACGACCGCCTCGCCGATCATCTCGTGGCACTTCAGGCAGCGGCTGTCAGGAACTGCAGCCCACCCCCGGCCCTCCCCACTGACGATCGGTAGAACCATATGGAATGCCTCGCGGTAACCGAAGGAAACACGTGCGGCGACCGCAGTGGAAACGTGGCAGTCAACACACTCCACAGCCGAGTGAGTTGCGCTCTGGGTCTGCTCCACGAAGGTGCTCTCGTCATGGCATGCGACGCAGCCGGGAAGCGCCGTGGCGAAGTAGACGCCCGACAAGAGCAGCGCAGCAACGGGCACAACGACCATGATCCAGACTGCCCAAGAGCGAACCCTTGGGACGGCACCTGAGCCCACAGATTGATCCTTACTCTAAGCACTCGCAGGGAGAACAGTAGCACCGCTTGTCGCGGTGCAGGATATATCTTATCTCAGCTTAGCAGGTCTCGTTCCATGTCATCGTTTGCGGGCGAGTATCTGCAATATAAACACAGAAAGAAGGGGCCGACTCCCTGAGGAGCCGACCCCTTCTAGACTCTCACTAGCACAGAACAGGAATGCTTGGTCTCGAATTAATGATCGAGGCCGATACCCAGCAGACCAGTGCTGTCACGGTGGCACTTGAGGCAAGTACCGT
>DDWM01000046.1 GCA_002345925.1 Actinobacteria bacterium UBA2286 | reverse complement strand
GCGCCAGCACCCTGAGTTCGATCTGCGAATAATCTGCCGAGACCATCAGGTCCCCCGCCTGCGCCGGCACGAACGCAGCGCGTATGCGCAGTCCGAGCCCGCTTCGTACGGGGATGTTCTGCAGGTTCGGGTTGCTGCTGGAGAGCCGCCCGGTCGCCGCGACCGTCTGGTTGAACGACGTGTGCAGTCGCCCGTCCTCGCCGACCATGCGCGGCAGCGCGTCGATGTACGTGCTCTTGAGCTTGGTGAGTTCGCGGTACTCCAAGATCTTGCCGGCAATCGGGAAGCCCTCTACGAGTCCGCCCAGCACCGACGCGTCAGTAGAGTAGCCGGTCTTGGTGCGCTTGCCCGAGGGGAGCCCCAGCTTCTCGAAGAGCACCTCGCCAAGCTGCTTGGGGGAATCCACGTTGAATTCGAAGCCTGCGAGCGAGAGGATTTCGGCTCGCAGCTGCTCTATGGCCGCGCCCGTCTCGGCAGCAAGAGCTCCGAGCACGCCGCGATCAAGGCCAACGCCGACCTCCTCCATGCGCACGAGCACCGGGATGAGGTCGACCTCGCAGCGACGGTAGACGTCGAGTGAGTCGGTGCGCGTGAGCTCGGCCTCAAGAATCGGTGCGAGTTCAGCCACCGCCGCAGCGGCATCTGCCGCTGTCGCGCCGTCAGGTAGCCGTCTGCCGAGATACTCCCCCGCAAGCGTCTGCAAGTCGTAGCTCGACTTGTTGGACGCCAGCGTGTACGCCGCCACACCGCAGTCGAAGAGCCGCGCGGGGTCGAGCGCATCGCTGCCGCTGTGATCGCGCACGGCGACGCTCCCGGGAGCGCAATCCGACTCCACAAGCGCCTTCATGTCGGCAGCCGCAATCGCACACTTGCCGAGAAGCGCATGCCAGATCGCATCTGCGCCGCCACCTGTCAGCGTCGCAACGGTTCCGCCATGCGCCACGGCGATCTCGCGCTCGACGACGAAGAGGCACTCGCCGCCCCCGTCGCCGGCCGCCACGCCGATCCAACCTTCGGGCGCCGAAGCGACGAGCGTATCCGCCCAATCGCGCGCGGCACCGCCCTTGAGCACCGTCCACTCGATTGCATCCGCGCTCGGCTCGGCTGGGGCCTCATCGCTTGTGCGCGCAGGAGTGCCTAGGCGCTTCGCGAGCGCGAAGACACGATCCGCGAGCGAGATGAACGAGAACTCCGAGAAGACCCGCAGGATCTCCTCGGCATCAAAATCACCGAAACGGATGGCATCCAGGTCGAGTTCGAAGGGCACGTCGCAGCGGATCGTCGCCACAAGGCGGCTCGCCAGTGCGTCGTCGCGATGCGCGCGCAGGTTCTCGCCGAGCTTGCCTTTGATCCCCGGCGCAGCCTCGAGAACAGCCTCAAGCGTGCCGTACTCTTGCAGCAGCTTGGCGGCGGTCTTCTCCCCCACGCCCGGCACACCCGGGATGTTGTCCGACGGGTCGCCCTTCAGGCCGAGGAAATCCACAACCTGTCCGGGCCCGATTCCGTACCGCTCGATCACCGCATCCGTGTCGTACACAAAGATGTCGGTAATGCCCTTCTTGGTGCTCACGACCTGCACGTTCTCGTTCACCAACTGGAGCGCGTCCTTGTCGCCCGTGACAAGCAGCACGCGCATCCCGGCGGCGGCACCGCGCACAGCAAGCGTGCCGAGAATGTCGTCACCTTCCCAGCCTGCCACTTCGACGATCGGTACGCCGAGGGCGCTGATGACTTCTTTGACCATCGGGAACTGCACGCGCAGCTCATCGGCAGTTGGCGGGCGGTGGATCTTGTACACCGCGAGCGCCTCGGTCCGAAACGCTGGTTTGCCGAGATCGAAGGCGACCACAACGGCATCAGGGCGCAATTCGGTGGCCATCTTCACCAACATAGAGGTGAAGCCGAACACGGCGTTAGTCGGCCGCCCGTCAGGCGCGGTCATCGTTGGCGGGAGTCCGTGGAACGCCCGGTGTAGCAGACTGTTGCCGTCAATGACGGCTAGGGTACGTTTATCCATAGCAGTGATTCTACCGGAGAGAACCGACATGGGCTTCTTCAATTGGGCAGCACCTCTGGTTCGCCGCTTTGGCGACCGCTTCACGGCGCTTGATGCGGATGAGATCGCCGAGTGGCTCAGACCCTCTGTGGAGCCCGGCGGGCGCGTTCTCGACGTTGGTGGAGGCGCAGGACAGCTCGCGGTCCTGCTCGCCGAGGCACTCGACGCCTCGGTCACGGTTCTCGACCCGACGCCGCAGATGCTCGATCACGTTCCAACACATGACCGGGTCAGCGCCGTCTCAGGTATGGCCGAGATGATGCCGTTTCCCAGCAGCGCGTTTGACGCGGTAGTGGTCTCGGACGCGTTTCACCACTTCCGCGATCAGCCGGGAGCCGTGATGGAGTTCGCTCGCGTCGTGAGAAATGGCGGGCAGGTGCTCGTGCTCGAGCTCGATCCGCGTGGGATCTTGATGTGGCTCATCGTCGTCGGCGAGAAGTTGCTCGGCGAACCAGGCGCGTTCCTGACTCCGGAAGAGATGTGCGCTTTCATGGAGCGCCAAGGCATCAAGGGACACTGTGAGCGCCTCAAGAAAGCCGACTACCGATTCATCGGCGTGGTAGAGAAGCCGGGCGAGGTCGCCTAGCTCTGCCAGAGGTAGCCCACGTTGCGCACGGTCTCAAGCCGCCTGGAGGTCTCGGGCCCGAGCTTGGAGCGCACGCGCCTCACGTGAACGTCTACCGTCCGTGAGCCGCCGAAGTAGTCGCTTCCCCACACCCGGCGAAGCAGGACTTCTCGGCTATAGACGCGATTTGGGTGCGTCACCAGGAACATGAACAGCGCGTACTCGAGGTATGTGAACTCTAGCGCTACACCTGAGATATATGCCTGATACGTTGCCAGGTTCAGCGTGAGGTCGTCAACGCGGATGACCTCTTGCAAGGACACTTCCTCGCCCGGCCACAAGAGCGCTCGCGCACGAGCAGCAAGCTCACTTGCCGAGGAGCCACGCACGAGGAAATCACTCGTGACGCGAACGGGAAGCCGCAATGAATCCAACGCCTCAGGCTCCACGATCAACAGCAGCCTTGCGTCCCCGCTCTCGGGTGCAGAGGTCTCGATGATGCCCGCGAGGACCTCGGGGGAACGACCGCCGTCTACGACAACGAGATCGGCGCTTGAACTGGCAAGACTGGACCGTATGTCGGCCGGCGATATCTCGGTCACCTCGACATCGAGACGAGCTAGCGCCTCGCGCATCCAGGCGAGGGTGTGTACATCATCTGAGGCCAAGAATGCGCTCTTCATGTGCATGATTCTACCGCCTCCCTCGCGTCTTCGGAAAGCATGGTGCCGGACGGAAGACTCCCGCCCGGCACCATTGCCGAAAATCTAATCAAGCTGAGAGAGTTCTAGATAACCGCGAGGTACCGGTCAAGCTCCCACTGCGAGACATCCTTGATGTAGTCGGCCCACTCGGCCTTCTTGTTCTCCACGTAGAACTCGTGGATGTGATCGCCGAGGATCTCCTTCATCGTCTCGGACTCCTCGAACAGCTTGATCGCTGCACCAAGGTTCTCCGGAAGCATTGCGATGTTGGCTTCCTTCAGCTCTGCCTCGGACATCTCGAAGATGTCGTTGGTCGCCTCGGGCATAAGCTCAAGCTGCTCTTCGATACCCTTGAGGCCAGCGCCGAGCATGACCGCGAACGCGAGGTACGGGTTGCACGACGGGTCCGGCGAGCGGAGCTCGAGGCGGGTTGCAGCCTCTTTGCCGGGCTTGTACAGCGGCACGCGCACCATAGCGGAGCGGTTGGCCTGCGCCCACGACACGTAGACAGGAGCCTCGTAGCCGGGGATGAGACGCTTGTAAGAGTTCACGAGCGGGTTGGTGATCGCGCAGAACTCGGGGGCGTACTTGAGAAGACCGGCGATGTACCAACGGCAGACCTGGCTCAGGTTGCCGGGCATGCTGGCGTCGAAGAACGCATTGCCGTCCTTGTTGAACAGCGACTGGTGGACGTGCATACCAGAACCGTTGATGCCGCCAACAGGCTTGGGCATGAAGGTCGCGTACACGCCGTTGGCGTATGCGACTTCCTTGACCGTGAGGCGATAGGTCATGACCGCATCGGCCATGGTCAGTGCATCTTGGTAGCGAAGGTCGATCTCGTGCTGCGAAGGCGCAACCTCGTGGTGCGAGTACTCGACCGGAATGCCGAGCTTCTCAAGGGTGAGCACGGTCTCGCGGCGAAGGTCGGATGCCACGTCGAGCGGAGTCAGGTCGAAGTAGCCGCCCTTGTCCAGGAACTCGGTGCCATCGGAATCGGCGAAGTAGAAGTACTCAAGCTCGGGACCGACATACATGGTGTAGCCCATGTCGGCGGCCTTCTTGAGAACGCGCTTGAGCGCGTAGCGGGGATCGCCCTCGAACGGCTCGCCGTTCGGCTTGACGATGTCGCAGAACATACGGCCAACGCCGTCTGCGGCCTGCGGGCGCCACGGGAGGGACTGGAAGGTGGACGGATCAGGGAACGCGATCATGTCCGACTCCTGGATGCGCGTGAAGCCGTCGATGGACGAACCATCAAAGCCCATACCCTCGTCAAATGCACCCTCAAGCTCGGTGTCGGTGACGGCGAACGACTTCAGGAAGCCGAGAACGTCGGTGAACCAGAAACGGACGAAACGGATGTTTCGCTCCTCGACGCTCTTGATCACATAATCTTTATCGAACTGCGCTGCCATTCCCATTCCTCCTCGATTAAGTACCTTACGCGAACGGCTATCCGACTCGCGTATCTTTGACGCTACCGCTAGTACTCTAAGCTCCGAATGTTTCATCTAGGTTTCAGGCAAGAAATTGCTGTGAGAATCTTCGTCCAGGCGGGGTTATCTCAACCTCTGGCATGTGGCAGCATGACCAATTGGGGGCAAATAGGTACCAACGGTTGAGGGGGAATCATGTCCGATCAGGTGCTTCAGGCGAGACCGGCGCTGCAGGCGGTCCGCGACCAGCTGCTTGCAAGGCCAAACGTGGTGGCAACGGGCGTTGGCTACAAGGTCTCCAATGGCGTGCGCACAGGTGAGATCGGCATCGTGTGCTCAGTCACTCACAAAGTCCCGGTCTCAGAGCTGCGAGCGCACGAGCTGGTGCCGGAGAGCGTGGACGGCATCCCCACCGACGTTATCGCCACCGGCGCGTTCAGGACGCTTGCCGAGAGAACGGAGCGATACCGTCCCGCGCCGGGAGGCTCCAGCATCGGCCACCGCGACATCTCCGCCGGGACGCTCGGCTGCATCGTGTACCGTGATGGCGAGCCGTACATCCTCTCGAACAACCATGTGCTCGCCAACGAGAATCGCGCCGCAATCGGCGACCCGATCTTGCAGCCCGGGCCGTACGACGGCGGCCGCCTTCCGGATGACGCGATCGCCGTGCTGGCAGACTTCATCTCGGTGCGTATGGCCGAGGAAGAGAGTGGCTGCATCTTTGCGCGAGGCTCCGCAGCAGCGCTCAACTGGCTCGCCAGCCTCATGGGCAGCCATGCGCGGCTCCGCGCCGTGAGCACCGCCCGGACCGACAACCTCGTGGACTGTGCGCTGGCAAAGCCGCTTGATCCCTCCTATGTGACCGGCGACATCCTCGGCCTCGGAACCATCAAGAGCGCTGGCCGAGCGGAACTTGGCGATGTGGTGGTCAAGAGCGGACGCACCACGGGGCTCACGCGCGGAGAGATCACTCAGGTGGACGTCACCGCCGACGTGGCATTTGGCAGCACGGTCGCCAGGTTCACGGACCAGCTCATGGCAGGCCCGATGAGCCAGGGTGGCGACAGCGGCTCTGCGGTGCTGAACGACCAGAACGTGATCGTCGGCCTGCTCTTTGCCGGAAGCGAGAGCAGCACGCTCTTCAACCGCATCGAGAATGTCTTCTCTGCACTCAAGGTGGGTCTGCAATGAGCTGGCTAAAGCGCTTCCTCGGCAGTTCGCGCAGGCCGGAGCCCTCCACGTCTAGCGCAGCGGACGTGCGGGCGCGCTACACCGACTCACTGATGGCTTCGTCCGAGGTGGTATCGGTAGGAATCGGGCAGGGTGCAAATGGTGAGCCCGTGATCGTCGTGGGCGTGACCACCGCCGAGGCACAAACAGTCGCGCTCCCCCGCTCGATCGAAGGCGTCCCCGTGGTCGTGCACGCAGTAGGGACGATCAGCACGCAGGATTGAGCGCGTGAACATTCGCACGTAATCGTCAGTGTTGAAAGGAGCACTCAATGGCAGGCGAAAGAATCAAGGTCGACACAGGCATGGGCATCATCTGGTTCATCGGATGGCTGTTCACGATCGCATTCGCAAAGCTCACCTTCTGGACCGCGGTGCTTGGCTTCTTCATCTGGCCGTACTACCTGGGCGTGGCTGTCAGGTAGGTGCCTAGTTAGCGTGGCTCAGCGCGGCGGCGATGCTACACTTCTCGACATGTCTCTTCGACGCATAGTCACTCTCATTCTTGCCACCGCGATTGCTGCAGGCCTCGTGGGACTACAGCCCGCGCCCGCAGACGCCGTGTCGCCGGTCTCCGCCGACCGCGCCGCACTAGAGAGCGCGATTGCGGAATACGAGACGCTGCAAGCCCAATCAGCCAAGGTCGACGAGCGCTTGCAGAAAGTCTCCTCCGCCCTCGACCAGGCTGTCGTCGAAGAGGAACGCTGCCAGGAGCACCTCCGCACGCGAGCCGTCGCCATCTACCGTTCCGACGACATCGGCAGCATCGTGCTACTGCTCCGCGCGTCAACGATTCAGGACCTCACAACACGTCTCGACGTGCTTTACAGGATGGCGAGCCAGGATGCCGAGAACCTGGAGGCGCTAAAGGTCGCACGAGTCCAGGCCAGGAGTTCTGCCGAGGAGCTGCTGGATCTTCAGGCCCAGCAGACTCGTGCGCTCGATTCACTGGCCGAGAAGGTCGCCGCCGCGAAGAAGAAACTCGCCGCGAGCGAGGCGCAAGTGCGGGAGTACGAAGCCCGGACGTCCGCCCAGACCAAGCAGGCGCCTGCCCGGAGCGACAACAATCAGAAGCTGAGTGGTTCGGGAGAGTGGAAGACCGCCGTCGCATCGCACTACAGCCGCACCTTCACCGGCACCGGTGCAAGCGGCGACGAGATCGGCCCCTACTCGATGATCGTGGCGCACAAGACGCTTCCGTTCGGCACGCTCATCGAGTTCGAATACAACGGCAAGCGCGCAGTCGCCAAGGTCGCCGACCGCGGCCCTTACACGGAGGGGCGCACGTTCGATCTTGGCCCGGGAGTAGTAAGAGTCCTAGACTTCAGCGGGGTGCACGAGGTGCGGTACCGCATCATCACTCGGTAGACGCCGCTTGCCCATGAGCGAGGCCGTCTTCGTACCAGCGCATGATGCCAAGCGCCCGGGCCTCGTCGAGGTGCGAAACGCCATAACTGGCCTTTGACGATCCCGAAACCGAGATGGTTCTGACACTCGCGAGTCCTGCTCGGCGCTGGAACGGGTTCTGCCTAACTTCGAGCGATTGGATCCGCGAACGGGTGAGCCGAACGCGTTTGACGCCCAGCATCCCCGAGCGAATCACCACCGCGACGTCATCAGTCCCTACCCCCGCTCCGCGCCACTGTAAGGTCCGCGCGCCGATCGTGATCAGTGTCGCAAGCGCGACGACGCCCACGGCCCACGGCAGCGCAGGCCGGTAGATGAACCAGCTCACCGGCCCGACCGCAGCAAGCGACGTCAACGTCGCGAGAATGGTAGGCACCAGTATGTAGAAGCGCAGCGCACGCTTGGTCAGCCCCTCGGTCTCGGGGAACAGTTCTGCCTCAGGAAGCAAGCCGTGCAGGAGTTGAGCAACGTCGGCGGCTCGCGCGATGGGTACCATGGCCTTGCTCGTCGTCATCTGTCCGGACTGTTCCCCGCTCCGTTCTAGTCCCGCAGTGTCGACCTCGATGGCTGCAAGGCCGAGCAGGTGCCGCAGCCAAGTCGCCTCGATGCGTACGGCCTGGATACGGCCGACCGGCATGCTGACCTGTCGGCGCTCGAAGAGTCCGGCTTCTATCTCGATGCGCGCCTCGTAGCGACGTGCGGTGAATCCGAAATTGCGCGCGACTCCGATAGCGGTCGCAACCACGATCAGGAGCACTCCCAACGCGGCAACCAACGCCACGAGCACCGGTAGAGCGAACTGAGCGGCACGGGAGGCGGTCTGGTCGATAACCTGCTGATCGAGGATTTCATAGAACTGCCCAACAATGCCGACGACCACGGCGAAGAGGATCGGAACCCGGTTTGAGGTCGCTTCGCCGAGAAGCAGCTGGCCGAATGGTACCTTGTGCTCGAACCGCACATCCTGGCCGGGAACCTCAGTGCCCCCGAAGGCACCCCGGAAGTCCCCGATGCGCCCGACGGGATCCAGGTCGAAGGGCAGTTCCGCGGCGCGTGAGGAGTCCTCGAACAGCAGCGCATTACGGAGCTCCTCGGCACGATCAAGGCGGATGGCGCCGATCTTGGCTTCGGGCTCGTTCGCCCCGCCCCCGGCTGTTTGGACAATCACCTCGACGACGCCGAGCGCACGCATGAACAAATCGGCCTTCACGTTCACTCCATGAACGCGCGCGATCGGAATCGTGCGGCGCTTTCGGACGAACAGACCCTCTTCTATGAGCAGGTCGCCGCCGACGATGCCGTATCCAAAGCGCCACCACGAGACCCACCGCATGGCAATCACGCCCAGCACGACGAACGCGATAATCGCGGCGATGATGAGGGCAGGGATCGCTCGCTTGTCGCTGCCAAGGGTGCCGAACAAGACCAGGCCCACGACGTAAAGACTCATCTGCCAAAGCGTCTGCGCGGTGCGCACCAGCACGGTCGCCGGGTGGGTCCTTTGCAGGCTAGAGTCCGCCATCATCGGTAACCTGTGCGAGCCCCGCTATGCGGTCGCGGATGTCGGCGGCATCGGAATCGGCAAGCATCGGGATCTTGTGTTTGCCCGCTGCGGTCCAGAAATGGACCTCGGAAAGCGCGAACTGCCTCAGAAGCGGTCCCTGGCTTGTGTCGACATGCTGAATGCGTGCCATTGGGATCACCGTGCGCCTCACGATGATGAGCCCTGACTGAAGCCGGACCTCGACGTTGGTGACCTCCCACCGCCAACGCCGGTACATGATCTCGACGAGCGCGGTGATCCACAGCAGTCCAGCCACGACAGTGACAATCAAGGGAACCAGCCAGACAGCGGTCGGGCCGTCTACAAGTACGATGGCGACCGCGAGCCCCGCACAGACAACAAGTCCGCTCGCGATGCCGATGCCGGCGTAGATACGCCAGACCGTTCTTGCGCGCGGGTCGAGCCGGTTCACGGGAGTCCCAGAAGTATCCATGCGGATATGGTACTTCAACTGTGCGAGAGTCGCAGGCTACGTTCCAATGGCCCTGTGCTGAGGTCCTCTGGCCGGCTGCTACTTCGCACTCTCGGCATACACCACTGCGAAGCCCACGCCGCCGGAATCGGCGTTTTGCGACCACGTGCTCGGGTCAGAGTCGATGACCGTGTAGCTGCCAGCGGGAACCGTCACGTTGGGAGTTGCTGCCCAGTAGGCATTGGGTACGCCGCCCTGTCCTTCGAGCCCCACGGTGTCCCAGGGCCCGTACGTCTTCCCGTCCGCCGCCTTGAGTGAGATCTTGCCGGTGGAGCCGTTACCTGCGGCGTCATTCCAGTGATACGTCTGGATCTTGGTGATGACCGAGGCAGTCGCAACCTTGAATATGGGCGACGTGCCACCATTTTGGACCGCGAGAATATTCTGGTTGTCGAAGATGGGCGCTTCGCTCGCCGCGCTCTCCACGACCGGAGCTTCGTCGGTGTCATAGAGCGGACCGGGATCCTCGGTTGGTTTCGCAGGCTTGGAGTTGCTGACCGGAATGTCGCCGTTGTTGAGGAAACTCTCGAACCCGGTGAGCCAGTCACAACCCGTCAGTAGCATCGCGACGCACAGCATCACTACTACGACCGCAACACGGATTCTCACTGAATGCGCTGACATAGCGACCCCCTTCGACAGTCCCCAATTCCTCTGCGTATCTGCAAGCTGGATTCCCTTCTGTGAACCAAGCCTATTTGCGCACCAATTGCAGTCCATGCGCCCTCTCAGGTTCCTCCTTATCGCCAAACAAGGGAAGCCACCACGGTGTTCACTGCAATTACACCAGGAAGACCGCTCAAGCTGCTCGGGAATCATCCCATAGCGGCGGCACACCTACGCTTCTGGCTCGATCGCGTCTTCGGAGACCGCTCCGTCATCGGAAACCGATGATGTCCATGCGATCCCGTCCCAATAGCGCAACTCATGTCTACCAGTGGGGTCGGGCTTCCAGTCGGCCGGAACAATCCGTGACCATCTGGTGCCCCCGTCGAGGGAAAAGATCTCCGCGAGCAACGCCTTGTCCGTCACGTAGCTCTCCCAGTAGCCGCACGCGGTGCACAGAAGCGTCCGGCCGGTGGTCGTATATGTGGCGCTTCTGGCGGTCAGCATTCCCCAGCCGAGGTGATCATCAGCGATACCCGGCCCGTCCTTGGACGCGAAGTAGTCGGGGGAACCGCACTTAGGGCACTTACCGTCGCTCATGGTCTGCCTCCTCGGCTGTCTGCGGACGCCGGATTGATGATTACCGGAAGCTCGCCTACCCAGTCGCCCCATGTATCCGGATTAGTCGCTAGCTCGCACATGAAATGCGCAACGTTCGACATGTTGGTGTTGTCCGGCTTGAAAAGGCTACTCACAAGGAACTCATGGAGCGAGTAGTCCGTCTTGTCGCCCTCACGAAGCGTGTCCGGGCGAACCGCCACCCATTGCAGGAACGCGTTATCCGTCCCGATGTCGCTGTGGAGGAAGTCAGCCGCTCTCTGGTTGTCCTTGGTCGGTGGAATCGCCACGCTGAGCAGCCACATGGCCACTTTCTCGAGCACGCCTCGGCGCGGGTCGAGATTCCCGGGATGATCCACCGAAACGCTGCTCATGAGGATGAACTTGACCGGTTCGCCCGGCTTCGACGCCTCAATGGCCCGGCACAGCCGAGACGTTGCTCGCGTGACCAGGTCACGTGGCGGACCGAATATCCCCCTGAGGTTGATGACGTGGCCGAGACACGAGATGACGGCGTCACATCCTTGGACATGCTGCGCCAGGTCCTCGTCTGTGAGGGACAGCAAATCAGCCTCGACAACCGTAAGGCCGGGATGCCCCGCAACGCCTGCAGGAAGCCTGACGGCCGATCTCACGATTGCCACGACGTTCACTCCGCGGTCCAGAAGCTGACCCACAACGCGCCCCCCGGTGCGTCCGGTACCTCCGACGACAAGAACCGTCTGCTGTGCGAGCATTCCGGATCCCCCATCCTTCTGATGAGTCTTACGTGTTGCGCGCTAGCTTCGTACCCATCCCCGCCTTCGGTCTAGCGTTTGCCACATCTGCTGATTGCGCCTGCTGGCGCACGACCTCAACCGCTGGCAGCGCGAGCTAGATGTGCTCCGGCCTAACCAGCGACCGCACGGAACAAGAAGAGTCCGCCGACAACCCCGAGAAGCGCGCCAAGCACTACAAGGGCCAGGTAGGCTGTTCGATACGTCTTGTCCTGGTAGGCGCCATCGCGAGGCTCGTTCATCCTGGGGAAGAACGAGCTGGTGCCGGTCATTACCCCCTTGGCTTGCGCCAGACCCATCGGGATGAAGACGACTGCGCATGCGATCCACGCCCATGCGGGCCCTCCACCTCCGGGTGGGCGCAGCCCGAAGTAGGCAAACTGCAAGCCCAGCGATACGAACAGCCCGGTCCACACGGCGGGAATCAGGTTGTAGCCGTCCACCCTGGATGACGCCCACAACGACAGGCCGCCAAACGCGAAACCGGAGATTATCGAGATCGGCATGAGCGCGATCCAGCCGGGGGCTGGATGCGCGATTTCATACGGGCCACCGGTGGCAACGAAGCCGCCCAATTCCATCACTACAATGGCAGCGAGGTTCACCAGCGTGATACAAGCCGCAAGCCCGGCTGCCGATATGGCGATGGCGGCAAGGGTGAGGACCGAGTCCCTTGAAAAAGCGCTGTCACGTCCCATTGCAATCCCCTAAACAAACGACACTGCCGTATGTCCGATGTCATGTTGCACGGCGCTCGGGTCGCCTATCCGCTCTCAGATGGTGATGACGACCTTGCCACGCGCGTGCCCTTCGTCCAGGTAGGCGAACGCCCCAGCGGTCTCGCCTAGCGGATACGTTCGATCGATGACCGGCGTGACATCGCCCGTCTTGATGAACTCGTTGAGCGCGAGGAGGCTCGCGCTGTTCGTGACTGCGACGACCGGTGCTGCCTGTTGGCGCACGAGCATCGCCGCCAGCGATGCAGCGATGATCCAACCCATGCCAGCGTGACCACTGCTTGGCACGTGGAGTCCGTTGGGCGTCAGGACTCGACGCGTTGCCGACAGCGAGTGACTTGCGACGTTGTCCAAGATCACGTCATACCGCGCGCTGCCCTTGGTGAAGTCCGCTTTGGCGTAGTCGATGACATGATCGGCGCCGATCGAGCGGATCATATCAACGTTCCCTCTGCTGCACACACCGGTGACTTCCGCGCCGAGCGCCTTGGCGATCTGCACGGCGAACGTCCCCACTCCCCCGGACGCACCATTGATCAGTACCTTCTGCCCACGCCGGACCTTGCCGCGATCGCGGAGGGCTTGAAGCGCGGTGCACGCGGATGTGGGTACCGCGGCGGCCTGTTCGAATGAAAGCTTCGCTGGCTTCGGCGCGAGACTACCCTCTTTCGCGACCGCATACTCGGCACACGAGCCGCGGCACTCGCCGTAGACCTCGTCCCCCGAACTGAAGCGAGTCACGCTCGGGCCGACGGCTTCAACGATTCCCGCGCAGTCGAGCCCAACGACGAAGTCCTTCTTGGGCTTTGGGAACCCGATGTAGAGCCGTATCGGAAACGGTTTGCCCCGCATGCCGAAGTACTCACCGGCGGCCAGTGAGGCCGCCATCACGCGCACAAGTACCTCGCCTTCACCCGGCGTGGGCTTCTCGAGATCCTTCAGCGCCATCACGTCTGCGGAACCGTAGCCTGTCTGGATCACTGCCCTCATGGTGCCCCCCAGTTCAGTGGCCGCGCAGTCTGCCATCGCCTCAGATGGTCTTGGCACTCGCGACAATACGGGAGCGAGTCATCCGGTTCCAACCCAGCAGATAGCAGCAAGGTAGAACAAGTGCCGTGGAACGGTCGCCCGCCCTCAACGGTGCGGCTGCTCATACCCAACCCTTGGACTTGTAGAGCTCCAAACCTGTCTCCAGCGCGTCGCAGATCTGCTCGCGAAGCTCTGGAGAAAGCGACTTCACGTAGAAGCAGGACTTGCCCTTCAGGAGAGCCATCAGTGCCGATCCGATTTGTGATGAGATATCTGGGTCGGTGTAGATCGGCATGTAGTACAGACCAACGTAGGACTTCTGGATGATCAGACCAACGAAGTACGGATTGTAGAAAGGCTTCCCGGGCGGGGCGGTGTTCGCCGTCGACCACAGCTCGTAGCGACCGGGCTCGGGCTCCTTGACCGTGAAGGAACTAGCGTACGGAGCGAGCAGCTTCTTGAGCTCTTCGAATAGCGGCAGCAGCTCTGGGTTCTTGATTGGCAAGGCGTCCTGCCCCCTACGGTTCTCGCTAATGAAGTCACCTGATCGTGGAAACCATGAAGTTCCACATCATATGCAAGACCATACCCGGGACTATGCTGCCGAGACGTTTGTACATGAAGCAGAGATATATGCCGAGGGGAAGCGCCGTGACCAACACTGCCGGGTTCAAATGGACGAGCGCGAAGGCCAGAGAAGATAGAAGCGCTGCGATGGCAAATCTGTAGTGCTCACGAAGTCGCCCGAAGAGCAGTCCGCGGAACACGATCTCCTCGGCAGCAGGACCGGCCACGACCGCACCGACTAGAACAAGAGCCCAGCTAAGCGCAGTCTGGTCAGGACGAGTGGCCGTCGCCGGTTCAGGCAGCCCCAGCAACACGGCTGTTACGGCAAATGCAACGACCGTGAGCGTCGCGAGACCGAAGAATCCGACAATGTACTTCACGCTTCGGCCAAGCGGCGCCTTTCTGAAGCCGAAAGCTGCCCATGTCAGACAGTGGCGGCTATTGCGAGCGGACATGTAGACGATTACAAGCGACAAACTCACTAGCGCTACTACAGATGCGATGACGAGCGAGGTCAGCCCGATGTTGTCAGCCGCGATTGCTCGCTTGAGTGCACCTCTGTCGATCATGGTCCAGATGGCGCCGACGGGAACCACCAAGAGCACCGGGGCAAAAAAGAGCACCAATACCATGAGCGTCTCGCGCCAGCCGTAGGCTTCAGAAATCTTCCGAGAGACCCCCTCTATGGAGTCACCATCCGCGCACAAAGCAGTACTCTCGCCCAATTGAGCCCCCTCGATTCGAAAATCCCCCTGAGCGTCCGCCCATACCGCTCATAACCCTACCGCGCCCCAGCTCAGTGGCCGCGTAGTCTGCCATCGCCTCAGATGGTCTTGGCACTCGCGACAACACGGGAGCGAGTCATCCGGTTCCAGCCCAGCAGATAGCAGCAAGGTAGAACAAGTGCCGAGACAAGTGATGCCGAGAAGTCCCCGAGTCCGAACCCGATCGCCAGAAACAAGAAAATGCCGAAGGCACGAGCCCATGCTGCGCGCCGACTGACCCCCGCAAGCCCGTTTCGAAGTCCGAGCCAGTAAGCGACTCCCCAGGTGAAACCGGAAACGATGTATATCGCAATCAGCAAGCCCATCTCAGCCCCCTCCCCCGATCAACACACCCCACTAAAGGCCCAGGACTTATGTCTTCAGCGCTACAGCTCCATATCGCCCGAGGCTTCGGGCTGATAGACGACACGGTCGATCCGGAAACGGCGCAATCCAGACGGGACGGGCCATTCAACAGTGCCACCCTGACGGTACCCGATAATCGCCGTCCCGATCGGGGCGAGTACGGAGATTGCCCCGGCATCAGGGTTAGCATCGTCTGGGAAGACGAGTGATATCTCCATCTTCTCCGAGGTATCCATGTCCACCAGACTGACTCTCGAATTCATCGTGACTACGTCCGGCGGCACATCCGTTGGCAAGACGACCAGAGCGCGGTCGAGTTCACCGCTGAGTGCGCCGAGGCTCTCACGAGAGTCCGAGCCCCCAAGGTCACGAATCAAGGCCCGTAGACGGTCCAGGTCGTACTGCGTAATCACGATCTGCTTGTCATCCATTGGTACCCCCCGATGTGTCGTTCGCCCAAAGCACAACAACCGGCCCAAGGGCCAGCTGCACATCAATGATACATGTATTCAATCTACGACGACACATCCACCGGCTAACTCAACCTTTGTGACCTTTCAGGGACTTCGGTCGTATACGCTGTGAAGGTCAATCGCAGGCCAGGGGGGTCGGGGTCGTGGAAGACGAGCATTTCGAATTCGCATGGCGCACGTACGGGCCGGCCGTGCTGCGTTACTGCACATACTCGATGGGCTCGTCAGACGCGGGCGAGGATGTTGCGGCCGAAACGTTCGCTCGTTTCCTGGCCAAGGGCGGCAGGGTGCCCGCAGAGCACATCGAGGCGTGGTTGATACGGGTGGCTCGCAATCTCTGCATCACCCATCATCGCAGCGCCAGGCGTCGCAATGCACTCGAAGTGAAGCTCGGCAGCGTCTATGCCGATCGGGCGGAAGCATGGCAGGGGCCGAACACGTGGGAGTACGTGCGGCGTCTGAAAGAGGCGTCTCGCCTCGTGATCTACCTTCGGATCGCCGAAGACCGACCATTTGCCGAGATCGCCCGCCTCACCGGCCGCTCCGAAAGCGCCACAAAGATGACCTTCTATCGGGCAATCGAGCGTCTGCGCGATGAAATGGCGTCCGAGGACGCCGGCGCTGACATCATGATCGTAGGAGGTGCAGAGAATGTCCCAGCAGAGTGAAACGACGCACGGCGTTATCGAAGCCCTGCGTGACGACATGCCCCCGGCAGCCGGAGAGGCCGCCCTTGTGCGAGTGCGGGCATCTGCCGTACGGAAGAATGCCGCCCGGCGGACCGGCCTCCGGGCCCATCCGTGGCGCACGGCAGGCGGTGCCCTCACCGTGGTTGCAGTGGTGGCGGCATTGGTGTTCGTGGCCGCTCCCCGGGCCGACACATCCGCATTCGCAGCCGACGAAGCAGTCGATGCGCTGCTCATGCAGACCGACGGCAATGTGCTGTACATCGAGAGCACGTTCAAGGAAACAGGGCTCGGGGGCGATGACCCGCGCTACGACCTATATCAGCGTACGACGAACTGGATCGATCCCACTCGCAACGCGATGCGCACCGAGACCGTGAACATCGCGGACGGATCCCTTGACAGCGTCTCCGTCCAGATCGATGACACCCTCGTGCACTTCCAAAACAACGTCCGCCATGGCACCGGCGAACGCCCGCGGCTGACCAAGATGACCGGGCTGGACATGCCCATCACCTCGGTCATGGGAGGAGGCGTCGACTACTTACGGGCGCGCATCGCCGAAGGGAGCGCCAAGGCGATCGGGACTGAGGTCATCGACGGCGAGGAATACTGGGTCGTAGAGTACAAGGCGCCTCTTGAAGGCCCCCTCATCTCCCACGTGATCACCGTCACCATGCGCAAGTCGGACTACCACATGCGGACGTGGACCCGCAAGATGATTTACATCAACGGCGATGGCTGGGGCACCATGACGTGGAGTGGCACCTTTGACGTGATCGAGGAGGTTGCCCCAGCAACGCTGCCTGCCGACTTCTTCACCTTCGAGTCAGTGATCGCCGTGGCGGGCCCGGACATCCCGCTCACGACCGAAGAGTGGGTGAAGCCTCCCGGCATGTAGCGATCGCGCGTCACGAAGTCGGCGGCAGGACGCACTCGAAGCGCTGCTCGAGAACCTCGGTGCCCCAAGTGGTGCCAGCGTGCTCCTCCATGAGCTGGAATCCCTCGCGCTCGTAGAGATGCCGGCTGGCCTCCAGACCTCCGAACGTCCACAGGTGCACGCTCGGATACTCCCGTTCACGGCAGAACTCCATCGCGGTGCGCAGCAGCCGACCGCCGGCGCCCTTGCCTCTCAGGCTGTCCGAGACAATGAACCACCTGAGGTGGGCACCACTGCCAGCAGCGTTGATCCCATCGATGACTATGGACCCTTCGACTTGTCCGTCCCGCGACACAGTCCAGAATCCATCGCGCCCCGCCTTGTATGACGCTAGGAATGCCGAAAGCTCCGTGGCGACCTTTGCCTCGAAGAAGGCGCCGAATCCCCACTGCTCGTGGTAGTACGAGCCATGGAGCGAAACCACCCGGTCGAGGGCTCCGGGAACGTAGCCCTCCACAATCTCGAAGCTACCCATGTCCCACTCCTCCCGAGTGCATTCCTACTGCCTAGCCGCTCGGCGCTTCAGGCGCGCCACCCCCTAGCCATACATCCGTTTGATGCCCGCATACGAATCCGCTACGAGCTCCTCAAGCACCGCGAGATCCACGTCCGAGAGCCGCTTGATGTAGATGCAGCCCTTGCCGGTCTTGTGCTTGCCCAACTTGGCAAGCAGTCCGGCCGACTGTTCGAGACTGACTCCCAAGTAAACAGTGATAGCAGCCTTCCGAGAGGCGAACCCGACAGGGAACCAATCGCCTTCCTGTCCGCTCGCCGACTTGTAGTGGTACGTGCCAAACCCGATGAGGCCCGAACTCCAAACCTCGGGAGCAGCCCCGGAGGCCCTCTGCATCAAGCCGAGAAGGGTCACGCAGTCCTCACGTCGAGCGTCGTCGGCAATCTCGCGGATCATTTCGTCGACGCTTGCGCCTGTGCGATGCGTCTTGATCTCACCCATTTGGCACCTCCGTTATGCCTAACGTGTTTGCGCATACTGCGACTTTGATTACTACCCATTTCGCCGATGCGTTAGCTAATCGGCATTCGGTGGCATCATCACAGGTAGCTCGGGTGGCCTTGAGGCCTAAGCATCGTGTCAGTGACACAAAGCTGCAATTAGGATACGGAAGGAGCGCTGACATGGGTGCTGATAGTCGTCGCCATGCCCGCAAGAACGTGACGAGGAAAGACCTACCCATACCGCGACGGCTGCTCGTGCTGCTTCTCGGGCTCACCCTGATGGCTGGGACGCCCGCGAGCATGGCAGCACCCTCACCCAAGAGCGAGGGTGTCAGCGCCCAGAAGCGCTACGAGCAGAAGCTCAAGGATGCCGAAGAGAGGTTCGAGCGCGTCGTCACCCAGGAGGAGCGGGACGAGGCTTCAGCGAACCTGACGGAACTCATCGAGTCCGTTGGCGCCAACAGGGATACCATCACACCTCTTGGAAGTGAAGAGTTTGTCGCTCAGGCCGTCACTGACACGCCCGGCCCTGGCGACTTTCCTGACTACTCGGGCATGACACCGAACTGGGCGTACAGCCCGCCTCTCAGGAAGTTCGTAGACTCTTTGCCGGGTCTCGGTCCGGAGAATGCGAACAACCTCGGCCAGTACATGACCGTAGCCAAGCCGGACACCATCACGTACCCGGGCTGCGACTACTACGAGATCGAGCTTCGCGAGTACACCGAACAGCTGCACTCGGACATGCCTCCGACCACGCTGCGCGGCTATGTGCAGGTGAACAACGGGACGGACGCCTTCGGCAACAACACAATCGTACCCGACCCGATTCACTATCTCGGCGCGACCATCTTCGCGAAGAAAGACCGACCGGTGCGCGTGAAGTTCACCAACGCTCTCCCGACCGGCTCAGATGGCGACCTCTTTATCCCCGTGGACACATCCGTGATGGGCGCCGGCATGGGCCCGCTCGGCGAGAACGTTCCCGTGGGCATGCCGGTCAACTACACGCAGAATCGCGCCTCGGTCCATCTTCACGGCGGCAGGACTCCATGGATCAGCGATGGAACGCCGCACCAGTGGATCACGCCTGCGGGTGAGAACACTCCGTACCCCGAGGGTGTCAGCGTCGAGAACGTGCCCGACATGCCGGCCCCCGGCGACGGGTCACAGACCTTCTATTACACGAATGCGCAGAGCGCACGGCTCATGTGGTATCACGATCACGCCTTCGGCATCACACGGCTGAACGTGTATGCGGGTATGGCCTCGGCGTATCTGATCTCGGACTCCACAGAAGAGCAGCTGATCGCCGACGGGACTATCCCGGAGGAGCAGATCCCCCTGGTGATCCAGGACAAGACCTTTGTTGACGCCGAGACCATCGTCGACACGGATCCCACGTGGCGTTGGGGAACCGGCTCTCTCGACGCGAGCGGCTACCCTGTCCCAAAGACCGGCGACCTGTGGATGCCGCATGTGTACATGCCGGCCCAGAACCCGTACGACCCGAGCGGCTACAACGCCATGGGCCGCTGGCATTATGGTCCGTGGTTCTGGCCCCCCACACCCGTCGAGGTCGGACCGATCGCTAACCCGTACTACGACCCAATCAATGCGCCGTGGCAGCCCGAGATGATTCCCGGCGTTCCGGATCCATCCATGGGCATGGAAGCGTTCTTCGACACGCCGATCGTGAACGGCACGGCGTATCCGACACTCGAAGTAGACCCAAAGTCCTACAGGTTCCGCATTCTCAATGCGGCGAACGATCGCTTCTGGAATCTGCAGCTGTACCAGAGCGACCCGACACCGCAGGCGGTCAGGACGTTCGGCGCTGACCGCTACGCGACGGCTGCCCAGTCGGCCATGCTGGCCTATCCCAACTGGACAGGCGTCCAGCATGTGATCCTCACGTCCGGTGAAGACGCATCCCAGGTGGATGCGCTCTCGGGATCCGGTCTGGCGGGAGCCTACGATGCCCCGCTGCTACTCACCAGGCGCGGGTGGATACCGCCGGCGACTCTGACAGCACTGCAGGGCATGCCTGATGGCGTCGCCGTCCATATCGTTGGCGGCACACCATCGGTGACCTCCGGCGTGGCATCGGCCATCGCCGCGCTGCCCAACGTCGCAAGCGTGGATCGACTCTCAGGAGCCAACCGCTACACAACCGCCGCCGCGGTTGCCGCCAGGATGGAATCGGTTCTCGGCACAGCTTTCCCGACCGGCGCTTTCATTGTCAACGGATCCACCCCGGCCAACTTCTACGACAGCCTGGTCGCCGGACCGGCCGCCGTGCAGAACCACTTCCCGATCCTGCTCGTGCGGAACGACTCCGTCCCGGCGCCGACCCTCGCCGCCATCACCGACCTTGGAATCACCACGCCGTACATCGTTGGCGGCACACCCTCGGTCAGCGCTGCAGTGGCGACCCAACTTGGCGTACTTCCCGGCAACCGGATCGCGGGAGCGAACCGATTCGCGACCGCCGTGGCCTTCGCCATCCGTGCCAAGGCCGAGGGATGGCTTGAATTCGCAACGGTGGGCATCGCTGCCAGCACCGTCGACGCCCTCTCCGGCGGAGTGTCGCTCGGACACCTGGGCGGCCCCATGCTCCTCACCAGGACAGACTCACTGCCACAGGAGACGCTCGATTTCCTGACCGCGAACAAGCGGGACATCCTCCAGGGATACGTGTTCGGCGGAAGCACGACCGTCAGTCAGCAGGTTCTCGACCTGATAATCGACGTCTCGCAGAACGACACCGAAGTGAAGATGGTGCCCGCAGCGCCTTCATCCACCTTCCCGGAGAATTGGCCGGCCGACGGTCGAGACGGAGGCGTTCCCGATCCGGCGACAGCCGGTCCGGATATGGTTCAGATCGCCAATGAGGGTGGCTTCCTTCCCGCGCCGGTCGTGCTGCCCAGCACGCCGCTGTCGTGGAACATGGACGTAACCACGTTTAACGCGGGACTCGTCGAGGCCGGCACCCTCATGCTCGGTCCGGCGGAACGCGCGGATGTCGTCATCGACTTCTCGAAGTACGCCGGCAAGACGCTCATCTTGTTCAATGACGCACCCGCACCGTGGCCCTCGGGCGATCCGCGTTACGACTACTACACCGGCGCACCGGACTACACCGAGGCAGGCGGCCACGAGGGATCCCGCCCTGGCTATGGTCCGAACGTCCGAACCATCATGCAGATCAAGGTTGCGGCGGCCCCTGCGGCCGAGCCGTTCGATATTGCGGCGCTCGAAGCGGCCTTCAAGTCGACGGATACCCGGGAAGGTGTCTTCCAGTCGTCTCAAGAGGACATCATCGTCTCTCAGTCCGCCTACAACTCTGCGTACAACAAGACCTTCTCGGCCACCTACCCTGACTGGGGCATCGCAAGGATCTTCGACAACTCGATGACCTTCAGGACGGTCGAGGGGACGTCGGTGACGATACCGTTCGAGCCCAAGGCCATCCAGGACGAGATGGGTGAGACTTTCGACAAGGTATACGGTCGAATGTCCGGGAAGTTCGGACTCGAGGTCCCCAACACCGTCGCGGGTCTACAGAACTTCAACCTGTACGACTTCATGGCTCCGCCGACGGAGCTCATAGAGGCTTCCGTCAAGGGCAGTCAGATCGGTGAACTGGGAGACGGAACTCAGATCTGGAAGATTACCCAGAACGGCGTGGACACGCACCCTGTGCACTTCCATCTGTTCGAAGTCCAGCTCCTCAACAGAGTCGCATGGGACAACCGGATCATGATGCCTGACCCCAACGAATTGGGCTGGAAGGAGACCGTCCGGGTCAATCCTCTGGAGGACACGATCGTCGCGCTGCGGGCTGTCGTGCCGGAGGTTCCTTTCGATCTTCCCAACAGCGTTCGTCCGATGGACCCGACCATGCCTCTCGGCATGATCATGTACGGGCCGGATGAGATCTTCGATCCGTCAGGCGAACCGGTCTCCCCCGTCGTCAACCGACTGGTCAACTTCGGCTACGAATACATGATGCACTGCCACATCTTGAGCCACGAAGAGATGGACATGATGCGGCCGGTCTCAGTGGGCGTGACGCCTAAGGCGCCAAGTGACCTGTCCGTGCTTCTCGAAGTAGGTGTCGCTACTCTGTCATGGACCGACAACTCGGCTAACGAGACCGGATTCGTGATAGAACGAGCGGCCGACTCGGCGTTCACGAGCGCGACCGTGACCTTCTCGGCACCGGAGAACGCGACCAGCTACGACGATGAGACCACGGTCCCCGGCGGGACGTACTACTACCGGGTGCACGCCACAAATGTTCTGGGTGACACGACGGATTACACCGTCGGTAACCCCCAGGCGATAGGCTTCCCGACCATGACGCTCGACTCGGACCCGACCAACGCCGTGACGATAGTCAACGAATCGGTGCCTTTGGCGGCCTTCGAGGCACTCGGCAAGCAGATCTTCTTCGACACCAACCTGTCTGACCCTGTCGGCCAGGCATGTGCCTCGTGCCACGATCCTGCGACAGGGTTCGCGGATCCAGGCGGCGACGCGATCTCCCCTGGCGCGGTACCCGGTAGGTTCGCCAATCGCAATGCGCCCATGGCAGCATATGCCGCCTACATACCGCCGTTCTCGTTCGACGCTGAGATCGGAGCGTACGTAGGCGGGCAGTTCTGGGACGGCAGATCGGACACGCTCAAGGAGCAGGCAGGGTTCCCGTTCCTGAACCCGCTTGAGATGAACATGGCCGATGAGGTAGCCGTCGTTGAAGCCGTCGCCGCATCCACCTACGCGCCTGACTTCCTGGCGGCATTCGGTCCCGGGAGTCTGGACACGGCGGATGCACCTGCGGCTTTCGATCGGATCACCGCAGCGATCGGGTCGTACGAGCGTGGCGACGAGGTCAGTCCGTTCACCTCGAAGCATGACTACGCTATGACGCTCAGCGGGGATGCACGCTTCATGGTCTTCACCATGCAGGAACGGCTCGGCATGTCGTTGTTCAACGGCAAAGCGAAGTGCTGGGAGTGTCACACCACCCCGATGGGCGGCATGCCCTTGATGGATAACACCATGGCCGAGATACCAAACCAGCTCATCTTGTTCAGCGACTACAGATACTCGAACCTCGGCATTCCCAAGAACCCGACCAACCCGTTCTTCACGCTCCCTGTGGAATTCAACCCTGATGGCGTGAACTGGATCGACCACGGTCTGGCAGCAGTGATGCCCGGCGGTGTGGCGGCGAACCCCGAGCTCGACGGCATGTTCAAGACGCCAAGTCTTCGCAACGTCGCGCTCACAGCACCATATGGACACAACGGCACCTTCGCGACGCTCAAGGACATCGTCCACTTCTACAACACACGTGACGTGGCCAGCGCTGGCTGGCCGGAACCAGAGGTTGCAGCCAATGTGGACACCGTGCTGATGGGCGATCTCGGGCTAACCGATGCCGAAGAGAACGCGATCGTGGCATTCCTCGGCACGCTGAGCGATGGGACGTGGACGCCTCCAGCTCCGTAGTAACTGGCGATCTTCACTTCGCAGGTCAGCGGCTCTTACCGGTAAATCCCGGGAGCCGCTGGCCTGCACCGTCTCGGCTTGTACTCGGCGGCTGACGGTAGCGATCTCCGGCTAGGGCGAGTCTATGGCTGCGCTCGATAGCGCCTCATAGACAGCTTGCGCGATCAGCGTAGCGCCAGCCCCGCCGGGGTGCACGCCGTCAAACCTGAACACCTCTGGATGCTCCGCCGTGACCCGGTTGATGTCGATGATCTCGCATCCAAGCGCGGGAGAGAGACTCCCGATAGCGTCGCACATCTCCTGAATCGCCGACTCGCTCATGCCGTAGCGGACCTGCTCGCTGCGCCCCAGCCGGAACAATGCGGGCGGCGTCAGCAGCCAGACCCGCGGTTTCGACTCAAGCGACAGATAGTGCGCTACGAGCTTGCGGTACTCCTCCGAGAACGGGCCTATGCCCTTCCAGTTGGCGCCCCTTGAGTCGTTTGTGCCGAGCATGATGAGCACGACGTCGGGCTCGAAGGCGCTGCTCAGAGCGAATGCTTTGCTGTCCCAGTACGGCCGATCCGCACTCCGCTGCACGGCGTGACCGTTCACTCCGAAGTCGCGAACCCAGAATCGCTCCCCGACCATCGCCTGCAGCTGCGCGGGGTACGAGCGCCGCTTCCGACGCCAGACGAACGTCCCGCGCGTGATGCTGTCGCCAACGCAGGCGATCTTGAGGCCGTCCCGGTCCGACTTCCGCGTCAGCATGAGCATGATGCCCGCTGCCAGCAGGACGAAGCTTGCCGAGAGAGTCACCCATTTTGCCAAGGTCATGACCGGAGCCAGCACGTCCAGCCCCGGAGTCCTCAATGGATAGCGCGCCATCACCACGGCGGTGCACACATTCTCAAGGAGATCGAAGAGCCCCGCTATCATCGGAACCAGGTTTGCCCGGTTCCAAACAGCAGCGTGCGACCCCAGTCTCCGGGCTACTAAGGATAGAGCCGTTGCCAGGAAGGAAACGTAGACGATTGGCCATGCCACGTCGAAGGTGACGCGCGTTCTCACGTAGGCCGCTCGGCCATCGGGACCGTATGCCTGCGCGGTTTCGTACAGGGTATCCGCCGAGTACCAGACTGAGAGGTCGGGAGGGCGGATAGTCTCGCCTTCAGAGCCGTTGATAGTCAGCTGATTCGGCAGCACGAAGGCGATGAACGCGGCGAAGACGAACACCGCAATGAGGGCCGTCCATCCGGTCACTGTGCGATTGAGCCACTCGGATAGGGCGCTCATGGTGCCTCCGTGCGCGTAGATGTTCTGGCTAACGTTCTTGGGCATCGCCTGCCCGCCAACGCCTCCCACCAAGTCTAGCGCTTGCCCGCCGAGATTCAGCGACCGAACCCCAGTTGCTCACCGGAGCATGTCCTGAGTGAAGATAGAAACCAAGCCCAATGGACTCCCCTGCCCGGTCGAGCGCACGCTCTGATCATGACCCCCCGCCCGTTCGCTTCTATAGTAGCCGAGACCTTGTGAAGGCGTGCCGATGCCGATGGGCCAAGATCGGCTGCGCCCCTGACGGACGCTCACGGAATCAGCGCTGACTCCTGTCACTCAGACTCGAGATCGTCGCCGGGTGCCAGGACTTCGGTGACGCTACCGATCTTTGAGAGCATCGTCTTACGGTTGAGCACGACAACGATGACAGCGATCACGGCGAAGATGACCGAGTCCCACGGCTGAGCGTCCGGCCAGATCGGGCTGTTCAGCTGAAAATGGTAGAGAGCGGCGACAAGCAGACTCCCGCGTGCTGAGTTGAACACCTGCGTGAGGACAACGGTAATGGCCATCGTGCCAAGGAAGAAGGGGCCGAACGCCCATGCGCTCTGAGGCGTTCCGGACAAGAAGAACGCCGGCAGGTGCCACAGGCCCCAGATGGCGCCAAGGATGAGTGATGCCCAAAGTGGGGCGAACTTGCGCTGCAGCAGCGGCAGCGCCACACCGCGCCAACCGAGTTCCTCCACGGGTCCGATGGCGAGAGCCACGGCAAGCACAGGCAGAGCCTTGTACCAAGGTGAAAACGGGAACGGATCTGAGATGTTGCCATTGGACGCAGCGCCAAGATAGAAGATAGCCGGGATGCCGAACACGATAAACGCCCACCAACGGGCAGGCATGCGCCACATGGCCACACGTCGCAGGAAGCTGCCGAGGCCGCGGAGCCCGAAGGACCTTCCTACGATCGCGAGCCCCGCAATCGAAGGTGCGTAGACCGCGATGATATACAGCGGGTTGGTGTACCCCACCGGACCGAAGATCCGCTCAATCTGATCCGGAAACGTGAATGCCAGTGCCATGAGGCCCCAAGAAAGGCCGAATGCCATACCGAGGAACGCGCCAAGTGAGTGGAACGTCATCGGCGTGCGCGCCATTGTCTTCGAACGAGTCATCGTTGATACCTTTCATTTGGCTTGCGCCGTTATCGGACGCGCCAGCTACAGGGCACGTTGTGGCGCACAATCACACGATCGTTCGCCGTCTCCTTGGGCTCAGACACACAACCCCCGAGCATGCGATGCACCGAGCACAGGAACTTGATCGCATCAACACGAGACGCCCGCATCGGGTTTGCGCGAAGGTCGGCCGGCGATAGCGCTCGGACGGATGTCGATCTATCCACGGAGACCGACCAGCGTTGCATGCTTGGCGAGTACTGCCCACACAAGCACCGCATCCAACAGGAGTGGCAGAACAGCCCACCCGGAGATCCACATGACGTGCAGCGCGATGGAGGAGACAGCCCCAGCGATGACCAGCCCGGGGATCCATCCGCTTGGTACGAGCCATCCCCACAAGGACGCGGTCGCAAGGAGAAAGCATGTGGCAGCCACTATTCCGAGAATCGGAGTCAGCGTGTTGAGGACGTCCCCCCGTGGGACAAGGGTCCTTGTGTCGGTGAAGAACGGCCACAGCAGACCGCCTCCGACCCACCATGGCGGCGGGGCTTGACCGGCCGCAGCCGGAACGAGCGCTGTCAGGTTGACCTGCGCAGCGAGCAGAAGAACAGGAATCCAGATGACCTTACCCATGCGAGCACTCCTTCATGTTTCGGAAACTCAAGCTCATTTGAGTTTTCACTGGGCCTGAAAAGGGCCGCGTGTCTGCGCGGCCATGCAGACTAACTGATGAATCTGCTGATTCGCTCCACCAACTCGGCATCTCTGTCATAAGACGGGTCGGCGTGTACCAGCACTAGGTACTCAACGACCATCGCCACTATCATCTTCTCGACCAGTGAGGCATCACCGACCCTGAACTCTTCTGCGTCCATCCCGCCCTGCACGAGTTCTCGCAGCAGATCACCCTGTGCCTGGCGAAACGCATCCGCTGCGATCTCGTACTCGCGGAGCCACTCGTCCTTCTCGGTCTTCACAATGTGCCCCCGACCCATCTCCAGCACAGATTGCACGAAGGCCTCGACCCTCCCCGCATACGTGGGAAGCGTTGCCACCGTGGCAGCAAGCCGCATCTTCTCTTGCTGCGCTTGACGCGCCACCACATGCTGATAGATCTCACGCTTGCCGTTGAAGTGCGTGTAGATCGTCTTCTTGGATATCTTCAGCTCTCGGGCGACGTCGTCGAGATTGGTCCCGCTGTAACCGAATCTGTTCACGTGACGCTCGAACGTCTCGGCTATCTGCTGAAGTGTTGCGCTCATCGGTTCCGCCTATCAGTGTGGAAACTCGTCATGCTTGGAGTTTCCACTATGGAAACTCCATTGTCAAGCAGTCTCCGCTTTGTATTCTTAGGCAGACCTACCCCAGTGCAGAGACGTTGATTCGCCGAAACGTCTCGAAGCACGTTCCGTCCGGCTGTCGCGTGATATCGATCATCCTTCCGACCACGAACTCGCGGAACGACTCAGCGAGCCCATCGGGAATCTGCGCGAGGAACGGCACGAGACTGGGCTGATCAAGCCAGCCGACCATCGCATCCACATCCGGGAAGAACCTGTCCGCGTTCTCTTCCCACACACGTGGATGCCGCAAAGCACTGTCGCCGACGAGTTCGGAGTACTCCTCCACCGAAGGCATGTACCAGGGCCACTCGAAATCCGCGAACGAGCCCACGAACCGGTCGAGCGCCATCGCCTCTCTCACGACGGAGATGAAGTTAGCGCAGTTGCCGTCACCTGCGAAGTTGAAGCGAAGACGTCCGTGCTCACGGAGCAGGGGCTTCAACGCACGGTACAGGCGTCGATGGTCCTTGAGCCAATGAAGAGCGGCGTTGGAGAAGATGACATCGAAGCCATTGGAGAGCTGCAGATCGTCAATGTCCATGACCAGGAGTTGCATGTTCGGTCGGGCGTTGACTTGCGCTGCGGCGATCATGCCCCGTGACGCATCGACTCCCACAATCTCTCCCGAAGGCAGTAGGTCAGAAATCCGAGCAGTCAGTGCACCGTCGCCGCACCCGAGATCGAGAACCCGCTCGTGCCCCTCCAGTGCAAGTTCGGCAATGAGCCCTGCACCCCATTCCTTCTGGTGTGCCGAGGCGGTCGCGTACTTCGCACCATCGAACTCATGTGTCATGGCCTGTGCCTAACGTGTTTGGGCTTTCTCTACGAACGAAACGCCTCTCCTCGGCCTCGCACTGGCGTGAGCCAGCACATCAGTCCTTCCAACCCTTGATGTCGTCGCACGAATAACACTTCCCGCTGTGGATGGATCTCAGTTCCCCACACTCATTGCAGGCAAACCGCTCCTTGAGCACAGCCAGCAGTACGTCCTCGCCTTGCGTGCGGATGATATCGAGACTCTCAATCAAGCCGAACACGTGCTTATCTCGATAACCCGCGTCGATGCGTTCGAGCGCCTCGCATGGATACGTCGGGCACTCGAAGCAGTACTCAACCGTTCCTTCGCGCAGCAGCTCACAGCGCTTCTTGAGCCACGAGCACTGTTTGTCCCTAGGTCTACAACCGATGCAGTAGGTGATCTTGCCGCGTATTCGGGGGGTCTGGTGAGAGTAAGCCAGATACGAACTGCATACGCCGCAGTACATTCCGCATGGCGCGATCAGCTGTCGTTCAGGTTCCATGGCTGCACCCCCGTGTGGGCAGTCCCGTCTCTTGTCCGAGTCTACCTGACTCGGGCGTGCTTCGTGCTGGAGGCGAGGGTTCGGCGCTCCAACCGCCCTGCTGCATCGAGAGACCGGGCAGACGTCGTCTCTACTTCCTTCTGCCGAACGCTGTCTTGAGGGCGACCTTCTGCGAGTACTCGGTCGAGCCGTACCGGAACAGCCTGACTGCAAGGCGGAACATGATGATGCTGAGGCCGAGCAGTTCGACTATGACGATGGTGGCCTCGGCGGTACTGAGGGTCCCGAGTCCGTTGCGGAGCATCGCGGTCGGCGCTGCAGTGTACGGGAAGAACGTCAGCACTTTCACGATGAACGACTGCGGATTGGAGAGTACCAGGGCGAGCGCCCAGAGAGGAGCGAACGGAACGATCGACAGCGGGGCGGTGATCGCGCCTGCGTCTCGTGCGGTCGGCATCATCGCTCCCCCTGCAGCCATGGTCGTCATGAACAGGCAAAATCCAGCCGCGAGAAGCATCGCGCCCACGAACATGGGCCCGGGCTCGAAACTCAAATGGGACAGGTCGACATACGGCAGACTCAGCTCTTCTCGGAAGAACAGATAGCCGATGATGACCGGCAGCGTGATCGCCACCATCTGGATGACGCCGACGATGAAGAGCGATATGACCTTGCCGAAGACCATGGTCGTCGGATCCATCGCTGTCAGGATCATCTCCGATACCCTATTCTCCTTCTCCTCGAGGAGACTGGTCGCCATCAGGTTCCCCATGAGCATGGCGCTCGCATAGAAGACCAGCAGGTACAGGAGTGGTGGGATGACTTCGGCAAGCCCGCTCGACTCGCGGCCCTCCTTGAAGGTCGTGGGAGTGACAGTGAACTCACCACGGGCCAGCGTTGCGAGGGACTGGTCGTCGATGGTGCTCTGGGCGCTGGCGATCAGGATCTCGGAGGCAACGGTCGGGTACATGCCGTTCGCAAAGATCCCCACGTCCACTGCATAGACCCTCGTGGGCTCCTCGGCGGGATTCGCGGGATAGGCGAAGTGGGCGTTGACGCGTCCCGCTCTCACATCCTCGATCGCCTGGGCCTCGTCGCCGGCAGGAGTGCCCCCGAAGGCCTTCGCCACAGCCGGAACGACATACCCGGACGCGTCGCTGTACGTGAACGTGAACTGCGCGCTGGCCTGCGAATCCGCGCTCTCGATGGTCGATGAGTTGGACAACACGATCAGCGCGATCACCGCTCCCATGATGATGGGAACGATCAGGGTCGCAATCCAGAAGACCGACTTGGAGAGCGTGCGGCTCACCTCGAAGGAGACGATGGTGCGCATGTTGTGTCGCGGCATCGTCTACACCTCGCCGGGTTCATCGTGGCCGCCGTAGACCCGCACGAAGATGTCGTCCATCGAGGGTCTGCCGGTGGTGAAGGTGCGGACCGCCACTCCGGCCTCAATGAGGTCACGGAGCACGTCGGCCTCATCCACACCCTCGTCCAAGTCAAGCTCTGCCGAGTTGTTCTCGTGTCTGGCCACGCGGTAGCGCACGGAGTCGGGCAAGGCTCCCGTGAACGTCAGCCGCGCCGTCGTCCCCCCATACTGCGCCTGCACGTCCTGGATCGTCCCGTACGCCGCAGCTTCGCCGTCCTTCAGCAACAGGACGCGGTCGCAGAGCCGCTCAACCTCGTCCATCTGGTGGGTCACCATCAGAACCGTCGCTCCAGCCGCCTTGCGCTCCTCGATGATGCCCATCAGGAGCCGTCTGTTCACCGGGTCGAAGCCCTTGGTTGGCTCATCCAAAATGAGCAGCTCCGGGTCGCTCATGATCGTCACGCCCAGCTGCACCTTCTGCTGCTGTCCGCCTGAGAGCTTGTCCACCCGTACCTTGGCCTTGTCCGCGATTCCAACTCGCTCCAAATAACCCATCGACCATGACGTCGCGGCTTGCTTGCTGAGGCCCTTGAGCTTCCCGAAGTACGTCATCACGTCGATGACCGACTCCTTCTTGTACAGACCTCGCTCTTCAGGCAAATAGCCGAGACTGCCTCCCTACTCGGGCTGGAACGGTCGCCCGTTCACGTGCAGGAGACCCGCGGTCGGCCGATAGATCCCCAGAAGGGCACGAATCGTCGTCGTCTTGCCGGAGCCGTTCGCCCCCAGGAGCCCGAAGGTCTCTCCATCTCTGACGTCGAATGACAGGTCGCGAATGACTGCGTGCTCGTCAAACTCCATCCGGAAGCCCTGGATGTGGACGATGGACTCGCGCCCACGTGCTGTCACTGCCGAGATCGCCACAGGTTGCTCCTTGCGCGCCGATGTCTTCCACTCAGTCTAGCGCTTGCCGCATCTGTGGACGCCGGGTTAGCGCGCGTCGTCACCCTTGCGCAGAATCTTGTCCATGGCCTTTCCCTTTGCAAGCTCATCAATCAACTTGTCCAGATAGCGAATCTTCTGCATCAGCGGATCCTCGACTTCTTCGACGCGAATGCCGCACACCACACCGGTGATAAGCGAGCTATTCGGATGCAGGGCAGGAGCTTGCGCGAAGAAGGTCTCGAGGTCGTTTCGCTGCTCGATTTGCCGCTGCAATTCCGCATCGTCATATCCCGTTAACCAGCAGATGATCTGATCGACCTCATCCTTGGTGCGGTGCTTCCTCTCCGCCTTCTGAACGTACAACGGATAGACCCTGGCGAATTCCATGGCGAACACGCGCTCCTTGATCACCGTAATCTCCCTCTAAAACCGTGCACTGAGTTCATCGGGCGAATGTATTTGGGCGCACCATGCAGCGCCCGCTTCACTCCCTGCCAAAAGTCTACCCCACTCGGCGCTGTCGCTTTCCCGCTGGGTCAATACGACGGCCGAGACCAAACTCCCCCATCAAGCACGCCTGGCAAACCAGGCGCGCATCAGCCCCGATTGGAAGAACTCAGCCGGCTTGTCAAAGCCACCTGACTCGATGATCGACGCGACAGCAGCCGACGGAAGAATCGCCACGTCCTTGGCGTAGCCGGACTTCATGCGCTCAAGCCCTTCAACCGAGACAGCAGACGTGGACATCACTCTGTGCCATACGGCGAGCATCGCGTCATAGCCCTCTGACTCCACATCAGCCGAAAGATCCGCGTTCGCCACGATCCCCCCAGGCACGAGTCTGTTCGCAATCTGGCTGAAGAACTCCGAGCGAGCTTGTGCGTCCAAGATGAATTGAGAGACCAGGAAGCATGTCGCCGCATCATGCATCTCTCCAAGCGGCAGCGACTCGAGATACCCCTCATGGAAGCGACAGCGCGCGGAGAGGCCGGCCTCGGCAACTCGCTTGCGACAGATGCCGAGCATGGAGCCTGACGGCTCCACCGCAGTGAAGCGCCATCCCGGGAACGACCCGGCCAGATGAATCAATTCTGTCCCCGTGCCGACCCCTACGCACAGAATCCGAGCCTGCTGCGGCAGCTCGGCAAGAACGGACTCAAGTAGGAAGAACAGTCCGTTGTTGATTGGCGCCATTCGTGCCAATTTGCTGTCGTACCCTGGTGCCATTCGGTCGAAGACGCCTCGAAGTTCTTCGTCGTTCACTGCACTCACGCCTCCGTTGTTGCATCCGCAGCTGTTGAACATTCGGGTTGGATCCGCCGAGAATCAGGCTGATTCAGTGGCTACCGCCAGCTTAGCCGGAGCAAAGACTCTTCGGGCAACAACAAGAACAGCGTAGCCGATGCATACGCCGAGCACGTTCAAGATCACGTCATCAACGTCCGCACTGCGCCCGATGAAGAACTGGAGGATCTCGATTGCAAGCGACGTAGCCAGCCCGAACATCATCGTCTTACGCAGTCCGGTGAAGCCGCGAGTCATCTGCGGCAAGAGAAAACCAAGAGGGACGAACAACAAGATGTTCGCCAGCAAGTTGAGTGTAGCTACCGAACCCCAGTTGCTCACCTGATCGTTCTGGGTGAAGAGGTAGCTCCAGATGGTATGCATGGGCACGAGGTTGAAGTTGCGATATGGACCCATAATCGCCTGGACGTACATCTTCAAGTCTTCCATACCGTAGAAGGCATGAGGCAATAGCGTCTGAGATACAAGACCGATGCCGTACATCACGCACAATCCGAGAAGGACCTCACGCGACGCGACCGGTCTCACACGCTTGATGCCCAAGAACAGGACTCGAAGCACGGCATAGACCGGGAACACCATCACGATGTACCGGAGCATGTCCTGAGTGAAGATCGAGACTAGGCCCAACTGTCGTCCCTTAGAGTCGCTGACAGAAACGCGTGCCTCACAAGATCCCCCCGCGCCGATGCCTTCGGTTCAAGTCTAGCGGTTGTCGGGATTGCCGGGTGCGCTGGCTAGGCCTGGCCGATTCAGATGCCACGCCCACTACCCGCGCATTGCGGGGTGTGCCTCCCGAGAGCGCTCCAGTCTGACTAGCCGGTTACATCGTCATCATTGTCGATGACAGCTGCCGCCTCGATCTTCGAGGCGAAATAAACACACACGGCTCCGATCGCCAGGGCGCCAAGGATCAGGGGCATCTCTCGATCGTAGTATCCAATGATCGACATCTTGACGATAGCGCCACCGAACAGCACGCCGCCCACAGCCCACAGCACCGTCTTCTTCTGCACAAGAATCATCCTCTCTGGGTTACTCAATGGTTCGAGCAGTGCGCACGCGAGCGCGGTCACTAGGACGCGTCACTCAAAGGGTCGTCTTCTTCTCCCTTCAACGCCCGCGTACCCGGCTGATCGCCAACCGACTCTCCTGGCTTGTCGTCAATGAGCCCTACGGCGAACGTGACGGAGGCATCAGCGGACTTGAAGGCGGCCTTCACCTGCTTTCGTAGACCCCTCATGGCCTCCTGGCCGAAGATCATGCCGTCACGTTCCTGCCACTTGGGTACGGCAAAGACGCCAACTGTGATTCCATCGCGCTCGGAGAGGGCAACCACCGCCCTGAACGCATCGGGCATGAGCTTGTTGCCGAAAGCGTAGTTGATCCGGTCAGCCTGCTCAGAAACCATATGCAGCTGCGGATTGAGTCCGAGCGGGGAATCGAAGGTGACGACTTGAGCCTTCAGTTGCTGCATCACTTCTGAAATGCCAGCAGTTGTCTCGATTGTCAGGCCAGCCAACATCCGCTGACCTTCCTCGTACTCAGCGCGACTGAAGACCTTCTGGTTCACCGCCTTGGCCATGCCATCCTTGGCCTTACCCCACAGAATTGCCAAAATGATAAGCACTGCAAATCCAAGAATGCCGTATACGGTATCCAACGAATGCCCCCGTTCATCCGTGACCCCCACCTGAGCGAATGCCCAGACATGGGAAGTGCCGAAGCAAAGCCTGCCTGGAGCCCCCGTCTCTGCAAACCCCATTGCAGTTTGTAACTCCGCCTAACCCACATCTCTGCGTACCCCGCGTACGCCCTCAATGTATCGCCCGCGTCCCCCACGGGCATTTCCATCATATCCCACATTCCTCGCTGCACAAGAATTCGCAGAGGTCATCCGAACATGTTTGCCGCGACGCTGCACCTGAGCTGAATCCCCTGCTAGCGCCCGACCTCAGCCACGGGTCCCGGGCGCTGGCTAGGCTGTCCCAGCCTGGCCAGCTACTGCTGATCAGTCAGACCCGACGATCCCAACCTGTTGTATCCCCGGTCCACGACCACGCGCCCCGCTGGCGTTCTCTGCGCAGCAGCTACCGGGCTCGTACGCAGCATGACCACGCCGAGGTAGTTCAGACTCCAGCACTGATAGCGGCCTTCTTCGGGCTCGTGGTCGTGCTCCTGTTCGGGCATAAGGACCTGTCGAAGCGAAGGCGCTACGTTGAGTAGTAGCCGGGTACTTGGGTAGCCAGCGACAATCCTGGCTGCTGCGACGGGAACCGGTCTCAAATGGTGCCAACGTGTATGCGCATCAGCAGATGCTTTGCGCTTCCTTCACTCTATCGCTCCTGGCGTTTTGCTGAATGCGCTTGCTCGGTGAGCAGGGCCGCTACCTTGACCGCGAGACGGCGACGAGATAACCGATGGCGCCGATCACCCCGGCAAGCCCGAACAGCAGCGCGGCCAAGACGGCCGCCACGGCGAGCAGCTGCCCAGGCGCCCAGCCCGCAACCACAGCCAATAGTCGATCGCTCTCAACCTCGTCCACTGGACTCCCCTCCATACGGTCTCACCTACTGATCAGTCAGACCCGTCGATCCCAACCTGGAGTAACCCCGGTCCGCACCCATGCGCCCCGCTGGCGTTCTCTGCGCCGCAGCTACCGGACTCGTACGCAGCATGACCACTCCGAGCCAAACGAACCAGATGATGAGACCCAGCGCATTGACGGCCAACGAAGCATCGGAGGCCAGGAACACATAGGTGAGTCCCGCCAGACCCGTCACCATGCCGAGGTAGTTCAGCAGCCGTGGCAGCGCCTTTGCCTGCATAGCCGCCCAACTCAGCAGCAGGAACCACAGGCCGGTGATTATCGTCTCCCCGCCGCCCGCGCCCAAACCGGTTTCCACGGTGTCGAGCGTGAGCCACACCGTTGCAGCCTGAGTCGGGTTGGTGTCGTAGAGCCTGACGACCGTGTTCAGGTTGTTGATAGAGAGCGCGCCGACCACGATCACCAAGACGGCCCAGGCCACCGTGAAGATGGTCACTGCCTGAGCAAGCGTCGGCGAGCCGGCCTTCAGCCGCTCATGGAGCGCCAGGGACAAGAAGATCAAACACACGCCAAAGGCCAACCAGATGATTTGCAGCCACAGGCGCATGGTGGCCTGGTTGTCCGCAAGAAGCGCCACAATCCGGCTCGGGTCAGGATTCGTGGTCCCGAAGCCTTTAGGTACCAGCAAGGCCGCATACACCGCGGCGCCGAGGAGGTTCGTTGCTGCTCCGATCAGCGCGACGATGCCACCCATCCTCTGTAGATTCTTCATCGTTCTCTCCATTCACACGTGAACCAATTGATTCCGAGACTCGCTCCCCGGCACATTGATCGTGTCGCCTTTCCTAATCGGTCTCCGCAGTGTAAACTTATGCTGTAAGTATAGAACTTACGCCGTAAGTATTTCAACTACTGATTTGTGCCCGCGCCAACCAAACTCGCTGAAGCCGGAGGTAACGGATGCCGATTCTGACGCCACCCACACCAAGCCCTGAGCCTCGAACCCCTCTCAACAGGGAGCGCGTACTGCGCGCCGCCATCGCACTTGCTGACGAAGTGGGCATCGAGTCGCTGAAGATGCGCGAGCTCGGGCTGAGACTCGGGGTCGAAGCGATGTCGCTCTACAACCACGTGGCCAACAAGGACGACATGCTCGACGGCATGGTCGATCTGGTGGTGGGCGAAATCGAGCTGCCCTCCGAAGCCGCCGGCTGGAGGGAGGCCATGCGCCGCCGGGCGATCTCGGCACAGGCGGTGTACTCCCGTCACCCATGGGCGAGCGCTCTTATGGATTCACGAACGAGCAGCGGACCTGCGCGGCTGCAGTATTTCGACTGGATACTCGGTACCCTCCGGCAAGCCGGATTCACACACGAAATGACGGCTCGCGCGATCTCGATCCTTGACAGCTACGTCTATGGCTTCGGTCGACAGCAGCTCAACCTGTCTGCCGGACCCGACATGGAGCCGGAGGAAATCGCTGAGGCCTTCCTACAAGCAATACCCGCCGAGGAATACCCTCACCTCAGGGAGATGGTCGTGGAGTATGCGCTGAAGGCGGACCACGACGAACGCGCAGACTTCGAGTTCGGGCTCAACCTCATTTTGGATGGACTCGAGAGACTGCTGGAGCCAGCCGAGAGCTAGACCTGCAGTCTAACGTGTTCAAACATCTACACGAGCCCCGCAACATCGCGAAGGTGGGTTCGCCGCATCTCAGCGGCGGCCTGTCTTCGGGGCGTTGCGGGGCTCGCGCTCTTGCTCGCTGTCAGTAGCCTACGGACTCGGCGCCGTACTCAGCCTGAGTCTTCGTGAAACCCTCGAAGACCAACTGATCGATAAGCCCCTGGCGTGAGAAGGACGAGTAGTCCATGTAGTCCTGCGCCTTCAGCGCGGCCTGCGCCTTCCAGTCGGGAGCAATATAGTCGACGGCGAACGTGGCGTCGGTCGTACTGAACCCCTCAAAAACCAACTGATCGATAAGCCCCTTGCGCGAGAACGCGGCGTAGCCAAGATAGTCCTCGCCCTTGGCGATTGCCTGCTGCTGGCCCATTGTCAGCGCTGGCTCTGAGGGCGCCTCCACAACGGGCTCCTCAACGACGGGCGTTGGCTCAGGCGCTGGCGCTGGTTCAGGTTCGGCCTGAGTTTCCACCGGCTGTGAGACGGCCGGTTTCGAGGACGGAACGCTCCCTGAGGTGACGTCTCGAGAAGCATCGCCGCTCGCCACATTCACAAGGAACAGCATGAGCGAGATTGTCCCCACTGCAGTCAGCGCGATGCGCACAGGCTGAGTGAAGCTACGATTCTTCCACATCGCCCAGATTCCGTAGGGAATAGAGACTGGATAGAAGATCACGAATAGAATCTTCGCCCACAGCGGCAGGCGTGTGAACCATCCCGCGGCCTGCGGTTCGGTCCCGTCTTTGGCAGGGGTCGCGGGCTGCGGAGGTGCGGCTGGAGTGCGAAGTGCCTGCGCCCAAGCTCGGATTTCATCACTTTCCCATGTGATTTGGCCAGCGGAGTCATAGCCAAGCACCTGCTCGGTTGTCACCGGGGCATCACCCACGGCGAATGCGGCGGTTGACTCCTCGTATACAAGATCGCGACCATCAGTGTACGTGCCAACCTTCATGATCTCCCCCAACCTGAGTCGACCCGCCGACGGCGTGCCATGTGAGTCCCATAGTACATCGTTGCTATGACACGAGCTCCGTCTAACGGGTTATGGCATGAGCCGCCGGTTTGCGCGGTTCATCTGATTCTGCCTTGCCCGATCCGATCGATGCCTGGGCTAGGCGGGTGCCTCAGGCACCTCTGAGCAGCAATGCCCCAAGGTACACGGGCCATGCTCCGACCGCAGCCCACGTGACGATGTCGAGCATCAAGTTCACGCGCTGGGCGAACATCTACTTGGTGCCTAGTATGCTCCCCCGACCGCATGTTCTGGCTAGCGTGTTTACGCACGACCTGCAGCACCCAGGACCACTCCCCGCACGAGTCTGCCCCATACGGTGCTGTCTGGTTGACGCCTGGATTGGACACCGCGCGATGCCTTCTCCACGCTATTCGATCGATTGAACCCCGCCGCTTGATACGTGGTTCGTCCACTGCGAACCATCGGAGTATCGCAGTTCGTGCTTGCCATGTGGATCAGCATGCCAGCCTGCGGCAACCACTTCGGGAGCCGCGGGTGGCAGTGGTGGTGTCTGGGCAACTGCAGCAGCTCTGACGGCCGGAGCTTCGCTCGAGCCGAGAATCTCGTCTGAAATCAATCGGTCCAGCTTCCGAATATCCAGCCCCTTGTTCAGGTTGACCTTGATGTGGCCGGCCTTTGTCCAGAGCTCCAGCTCAGAGTTGAAATTGAGCATTCCGGCACCATTCTCGGATGACCACATGAGAATGGAGGAATACGGCAAGGAGTAGATTTCGATCTTCTTGCCGGTGAGCCCCTGCGCGTCACGAACGATCAGGCGCTTGTTCGTGAAGACTGCGCTGTCGCGGAAGGTCTTGTACGCCGCGACGGCGACTTCCCCCCGAACGAGAATCGGATTGACGTCAGGCGGGATCGGAATCTCCTTGACCAGGGTCCACGCAAGAATTGGTGCTGCCTCCAACAGGGTTCAACCTCCTCATGTAGTCCATCGCTTCCGATGGACAAACGACAAGCGCGTCTAACGCATCTGCGCATCGGCTGTGCGCCGGTGCCTTTCACTCAAGTCTAGCTCTTACCGCATCTGCGGTTTGACAGGCCGCCGAGCGCTCTACTTCAGCACGTCGTTCATGTAGAAGTTCATGGGGGCGTCGATGTGACCATTCGTCCAAGCGGCTGCGGCACGAGTCATGTAGAACTCCCGCCCCCGCGGCCATACATAGGCCTCAATCTCCACAACTGGATAGACATCCTGCACGATTGATGACTGTGCAGCGATCTTCGCCATACCACTCGCTGGGCCAGCTGCATCGCGATCTGGATAGTAGGTCGTATAGACATCGATCCGAACCCGACCAGCCCCTTTGTCATCGACTGCGATGCCTGAAACGTCCACTCCGAAGTAGAGCCGCATCTCCTCGAGCACGGCAGCTTCGTCGATTTTGGAGTCCGACACGGATGCCGGTGTTTGGTCCTTTGTTGGTGTATCGACTGAGTCGGACTTCGAATCTGCACTAGCGGCGACATCGTCCCCTGCCGCTACGGACGCAGGCTCCTGAACTGTCTCGTTCGCGTTCAGACCTATGACTCCAACGCATGCGAAGAGACAGAAGATTGCAACGATGGCGATGAATACTACAGCGGCCTTCTTCGACCTGTTAGACGGTTGGCGCGCCGGTTCATCACAAACGAAGTTCGACTCGAACCAGGTCCGGAGGTCCGCTCGCTCCCACGAGACCTGGCCCGCACGATCATATTCGATCAATTGACCGGTAGTCACGACCGTGCCGCCGACGTCGAACGTATGGGTACCCTCGTCGTATTGTATCGGACGCCCATCATCGTATGTTGCAAGCCTCAAGATTCCCCCCGTCATCGCATCCTGTTTCAGGCGTGGCTAACGTATTTGGGCATCAGCTGCGCGCCGATACCTCCCACCAAGTCTAGCGCTTATCGCGTCTGCTGAATGCCCGGGTTAGCACCGCCGACCTAGCGCTTCCGGCCCCGTGCGAAGACGAGAATCGCCAGTCCGGCGAACACCAATAGCCCCGTTGCGAGTACCAAACCGAGCGCAATGGGCCCCCCGGAAAGCAGCCGTGCCGCGACGGCAGACATGGGAGCACCTGTTTGAGTGTCTGCTACGTCGAAATCGCGCTGTACGATCCGAGCGACATCCTCCTCAGACAAGTCCGGATCGCGCTTCACGTCGGCGACAAGCCATACCCCATCCCGCTGTTCGCACTTGACCACAAACGCCCAGTGCCTGCCTTCACGCGCCGAATCCTCATCAGACAGAATGATGCGTTGGACCGGCAGGCCGCTTAGTGCGTCAACGTCCGGATTCGGGTCCGCCCAGTGCGTGGTCAAGCCATACTCGAAGACAGAGCGGGTCCCGAACAACTCATGGCGGAGATCGGTGACAGCGTCAGTCGTCATATGACTCCGTGTTGCGCGATATATTGCTGTCAGGTCACCGCTGGTGACCGCATGCAGATACTCTTGAGCCAGTACTCCGGGACCATAGGCGCCGCCGACGCGGCTTTCCGGCAGCTCCCTGACAAACGAGATTCGATATGCGACGGGGGTCTTGCTGCGCGTGGTGACGCGGACGTATGCGCGCTCGACGCCCTGGTTGGCCGCCAGTTCTGTCGCCGCAGTCAGGGACATCTCGAGGAGATCTACGCCCTCACTCTGCGGCTCGAAGTCGGTCATCGATATCGCGTTGTCCGCGGAGTCGCCAGTTCCTTGATTGATGTCGATGGGGGCGGTTGTACCGATGCGAATGTAGCCGGGACCGTCAGCAGCCAGGAGCATGAAGTGATCCTGATCCCCAGCGACCACAACACGATCCACCGGCGCCGAATCGACAGGCAGCAGTAGCGCGGAATCGAGGTTGCCATCAGGCTCAAAGGCGTCAGGTGTGGCGCCGGTCATATCAGCAGGCGTGATTGCAGCATCGGCTTGGACCACTATGCCCGGTTCAATCCAGAAGGCCGTAGCTGCGTATGCACTAGGCGCGCCCATTGCCAGCAGTACGCCCCAGGTCACCATGCCGAGCCTACGCATGCCCTGCCTCTCCTGTACGCTACTGACGCTGGTGCTAACGCATTTGCGCATCAGCTGTGCGCCGATGCCGTCCACTCAGTCTAGCGCTTGTCGCATCTGCTGGATGCGCTTGTTAGAACGGGCCCCGAGGTCAGGCAGCAGAACCAGACCACGGATGAATGTTCTCAAGCTCACTCGCCAGCTTCTCGAGCGCGACCTCGGTGTCGTAGGCGGCCTGGGCGCGGAGCCAGTAGCCGTCGGATAGGCCGAAGAAGCGGCACAGACGAAGGTCGGTGTCTGCCGTGATCGAGCGGCGCCCGGCGACGATCTCCCCGATTCGCTGCGCGGGAACGCCGAGCTCCTTCGCAAGGCGGTAGCGCGAGATGCCCATGGGGAGCAAGAACTCCTCAAGCAGCAGTTCGCCGGGTGTCACTGGTGCCAATGTTGTGGTCATCGTCATCACCTCTAGTGGTAGTCCACGATCTCGACGTCTTCGGGTCCCGCTGCCGTCCATACGAAACAGATGCGGTATTGGTCGTTGATACGGATGCTCATCTGCCCGGCACGACTTCCCTTGAGCGCCTCGAGCCGATTGCCCGGCGGGACCCTCAGGTCGTCCAACCGACCGGCGATCTCAAGTTGCCTGAGCTTGCGCCTGGCGACCGTCTCGATCGCGACGAAACGCTTCACGCGCTTGCCGCGCGTGAGAGCCTCAGTATCGGTGTCGCGGAATGAGACGATCATGGGATGATAGTAACGCGTTACGTGCGTAACGTCAAACGTTACTATGACGAAGAC
>DDWM01000031.1 GCA_002345925.1 Actinobacteria bacterium UBA2286 | reverse complement strand
TCGAAGAAGACCTTCCAGAACTCCTCGCCGATGATGCGGCGCTTGAGCTCCGGCTCGTCCACGCCGGCCAGCAGCGAGAGGTAGCGCTCCTCGGCATCGACATGGATCAGGTTCACGTGGAAGTTGTCACGGCATGCATGCACGACCTGCTCGGCTTCGTTCAGGCGCATCATGCCGTGGTCCACGAACACGCAGGTGAGCTGATCACCGATTGCGCGGTGTAGAAGCGCCGCAACCACGGAGGAGTCAACGCCGCCCGAGAGACCGCATATCACGTGGTCGGTCCCGACTTGCTCGCGCACCCGCGCGACCGTCTCGTCGATGATGTTCACCATCGTCCAGACCGGCGGGATCTTTGCGACATCATGCAAGAACGTCTTGATGATGTGCTGGCCGAACTCGGTGTGAGCGACCTCGGGATGGAACTGTGTGGCGAAGAGCTTGCGGCTTGTATCCTCCATCGCGGCGATCGCTGTGGTTGAGGTGCGAGCGGTCACCGAGAAGCCAGCCGGGGCGGTGCCCACGCTGTCTCGGTGGCTCATCCAGCACTGCGACGTCGCGGGCACACCTGCAAGCAGGACGCTCTTGGGATCGGTCACTTCAAGCTCGGCGAAGCCATACTCGCCGATGTCAGTCTTAGGGATCTCGCCACCCAGATGAAGCGCCATCTCCTGGATGCCGTAGCAAAAGCCCAGGATCGGGATGCCCAGCTCGAGCACGGCGGGGTCCATATGCGGCGCACCCTCGGCATACACGCTAGCCGGGCCGCCGGACAAGATGATCGCGGCCGGACTCCGGCGCGCGACCTCCTCGGCAGTGATCGAATACGACACTATCTCCGAGTACACACGCGCCTCGCGAACGCGACGCGCGATCAGCTGCGCGTACTGCGCGCCGAAGTCGAGAACGAATACGGTCGGCTGCTGATCATGAAAGTCTGTCACTACCGGCCCATCCCGACGCCCTGCGACTGCTGGAGGGTCTTGCCCTCGGTCTGCAGCGCGGGAGCGACCATGACTTCGGCCTTCTGGAAGGTCTTCAGGTTCTCGTAACCGCAGGTGGCCATCGAAGTGCGAACGCCACCGAGCAGGTTGAGCGTACCGTCATTCTGGTGCGCCGGCCCGAGCAGGATCTCCTCAAGCGAGCCACGGACGCCTGCCTGAACGCGGGTGCCGCGAGGCAGGTCGGGGTGGAAGGTAGCCATACCCCAGTGGAAGCCGCGACCGGGAGCCTCGGACGCCGCAGCGAGCGGCGAGCCGATCATGACCGCGTCCGCGCCGCAGGCGAACGCCTTGGCGAGGTCGCCACCGGTGCGCATGCCACCGTCAGCGATAACGTGGCAGTAGATGCCGGTCTCGTCGATGTGGCGCAGACGAGCTGCCGCAGCGTCCGCGATGGCCGTGGCCTGCGGAACGCCGATGCCGAGAACGCGACGGGAGGTGCAAGCGTGGCCGGGGCCAACGCCAACGAGCACGCCGACAGCGCCGGCGCGCATGAGGTGCAGCGCACCCTGATAGCTACAGCAACCACCGATGATGGTCGGGATGGGCAGGTCACGGACGAACGCATTCAAATCAAGCGGCTTATCGTAGGTCGAGACATGCTCGGCCGATACAACGGTGCCCTGGATGACGAGGATGTCGAGGCCGCCTTCCATGGCAGCATCGATGTAGCGCTCAACGTTTTGCGGAGTGAGCGACGCCGCGGCAAGCACGCCTCCGGCCTTGATCTCCTTGATACGCTGCGTGATGAGCTCAGGCTTGACCTGCTCGGCAGCGTAGATCTCCTGCATCTTGGCGGTCGCCTCTTCTTTGGAGAAGCTGGCGATCTGGTCGAGATACGGTGCCGGATCCGCGTAGCGAGTCTGGATGCCTTCGAGGTTCAGAACAGCCAGTCCTCCGAGCTTGCCCATCGTGATGGCAAATCCGGGATCCACAACGCCGTCCATTGCCGAGGCAAGAACAGGAAGCGGGAACTCGTACTTCTTGCCCTTGAACGAGAACTCCCAGTGGATATCCACGTCCCGCGGGTCGCGGGTCCTTCTAGAGGGGACGATCGCAATGTCGTCGAAGCCGTACGCCTGCCGTGCTGTCTTTCCGCGCCCGATTTCGATCTCCATACTGTGATGCGCCTCCTGATTGCCCCGATGCGGATGTGAAACCCTGCTTGAGCGAAGCAGCAGCTGATATACAAAAGACCAGGGGTCGCCCGCTTCCGGGCGGCGCGTCCTGGTCTAACGGTGCTGCGACGAAGTGCTGCTCCGCGACGCTGGTAAGGTGCGTATATGCTAGCCCTCAGGGTATACAGTGTCAATCCACGCCGTAGAGCGGTTCACGTGTGCGCGCGCTCACGGGGCAAATTGGCCGACTGTGCTTAAATGGGGGTGTTCCCAAGCTCCTTAAGGAGTCCCGATGCAGCCGCAGCACACCGTCGTAGCCACCCGCATTAAGTCTCCCCTGCTCATAGTCGCTCTCACTGTCGCGCTTGCCGTGATCCTCGCGCCCGCAACCGCAGTGGCCGGCACGATATTTCTCGATCCCGGCCATGGCGGACGCTACTCCGGCGCCGTCTACAGCGGCGTGGAAGAGCAGCGAGTCAACCTGCTCATCGCCCTGGAGACACGCAAAGTGCTCCAGTCGCGCGGACACACCGTGCACATGAGCCGCACCGGCGACTACACGATCACAAACGCCGACATTCCAACGTGGCATTACAGCGAGATCAGCGACAGCTACCGTCTGTATTCCGACGGAACCACCGGCGCGTACCCGATTCCCTACGACGACCTGCAGGCCAGGAGCGACAAGGCGAACGTCTCCGGCTCGGATATCTTCATCTCCATACACAACAACGCCGGCGGCAATGCGACCGGCACTGAGACGTACTACAACAACTGGAACACACCAACCGACACGAAGCTCTCGCGCAGCCTTGCGACGTATCTTCAGGCCGGCGTCACCTCCAACGCAGGCACCTACAACCGGGGCGTCCACGACGTCGGCTACTACGTCATCAAGTGGGCCAACATGCCCTCAGCGCTCGTCGAGGTCGCCTTCCTCTCAAACTCATCGGATCGCGCGAAGCTGCTCAACTCGACATTCCGACACAAGGTAGCCGTGGGCATCGCCAACGGCATCGATAACTACTACGCAACCAAGCCGCTTTCCCCCATCGAGCCGAGAATCGAAGGCGTCGATCGCTACGCCACCTCGGCTAATGCGGCGCTGACCGGATGGCCGAGCGGAGCCGAGGCGGTCATTCTCGCCTCCGGCGAGGATTGGGCGGACGCACTCGCGGCGTCGCCGCTTTCCACACACCTCGACGCGCCGGTCCTCCTGACGCCGAAGTCGGAGCTGCAGTCATCAACGGCAGCCGCCATCGCAAAGCTCGGTCCCGAGCACATCATCGTTCTCGGCAGTGAGGCTTCTGTCGCGACGTCTGCAGTCGACGCAGCCTGTGTTGCAGCCGGTATTCCCGCCGAGGGTGTCGAGCGCCTTGCTGGAATCGACCGCTACGAAACCGCAGTGGCGGTCGCCGAGCGCATGGGACTCACCCCAGGCGCCGGAGTGACGGTCGTCGCCGGCACCGCCTTCCCGGACGCGACCTCGGCGTCTTCCTTCTCGGCAATGCGCGGGATGCCCATCTTGCTCACACGCTCCGATGGCCTGGCAAAGCCGACAGCCGCGTACCTTGCGCTGCACTCCGAAGAAGTCACGCGCGTCTCGGTAGTCGGCGGCCCGCCGACGGTCTCGCAGAACGTCGTGGACCAGCTCAAAGCACAGTCGCTATCTGTGACCTGGCTCAAGGGTGCCGATCGCTACCAGACGAACGTCGCGACGCTCAGGGAGTATTGGGGCGCAAAGATGATGTCGCCCTACGTGGCCACTGCGCAGACATTCCCCGACGCACTCACCGCGGGCGCGCTGGCTGGCCGACAAGGGCAGCCGGTGGTGCTCTGTGGGCGCACTGTTCTCGCAGGCAAGACGCGCGAATGGGTCATGCTGAACTCAAACAAGATCTCGGGATTCACCATGATCGGCGGAACCGGGACCCTGTCGAACCTTCTGGAATGGGAACTCGCGAAGGCCCGGAGATTCCCCAAGCCCTAGACGTTGAAGCGGAAATGCATGACGTCGCCGTCTTTGACGATGTACTCCTTGCCTTCGATCCGCAGCTTGCCCGCAGCCTTAGCGGCGGCCTCGGTCTCGAGCGCGTCATAGTCAGCGAATGAGATCGTCTCGGCCTTGATGAAACCGCGCTCAAAATCCGAGTGGATCACACCGGCAGCCTCGGGAGCCTTTGCACCGACCCGAACGGTCCACGCGCGAACCTCCTGCACGCCGGCAGTGAAGTAGCTCTGTAGGTTCAACAGGCGGTATGCCTCGCGGATGAGCGTATTGAGACCGGGCTCTTCCAGCCCCTCCATCTCGAGGTACTCGGCAAGCTCCTCGGCTTCCAGATCGGCCATCTCGGACTCGATCTTCGCGCAGATCGGAATCGGCTTCACGTCATCGATCTCAGGCAAATCGGTGCCGATAGCACTCTCATCGATGTTCGCCACGTAGAGCATAGGCTTCATGGTGAGCAGGTGCAGGTCGCGAAGAAGCTCGCTCTCCTCGGCCGTCATAGGCATAGTGCGCGCGCGGTGGCCCTCGGCCATCCAGGCCTCAATGCGGCGGGCGATGGCTAGCTTGGGCTCAAGCGTCTTGTCGCGCTTGACCTCGCGCTCCAGACGAGTCAGCGAGCGCTCCATAGTGCCGAGGTCGGCCAGCACCAGCTCGGTGCGAATGGTCTCGACGTCAGAGAGCGGGTCTACCTTGCCATCAACGTGGATGACGTTCTCATCCGAAAAGAACCGTACGACCTCGACGATCGCATCGGTCTCACGGATATTCGCCAGGAACTGGTTGCCGAGACCCTCGCCTTCGTTCGCGCCCTTAACGAGGCCCGCGATGTCGACGAACTCGACGACTGCAGGCACGGTGCGCTGCGGCTTCACGAGCTCGACGAGGCGATCAACGCGCGGGTCGGGAACAGGCACGACGCCGACGTTGGGCTCAATCGTCGCGAACGGGTAGTTCGAGGCGTCTACAGCTTTGCGTGTCAGTGCATTGAACAACGTGGACTTGCCAACGTTCGGCAGACCGACGATTCCTATTGAAAGCGCCACGCGCGTGCTCCTTCCGAGCAGTCCGGACCGCGATTCGGTCTCAGGCTTGGAGTATAGTACCACCCCAACCGGACAAGAAAAGGGGTAGCCGTGAGCACAGCCGTGAGCCAGGCATTGCTTCTCGGCTTGAACGCGTTCATTGTCGGCCTCTCCGGCGCGATGGCGCCAGGTCCATATCTCACCGTCACCATCACCCGCACATTGCAGCAAGGCAGGCTGTCTGCACTGCTAATGCTTATTGGCCACGCCGCGCTTGAGGGACTACTGCTGATCGGTTTCGCCTTCGGTCTGCAGCACTTCTTGGTTCGTGATGACGTCTCGCTCGTGCTAGCGATCGCGGGCGGTGCGGTACTCCTCTGGATGGGCCAGGGCCTTCTCCGCGGCGCGCTTACCGGACGCATCAAGCTCCGGGCCGACAGCACGCAAACTGGCTCACCCCAACGCTTCGGGCCCATCCTGCATGGTGCGCTGGTGAGTGTCTCGAACCCGTACTGGACGCTCTGGTGGGCCACGATCGGCGTCAAACTCGCTGCTGACGGTCTCGCCATCGGACCCATAGGCGTCGCAGCTTTCTTCATCGGTCACCAACTCGCCGATGTCGTGTGGTACTCGGCGGTAGTGAGCGCGGTGTCCGCTGGTCGGCGCGTGCTCTCGGACACCGTCTACCGCATCGCCATCGCCGTGTGCGCGAGCTTCCTGCTCTACCTTGGCGTCCGGTTCTTGCTGGGTGCGATTCAGTAGCGCACACGAAGGCCCCGATCCAACTAGGACCGGGGCCTTCATTTTGAAGCAAGCTACGCCAGAGGCGCTTAGTACATCCCGCCGCCGCCCATGCCGCCCATGCCAGCCATGGCTGCAGCAGCGGAGCCGCCGTCCTTCTCGGGAGTATCCGAGATGGTCGTCTCGGTGATCAGAATGAGCGCCGCGATAGAGGCAGCATTCTGAAGCGCCGAACGGGTGACCTTGACCGGGTCGATGACGCCCATCTTGAGCAGGTCGCCATACTCGCCGGTCGCGGCGTTCAGACCCTGGCCAACACCCATGCTGCGGACCTTCTCGACAACAACGGAGCCTTCGAAGCCGGCGTTGTCAGCGATGGTCTTCAGCGGAGCATCGAGTGCCTTGCGGATGATCCGAACACCGATCATCTGGTCTTCAGGGAGATCGAGCGAATCGAGAGCGGAGGTCGCGTTCACGAGAGCCACGCCACCGCCGGCCACGATACCCTCTTCAACAGCCGCGCGGGTCGCCTGAAGAGCGTCCTCGATGCGGTGCTTCTTCTCCTTGAGCTCGACCTCGGTAGCTGCGCCGACCTTGATCACAGCGACGCCACCGGAGAGCTTCGCAAGACGCTCCTGGAGCTTCTCACGGTCGAAGTCAGAATCGGAGTTCTCGATCTCGGACTTGAGCTGGTTGATGCGAGCCTTGATCTGGTCCTCGGCGCCACGGCCACCGATGATGGTCGTGTCTTCCTTGGTGACCTTGATCTTCTCGGCACGACCCAGCATCTCAAGCTCCACGTTCTCAAGCTTGTGGCCGAGCTCCTCGGAGACAACCTGGCCACCGGTGACGATGGCGATGTCTTCGAGCATGCGCTTGCGGCGGTCACCAAAGCCCGGTGCCTTGACGGCAACCGAGGTGAACGTGCCGCGGAGCTTGTTGAGCACGAGGGTCGGAAGGGCTTCGCCTTCGATGTCCTCGGCGATGATCACAAGCTGCTTGCCTGCCTGCATGACCTTCTCAAGAATCGGCAGGATGTCCTGGATGTTCGTGATCTTCTGGTTCGCGATGAGGATGAACGGATCCTCAAGCACGGCCTCCATGCGATCGGGGTCCGTGATCATGTACGGCGACACGTAACCCTTGTCGAACTGCATGCCCTCGACGGTCTCGATGTCGATACCGAAGGTCTGGCTCTCCTCGACGGTGATGACGCCGTCCTTGCCCACGACCTCCATGGCCTCAGCGATCTTGGCGCCGATAACATCATCAGCAGCCGAGATGGCGCCAACATGCGCGATCTCGTCTTTGTCCTCGATCTCCTTGGCATGCGACTTGATCGTCTCGACGACGGTCTCGACAGCCTTCTCGATGCCGCGCTTGATGGCAAGCGGGTTGGCGCCCGCGGCCACGTTGCGCAGACCCTCGCGCACGATGACCTGAGCGAGCAGCGTTGCGGTGGTGGTACCGTCACCGGCAACGTCGTTGGTCTTGGTCGCGACTTCCTTGACGAGCTGTGCACCCATGTTCTCGATGGGATCCGAGAGCTCGATCTCCCTGGCGATGGTGACACCATCGTTGGTGATCGTGGGGGCGCCGAACTTCTTCTCAAGCACGACGTAACGGCCCTTCGGGCCGAGGGTCACCTTAACGGCATTGGCGAGCTTGTTGACGCCAGCCTCAAGGCCGCGACGAGCTTCTTCATCAAACCTGATATCTTTGGCCATTTTTGGTTCTGTCCCTCCTTCTGTTCGTTCAGAGAGGACGACTTCCGCCGTCCGGGTTCTCGATGATTACTCGGCTACCAGCGCAAGTACGTCGCTCTGCGACATCAGGAAGTACTCCACACCGTCGATCTTGATGGGAGTCTTGCCCCACTCTTTGTAGATGACGACGTCGCCGACCTTGACGTCCATCGGCAGGCGATTCTCGCCCTTCTTGTCCCAGTTGCCAGCACCGACGGCGACGATCTCGCCCTGCTTCGGCTTCTCCTGAGCAGAATCCGGGATAAACAGGCCTGACTTGGTCTGCTCCTCGGCCTTCGCAGGCTTGACAACGATGTTGTCGAACAGCGGCTTCATGTTCATGCTCTACCCTCCTATGTCTCGTTCACCAAGGTACATCCACACCCACGCCGAGAAGGCGCTTAAGAGATGTACCCATTTCTCCGACAATGATTGGCACTCTCGGCGTCCGAGTGCCAACAGTATCGAATTCTAGTGTTCAGCTGCTCCTCACGCAAGGGGTCCGAGCGAGAATCTGATACAACCACACTCATATCACACAAGTAGAGCCCGGAAGCGATTCCGGGCTCTCAGGCAAAACGAATGAGCAGCGCTTGAGTCCGCTATCCGTCCAGCGGCAAACTGGCTGTCGCCTCGGCAGAAAGGTCGAGGAATCCACCCTTGAGCAGGCGGAAATGAGCTGCGGCGGCAATCATCGCGGCGTTGTCGGTGCAAAGCGCGAACGGCGGCACGGACAACCGCACGCCGTTGGCCGCGAGCGCGTTCTTCAGCGCCTCGCGCAGTGCAACGTTCGCCGCAACTCCCCCGCCAAGGCAGAAGTCCTTCACGCCGTACTCGGCTGCCGCACGAACGGCCTTGGCGACCTGCACGTCGATGACCGCGGCCTGGAACGACGCTGCGAGGTTCGGAAGGTGCACCTCTCGGCCAGCAGCTTGCTCACGACGCACGTACGTGAGGACAGCCGTCTTGAGGCCCGAGAGCGAGAAGTCGTAGTCGCCGGAGTGCAGCATCGCGCGCGGGAACGGGATCGCGGCAGGGTCGCCTTCCTCGGCGAGGCGTGAGATCGCGGGACCGCCCGGATAGCCGAGGCCAACGAGTTTGGCGACCTTGTCGAACGCCTCGCCCGCCGCGTCGTCGAGCGTGGAGCCGAGCGTGTGGTACTCGCCCCACTCGGGCACATGGATGAGCGACGTGTGGCCGCCTGAGACCACAAGCGCGATGAGCGGCGTCTTGAGCTCGGGATCGGCGAGGCGGTTCGCGAAGATGTGGCCCTCGAGATGGTTCACGCCAACTAGCGGCAGTCCCGTCGCAAGCGACAGGCCCTTCGCGTATGCGACGCCAACGACAAGCGCGCCGATGAGCCCGGGGCCGTAAGTCACGCCGAGAGCGTCCAGATCGCCAAAGCCCACGCCAGCGCGCTCAAGCGCCTCATCAACGACACCGACGATGGCCTCGGTATGCTTGCGCGACGCGATCTCTGGCACCACGCCACCGAAGCGCGCGTGGAAGTCCACCTGTGTGGCGACCACGCTTGAGAGCACCTCGACGCCGCCGCGCATCACGGATGCCGCGGTCTCGTCACACGATGTCTCGATCGCGAGGATGAGGTCGTGTCCCTTGGCAGCTGCACCGATTCCCAGCAGGCGCGCGGTATCCGCCCACATGATCACGGCGTCCTCGCCGGTCTCTTCGTAGTAACCGGGACGCACGCCCGCCGACTCGAACCCGAGCTGCGCGTACATGCCAAGCGCGGCCTCGTTGGCCGAGCGGACCTCAAGCGTGAGCCGCTTCGCGCCAACCGCGTCGGCCTCACGTGCAAGCGCGAGCATGAGCGCTCTGCCGGTCCCATCGCGCCGCAAATCGGGCGCAACCGCGACATCCATCACGTGTGCGCCATCGGGTGCAAACATGATGCCGCCGAAGCCGAGCAGCGCAGGGGCCTCCTCGGCCACAAGCCAAACGCGGTCGTCGCGCGCGAGTTCCTCGGCGAACATGCCTTCGGTCCACGGCGCGGGGAACGAAGCTCGCTCGATCGCGAGCACGCCCGTCAGGTCGGATGTGAGCATACGGCGGATTTCCATCACGCACCCCCGCCCTTCCCCGGACCAGCAACGCCGGTGGACGGTACGGCGCCAGCGCGCTTCACCTCGTCCTCCTCGGCATCAGAAAGTCTTGTGTAGACGGGGAGCAGCAATCCGGGAGCCGCTTTCTCCGGGGTACGCAGCGCGGTCATCAGCGAGGGCTCGTAGCGGCCGGCGTATGCCGCATCCACCACCGAGGCTCCCGTCGGCGTCCACATGTCCTCAGGCGCGATCTCGGCGCGATTCCCAAGCGCTGCCGAGAACACCCCGGCATACTTCACCAGGCCGTTTCCGGCCAGCGTGACAGGCTCGTCAAGCGCATCGGCCCAAGCGGCCGCAGCGGCCGCGGGTTTGGCAACGTCGTACTCATCAAGACGCTCGCATTCGCCGTTGGCGCACCTGAAAAGGCACGGGTACACCTCGCCGCGCATCGCATCACCAACGACGCCGACAAGTCCGGTCGTGTCCTTGAAGCGCCACGCAACCGCGTCAAGAGTGCCGAGGCCCGCAAGCGGGACGCCCAGACCGTGTGCCAGCCCCTTCGCAGTCGCAACCGCGATCCGGACGCCGGTGAACGAGCCCGGCCCCCTACCGACCGCCACCACAGCAAGGTCGGCCGGCGCGATCCCAGCCGACTCCAGCAGGCGGTGCGTCGCAGGCAGAAGCTCTCCCAGAGCAGCCCTTGGCGCCGAGAAGTCGACGGCTGCAAACGTCCGGTAGCCCCCGGACTCCAGCCCGGCGATACCGATCGCCACATGCTCGGTGGCTGCGTCGAACGCGAGTACGTATTTCATGCGCTCACCTGCTCGGCTGAGGCAATCCAGTCGCGGCCAAGTCTCTCGGCACGCGGACCGTACGCCAGGAGCGTGAAGTGCCGGACATCCTCATCGTCGATGGAGATCTCGGCAGCGAGGTAATCCTCGGGCATAGCCTCGGGGAAACGCTCCCCCCACTCAACGAGCGAAACGCCGCCCGCTTCAAGTGTGCCAAAGAAGTCGATGTCCACCAGCTGATCCGCGCGCTCAAGGCGGTAGAGATCGAAGTGATACAGATCGAGCCGCCCGTGGTGCTCCAGCATGATGTTGAACGTTGGGCTCGTCACATGCTCGGCCACACCAAGTCCTGCCGCCACGCCCTTGGTCAGACAGGTCTTGCCCGCACCAAGGTCGCCCGAGAGCGCGATGACGTCCATGGGCTCAAGCAACGGCGCAAGCAAACCGCCGAGCGCGATCGTCTCGGCCTCAGAGCGTGAAGTGATTGCATCCGGAATCGTGACCGGCATCAGGCATCTCCCTCGTCTAGCACGCGCTTCAATCGTGCAAAGTCATCAAAGAGATACTGCTTCTTGTCCGGCGAATAGAGTGCGGCTGCCGGATGGAATATCGGCATGACCTGCCGACCGTCCACATGATATAGGTTCCCGCGCAGTTGCGTGATGGCCTCATCGGTGCCGAGCAGATATCGAGTCGCGAAGTTGCCAAGCGTCACGACCACCGTCGGCGCGATGAGCCGGATCTGCTCGGCCAGAAACGGCGTGCACGTTGCGATCTCGTCCGGTCTGGGATTCCTGTTCGACGGCGGACGGCATTTGAGGACATTCGCAATGTAAGCGTCATGTCGGTCGAGCCCGATGCTGCCGAGCAGCGAATCGAGCAGCTTACCGGCAGCACCAACGAACGGCTCCCCCTTGAGGTCCTCGTTCTTGCCGGGCGCTTCGCCGATGAACATCAGCTTCGCGTGCGGGTCGCCGAACCCGAACACCAACCGGGTTCGCGTCAGCGCAAGGTCACAGCGTTGGCAGTCGCCGATGTGTGCTCCGAGCGCGTCAAGATCCTGGCTCGCGACTTCGCGAGCACTGCCCGTGCCGAGCACGCCACCTAGCTCATCTGCAGCCATGCTCCCCGCCCCTTACAGCCAGGTCGTCACTTCCTCGAGCGGCCTGCGTGCAGGCTTGCCCGCGGATTCTGCCGAATGCCCGATTGGCAGCACGGCTACCGGGGTGATGGGCGCGTTCACGCCGATTGCGTCGGCAACCGCACGCTCGTCGAAAGCGCCGATCCAGCACGATGCAAGTCCGCGGTCAACGGCGGCGTGCAAGATATTGAGTGCGGCAGCCGCCGTGTCCTGGATCGCGTACAGCATTTCGCCTCTGTCACCGTACCGGGCCGAGCAAGGACGAGGGTCGACGCAAACGACTATCACGACAGGAGCCGCAGCTGCCCACCTTTGCTGCAAGGCAGCGGCCAGCTTCTCGCGGGCCTCAGCACTACGGACGACCACGAATCTCCAGGGCTGGATGTTGCCTGCCGAGGGTGCTGATACTGCGACCTCAAGCAGCGCGTTTATGTCGGCATTGGTTACCGCGAGCTTATTGTTGAAGTGCCGCACGCTGCGCCGCTTCTTGATGACGTCGCTGAACTCCATGGCTGCCTTTCGGAACGAGTTTGTCTTAAGACGGCCCGGCGGGGGCCGGGCACCCGTTCATTCTAGAGAGGGCATAGCCACGACACAACCGAACAAACTCACTGACCTTGCAGGAAACGGTCGGGTCGCGGCGAAATTCGGAATGAGGAGGTGGGCCACCTGATGAATGGAAACCGACCCGACACCACCGACGAAGACATCGGCCGCAGGGCATTCCAGCTCCGCAAGGAGAAGGCGACTGAGCGTGCGCTCGATCGACTGCGCCAGGGACTCAAGAGCAATTGGAGCGTTCTCACCCAGCATGACCTGCAGGATCTTTCGTGGATCCTCGGCGAGTTGTGGGCATTTGAGAAGCGGCTCGACTGGGAAGACCTTCACTTCAGCAAGCTGACCATCGAGGATACCCAGGCGATCATCGAGCTTGGACGAGGACTCCAGAGCGGCGAACTGCACAGCGTGGAGACCCTTGAGCACGCAGGCGACATCGTCCGCGCACGCAGTATCTGATTAACCCCCCGAGCAATTGTGCTCTGCCGTCGACCCGCGTCTCCTCCGGGATGCGGGTCGACGTATGTCCGCAACCGCTAGACGCAAACCTGTCTTAGGCAGTATTGTAGGGCGGTGCCAGACAACCCCCCGGTAGGCGGCACCGCCCCACACTCTGACGAATTCAGGACACCGCCCGTTTCCGACGGCTGCCCGCGCACGCTATCGCTGCGCTTCGGCTTTCCTGCTTTCGATCTTACGCTTGACCTTCTTCAGCCTGAACATGTCTTCGCGCGCACGCTCATCGAGCGCCTGGCGAATGTAGGCGACCTGTTCCTTCAGTGCTGGCACCGTGATCTGCTCTAGAGCGTTCACGCGGCGGTTGGTCTTCTGAATCTCTTCGCCGAGTCGCTTCAGTCGGGTCTCGATGTCGGCGTACTCAATGATGACGTCGAGAATCCGCTCAAACTTGTCGGCCGTTTCGTCGATTCGTGAGGACACGCTTGTGATGGCGTATCCACGCGAGAACGACGACCGCACCGGGCTCTCGCCCTTGGTCACAACCGGAACCGACACGCCCATGATCTTCGTACCGGTCATGTCGATCTTGATCTCACCCTTGGTGGCCATAGCCGCCGAGCGTACCGAGACCACACCATCAACCGATTTGGCGATGGCAAGGCTGTACTGCGCCTCCGCAGTGGTGCGCTGCAAGTCACTCGAAAGCCGGAGCGTCTCATCCATAACCGACATGAACTCGATGAGCAGTGCATCACGCTTCTGCTTGAGCAGGTCCATGCCCTGCGAGGCAAGCGTGATCTGCTGCTTGCGTTCAAGTAACTCTGATCTAGTCGGGCGGACTTCCTCCACGCGTCACCTCCTCCGGTTTCCGGCCACCACGGCCTTAAGCTTTCGCCGTGGCATTCTCGCCGGCAGTCGGATGGTACTTGTCGATGAAGTCACGCACGCGCTTGAGCTCACCCATCGGCAGCCCGGACATGAGCTCCCATGCAACCGTCAGGGTCTCCTCGATGGTACGTCCTACGTCGCCCTGACCGATGATGTGCTTCTCAAAGTCATCGGCGAAGTGCAGGAAACGACGGTCCGTGTCCGAGAGGGCCTCTTCGCCGACGATGGCGACGAGCCTGCGAAGGTCACGGCCCTGAGCGTAAGCGGCGTACAGCTGGTTCGCGACCGCGCGATGGTCCTCGCGGGTCTTCCCCTCGCCAATACCCAGGTTCATCAGTCGCGACAGGCACGGCAGTACGTCGATCGGCGGGAAAACGCCGCGACGGTGCAGGTGCCGCGAGAGTACGATCTGGCCCTCGGTGATGTACCCGGTGAGGTCAGGGATGGGATGCGTGATGTCGTCATCAGGCATGGTGAGAATCGGAAGCTGCGTAACCGAGCCCTTGCGACCCTTGATGCGGCCTGCGCGCTCGTAGATCGTTGAGAGGTCGGTGTACATGTAGCCAGGATAGCCACGGCGACCCGGAACCTCTTCACGTGCGGTGGAGACTTCGCGCAGCGCCTCGCAGTAGTTCGTCATATCCGAGAGGACAACGAGCACCTGCATGTCCTTCTCGAATGCGAGATACTCGGCGACCGTTAGGGCGACCTTCGGGGTGAGCAGACGCTCGACCGTGGGGTCATCGGCCAGGTTCATGAAGAACACGACGCGCTCAAGGGCGCCGGTGCTCTCGAACTGCTGCATGAAGTACGCGGCTTCACGGTGCGTGATACCCATGGCGCCGAATACGATTGCGAACTCTTCACCAGACTTGACGCTCGCCTGACGGATGATCTGGGCCGCAAGCTCGTTGGCAGGCAGACCGGAACCCGAGAAGATCGGCAGCTTCTGTCCACGGACGAGGGTATTCAGGCCGTCAATGGCCGAGATGCCCGTCTCGATGAAGTCAGCCGGTTGTTCGCGGCAGTACGGGTTGATCGGTGAGCCGGTGATGTCGAGGCGCTTCTCGGGAATGATCGGCGCGCCGCCGTCGATTGGCTTACCGGTGCCGGCCAGAACGCGACCGAGCAGATCGGGAGATACGTCGACCTTCGCGACCTCTTCAAGGAAGCGAACGCGTGTGACGTCGATGTCGATACCCTGCGTGCCTTCGAACACCTGGATGACCGCAGTGTCGCCCGAAACCTCAAGGACCTGACCGCTGCGCTCACCGCCGTCCGGCATGACGATGGATACCATTTCGTTGTACGCAACGTCGTGAACGTTCTCGACGAAGACGAGCGGGCCCGTAACGTACGAGACCGTCTGGTACTCGACAGACAGTAGTGAGTGTCCGAGAGTAGCTTCAGGGGCCATCTAGAGCACCTCGATTCCGGCGATCTCGTCCGAGATCTGCGCGACCATCTCCTGCATGCGGGCGATGGCACGTTCGTGGTCAGTCGTCTTCATCGTGGCGATCTCATCGCGCATCGGCAGCTGCAAGATCTGCCTGAGCGAAACGCCTCGCGACATCGCCTGTGTGGCGGCGTCGTAGAACGCAAGGATCGTGCGCAGCAGCCAGTACGCCTTCTTCGGCGGGCAGTAAGCGTCAACAGCGTCAAACGCGAACTGCTGCAAGAAGTCCTCGCGGAGCATGCGTGCGACTTCGAGAATGATCTTCTCGGTCTCAGGCAGTGCGTCCGGTCCGACCAGCTGTACGATTTCCTGGAGCTCTGTTTCCTTCTGGAGCAAGAACATCGCGCGCTCGCGAACCTCGGCCCAGTCGTTTGCGACCTCTTCTTCAAACCAGGGACGTACCTGGCCGAGGAAGAGCGTGTACGACTTGGTCCATGAGATCGCCGGGAAGTGACGGCGATGTGCGAGCGACGTGTCGAGTGCCCAGAACGCACCGGTGACTCGAAGCGAGTTCTGCGTCATCGGCTCGGACATGTCTCCACCAGGAGGCGAGACTGCGCCGACCATCGTGACCGAACCAACCCGCTCTTCGCTGCCGAGCGACGCGCAACGACCGGAGCGCTCGTAGAACGCTGCAAGACGGGTTGCCAGGTACGCGGGATAGCCTTCTTCCCCAGGCATTTCCTCGAGTCGACCGGAGACCTCGCGGAGCGCCTCGCCCCAACGGGACGTGGAGTCGGCCATCATCGCGACGTTGTACCCCATGTCGCGGTAGAACTCGGCCAGCGTAACGCCCGTGTAGATGGACGCTTCACGTGCGGCTACCGGCATGTTGGAGGTGTTCGCCACAAGAACCGTACGGTCCATGAGCTTGGATCCCGTACGGGGGTCTTCAAGCTCGGGGAACTCCTTCAGAACTTCGGTCATCTCATTGCCGCGCTCGCCGCAACCAACGTAGACGATGATGTCGACGTCGGCCCACTTGGCCAGCGACTGCTGGGTGACCGTCTTACCGGTTCCGAAACCGCCCGGGATAATCGCGTTGCCGCCGAGGGCGATCGGGAAGAACGTGTCGAGGATCCGCATTCCGGTGAGGAACGGGGTCGTCGGGTCGAGCTTGCGAGCATAGGGGCGGCCCTGGCGTACCGGCCACCACTGGCTCATGCGGATCTCTTTGGTGTCGTCGAGAACGGCGACAACCATATCCACGTTGTATGACCCTGGTGCCACGACACTCGTCACTCGGCCACTCAGGCGCGGAGGCACCATGACCCTGTGGAGGACCGTCGGGCTTTCGGGAACCGTACCGATAACGTCGCCGCCCACGAGCTCCTGGCCCACCTCGATAACCGGGGTGAACTCCCAGAGCTTCTCGTGATCGAGCGCCGCAACGGACGTACCGCGTGCGATGAAGTCGCTACCCGTCTGGGAAGCGATGATCGGCAGCGGTCTTTGGATGCCGTCATAGATCGACGACAACAAGCCAGGACCTAGCTCAAGCATGAGCGGACCATCTGTTGACTCAACCGGCTCGCCGACCTTCAGACCCGAGGTGTCCTCGTATACCTGAATCGTCGCGTGCGTACCTTCGAGTCGAATGACCTCACCCATCAGGCCGGCAGAGCCGACCCGGACAACGTCATACATTTTGATCCCGATCATGCCGTCGGCTACGACGACAGGACCAGTGATCTTGGACAGCGTTCCGAGAATCATCAGCCTCGCCTCAGTGTGATGTCGAATCCGATTGCCCGTCGGATCAGGCGTGACAAGTACGCCCTGTGATCCTCATCCGTATGCAGCGTCTCGCGTATCGGAAGAGAGATCACGATTGGCCGGTACGTCGAGTTGATCTTCTGCTGCGTTCTTTCGTCAATGTCTGCCATGAAGGCCTCATTGACCGCTACGATGCCACTAGAGTCATCGTCGATCAGTTCATTCAGACGCTTCCGGGCTTCCTCGGGTGAGCCGACTGTAATCACGTCGACGCCAGCAAGCCTGAAACCGTCCCCCGTGTCGGTATCGGTGAGTACGACGAGCTTATACAACGATTAGCTCCTCCCTCATCCGCTCCACGGGCATTCCTACCGAGATGCCCTTAACGATAATTCGCAGGTTGGTGACTTCGTTGGCCTTCATCCACAAGTAGCTGATGATGATGCCAACACCAAGCGGCTCACCTCGACCGGCAGCGAATGCCCGGCGCATAAGGTAGTCCTCCAGCGCACGTTCAAATACCGATATCGATCCTGACTCGATGTACTTGAGTGCAACGTCTTCAACCGGGCGACCATATGGCGTCCGCTTCAGACGGTCGTACACCTCATCAACATCAGACATGCTCGCCAAGTCACGGAACAGCTGCTCAGACACGTGTGTCCCGCCCGGCAAGAAGAACCGCAGCGCGTCCTGGTCACCAAGATCCGCGTTGAGTAGCCGGAAACAGGTAAGCAGGTTGATCGTGTCGATCTGCGTGCCGAGAAACCGTCGTGACAGGCGCTGGTTCACACCGCGACCCTTAAGACGCCTCGCGGCCCATTCCATGTAGTACTTGTCGAGCGCGAGTTCGAGAACCGCAAGGTTCCCATCCTCGATGTACTCAGGCATCGCCGCACGCAGCGGAACCGCAAACGGCAGCTTCCACGTTGCAAGCGTGTCGACCACGCCTTTGACGCTCTGCTGGCGCGCAAGCTCATCCAGATCGATCTGCGTGAGCTGACCAACAGGCATCATGCTCTCAATGATCTCTTCTGCCGTTAGGCTCATGTGACGCCCACGGATGATGGTCTTGATGTTGAACAAGTCCCATCTGCCGAGAAGCGCTCCGAGAACCTCGAGAGATTCGTCATTGGAGAGCGAGAGTACTTTGCGGAACGTGCGGACCATGTTGTCCTTGAGAGCGAGGTCGATCTGCCCGGACGTACGACCGTGCAACAACTGCTCTTCAAGGTCGGGGCCGTACTCGGTCTCCATGAGACTCTGTATGACCGCGCCAAGGTCCTTGGCTCCCATTAAGCTGTCCATGAAAGCCTGCTTCTGCAGTCGTGAGCGCATGCCTCGGACACGGGCGTTTGAATACCCGTAGTCCTTTTTGGATGCGCCTACGCGCTTCATGGCAGTAATGCTGCTCATTGGTTCAGGATCTCCGCCACGCGAGCCTGCGCGAGCGTACGTACCTTCGCAAGTCTCGACTCGAACGTATTGCGACGCGTGATCCTACCACCGTGCATTGTCGCTACCAGTCCCCCCTTTGTGGAGGCACCAGCCTTCACGGTGCAACCAACGCCGAGAGAAGCTGACGCCTTCTCGGCAAGCGCGATATCAGCGGGATCCACGAGGATCTCGCATTCGCCGGTCATGCCACCCAGGGCTTCGCCGGCAAGTGCCGCGAAGACCCTCTCGTACTCGCCCGTGCCCCGCATCTTGCCGAGCTTGACGAGTGCGTCATCAAAGACGCCATCGACAGCCCGGTCGCGTACGGCAGCAAGCGCTTTTCTCTTCTCAAGCCGCGCGGCGTTGAGAGTCTTACCCGCCTTCGCCTTGACTACGTCTTCGACGACTGCGAGCTTCTGTGCTTTGATGCGGTCCGCCTCACGGCGGGCCTCCTCTTTGAGCGAGGCAGCCTGCGCCTCTGCAACCCTGAGGATCTCGCTGCACTCTGCGTCAGCTTGCTCTTCCAACGCTCGGAAGATGTCCTCTATTGCCATGCCCTAGTCCTTCCCGGCTTGTAGGGTGTCGTTCTCCTCACCTACACCTTCGCAAAACCGATCATGAAGGCGATAACGAAGCCGAGCAGGGCGATGATCTCCGGGAGAGCCTGGAGAACGATGATGTTCGTCGCGACTTCGGGACGCTCTGCGAGCGTACCGGCGCCTGCAGCACCGATCTTCGCCTGTGCGTAACCCGCTGCAAGAGCGGAGACGCTCATGGCCATACCTGCTGCGATTGCACGTGCCACGTCGACTCGGTAGTCCACAGTAGTAGTTGCGCCTTCAGCAGCCTGAGCGAACGCCATGGCCGGGACGAGCATGGTAGCAACGAAAGCGCTACCGAATACCTTCCTTGCGAGCTTGTTGTGAATCATTAGCCCTCTTCACCTCCGGTTTTGTGGAACGGTTCATATTCTGACTTGCTCGCCTCGTAGTACTTCTGACCAAGTTCGTAGAAGTTGAGACGTAGTGCATGAATGGTGGGCGTGAACGCCGCCAGCGCCAGGTGCAAGGCGTGGAAGAGTATCGCCACGATGATGCCGACCAACATCGGCATGCTCTTGGCCATCTCGTTGATGGCACTAGCGAAGATGGCGTCAGAGAGACCGACGGCCATGATTCGGATGTAGCTCGCAGTGTTGGAGACAAGTTCGAGTGTCTCGATGACCCCCATGAAACCGCCATAGCGGAGGATGGCATACACGCTCACCATCATCGCAACCGCGCCGGCCATCTGTGCAATCGGCTGAAGTCCCGATCCGAGAAGCGCGGCCGAGGCGAGTATGATGCCCGCACCGATCAGTCCGGCAAGTCCGCCTTTGACCCAGGCATGGCTCACGTGCTTGGTCTTGATCGCGTTGACCATGCCGAGTAGCAGGCCGAACACCATCTGCACTATGCCCAGTCCGAGCGCCATGATCATTAGCGGAATGACGTCATGTTCCCGGTTGTAAGGCAATACGAAGTCCCCGAACAGCGGGATGGTCTTGATGACATTGGCCGCCCACAGGATATTGCCGAAGAACTCGCCGTAGAAAACGCCGAAGAGGATTGCGGCGGTGGCTGCCGGACCCATGAGGCCGGTCGCCATCATCACGCCCTTGTTATCCTTGAACTTGTAACGCATCCAGAAGATGATCGCCAGCATGACGGCGCCATAGCCGATGTCGCCGACGATCATGCCGAAGATGAGCGGGAAGCTGATCGCCCAAACAAGCGACGGGTCGACGGTGCCGTACTGCGGCTTGCCGCCCATCAGGAAGCCCATGACCCACTCCGACGGCTGAACCCACTTCGGGTTCTGCATCGCGACTGGAGTCTCCTCGTAATCGTGCTCACCGATCTCGAGCTGATTGACGATCACGTCGGTGCCGAAGTTCTCGACGATGGTCCTGCGCAGAGCCTTCATGTCGGAAACCGGCAGCCAGCCTGTGATGACGAATGCATACTCGGTCTGTCCAAACTTCGGAATCGCGCTGATCTCAGCGATCTTGTCCGAGAGGACGTCGCGAATCGTCGAGAGCTTGACGAACCACTTCACCGACATGTCGTGCAGCTCTGTGCGTACCTCTTCGAGGCGCTTCGGCAGCGTGCCGCGGCGCTCTTTGAGGTGGTCGTATGCGATATCGAACGGCATGTCTTCGAACTCAGAAGGCAGGCGAATCTGGTTCACGTTCTCCATGGCAAGGAACTTGTGCACGCCATCAGAGTACTTGCGCGAGAACACGACGATGACAGCGGTCGTCTCTTCATCCACGTCGGTGGAGACGATTTCGCACTGTGCCTTCGTAATCTCGTCGAGCTCCTTCTTGAGCTCTTCAAGCGCGCCCTTGTAGCGACGCTCAACGAGCAGCGCGACCGAGTCATACGACCCGGTGGTGACGATCTGCTTGGCGAGCGGCTGGATCTTGTGCAGGATCGGCTCGTAGCGGCTGAGCAGCGCCATCTCGGCTTCCATTGACGACTGCGCCTGAGCAAGACTTGAGGTTCGATCCTCAACCTGCTCGATGACTTCAGTCACCTCATTGGCCAGAGCGCGACTATCCAGGCTCCACAGCTTCAGGTACTGCTTTTCACGTTCGAGTTCATCGATCGTCTCAACCGGGAGATGCAACGCCTTGACGATTGACCGAAGGCGCAGAAGAAGATCCTCCATGCGCTCCTTCTCGGCCAGCTGACTCTCGACCACATCCATCTGGTCAAGCGGAATCTCGCCGGTGTTGATCTTCTTTGAGAGGTCTTCTATGTGCAGCGTCCCGATTTCGTGCAACAAGCTCACGACATCATAGAACCGGTTTTTTGGCCCGATCATTTCGACCTTAGCCATTGGGACCAACATGCCTGAACCCTCCCCCCTAGAACGGGTACGATACGTTACATGAAGAGCGTCAGACCGAGGCCACCATGGACACGATCTCGTCCACAGCCTCGGAATGATGCTTCTCCAGCTGGTTCTTCAGAGCTTCAGCGTCGACACTGATCTGTGCACGCAGTGTCGTAGCCTCGCCCTCCGCGCCCGCAATCGCAGACTCGGTGTGCTCCTTGGCCGCCTTATCAGCATCCAACTCAGCATTGCGAAGGATGTCTGTTGCAGCTTTGCGAGCGTCGGTAACGATCTTCTCGGACTGGGTCTTTGCAGCGAGGACGCGGCCGGAGATTTCCATCTCTTTCTCGCGAATCTGATACAGAGGCGAGTTGGCGTCCTTGTTGACGACGTCCTGATGGAATCTAATCTCCTCCAGAACCTTCTCGTCCATGGATCACTCCTTCATCCGGTGCTCTTGCAGGCCCGATCCGGAGACGCTCCGGACTGGATAAGCCCCCTCAACCGACACGGTTGTGCCAGTCAGCTTCTTTACATGACACAACTGAGCGCTCAGTGAGCTCTCACTGGTGTCAATTGGGTGTTTCGCCGTGAGCGAAGGGGATTCCTGCAAGGAATGCAGAAGTTTGTGGAGGAATGTTACGAGCCGAGGTGAGCTGAGGGCGCAGCGTGCGACTAGTCGCGACCCATGCGCAGCGCGAACCCGCACGCGAGCTCGTAGTTGATCGTCCCGGCACGTCCGGCGGGCTCGTCCATGAGGATCCGCTCGGCACCCTGGGCGCCTACGATGACGACTTCGTCGCCGGCGGTCACGCCGAGTCTATCGGGGACCTCCACCATGAACTGGTCCATGCAGATCCGCCCGACCTGAGAACACCTGACCCCCCGGATCAGGACGTCCATCGAGTTCGAGAGCACGCGGTGCACGCCATCGGCATACCCGACCGGCACGGTTGCGATCGTAGTGGGCCCGTCGGCGTGGTAGGTGAAGCCGTACGACACGCCGTCGCCCAGTCCGATGCGCTTCACGAGCGAGACGCGCGCCTTGACGGCCATCGCGGGCTCAAGCTCGATCTTGCCGTATGTCGACTCGGCGGGGTGGAGTCCGTAAATCGCGATTCCGCAGCGAACGAGATCGTGGTGTGTCTCGGGATGCAAAATCGTGGCCGCGCTGTTGGCGGCATGCACGATCGCGGGGCGGACGCGTTCGGTGCGCATGCGCTCGACTGCGCGACGGAAGCGGTCGACCTGCCCGTCAAACTCCCAGTCACCCGGGACATCAGCCGTCGCGAAGTGCGTGAACACGCCCTCCATCTCAACGCCGGGAAACGATTTGAGCCATGCGACCATGTCGTTGGCGTCCTCGGCACGAACGCCGATACGGTTCATGCCCGAGTCGACCTTGAGGTGATACGGAACCGTCACGTCGGCCAGCATCGCAGCCCGGCTGAGCGCAACAGCGAACTCACGCGAGCACAGCGTTGGGATGAGCTTGTGCTCGATGATGATCCCCACGCCGGTCTCCGGCGGCTCGCTGAGCAGATGCAGCGGCGCCGAGATGCCGCCCTCTCGCAGCGTCACAGCCTCTTCAAGCGTCGCCACGCCGAGACGATCCGCGCCGCCAGCAAGCGCCGCGCGTGCGGCCACGAGCGAACCGTGGCCGTAGCCGTCAGCCTTGACGACCGCCATGAACGCGGTGCCCGGCTTGGTGAGAGCCTTAAGGGTGCGGACATTGCGCGTGATCGCGGTCGGGTCGATCTCGACCCATCCGTAGCGCCGGTACGTCACGGTCCTACTCGCCTACGATGAGCGAGCGAACGATGTCGGACTTGCTGATGATCCCAACAAGCGTCTCGCCATCGAGCACGGGAATGCGGCTGACTTCGCGCTCGACCATGAGCGTGGCTGCGTCTTCGACCGACATGTCAGCCTGGACGACCACCGGCTCGGCGGTCATGACATCGGCCACTGTCGCGCCAACGGCCTTCTTGAGCTCGCTCTCGAAACGCGCGGTCGCTGGCGGGTACATGATGAACCCGTCGAGCAGGTGAATGTATGTTGGGAACTCGATGCGGACATCCTGCATGATGAGGTCGCCCTCAGTCACGATGCCCACAAGCTTGCCTTCGTCGAGGACCGGCAGCGCGCCTATGCGGTTATCCACCATCAGCTTGGCTGCCTCGGTGACGGTGAGGTCACGGGCGACGGTGAGCGGGTCTTTCGTCATGATGTCGCGTGCGGTGCGTCCCATGGTTCCTCCAAGTGTCGACCGGCGTCGCGCGCCGGGTGTCTTCTATTGCAGATTCTACCCGAGACACGCGCGAGGTGCGCTAGCCAAGGATTTCTTTGACAGCAGCCGGGATGTACGACGGCAGATCCTTGGCCGTCAGGCACACCTCGGTAAGCTCTGCCGAGGCAAGATCTCCAGCCCTGCCGTGCACATATGCGCCGAGCGCACCCGCTTCAAGCGACCCGAGTCCCTGCGCAAGCAGCGTCCCGATCATGCCCGCAAGAACGTCGCCGCTTCCGGCGGTCGCCATCCCCGGGTTGCCTGCCAGCGTGACCACCGAGCGTCCCTCGGCAGAAACGATCGTGCGTGCGCCCTTGAGCACGCACGCAAGCTGGCAGCCGGCGATCCTGGCCGCAGCCGCCACGCGATCATCTTGCACCTCACCGGTGCTGACGCCGAGCATCCGCGCGAGCTCGCCTGGATGCGGCGTGATGACGGTCGGTCCGCTGCGAGACAAGATCGCACCCGGTCCCGGCTCGGCAAAGGCGTTGAGACCGTCGGCATCGAGCACGAGCGGGCCTGGCAGCTCCTCGACGAGGCGTCGGATAACGCTCACCGCCTCGGCATGCGTGGTGAGTCCGGGGCCGAGAACGACCGCGTCAACTTCGGCGGCCAGGCGCATGATGCGGTCGACGGATGACGCCGCGAGCGTGCCCTCGGCGGTCTCCTGCATCGCGACGGCGATCACGTGCGGCAACGCAGCTTGCATGACGGGTGCCACCGAGGCGGGCACCGCAGCGAACACGTATCCCGCGCCCATGCGCATCGCGCCCGCAGCAGCCAGTACCGCCGAGCCCGCGTACAGCCGCGAGCCGGCCACCAGCAGCACGCTCCCCCGCTGGCCCTTGTGCGCGTCGGGCGACGGCAGCGGCAGCGCGGCGCGATAGTCGCCGCGATCCCAGACCTCGAGGCCACCGGCCGCGTCCAGGTCGTGCCGGGGCAGCCCCACGTCCGCCACCACGATCTCGCCCGTGTACGCGGCTCCCGGATACATCAGCAGTCCCGGCTTGGGTGTCGAGAACGTCACCGTCATGTCCGCATGCACCGCCGGGTCCTTCACCGCGCCCGTGTCGGCATCGACGCCGGAGGGCACATCCGCCGAGATGACCGGCGCGTCCGCATCGTCGATGGCGACGATCGCCGTCGCATACGGCTCCCTGGCCGGCCCGTGGAATCCGATGCCGAACACCGCGTCGATGATGACCGCCGCGCCCGTAAGCGCCTCGGCCATCGCGATCGCATCTCCTGTGGGCTGCCAGCTCACATTCGCGGCGACCGCAGCGGCGGCTGCCCGCGCGGCCTCGCCGGTGAGCGCATCCGGCCCCGCAAGGGCATGCACACGCACGTCTCGGCCACTCGCGGTGAGCACTCGCGCGGCAACCCAACCGTCCCCGCCGTTGTTGCCTTTGCCGGTGACGATCGCGATCGGCCCCGTAGGGGCGACCCGGGCCGCCTCGGCAGCAAGCGCCGCGCCCGCGCGGGCCATCAGCCCGTCGAGCGTGGCCGCTCCCCGCTCCACCGCGAGTCGTTCCGCCGAGCGGATACCTTCGGCATCAAGCGCGTACTGCATCGGCTCCCCCTGACAACGAAGCGAGCCGCTTGCGCGGCCCGCCATCACGCTATGCTTCTTCGTTCCCAACATCGTCCAGCAGGCTGCGTGCGTCTTTGAAACTCGCCGCCAGCCGCTCATGTTGCGTCGGCTCCGTCTCGACCCTGCGTGGCCGCATGTCATCGGTGATGGCGACTGCCGAGGCAACCGCGTTGGCGTGCGTGAACGACAGCGACAGATGCAGCTCGAGCACGCCCGCCTCGGCAGCGTACTCCGCTGCACGGCCGGAGAGCTTGGGCACCGGGCGACCACGGTCGTCGCGCAGCACTTCAACGTCGGTGAAGCGGATGCCGTTGCTGAAACCCGTCCCCAGCGCCTTCAAGACCGCCTCTTTCGCGGCAAAGCGCATCGCGTAGTGGATCTCGGGCTTGTTGCGCTTGTCGCAGTACGCGCGCTCGGCCTCCGAGAAGATCCGCTCGCGCATGCGCGGGTGCCGGGTGAGCGCCGTGCGCATCCGGTCAATCTCAACGATGTCGACCCCAAGGCCGCCTACCATCGGGCGCTCCTCTGTCATCTACTCCACCGTGACCGATTTTGCGAGGTTGCGCGGCTGATCCACGTTGCACCCTCTGAGCTTGGCGATATGGTACGACAACAGCTGCAGCGGCACCGTCGCGGCAATGGCCGAGAGGGACTCGCTCACCTCAGGGATGTAAAGGACGTGCTCGGCGTGGCGGCAGATATCGGTGTCGCCGTGTGTGGCGACCGCGATGACCTGCGCGCCCCGGGCACGGACCTCCTGGATGTTGCTCACGACCTTCTCGTACGTGTGTCCCTGCGTTGCGACGACCACAACCGGCACTTCGGGAGTGATAAGCGCGATCGGGCCGTGCTTCATCTCGCCGGCCG
>DDWM01000019.1 GCA_002345925.1 Actinobacteria bacterium UBA2286 | reverse complement strand
GCGCGTCCCCCCACGCGCCTCGTTTGATTTCCGGGGTTACCTGGAAAACAGGAACGGCCCACCTCCCCCAGGTGGGCCGTTCTGCTATCCCGTTACGCGTTAGCCTAGCCGAACCGACCCGTGATGTACGACTCGGTTCGCTTGTCATCGGGATTCGTGAACATCCTCTTCGTATCGCCCATCTCAACCAGGTGCGCTGGCTCATCCATGGACTCGCGCAGCATGAACGCGGTCTGGTCAGAGATTCGCGCCGCCTGCTGCATGTTGTGTGTGACGATGACGATCGTGACCATGTCTTTCAACTCGGCGATCGTGTCCTCGATCTGCTGCGTCGAGATCGGGTCGAGCGCCGAGGCGGGCTCGTCCATCAGCAGGACTTCCGGCTTGGTCGCAAGCGCACGCGCTATGCACAGCCGCTGCTGCTGGCCACCGGAGAGCTCAAACGCGTGCTTCTTGAGATGCTTCTTGACCTCGCCCCAGAGCGCGGCGTCCGTGAGCGCCTCTTCAACGATGGCGTCGAGCTCCTCCCGCTTCCGAATCCCCTGGGTGCGAGGACCGAACGCGACGTTGTCGTAGAGCGACATCGGGAACGGGTTAGGGCGCTGAAACACCTGCCCGACCCGCATGCGCAAATCGACCGGATCGAGCGCTTTGTCGTAGATATCCTGACCATCAAGCGTGATGGTTCCACCGACCCGAACACGGCCGATCTCATCATTCATCCGATTGAGGCACCGCAACAGCGTTGACTTCCCGCAACCGGAGGGACCGATGAGGGCGGTGACCGCGCGGGAAGGCACGAGCAGGTTCACTCCGGCGAGCACGGTCTCGTTTCCATAGGCAACGGAGACATCACGGAGGGAGAAGCTACCTGACACCGCGTCAGCGCCGGTCGCACCGGCTCGTGACTGCTCTAGGGCCCCGGCGGGCGTATCCAGCGCAATCTCCTCAGAAGCCGTGGACATCACCATTTGACCTTCCTCCTTTGGACCGAGCGCCACGCGCCGGCGATCATGCTGACAGTGCTCACGCCAGCGACAAGAACGAATGCGGTGCCCCACGTGATCTCAGGAGGCACATTTGGAACCTGCGTCGCCAGCACGTAGAGGTGATACGGGAGCGACATGTACTGCGAAGTGACTGAATCCGGCAGCTTCGGCAAAAAGAACGCCGCACCTGTGACTAGAATCGGTGCCGTCTCACCGGCGGCGCGCGACAGACCCAGGATCGAGCCCGTGACGATGCCCGGAGCAGCAGCCGGAAGCACGACTTTGTAGATCGAACGCCAGCGTGTGGCGCCGAGCGCGAGCGCGGCCTGCCGAAGATCCGACGGGACCTGTCGCAGTGCCTCCTCGGTGGACGTGATGATCACCGGGAGCGTAAGGACCGTGAGTGTCAGCGCCGAAGCGAGAAGCGACTTGCCGATCTGCATGAACAACACGAAGACGGCAAGTCCAAAGAGGCCGTACACGATCGACGGCACGCCAGCCATATTCGCGATCGAGAGTCGCACGAGACGCGTCACGAGGTTCTTCGGGGCGTACTCGGCCAGGTAGATGCCGGCCATGATGCCGAGAGGCAGCACAAGGACTGCCGTCAGCGTGACCAGCATCAGCGTCCCGACGATGATTGGGAAAATACCACCCGCACGCATTCCCATCCCAGGCTTGGAGAACAAGAACTCAAGACTGATGCCAGGCAGGCCGGAGATGATGATCTTGGCGAGGATGAATACCGCTGCCCCAATGACCAGGGCGACGCAGGCACCGGTCACGACCTTCATGACCGCCTCCACCTTGCGGGCAGCACGCGCGCGGCGAGCTCTGTCGTTCATCGACGCCACCTCTTCCGCTGGCGCTCAAGTACCAGATCAGCCGCAAGGTTGATAACGAAGGTGATCGCGAACAGAACAAGTCCGACGCTGAAGAGCACCGAGTAATGCTGCCCGCCGTACACGACTTCGCCCATCTCGGCGGCAATCGTGCCCGTCATCGTACGCACCGACTCGAACACACTCGTCGGAATCACCGCCGCGTTGCCGGTGAGCATGAGCACCGCCATCGTCTCCCCGATCGCTCGGCCGAGGCCGAGCATGACCCCGGCGAAGATGCCCGAGCTTGCCGAGGGCACCACGACCTTGTAGGTCGTCTGCCACCGCGTGTTGCCGAGCGCAAGCGAGCCCTGCCTGAGCGCGTCGGGGACCGCGTGAAGCGCGTCCTCCGAGATGGAGATGACTGTCGGAAGACTCATGATGCCGAGAACGAGCCCGCCGGTCAGCGCTGTCATGCCCGAAGTCAGGGAGAACGTGGCTTTCACCCAAGGAATAACCACGGCCACGCCGAGAAAGCCGTACACGACCGACGGCACGGCGGCCATGAACTCGATGACCGACTTCATGCCTTCCTTGAACCAGCCTGCCGAGAATTCCGAGATGAACACGGACGCGCCGATGCCGATCGGGACGAAGACAACGACCGCTACGCCAGTGACCGCCAGTGTGCCCACGATGAGCGGGAGGAACCCGAAGAGTTTGGGCGTGCCTGTTGGGAACCACTGGGTGCCCGACAGCATTGTGCCCAGACCTATCTCACCGATCGATTGCCGCGCTTCGACAACCAGGAAGATCGCGATCGCAGCGAGGATCACGATCGACAGCAGTCCTGCTGCGTATATCAGCGTACGGACAACAGCCTCAGCCGCGCGACGTCGAGTCGCACGGCCGAGGCGCCGTCCCGCCTTGTGGCTGGGGGTCACCGCCATAGTATGTATCCCGCCTTACTGGACAGGGACAAAGCCTTCATCTGCAACGACCTTCTGGCCGTCCGCACCGAGGATCCAGTCGAGGTACGCCTTCATGACACCTGTGGCCTCGCCATCGCTGTACATATACAGGCCACGACTGATCTTGTAGGAGTTGTCGAGCACAGCCTCGATCGAAGCGGCGGTGCCTTCGACCTTGAGGACCTTGATCTTCGCGTCGAGGTAACCCACGCCCACGTAGCCGATGGCGGCGTCATTGGATGTAACCTCATCGACGATAGCCTGGTTCGAAGGAAGGAGCTTGGCGGTCGAGGCGTAGTTGACGTCCTTGCCTACAACGGCCTCCTTGAAGTACTCGTACGTGCCGGAGGAGGAATCGCGCGATAGGATCACGATGGCCTTGTCGGCACCGCCGACCTCTTTCCAGTTCGCGATCTCGCCGCGGTAGATCTTGCCGATCTGCTCAACCGTGAGGTCCTCGACACCGTTCGCTGAGTTCACGATGACAGCGATGCCGTCACGGGCGACCGTGTACTCGATCGGGTTCACACCGTTGGCCTTGGCCTGGTCGATCTCTTCTTGCTTCATCTCACGCGAGGCGTTCGCAAAGTCGATCGTCCCATTGATGAGCGAAGCGATGCCCGTACCGGAACCGCCGCCCTTGACCGAGATCATGACGCCGGGGTTGGTCCCCATGAACGTCTGCGACCAAGCAGTAGCAACGTTCACCAGCGTGTCAGAACCCTCGACGTTGATCACACCGGTGAGTTCGGAACCGGTGGCGTCTGTCGACGCGCTGTCCGCCGTGGTCTTGCCGCAACCCGCGAGTCCGAGCGCACCGAATGCCAGTGCCGAGATCAGACCGAATGCAACAAGCTTCTTCACGTTGTTGATCCTCTCCTCGTGTTGAGTGCAGTGCAGTACCGGCAACGGCTGCCGGGGCACGACCATCGTACGAAGCAGCCGGGCGCGAGTGGTTGCATCGTTGTAAAACAACAACCGCATTTGTGAAACATGTGTTAAATCCATTTGAATCAGGGCACGAGCAGTCCATGATGAGTACGTCATCAGGCATCGCTTGGAGGAAGAGTGTCCAAGGTATTGGTCGTGGAGGATGATCCGATCATCCGTCAGACGGTGGATTACGCTCTGCGCCGGGCGGGATTTGAGACCCTGACCGCAAGCGATGGTGTCGCGGGTCTCTCCCTTGCTCTGGAGCAACTCCCCGACCTGGTCCTGCTCGACCTCATGCTCCCCGGCATCGACGGCTACCAATTCGCCGAGCGACTCCGCCACACCGACAAAGATGTCGCCATCATCATGGTGACCGCGCTCGACCAGGAGCGCGACAAGGTCCGCGGCCTTGATGCGGGAGCCGATGACTACATCACAAAGCCGTTCTCGATTGAAGAGCTCCTCGCCCGCGTCCGCGCAAACCTCAGGCGCGTGAAAGAACGACAGGTGCTCACTGAACACGCAGCCATAGAGACCGGCGACCTCGTGATCGAGCCTGCCCAGGTGCGCGTCACGGTAGCTGGCACGCAGGCCAAGCTGCGGCTGAAGGAGTTTCAGTTGCTGGTGTCTCTCGCATCCAGCCCTGGGCTGCTGATGACACGCCAGAGGCTTGCAAGTGAAGTCTGGGGATACGACTTCTTGCCGTCGTCGCGAACGATCGACGTTCACATCCGCCGACTGCGCCAGGCCATCGAGGACCCCTCGGCATTCTTGTACATCCATACAGTGCACGGCGTCGGCTACCGGTTCGAGCCCACGCCGAAAACGGGAGAAGTCCGGTCATGAGAACGCAATGGCCGGACTCATACCGACTGCGCCTCATCCTCGGCTATGTGCTGGTTGTTAGCGTGCTCGCGGGCGCGTGGGCATGGAGCCTCTACGGCCCGATCACCGATGCTGTCATCGAGCAGCAACAGGCGCACCTGCAAAGCGTGGCTCAGGCGGGCGTGCTGGTGATTGCCTGTGCGGATGACTCCCCCGGGCAGGTAGTGAAGCAGCTGGTCGCTCACACCGACCTTCGTATGACGATCGTCGGATCAGACGGCACAGTGCTCGCCGACAGCGCGGAAGATCCCCTCGCAATGGGCAATCACAGCGAACGGCCCGAAATCGTCGAAGCACTCTCCGGCGGAGTCGGCAAAGACATCCGACGCTCAGCAACACAGGGCTTCGACCAGATGTATGTGGCCGTTCCGGCGACCTATCTTGGAGAGAGTGCGGCGCTGCGAGTGTCCGAATCACTCGAGAGGATCAGCGAGCTCTCCGGAAACGCCAGACAAACCGGGCTGGTACTGCTCGGGCTCTCTGTCATCCTCGCACTCATCCTCGCGGCGCGCACCGCGACGAACACCGCACGCCCCGTGGAGCGCCTCGCAGATGCCGCATGTGCAATGGCGGCCGGCGATCTGACATCAGGCGTGCCGGCCGAGAACGGCGCGCTTGAGCCGCTCTCAGCCGCACTCACGCAACTCCGTATGCAGATGAAAGCTCGTATCGGTGAGCTGGAGGCTGAACGTCAGAGCCTGCGTACCGTGCTAGACGGTCTGGGTGACGCCGTGTTTTTGCTTGAAGGTCGCTCCGTACGCCTCGTGAACCGCACAGCAACTCAGATGTTCCGGACCTCCGTCGCTGAGATGCGCAACCACGACATCGCCGAGACGGGCCTCCCCGCTTCTGTGTCCTCAGCAATCGCCGACGCGCTAGCCGAGACATCGAGCACCACGCTCGATGTCGGACCGGACCCGCTGCAGCGCTATATGCGCCTGACCGTTGTGCCGCTCGGAGTCGTTGACGGGACCCCGCGACACCTCGTGGTCATCGCGGACACCACTGATAGGATGCGCCTAGACCGCGTGCGCCGGGACTTCGTCGCGAACGCATCCCACGAACTCAAAACGCCCACCTCTGGCATTCTGCTGCTGTCCGAGGCAGCCGCCAACGCGGCCTCCGACGGCGACACGGACCAGGCGCTCGCATTCCTCAGCCAGATCGAAGCCGAGGCCGCGCACTTGCGGCAGCTCGTCTTGGACCTGCTCAACCTCTCACGCCTTGAAAGCACCCCGAGTGCGGCCTCAATGACTGACATGCGTCAGGCAATCGACTTGTCACTCACCACTCACCGCCGCGCAGCGAACGCAAAGAAGCTGGAGCTGCGCGTGGACTTCTCGGCTATCGAAGGCGTGGATGTCTACGTGCAAGCCGACCGCACCGACATGGCCATCGCGCTCGACAACGTGCTGGCGAACGCGATTGCGTACACAGAGACCGGCACCGTGACCGTGGCGCTTGCGGCAGCAGTGTCTACCGTGACGCTGAGCGTCAGCGACACCGGAATGGGGATACCCGCCGAAGACCTCCCGCGAGTGTTCGAGCGCTTCTACCGCGTAGACCGGGCACGTTCGCGCGATAGTGGCGGCACAGGCCTCGGGCTCTCACTCGTGCGCCATGTTATCGAACGCGCCGAAGGCACAATAGAGATCACCTCGGCAATGAACGTGGGAACGACCGTGACGATCACGCTGCCGCGAGCACTCTAGCTCGAGGTGCGCCCACTCGTCACCGTCACGTAGATGCCTACGGTAATCGTCATGACGGCTGCGCCAAGCAGCCAGCCACCGAAGACGTCACCAAGATAGTGGACGCCAAGATACACCCGCGACATCGAGATGATGATCGCCAAAACCACGCACACCGCCGAGACGAGCGCCTTCGCCTTGAGCGAGAGCGACTCGTCGACCGCGAAGAGCAAGAAGACGAGCGTCCCGAAGAACAGGAACGCCGCAAGCGCGTGTCCCGAGGGGAAGCTCAGATCGGTCGGCGGCACGATCCGCGCGAACTCTACCGGCGGACGCGCCCGACCGGCGATGAGCTTGATGAGCTGCCCGAGCGCCGGACCAAACGTCATCGTGCCGACGACGAGCGCCGCCTCGGCACGTAGGCCGCGCCACAAGAGCCAGGCTGCGACCGCCACGGCCAGCGCCGCCATGATCGCGAATCCGCCGAGCGTGGTGAACGCTACCGCGATGGGGTCAAGCTGTGGGCTCGCAGTCGATCTGATCGCCGCGGAAACCGAGTGATCGATCGAGATCAGCGCTGGTGCAAGCAATAGCATGGCCCATAGGGCGGCAAATCCCACCACGGCGATCCCGAACATGATCACGAGCACGCCGGGTCGCGTGTCGCGTCGCCACGATGCGCCGTTGCCCCACGCCATCGCAATAGCTCCTTATCCGCCGGCTGATTCGAGCATACGTGCCGCGACTTGCTTCTTGCGCGAAAGCACGCCGTCCATCCATGCCGATCCGACGCCAAGCTCGACCCCTAGCGCGCGTTCCGCGAGCCGGACGCGTCCGGTTGCGACTATCTCGCTACCCTCGCGGACCACGTCTGTGACCATGAGCATCAAGAGATCATATCCACGCGCGCTACGCATCGCTTCCATCACCGAGACCAACTCATCCCGGTGATCCATGACATCAGCAAGCTCGACCGTTTCAATCTGCCCGATCGCGATTACCGCGTCACCAACACGATACTCCTTGAGGTCGGCGCGAACCGCCTCTTCTGCCGAGAAACGCCTGCCCTGCGAGCGCGCCCGGAACATATCCATCCCAAACTCAACGGCGTCGACTCCAACGCGCTCCGCAAGGCGTCTTGCGACCTCGCGGTCGGTATCGGTTGTCGTGGGAGACTTGAGCAATACCGTGTCGGTCAGAAGCGCCGAGAGCAGCAATCCCGCCATGCCCACGGGCGGCTCCACATCAAGCTCGCGGTAGCGCTCGGCAACGATCGTCGCCGTCGACCCGACCGGGAGGTTGATGAACAGGATCGGTGAGGAGGTCTGCACGTCCCCAACGCGATGGTGGTCGATGATCTCAAGCACGGACGCCTCGGCCACACCCGGCGCGGACTGCGAGAGTTCGTTGTGATCGACAAGAATCACGCGGCGGCGCAGGTTACGCGCGAGATTGGTGCGTGTAACGATGCCCGCAAGCGCGCCATTGGCATCCACGACGACGGCTTCACGGTGTGGCGACTCGACGAGGTCCTCGGCAAGCTCCGAGAGGAGCACGTCGGGCGACGTCAGCAGCATGCTGGTATCCATCAATCCACCGACCGGGTGCGAGAGGTTCACCAAACGTGCAGCCGCGTAGGTGTCGTGGCGCGTTAGAATGACCGCTGCGCCCCGTTCGGCAGCAAGGGTGAGGACGACATCATCTGGCACGGCATCGCCCGTTACAACGAGACAGGCGACGCCGGCCTTGATTGCCATCGGCTGCGTGCGACGCCTGTCGCCGAGCACAAGGGTGTCACCGGCCTTGATGTAGGTGACCATCGTCTCGGGCTCCATCGCGCCGATCAGTACGCCGCCCGAGAGCACCTGCGCCGCATCGCCGACCAATACTCGTGCGCCAAGCGCGGTGGCCACATGGCCCACCGTGACAGGCATCTTCTCAAAGCCTCTTACATCGGTCTCGTCGATGTAGAGCTCTGCGAGGGTCGTGACGTTGATCAGACCACGCACGGCGTTGTCGTCAACGACCGGAAGTGCGCGCACCGAATGCTCGCGCATCATGCGACCCGCCTCAAGCATGGTCGCGTCTGGACCGATGCTGAGGGTGTCCTCTGTCATGACGTCGCGCACACGTGTGAACACGTGGGAGACCTCATCGGGCAAGTCGACGCCAAAGCGCTCGAACACCCATCGGGTCTCGGCAGGAACGGGCCCAAGGCGCGCTGGCAAGAAGACGTCACCCGGCTCGGTAAGGTTCTTCAGATGCGCGTAAGCGACAGCCGAACAGATGGAGTCGTTGTCCGGGTTCTTGTGCCCAAAGACGAGGACGGGTCCCATCGCGTTCCTCTCCAGAGGGTCGGGGCGCTAGCCATCGACTTTTCGTATCGGAGCGTACCCCATAAGGAGGCTTTTCGTCCCGAGTCCTTTGAAGGCGATCGTGACCTTGTCGCCGGTGATCTCTTTCACGACTCCCCGACCGAACGTCTTATGGTCGACGACGTCACCAGGTGAGAGCTCAAGACGCTCCTGGGTCTTCTTGACCGGCGCAGCGCCGGAACCGAACACGCGACCTTCTGCGGGAGGAACGCGATCGGCGCCCCAGCGCATCGAGCCGCCACGGTCACCTCGGCCACGCCCTGGTGCTGAGCTACCAAAGCCTGCCGAGCCAACACCCTCGGTACGCAAGTGCTCGTCGGGAATCTCTCCGATGAATGTGCTCGGCGCATTGCACTGCGTCTCGCCAAACAGCTGGCGGGAATTCGCGTGGGTGATGTAGAGCCGCTCACGGGCGCGCGTGATGCCCACGTAGCAAAGGCGGCGCTCCTCTTCGAGCTTCTGCGGCTCATACATGCTGTTGATGTGAGGGAAGATGCCGTCTTCCATACCAACAAGGAAGACGACCGGGAACTCAAGGCCCTTTGCCGTGTGAAGCGTCATCAGCGTGACGGTGTGGTCCCCGTCCTCGAGCTGATCGAGGTCGGTCCTAAGCGCGATCCACTCCAGGAACGACTCCAGCGTGCGTTCCTCGGGATCCTCATGCGTCTGGTCGTACTCGCCCACCACGCCGAAGAACTCGTGGATGTTCTCGCCACGGCCACGCGCCTCATCGCTACCCTCGGCAGCGAGCGCCGTCAGAAGCCCGGAGCGCGCAACGATGGCTTCAACGCGATCGCGCAGCGTCGGCGCCTCCACGGTACGTGCGGCTTCAAGTGCGGCGGCAAGGTCGTCGACCCGCTTGCGAGCGGCGCCGCCGACCCACTCCTCGGCCTCGGCGCGGGCGATCGCCTCGGAAAGCGTGATCCCCTCTTCGTACGCGTGCGCCTGAAGCAGCTCGATGGTGGTCTTGCCAATGCCGGCGCGCTTCTCCATGACGCGGCGCAGCGACTGGACGTCAGCCGGGTTGACCGCCGAGCGAAGCCACGCCATAACGTCGCGGATCTCTGCCCGCTCGAAGAAGCGTGTGCCGCCAACAAGGCGGTACGGCACGCCAACGCGCAAGAATATGTCCTCAAGCACACGCGACTGAGCGTTCGTGCGGTAAAAGACCGCGAAGTCCGAATACGTGCGGTGCTCGGAGCGCAGCAGCCGCTCGACCTCCTCGGCAACAAAACGCGCCTCGTCACGCTCATCAGATGCGAAGTAGCGTGTGATCGCTTCGCCGCCGGCGTTCGCGGTGAAGAGCGTCTTAGGCTTACGGCCGCGGTTGTTCTCGACGACGGCGTTCGCCGCCGCGAGGATCGTCTTGGTGGAGCGGTAGTTCTCCTCAAGCTTGATGACTGCAGCCTCGGGGTAGTCCTTCTCAAACTCGAGGATGTTGCGGATGTCCGCACCGCGCCATGAGTAGATCGACTGGTCGTCGTCGCCGACGACCATGAGGTTGCGCGTCTTGGCAGCAAGCATGTTCACGATCGAGTACTGGGCATGGTTGGTGTCCTGGTACTCGTCGACGTGGATGTAGCGGAAGCGGTCCTGATAGAAAGCGAGCACCTCGGGGTGCGCGCTCAGAACCTTCCACGCGTTCACCAGCAAGTCGTCAAAGTCCATCGCGTTCGCGTCCTGCAAACGCCGCTGATAGAGCGCGTAGACCTTCGCTGCCATCTTATCCGGCGGGATGACCGCGCTGGCTGCGAGCGTCTCAGGCAGCACAAGGTCGTTCTTCGCCGCAGAGATCCGCCCGCCGATCATCTTGGGCGGGTAGCGCTTGGGGTCAACGTCAAGTTCAGCCATGGCCGAGGTAAGCATGCGCTTGGCATCGTCTTGGTCGTAGATAGTGAAATTGTTCGAATAGCCGAGATGGTGTCCCTCGGCACGCAAAACCCGCACGCAGAACGCGTGGAAGGTCATGACCCACATGGAGCGCGCTGACGGCCCGACCAGATTCTCCAGACGGCTACGCATCTCCTGCGAAGCCTTGTTGGTGAACGTGATCGCGAGGATCGCCGAGGGCGATATCCGTCGCTCGGCGATGATGTGCGCGATGCGGTATGTGAGTACGCGCGTCTTACCCGAGCCGGCGCCAGCGAGCACGAGGAGTGGGCCCTCGGTCGTGGTCACGGCATCGCGCTGCGCGGGGTTGAGTTCGTTGAGGAAGGTCGTCATAGGTTGACCAGTCTAGCGCACGAGGCGAGCGCGGCATAGGCGAAAACGGGCGCTACTTCACGAATTTGATCATCGAGAAATGGCCATTGTCACCATGCTTGAGACACATATCATGCATGACCTTGTGCTCACCCTGGATGTGTTGCGTGTTGCCGCACTTGGTGCAGACAGGCCCCCCACACTCGGAGCAAAAGCCGATGCGCGGCTCACCTTGTGCGCCACAATGCGCGCAGAAGCGACTGCGTATAGGCTGCGCCACGACCGTCACCTCCGAAGGGCTCCCGTGTTTGACGGTGCTGTTGCAGCAAATCTTTAGCCGAGTTCCCGCCCAATCGATTGTGCCACGGGCGACAGCTCGGCAACAAGAGCGCGTATTTGGTCGAGGTCAAGCGACTGCGGCCCGTCACAAAGCGCCTCGCGCGGATTCGGGTGCACTTCGATCATCACGCCGTCTGCGCCAACAGCAACAGCCGCCCGCGAAACCGCAGGTACCAGGTCTGCCGAGCCGGTCGGGTGCGACACGTCGACGATGATCGGCAGAAGCGAGAGCTTCTTGACCACGGGCACGGCCGAGATATCGAGCGTGAAGCGGGTGGCTGTCTCAAACGTCCTGATTCCCCGCTCGCACAGAATCACGTTCTCGTTGCCGAACATCGTGAGGTAGTTGCTCGCCTGGAGCCACTCCTCGATGGTGGCGGCCATGCCGCGCTTGAAGACGACCGGCATCCCCGTCTCGGCGGTCACCGCACCGATCTTCTTGAGCAGGCTGTAGTTGGCCATATTGCGCGTGCCGACCTGGAGCATGTCCGTATACGAGGCAACCTTCTCCACGTGTGCCGAGTCGGTTACCTCGGTGACCACGAGAAGTCCGAACTCGTCAGCCGCTTCGCGCAGCATGATGAGCCCTTCCTCCTCAAGTCCCTGGAAGGAGAATGGCGAGGTCCTCGGCTTGTAAGCGCCGCCGCGCATGACCTTGACGCCGAGCTCTGAGAGCGTGCTGGCAACTTCTCGCATCTGCTCGCGACTCTCGACCGAGCATGGCCCCGCAATGAGCGTGACCGCGCCGTCTCGCTGAACCGCGCCAATCGCGCGTGCTTTCTCGGCAGCCATCAGCCTCTCAGCTCCTTCATGACGTGAAGGATGGCGGCGTAGATCTCGCGCAGGTTGTCGCCGTATAGCGGACCCTTGTTGCAGGCTGCGAGGTTCGCGAAGATTTCCTCTTCACGCTTCGGGTCATACAGGCCGAGATGAACCTGTGGCTTGAGCGAACGAATGGCAAGCGACTCGACCGCGCGGTCGTTGAGCAACTGCACAAGCTGGCAGTCGATCTCGTCGATGCGGCTCCGGTGCAGGTCGATCTGGCCTTGTGCGTCTGTGTGCTTCTCGTCCATCTATCCTCAGCTCCCCTGATTCATCCGTCTCTGACACCAGACGCCGGGCTGCGTGCAGCTCCGGCGTCTCGAATCAAACGGCTACTCCCATTCGATAGTACCCGGCGGCTTGCTCGTTATGTCGTAGGCGACGCGATTGACCCCGTCGACTTCATTGATGATGCGGTTGCTCATCTTGGCGAGCAGGTCGTGTGGCAGCCTGGCCCAGTCGGCGGTCATCGCATCGGCAGAGGCCACGGCCCGGATTATGATGGGGCGTCCGTAGGTGCGCTCATCGCCCATCACTCCCACGCTGNNGCTCGTGCGGCAAACGCGCCCAGTCAGCGGTCATAGCATCCGCCGAGGAAACAGCACGGATGATGATTGGCCGAGCGTACGTGCGCTCGTCACCCATGACGCCAACCGAGCGGATGTCTGGAAGTACAGCGAAGTACTGCCACACCTCACGGTCGATATCCCAGTTGCTGATCTCTTCACGCACGATAGCGTCAGCGTTGCGAAGAATCTCGAGTTTCTCGTGGTCGATATCGCCGATGATGCGAACAGCAAGACCGGGGCCCGGGAACGGCTGACGGTGCACGATCTCATCCGGAAGACCGAGTTCGGATCCGACGGCACGGACTTCGTCCTTGAAGAGCGACTTCAGCGGCTCGATCAGGTCGAAGTGCACACCTTCCGGGAACGGGATGAGGTTGTGGTGGCTCTTGATCTTGGNNTCGATGACGTCGGGGTAAAGCGTGCCCTGGGCGAGCCACTTCACACCTTCGAGGTTCGTGGCTTCATCGAAGAAGACCTGCCAGAACTCCTCGCCGATGATTGTGCGCTTGCGCTCAGGATCGCTGACGCCCTTGAGGAGCGTCAGGTATCGCTCCTCGGCATCAACGTGGATCAGGTCTATGTGGAACTGATCGCGGAACGTCGTCACGACCTGCTCGGCTTCATCAAGTCGCATCATGCCATGGTCCACGAACACGCAGGTTAGCTGGTCACCGATCGCGCGATGCAGAAGTGCCGCAACCACCGATGAGTCCACACCGCCCGAGAGGCCGCATATCACGCGGTCGGTCCCGACTTGCTCGCGCAC
>DDWM01000041.1:28659-34584 GCA_002345925.1 Actinobacteria bacterium UBA2286 | reverse complement strand
TCGTGTCACGAAGATCCTGAAGTAAACGAACGTCGACGGAGGGTTGAGTGTTGGCGAACCAGAAGATACGAATCCGGCTCAAAGCGTATGACCACGAGATTGTGGACCAGTCCACCAAGCTTATCGTGGAGACAGCGCAGAAGACGGGCGCAAAGGTTGCGGGTCCCATCCCGCTGCCGACCGAGCGTAATCTCTATTGCGTCATTCGGTCACCGCACGTGAACAAAGATAGCCGCGAGCATTTCGAGATGAAGACGCACAAGCGCCTCATCGACATTCTCGAGCCGACCCCGAAGACGGTCGACTCGCTGATGCGCCTCGATCTGCCTGCGGGCGTCGACATCGAGATTAAGCTTTAGTCGACGTAAAGTTCGTGTTACAGTCCGGCGGGTCCCGCCGGTGTGAGGACGCGGTCCTCTGGGAGCGGCGCAGACGCGCCGAAAGGGTCCCAAGACCGCACGAAGCAGAAGGTGAGTGTTATGGCGAAGACTATCCTTGGCAGGAAGCTGGGTATGACCCAGCTCTGGAGCGCTGACGACAAGCTGATTCCGTGCACCGTCATCGAGGCCGGCCCCTGTGTAGTAGCGCTCGTTCGTACGCTCAAGCGTGATGGCTATCGTGCCATTCAGCTTGGCTATGGCGACGTCAAAGAGTCAAAGGTCAACAAGCCGCAGGCCGGTCACTTCAAGAAGGCCGGTGTCGCTCCCAAGCGTTACCTTGCCGAGGTCCGACTGGACGAGGGCGAAGAGTACAAGCTTGGTGATACCGTAACCGTCGACGGTTTCGAGCCCGGGATGCACGTGCACGTCACGGGCACCAGCAAGGGCAAGGGCTTCGCGGGCGTCATGAAGCGCCATAACTTCAAAGGTGGTCCCGGTGGTCACGGTTCGCACTTCCACCGTGCTCCGGGCTCCATTGGAATGTGCGCCAGCCCGTCTCGCGTCCTCAAGGGCGTCAGCATGCCTGGTCACATGGGTAGCGAGACTGTGACTGTGCGCAACCTCGAGGTACTGAGGATCGACGGCGAGCAGAACCTGCTTATCGTCAAGGGCGCAGTACCCGGCGGCAAGAATGGCTTCCTGACGATCCGACTCGCCTGATCACCGCACCAGGCGGCGGGCTTTTTCGAGGAGTGAACGATGGCAACAGTTGAAGTAAAAGACATGACTGGCAAGAAGGTGGGCACGGCGGATCTCGCCGAGACCGTCTTCTCCATAGCACCGAACACCTTCGCGGTGCACCAGGTGGTGCGCAGCCAGATGGCTGCTCGTCGCCAGGGCACGCATTCCAGCAAGGGACGCAGCGACGTCTCTGGTGGTGGCGCGAAGCCGTGGAAGCAGAAGGGCACCGGTCGCGCCCGTCAGGGCAGCATCCGTTCCGGCCAGTGGAAGGGCGGTGGCGTCATCTTTGGGCCGTCGCCACGCAGCCACGCGTTCAAGGTGCCGAACAAGATCGTCAAGCTTGCAATGCGCAGTGTTCTGTCGGCAAAAGCCGCCGACGGCCAGCTGTACGTCGTGGATAGCCTTGGCATCACAGAGCCTTCGACCAAGCAGGCCGCAGCTGTTCTGAGCTCGCTGGGTATCGACAACCGCGTGACGATCGTTTGTGGCGTCGACGATGTCGCCGCGATGAAGTCGTTCCGCAATATCCCGAAGGCGCGCATCATCACAGCGCCTGAGTCGAACACGTACGACCTGGTCGACAACGTGTCGGTTCTGTTCACCAAGCCGGCGCTCGAGTGGCTCGAGGGGGTGCTGAAATAATGTACGATGCACGCAACGTTATCATTCGCCCCATCGTGTCTGAGAAGTCATACAAGCTGATGGAGCTCAATCGCTACACGTTTGAAGTTGATAAGCACGCGAGCAAGCCGCATATCGCACAGGCGATCACCGATATCTTTGGTGTCACCGTCGAGGGCGTGAATACCATGAACGTTTCTGGTAAGCCTCGCCGCCTGCGCTACAGCAAGGGTCTCACCCGTAGTTGGAAGAAAGCGATCGTCACCCTCAAAGAGGGCGACAAGATCGATCTGTTCGAGGGTCGTTAAGTAACCCTGGTTTGATGATGGTTGTCGGTTCGTTTCCAGTAATGGAGCCGCCCGGCACCGTGGTAGGTCCGGCGTCGAGCTGCCGAGCATCCAAGAGTGATGCTCAGTCCCAGGCAGAGCGGCCATCGGACGGAAGGAGAGGACATGGGACTAAAGAAGTACAAGCCGACCTCACCGGGTCGCCGTTTCCAGACGGTCTCTGACTTTGCAGAGATCACTCGGTCAACCCCGGAGAAGTCATTGCTTGAGCCGCTGCCGAAGAACGGTGGCCGCAACAACAATGGTCGAATCACCACGCGTCACAAGGGTGGTGGCCACAAGCGCCGCTACCGCATAATTGACTTCAAGCGTAACAAGGACGGCGTTCCCGCCAAGGTGGCAACGATCGAGTACGACCCCAACCGGTCTGCACGTATCGCGCTGCTCCACTACGCTGACGGCGAGAAGCGCTACATTCTTTGCCCGCAGAAGCTTTCCGTTGGCGACATGGTGTCGTCCGGCGTGGATGCCGATATCAAGCCGGGTAACGCACTGCCTCTTGAGAAGATCCCGACCGGTACGGTCGTGCACGCCATCGAGCTCCAGCCGGGCCGTGGTGCTGCAATCGCTCGTTCCGCTGGCACGTCTGCACAACTCATGGCCAAGGAAGGCCCCCACGCGATCCTGCGTATGCCCTCCTCGGAAATGCGCATGGTTCCGCTCGGCTGCCGCGCCACTGTCGGTGTGGTCGGTAACCCCGAGCATGAGGGCATCTCGATCGGTAAGGCCGGTCGTGCTCGCTGGGCCGGTATTCGTCCGACGGTTCGTGGTACTGCGATGAACCCGGTCGACCACCCGCATGGTGGTGGCGAAGGCAAGAACAAGACCGCAGGTCGCCATCCGGTGACGCCGTGGGGTGTGCCGACCAAGGGCCACCGCACCCGTTCCAAGAAGAAGGCGTCCAGCCAGATGATCATCCGCCGCCGTAAGAAGTAGCGCGGGCCGTAGAGGAGCTGAGTAAAGAGCCATGAGCAGAAGCCTTAAAAAGGGACCCTACGTCGAGCCGCGTTTGCTGCAGCGGATTCACACGATGAATGAGGCCGGTGAGAAGAAGGTCATCAAGACGTGGTCGCGTTCGTCCACTATCTTCCCGGAGATGGTTGGTCACACGATCGCCGTACATGACGGCCGCAAGCACGTACCGGTGTATGTCACCGAATCGATGGTAGGGCACAAGCTCGGCGAGTTTTCCCCGACGCGCACGTTCCGCGGGCACGCCGAGGACAGGAAAAAGGGCAAGCGATAAACGCTGGTCGGTCGTGACCGCGGTCAAGCGCCTTGAGCGCAACGGCCGGTCTTAGTCGGAGGTTCGAGTAGATGGAAGCCAGAGCAGTAGCGAGATTCGTGAGGGTGGCACCGCGTAAGGCGCGGATAGTCATCGACCTCGTGCGCGGTAAGTCAGTTATCGACGCAGAGGCAATCCTCAAGTTCTCGGATCGTGCAGCCGCCGAGATTGTCGGCAAAGTCGTTCACAGCGCAGCTGCGAATGCCGAGAAGAACCTGAAGGTAAAGCAGGAGACGCTTTTCATCTCCGAGGCATTTGTGGACGAGGGTCCTACGCTTAAGCGTATCCGCCCCCGCGCCATGGGCCGCGCGTTCCGCATCAACAAGCGCACGAGCCACATCACTATTGTCGTCAAGCAGCGAGAGGAGGCGTAGGCCGCCATGGGTCAGAAGGTACACCCTACCGGGTTTCGACTCGGCATCACCGAAGACTGGCGCTCGCGCTGGTTCCAGGCGAAGGACTACGATAAGGTCCTCGCTGAGGATCTCGCGATTCGCAAGTACCTGAAGCTCAAGCTTCGCCGCGCGGCTGTGTCGCGTGTCGATATTGAGCGCAAGGGCGACAAGGTCATCACCGACCTGTGGACAGCTCGCCCCGGCATCGTCATCGGCAAGAAGGGCGCCGAGGTCGATGTGCTTCGCAAGGAGCTTGAGCAGCTCGCCGGTCGTCCGGTGGCAATCAACATCATCGAGATCAAGCGGCCTGAGCTCGACGCCGCTCTCGTTGCACAGAGCGTTGCCGAGCAGCTTATGGCTCGCGTCTCGTTCCGCCGTGCGATGAAGAAGGCTGTTACGAGCGCGATGAAGAGCGGCGCTCTCGGCATTCGTATCCAGTGCTCGGGTCGCCTCGGCGGTTCTGAGATGGGTCGCCGTGAGTGGTACCGCGAAGGTCGCGTTCCGCTGCACACCCTTCGGGCCAAGATCGATTACGGCTCGATCGACGCAGTCACCACCTATGGCGTCATCGGCGTCAAGGTGTGGGTCTACCGGGGCGACAAGCTTCCCGGTCAGGAAATGGTAGACGAGCGCACCACTGAGCGTCCGCGCTCAGAGCGGGAGCGCCCGAGCGGCCGCGGCCGCCGGCGTGAGGGCGAAGGGAGATCTTAGAGATGCTTCTGCCTAAGCGAGTTAAGCACCGTAAGGTTCAGCGCGGTCACATGAAGGGCAACGCCAAGGGCGGTACGGCAGTCACGTTTGGTGACTACGGCCTGAAGGCGATGGAGGGCTCGTGGATCACGAACCGCCAGATCGAAGCGGCTCGTATTGCGATGACCCGTTACATGAAGCGTGGCGGTAAGGTCTGGATCAACATCTTCCCGGACAAGCCCGTTACTCAGAAGCCTGCCGAGACCCGCATGGGTTCCGGTAAGGGTAACCCCGAGAAGTGGGTTGCAGTCGTCAAGCCCGGCCGCGTCATGTTCGAGGTAGCCGGTGTTAGCGAAGAGATCGCTAAGGAAGCCATGCGTCTTGCGGCTCAGAAGCTTCCGATCAAGTGCAAGTTCGTTTCCAGAGCCGAATCTGGCGGTGAAGCATAAATGAATTCTGTAGAGATCAAGGGTCTTGCTGACCAGGAGCTCGCGCAGAAGCTGAAGGACGCTCGTACCGAGCTGTTCAACCTTCGCTTCCAGCTTGCCACCGGACAGCTCGACAATCCCGGCCGAATCAAGGCTGTAAAGAAGGACATCGCCCGTCTGCACACCGAGCTGCGCGCCCGCGAAATTGCGGCCGCTCGCAGCCAGGCGTCCTAAGACGGCAAGGAAGGGATGACGGATGACTACCGATCGTAACCGCCGGAAGGAGCGCCAGGGACTTGTTGTCTCTGCGAGCGGCGAAAAAACATGCGTGGTTCTCGTTGAAGAGCGCAAGAAGCACGCGTTCTACGGCAAGATGATTACTCGTAGCAACAAGCTTCACGCCCACGACGAGGAGAACGTCGCGCAGGTTGGCGATCGCGTCCTCATCATGGAGACACGGCCCGTTTCGAAGCTGAAGCGGTGGCGTCTTGTAGAGATCGTGGAGAAGGCCAAGTAGCACCGGTCCGCTCGGACACCTCGTGTGATTCGATGACCGGGTAGGTATGACGGAGGAACAGAATGATCCAGCAGGAGACACGGCTTAAAGTCGCCGACAACTCCGGTGCCCGCAAGGTTGCGTGCATCAAGGTTCTCGGTGGATCCAAGCGCCGGTACGCGTACGTCGGTGACACGATCGTGTGTGCCGTCAAAGAAGCAACACCGAACGGCAACGTCAAGAAGGGCGACGTCGTAAAGGCTGTTGTTGTGCGCTGCAAGAAAGAAGTACGCCGTCCCGACGGTAGCTACATCAAGTTCGACGAGAACGCAGCGGTCATCATCGATGCCGCCGGCAACCCTCGTGGAACCCGTATTTTCGGCCCGGTAGCGCGCGAACTTCGTGACCGCAAGTTCATGAAGATCGTCTCGCTTGCACCCGAAGTTCTCTAGGAGGTGACGCAGTAATGGCAAAATCAATGACCGTCCGTAAGGGCGACAAGGTTCGCGTCATCGCTGGCAAGGACAAGGGCAAAGAGGGCA
>DDWM01000041.1:28065-28612 GCA_002345925.1 Actinobacteria bacterium UBA2286 | reverse complement strand
GCATCATCGAGATGGAAGGCACCATTCACGTCTCGAACGTGATGCTCATCTGCAGCAGCTGTGGCGAGCCGACACGCGCCGCACGCCGTCGCGAAGACGGTGTCCGCATCCGCGTGTGCAAGAAGTGTGGCAAGGACATCGACAAGTAGCCGACACCCGACGCAGCCGCGTCGGGAAGGCAAGTCCCGCCGGGTCGGTAATTCGGCGGGCGCGGAACACGGAGGTAGGAACAAAGTGACACCAAGACTTAAAGACAAGTACCGAAGTGAGATTGTGCCGGCACTCATGGAGAGCATGCAGTACGGCAACATCCACCAGGCGCCGCGCCTTGAGAAGATCGTTCTCAATATGGGCATCGGTGCTGCAGTCGCTGACCCGAAGCAGCTTGACGTCGCCATGAACGACCTCACGATCATTGCTGGTCAGAAGCCTGCGGTAACCCGCGCCAAGAAGTCGATCGCAAGCTTCAAACTGCGTCAGGGCATGCCGATCGGCGCGAAGGTCACCCTTCGTGGAGATCGCATGTGGGAGTTCATGGATCGCCTGC
>DDWM01000041.1:0-27988 GCA_002345925.1 Actinobacteria bacterium UBA2286 | reverse complement strand
GAGATCGATTACGACAAGGTCGACCGGGTTCGCGGTATGGACATCACGTTCGTAACGAGTGCGAAAACAGACGCGGAATGCCGGGCACTGCTCGACGGGTTCGGTTTCCCGTTCAAGCGATAGATAAGCGCGGACGGTTCGCTCGGAAGGCGAACAGTCCTGGCAAGGAGGTCACCCAGTGGCAAAGAAGTCAATGATCGCCAAGGCCAATCGGACGCCGAAGTTCAGCGTGCGTGCGGTTAACCGGTGCAACCGCTGCGGTCGCCCGCGCGCGTTCTACCGCCAGTTCGGTCTCTGCCGTGTATGCGTTCGTGAGCTAGCCAGCCGTGGCGAGCTTCCCGGCGTTCGCAAGGCGAGCTGGTAGGTCAACCGGTCGAAGGCGGCATTTTGAGGCTCGGCCAGGCGTCTGCGTCATGGGCGTGGATGAACCGGCGAGCCTGAAGCGTCCAACCATAGGAGGTAAAACATGAGCATGACAGACCCGATCGCCGATATGCTGACTCGCGTACGCAACGCGAACTCGGCGTTCCAGACTTCGGTCTCCATGCCCTCATCCAACAAGCTTGTGGAGATCGCGCGCATCATGAAGGATGAAGGCTACGTAGAGGATTACATCGTGAAGCCCGGCGAGCCGCAGGCAACGCTCGAGATCACGTTGAAGTACGGCCCCAAGAAGCAGCGNNAGCGCACCATCACCGGTATCCGCCGGATCAGCAAGCCTGGTCTGCGCGTGTACGCCAAGAAGGACGAACTTCCCCGTGTACTCGGTGGACTTGGCATCGCCGTCATCTCGACGTCGAACGGCGTAATGACCGAAAAGCATGCCCGTGCTGCCGCTATCGGTGGCGAAGTAATCGCCTACATCTGGTAACTGGCGGACTGAGAAAGGAGCGATAGCCGTGTCTCGAATCGGCAAGCAGCCCATCCCGGTCCCGTCCGGGGTCGAGGTGACAATCAATGGAGCCGAGGTCGTTGTTAAGGGTCCCAAGGGTACTCTGTCTTCGGTGTTTGATCAGGATATGATTATTGGAATGGATGACGGCGCGATCGTCGTCAGCCGTCCCACCGACGAGCGTCGTCATCGCTCGTTGCACGGCCTCACCCGCACCTTGATCGCCAACATGGTCATCGGTGTGTCTGAGGGCTTTACCAAGAACCTCGAGATCGTCGGTGTTGGTTACCGTGCCGTTCTCAAGGGCGCTGACCTGGATATGAGCCTCGGCTTCAGCCATCCGGTCATCGTCGTTGCCGAGCCCGGTATCACCTTCGAGGTTCCCGTACCCACGAAGATAACGGTCAGCGGTATCGACAAGCAGCGCGTCGGCCAGGTGGCCGCCGAGATTCGCAAGCTTCGTCCGCCGGAGCCCTACAAGGGCAAGGGTGTACGGTACGCAGGCGAGAAGGTTCGCCGTAAGCTCGGTAAGGCTGCCAAGTAGAGCATCGATCGCCGCGCCGCAGAAGCGGGTGCGACATGAGGAGAGTGGAACGGAACGATGGATAAGACCAAGGCTAAGGCAGCAGCGCTGGCCCGTCGCCAGCGTCGCGTGCGCGGCAAGGTGAGCGGTTCAGCCGAGCGCCCGCGCCTCCGTGTGACCAGGTCGAACGCGAACATTTACGCCCAGGTCATCGACGACGGTAGTGGCCGCACGCTGGCCTCGGCTTCAACGTTGGACGCTGATCTTACAGGCACGTTGAAGTCCAGCTCTAATAGCGATGCCGCGAAAGCGGTTGGCGAGCTCGTTGCTCGCAGGGCCATTGAAGCAGGTGTCACCGAGGTCGTATTCGACCGTGGTGGCCGCCTCTATCACGGCCGCGTCAAGTCCCTCGCCGAGGGCGCCCGTGGCGCCGGCCTGAAGTTCTAAGGGAGGTTATTGATGGCACGCGAACGCGATAACGCCGCTTCTGATCTGCAGGAGAAGGTCGTTTACATTAACCGCGTCTCCAAGGTCGTCAAGGGTGGTCGGCGTTTCTCGCTGACTGCACTGGTGGTCGTTGGTGATGGTAAGGGTCGTGTCGGAGTCGGCATGGGTAAGTCTGCCGAAGTACCGGTTGCGATCAAGAAGGGTGTCGAAGACGCCAAGAAGAACATGTTCACGTTCCCGATGAGCGGGACGACCATCCCGCACGCCGTGATGGGTCATTTCGGTGCCGGGAAAGTCATGCTCAAGCCTGCCGCTCCTGGTACCGGTGTTATCGCTGGTGGCCCGGTTCGTGCGCTGCTCGAGCTTGGTGGCGTGACCGACGTGCTCTCGAAGTCGCTCGGCACCAACAATGCGCTGAACATGGTCAAGGCTGCTGCACAAGGCCTTCAGAGCCTTGCAAGCGCCGAGGATATCGCTAAGCGTCGCGGCAAGACCGTGGCACAGGTTTACGGCAAGGAGGCCTAGGCATCATGGCGAAGACGAAGAAGAAAGTCTCGACAGCCGCCGTGCTGCGGATCACGCAGGTCAAGAGCGTGATCGGTACGCCCGAAGATCAGCGTGGAACCATCCGCGCACTGGGTCTCAAGCGCATCAACGACACTGTGGATCAGGCCAACAACGAGGTCATCCGCGGCATGGTATTCAAGGTCAAGCACCTCATCAAGGTCGAGGAGCTGTAGTCGGCGCTAGCGCCGCAGCGACAGTCAGCCGGCGGCGAGCAGCCGGCACCGGAGTTGATACTCCGGGTGCGACGAAAAGGAGCGTAACTTACTATGCAGATTAACGACCTCTTCCCGGCTCCGGGTTCACGGAAGAAGCGTAAGCGGGTAGGCCGCGGCCACGGCAGTGGTCACGGTGGTACCTCGGGTCGCGGCCACAACGGACAGCTGTCCCGCGCCGGTGGCGGCAAGGGTCCTGGCTTCGAAGGTGGACAGAACCCGCTGGCCATGCGTATGCCGAAGCTTCCGGGCTTCAAGAACCGCAATCGCGTGGAGTATGCGATCGTCAACGTGTCGCGCCTCGAAGGCCTCTACGCTAACGGCGAGACTGTCGACGTCGACTCGTTGTTCGCCAAGGGCGTCATCAAGTCGAAGACGGCTCCGGTCAAGGTGCTCGGCGATGGCGACATCACCAAGTCCCTGAACGTGAACGTAGACAAGGTCTCCGCAACCGCGAAGGCAAAGATCGAGGCAGCCGGAGGGACGGTCGAACAGCCGTGATCGAGGCACTCGTCAACGCATTCAGGATCCCGGATCTTCGTAAGAAGATCCTCTTCACGCTAGCCATCATCGCCCTGTACCGCGTCGGTGCGCATATTCCTGTGCCCGGCGTCGACCCGGGTTCCGTCAAGGATCTCGTGCAGTCTGGTGCAGCGCTCGGCCTGTTGAACCTGTTCGCGGGTGGCGCTCTCGAGAACTTCGCCATCTTCTCGCTTGGAATCATGCCCTACATCACGTCATCGATCATCATGCAGCTGCTTCAGGCGGTCATCCCGACGCTTGAGCGCTGGTCCAAAGAGGGAGAATCCGGTCAGCGCAAGATAACGCAGACAACGCGTTATATGACGCTGGCTATCGGTCTCGTTGAGTCGATCGGACTTCTCTCGGTGTTCCAGGCGCCGGTTGCCAATGGCGGTCTGGGCGTGAGCTTCACGTTCTTCAATCAGATCATCATCGTCATCAGCCTGATCGCCGGTACGGCGTTCATCATGTGGATGGGCGAGCTGATCACACAGCGCGGCGTTGGTAACGGCATGTCACTCCTGATCTTCGCGAGCATCGTCGCCCGTTTCCCTGTGACGATCGTCAATGCAGTTCAGCTGCAGGCGTGGTACGCGACCGTGATCTTGTTGGCCATGTCGGTCATCGTGGTCGCCGCGGTCGTTATCATGGAGCGCGGTCAGCGCAGAATCCCCGTGCAGTATGCCAAGAGGGTAGTCGGTCGCCGCGTGTATGGCGGTCAGGGAACGTACATCCCGTTGAAGGTCAACGGAGCGAACGTTATCCCGATCATCTTCGCGTCGTCGATCCTGCTCTTCCCGGCTACGCTTGCGCAGTTCTTCCCGAAGGTTGCCTGGCTGGCGACGTTCTCGAACGCGCTCTCCGGCGGGTGGCTCCACATCACGCTGTACGCGCTGTTCATCGTGTTCTTCACGTACTTCTACACAGCTCTCGTCTTCAACCCGATCGATCTTGCTGACAACCTGCGCAAGAACGGCGGGTTCATCCCCGGCGTTCGCCCAGGCAAGCAGACTGAGATCTACATCGAGAACGTGCTGAACCGGATCACTCTTCCCGGCGCGCTGTTCCTAGCCGCGATCGCGGTACTTCCGCAGATCCTGTTCGAGTTCGACTCGACGGCTTCGCCGCTGTTGCGCACGTTCGGTGGTACTTCGATTCTCATCATGGTCGGCGTTGCGCTTGAGACGATGACTCAGCTCGAGAGCCAGCTCAAGATGCGCCACTACGACGGCTTCTTTAAGTAAGGGGAGACGCGGATGAACATCATGCTTCTTGGCGCCCCGGGCGCCGGCAAAGGCACACAGGCTGCAAAGCTTATCGATGCGTACGGATTCGCTCACATCTCCACTGGCGACATCCTCCGCAAGTCGGTTGCTAACAAGACGCCGCTTGGCATGGCTGCAAAAGGCTACATGGACAAGGGCGAGCTTGTGCCGGACATGGTCGTTATCGGTCTCGTGAAGGCTCGCCTTCAGGAGCCTGATGCCGAGGCTGGATTCATCCTCGACGGCTTCCCGCGGACGGTTGTTCAGGCAGATGCCCTCGGCACTGCACTGGATGAGCTTGGCAAGAAGCTGGATGCCGTGATCAGCATCGAGGTCGAGAAGGACGCGCTCGTTGAGCGCCTCACCGCTCGGCGCACGTGCAAGCAGTGTGGCGCGATCTTCAACGTCGTGTCGCAGCCGGAGACCGCCAATGGCGTTTGCCCGGCGTGCGGCGGCGAGCTGATGCAGCGTGATGACGATACTGTCGCCACGGTGACGAACCGCCTTGACGTCTACGAGCGCTCCACAGCTCCTCTGATCGCTTATTACGCCGAGAAGGGCCTCCTGTGCCCCATCAACGGCAACCGCGCCGCAGACGACGTGTTCGGCGATGTCCGTGCGATCGTGGAGGCCTAGTTCTCTGTGATCGTTATCAAGTCGCCGGTTGAGATCGAGATGATGCGCGAGGCAGGTCGCATTACTGCCAAAGCGCTTCGTCTGGTTGGCGAATCCGTTCGTCCAGGTGTGACAACTCGTGCACTCGACAAGATTGCCGAGGAGTATATTCGCTCCGAGGGAGCCAAGCCGGCGTTTCTCGGGTACCATGGGTTCCCGGCGACGCTATGTACGTCGATCAACGAGCAGGTGGTTCATGGCATCCCGGGTAAACGGATGCTGGCCGAGGGTGATGTACTCTCCGTTGATTGCGGTGCTGTGGTAGACGGATTCTTCGGAGACTCCGCTATGACGTTCGCGGTGGGCGAGGTTAGTGCCGAGGCGCGTGCGCTCATGGATGCGACCCGCGATTCGCTTACAGCGGGTATCGCCAAGATGCGAGCCGATATGCGACTTTACGACATCGGCGCTGCGGTGCAACAGGTTGCAGAGGCCGCAGGCTTCTCGGTCGTGCGTGAGTACGTTGGGCACGGAATCGGCAGGGCCATGCACGAGGAGCCCCAGGTTCCGAACTTTGGGCAAGCTGGCAAGGGTGTGCAGCTCAAGCCCGGAATGGTCTTCGCTGTCGAGCCGATGGTGAATGCCGGTGGGTATGAAGTGCGGTCGCTCGACGACGGCTGGACCGTTGTGACTGCCGATGGATCGCTCTCGGCACACTTCGAGCACACGATCGCAGTGACAGAAGATGGCCCCGTGATCTTGACGGTAGAATAAGTAAGAGTGGACTGAGCTGGCATACATGGGATATACTCCACGTTTGCGGCTTCTCAGTGGTGAAGGAGAGGTGTAATTGGGCAAGCGCGAGGACGCCATCGAGATGGAGGGGACGGTTACTGAGCCCCTACCGAACGCTATGTTCCGTGTCGAGCTTGAGAACGGACACAAGATTCTTGCGCACATCTCAGGCAAGATGCGCATGCATTACATCCGGATNNTGAAAAAGGCTAATTTCAAGGGAGCGGGGATGCCAACCCGTTAGCACGTCAAAGACACAGCTTCATGTCTAAAGATGATTTCATAGAGATGCAGGGCGAGATTCTTGAGAATCTGCCAAATGCCACGTTTCGAGTGAAGTTGGAAAATGGGCATGTTGTCCTCGGCTACATATCCGGCAAAATGCGCATGCATTACATCCGGATCCTTCCGGGTGACAAGGTCACCGTTGAGCTTTCCCCGTACGACTTGAGCAGAGGCAGAATCACGTATCGGTTCAAGTAGTCCGCTGCAAAGCGGATATGGAGACACCCGGCACCGTGGGTGTATCCGTTAGATGGAAACAAAACACCTGCGGCTGGGTGTGAAGATAGAGCTACGAGCATGATCCGAAAGGACCATATCGATGAAGGTACGACCGTCAGTCAAAAGAATGTGTGAAAAGTGTAAGATCATCCGCCGTCACGGGCGGGTGCTCGTGATTTGTGAGAACCCCCGCCACAAGCAGCGTCAGGGTTAGGTAGGAGGGACCACGTGGCACGAATTTCAGGCGTCGACCTCCCGCGCGAGAAGCGCGTAGAGATCGGTTTGACCTACATTTTCGGAATTGGGCTCACTACGAGTCAGCGGATCGTCCGGGAGACCGGCATCGATCCGAACACTCGCGTCCGTAACCTCACGGAAGAAGAGGTTGTTCGGCTGCGCGAGTTCATCGACCGCAATCTGAAGGTTGAGGGTGACCTCCGCCGTGAGGTCGGGCAGAACATCAAGCGTCTGATGGAGATCGGCTGCTACAGAGGCCTCCGTCACCGTAAGGGTCTGCCGGTTCGCGGACAGCGCACGCACACCAACGCGCGCACCCGTAAGGGCCCCCGCCGTCAGATCGGTGCGAAGAAGAAGGGCAAGTAGTCCATGGTTGCCAAGAAAAAGATCGTCAAGACCCGCCTGAAGCGCAGCGAGCGCAAGAATATCGCTGTTGGTCAGGCGCACATCAAAAGCACGTTCAACAATACGATCATCACCATCACCGACCCCACGGGCAACGTAATCTCATGGCAGTCTGCCGGTACGGTAGGCTTCAAGGGATCACGCAAGTCCACGCCGTTCGCGGCGCAGCTGGCGGCCGAGAACTGCGCGAAGATGGCGCAGGAGCACGGTCTCCGCAAGGTGTCGGTATTCGTTAAAGGCCCGGGCTCGGGCCGCGAGACCGCAATCCGCTCGCTTCAGGCCGCTGGCCTGGAGATCGCGAGCATCCAGGATTGCACCCCTGTCCCACACAATGGTTGTCGGCCGCGCAAGCGCCGCCGCGTGTAACTTCGGGAGGACCACCCCTATGGCACGCTATTCCGGGGCGGACTGCAGATTGTGCCGCCGAGAAGGTATCAAGCTTTTCCTAAAGGGCGATCGTTGCTATAGCGACAAGTGCGCTATTGAGCGTCGTCCGTATCCGCCAGGTATGGCGGGTAAGAAGCGTCCTCGCGACAGCGAGTATCGCATTCAGCTTCGTGAGAAGCAGAAGGCTAAGAGGATCTATGGGATCCTCGAGAAGCAGTTCCGTAACTACTACAAGCTGGCGAGCCGCACGACTGGCATCACCGGTGAGAACCTGTTGCGCCTGCTCGAGAGCCGTTTGGACAACGTCGTGTATCGCCTTGGTTTTGCGGCGTCGCGTGACGAAGCACGACAGAACGTGCGCCACGGCCACTTCCTGGTTGATGGTCGTCGGGTAGACATCCCGTCGTACCGCATCAAGCCGGGTCAGGTCGTTGCGGTTGCGGACAAGGCTAAGGAGATGACCGTCGTCAAGGCTGCCATTATCTCTTCCTCAAAAGTTGAGATTCCGGGTTGGCTTGAGGTTGACGTCGAGAAGCTCTACGGCAAGGTCCTTTCGCTTCCGACGCGTGATCAGATCGACGCGCCGGTCCGCGAACAGCTCATCGTCGAGCTGTACTCCAAGTAAGACGAACTGATCGAGGCCAAGGAGGCTCTCTACATGACCGAGTTCATGAGGCCACAGGTGACAGTCGATGTCATCGACGAGCGGACTGCCCGCTACGTCGTTGAGCCGCTCGAGCGCGGCTACGGCTACACCCTCGGCAACTCGATGCGTCGCGTGCTCCTGAGTTCACTTCAGGGTGCGGCGGCTACCTCGATCCGCGTTGAAGGCAAGCAGCATGAGTTTTCGAGCATCGAGGGCGTCCGCGAGGATGTCACCGATATCGTTCTCAATGTCAAAGGCCTGGTGTTTCGTGAGACCGGTATCGGTGCTGGTGACGGTGTTGCCACACTGAGCAAAAGCGGTCCCGGTGAAGTCACCGGCGCGGACCTTAAGGTTCCCGCTGAGTTTGAGCTTGCAAGTCCCGAGCAGGTCATTGCGACCCTCGAAAAGGGCACCAAGCTTGAAATGAGCATTCGTATCGGTGTCGGTCGCGGCTACGTATCCGCTGATCGGAACAAGCGTCCCGAGGATCCGCTCGGCGTAATCACCGTCGATTCGCTGTTCAGCCCGGTAGTGCGCTGCACGTACGTTGTGCAGAACACCCGTGTTGGCCAGCGTACCGACTACGATCGCCTGGTCCTTGAGGTCGAGACCAATGGTGCGGTCGATCCGAGCGACGCAGTCGCAAGGGCCGGCCTCATCATCAACGAGCACATGTCGCTCTTCGCAGATCAGGCCATCACGGCTGTCAGCGAAGAAGGCATCTTCACGGCGGCTGTTGACGAGAACGAGGGTGTTCTTGATACGCCGATCGAGGAGCTGGACCTTTCAGTGCGCTCGTACAACTGCCTTAAGCGTCAGGGTGTGAACACGATCGGTCAGCTCAATGAGTGCTCTGAGGCCGATCTGCTCAACATCCGTAATTTCGGCGCCAAGTCCATCGAGGAAGTCAAGGACAAACTCCAGGCGATGGGCCTGGGCCTGGCCGGGTAGGAGAACCAAGATATGAGACACGCCAAGAAGGGTCGTAAGCTCGGTACGGATGCTAGCCACACCAAGGCTATCGTCCGCGGCCTCGCACGTGCCCTTTTCCTGAACGAGCGCATCAAGACCACCGAAGCTCGCGCCAAGGAATCCCGCATGCTCGTTGAGCGGATCATCACTTGGGGCAAGCGTGGCGACGTGCATTCGCGTCGTCTCGCCCTCGGCGAACTCGGTGACCGTGAGCTCGTGCACAAGATTTTCGCGGACATCGCGCCGCGCTATGCCGAGCGTGAGGGCGGTTACACCCGCATTCTCAAGCTTGGCCCGCGCAAGGGCGACGCTGCACCTATGGTCATCCTCGAGTTGGTTGAGTAGAGGGCACGTCTTTCTTGCACGACCCGTTTTGATCTCACGTCGAGGGCCTCGCCGCATGGCGGGCCCTCGTTCGTATTTTGGAGGCAGTCCTCGCGCGTGATCGTCTTCGATGATGTGACATACAGCTACCCTGGCGCTGAGGTCCCTGCGTTGAGCGAAATCTCGCTCACGCTGGACCCGGGGTCATGGACGGCTATTGTCGGGGCAAACGGCTCCGGCAAGTCAACGCTCGCGCGCCTGACGGATGGTCTGTTGCATCCCTCGGCGGGGCGGGTCTTCGTTGATGAGATCGATACGACTGATTACGACCGCGCATGGGACGTACGCTCGCTCGTGGGGCTTGTCCTGCAGAATCCGGACAACCAGATCGTGGGCACCGTCGTTGAAGAAGACGTGGCCTTTGGGCCGGAGAACCTCGGCGTGCCGAGAGACGAGCTCCGGAGCAGGGTGGATGCGGCGATTGCGGCGGTCGGTCTTACGGGACTTGAGCGAAGGGAACCGCACCTGCTCTCCGAGGGCCAGAAGCAGCGGCTCGCTATCGCGGGCGCGCTTGCGATGAATCCCGACTACTTGGTGCTCGATGAGCCGACCGCCATGCTCGACCTGGAAGGTCGCTCGGACGTGCTTGCCGTGCTTGGCAGATTACAGGCCGCTGGTACCGCGATCGTGCACATCACGCATGACCTTGCCGAGGCGACCCGCGCCGGGCGTGTCATCGCGCTCAAAGCGGGACGCGTCGCCTTTGACGGCACCGCCGATCAGCTGCTTGAAGATGCTGAGCTGATGCGCACGCTCGGCCTTGAAGCGCCACCGATGGCTCGCATGGCCGCCGCGTTGCGCGCGCTTGGCGTGCCGGCGGTTGCGGCTTCGAGTGCCGAGGAAATCGTGGAGGCGCTGTGGCCCTCGTAGCTGACGCGCTTTCCTACACATATGAAGTAGGCACCTCGTTTGCCGCGCCTGCGGTAGCGGGCCTCTCGCTTACCATCGAACCGGGTGAGCTGGTACTCGTTGTGGGTGCGACCGGCTCGGGCAAGTCAACGCTTCTCCGCCTGCTCGCAGGACTCCTGGAGCCCGACTCGGGCACCGTGCGCGTTGACGGCGAGAAGGCGGGCCGCGCCGGGTGCGTGGGCATGGTGTTCCAGAACCCCGAGACGCAGTTCTTTGCCGAGACGGTCCTCGATGACGTGATGTTCGGGCCGCGCAATCTGCGCTTCCCGGATGCCGAGGAGGCCGCGCGCGAGGCGCTCGAGAAGGTCGCACTTTCGCCGGACGCTTTCGGTCCGCGCTCACCGTTCACCCTCTCTGGTGGCGAAGGCCGCCGGGTAGCCGTTGCGGGCGTGCTCGCGATGCGGCCGGCGTACCTGCTGCTTGACGAGCCGACCGCCGGGCTCGACCGCGATGGCCGGGACGCGGTCCTCGCAGCGATCGCGACCACGCGAGAGCACGCTGGCGTGCTCGTTGTATCGCACGACCCCGAGCAGTTCCTCCCGTACGCCACGCGCGTGCTCGCGCTGTCATCCGGTGCGGCCGTCTTTGATGGCAGTGTGCCGGAGCTTCTCGGCCATCCTGAGCCGTACGAGGCAGCGGGGCTCATGCTTCCCGAGGTCGTGCGCACGCAGGTGCTCGCTCGACGCAGGGGTGCGGCCATCACGCGTATCGCTCTTGACCCCGATGACGCCGCTGCGGTGCTCGCCGGGGCGCGGGGGGTGTCGCTGTGAAGGTGCCTGTGGCGTTCGGGCAGTACGTGCCGGTCGAGTCGCCGGTGCACGCGCTCGATGCGAAGACCAAGATGGGGCTGGTGGCGGCGTTCACCCTCGCGCTGTTCCTCATGAACAGCCTCTGGGGGCTCGCGCTTGCGGGCGTGCTCCTGGCGCTCACGGTGCGCGTGTCGCGTGTCCCGTGGCGAATCGCGCTGCGCGGCATCAAGGCGGTGCTGCTCATCCTCGTCATCACGCTGGCCGCACACGCGCTGCGCTGGAACCCGGCGACCGTCAGCCTCATCAGGCTCGGCCCGCTCGCCATAGACGGTCCGGGGCTTGTCACCGGCATCTTCTTCGCGTCCAGGATCGTGCTGCTCGTCATCGGCACGTCGCTTCTCACGCTCACGACATCGCCGGTCGCGCTCACCGATGGCCTCGAGCGCCTCATGCGTCCGCTTGAGAGGGTGCGCTTCCCGGCAGGCGAGGTCGCCATGATGCTCACCATCGCGCTGCGCTTCATCCCGACCACCGCGCAAGAGGCCGAGAAGATCCTCGTTGCCCAGACCGCACGCGGTGCGCGTTTCGACGAAGGCGGCCCCATCCGGCGCGCCAAGGCGTTCGGACCGGTGTTGGTGCCGCTGTTCGTCAACCTGTTCCGCCGTGCCGATGACCTCGCGACCGCGATGGAAGCCCGCTGTTACCGAGGCGGTATCGGCAGGACTCGGCTGCACGAATCCGTTATGCGCCGCTCGGACTGGGCGGTACTGTTACTTGGAACCGCCGCGCTGGTGGCGCTCGGCCTGGTGCTGTAGGAGGTTACGTGAACGACGCGATTGCGCTCACCGTCTCATACGACGGAACCCATCTTTGCGGGTTTGCCCGGCAGCCGGGGCAACCGACCGTCCAGGGCAAGCTGGAGGCCGCTCTCGGCACGATTCTTGGCGAGCCGGTACTCACTGTGTGCGCTGGTCGCACCGACGCCGGCGTGCATGCGCTCGGGCAGGTCGTGACGTACACCTCGACAGGTACGGAGCCGGAGCCTCGCGCGTTCATGCGCTCGCTCAACGCACTCTGCGAGCCCGACGTGGTGGTCACCGGCGTCCGCCGGGCCGATCCCCGCTTCAGCGCCCGCTTCAGTGCCCTTGGCCGAGAGTATCGCTACCGCATCGTGCCCGGACCGGTACCGCCGCTGTTCTTGAAGCGATTCGCGTGGGCAGTGCCAAAGACGCTCGACCTCGGGGCGATGCGCGAAGCCGCCACGTATCTGCTTGGCGAACATGACTTCACGTCGTTTTGCGTGAAGGACTCGGCGATCGACAAGCCGACCGTGCGCAGAATCGACACGATCGAGATCTTGCCAGAGCACCAGTTGGGCGAGCATAGCATCGTGATTCGCATCGTCGGCAAGGCGTTTCTGCACTCGATGGTGCGCATCATCGTCGGTACACTCGTTGACGTCGGACGAGGGAAGCGGCCACCTGAGTGGGTGGGCGAGGTTCTCGTGGCGCAGGACCGCGCACTGGCCGGTCAGACGGCACCGCCGCAAGGTTTGACACTTTGGCACGTCGATTATGCCGAGGAATGCTGGCTGTAGGGTATACTACTGCGACGGTAGATACGCCCGGAGGCGTTGGTTGACACTCCGAGCAGGCGCGGATAAAGTGTAAGGGTTCGTTTCCTGAGCCCCGTGAACTCATGAAAACGACACCGTAATCTCAGTTTCTGGAGGACTTAGTGAAGACCTATTACGCGAAGACAGGTGAGATCGAGCGCGAGTGGCTGCTTGTGGACGCCACTGATATTCCGCTCGGCAGACTGGCGAGCGAGGTCGCGCAGATCTTGAAGGGTAAGCGCAAGCCGCAGTACACCCCTCATGTCGACACTGGCGATTTTGTCATTGTGATCAACGCGTCCAAGATCAAGCTCACCGGTAAGAAGCTCACTGACAAGAAGAAGTTCCACCACACCGGGCATCCCGGCGGACTCAGGTCGATCACCATGGGTGACCTGCTCGCCAAGAAGCCGGAGCGCGTCATCGAGGGTGCCGTCAAGGGCATGCTCCCCAAGAACACGCTCGGTCGGGCCATGGGCATGAAGCTCAAGGTGTACGCCGGTCCCGAGCATAAGAACCAGGCTCAGAAGCCGCGTCAGATCACGCTGGAGGTTTAGCGCATGGCCGAGAACAAGGCAGTTTATTGGGGCACCGGACGTCGCAAGACATCGGTTGCTCGTGTGCGCATCCTTCCTGGCACCGGTCAGTACACCCTGAACGGCCGCGACTTCAAGTCGTACTTTGGTCGCCCAGAGCTCCAGAACTATGTTGACCAGCCGTTCAAGGTCACCGAGACCCTCGGTCACTTCGATGTCATCGCGACGCTCAGTGGCGGCGGCATTTCCGGTCAGCTTGGCGCACTGCGCCACGGTATCTCCCGTGCGCTGCTTGTCGCTGGCGACACCTACCGTCCCGAGCTCAAGAGCGCCGGCTTCCTCCGCCGCGACCCACGTATGGTCGAGCGTAAGAAGTACGGTCTGAAGAAGGCCCGCAAGAAGCCGCAGTTCTCGAAGCGTTAGAACTGCGAGGCTGGATTCGTTCGAAGGGCCCGCCATCGTGGCGGGCCCTTCTTCGTTCTACAGGAGAACTTGATGTCCCGACTTTTCGGCACTGACGGCGTGCGCGGTATCGCCAACGACGACCTGACGCCCGAACTCGCGTTCAAGCTTGGTGAGGCGGCCGGTCATTTCCTCGGCGAGAAGGGCCGCGGCAGCATCGTGGTGGGCATGGATACGCGTCGCAGCGGCGACATGCTTGAAGCCGCTCTTGTAGCGGGCATCTGCTCCGGCGGTGCCGACGCGCTGCGTCTCGGCATCGTGCCGACGCCGGCCGTCGCCTACCTCACGCGCGTACTTGGCGCCGACGGCGGCGTGGTTATCTCGGCATCGCACAATCCGGCCGAGTACAACGGCATCAAGTTCTTCGACCGCGACGGCTTCAAGCTGCCGGATGAGATCGAGGACGGTATCGAGGAGTTCCTCGTATCCGAGCGCACTTGGGAGCGTCCGACCGGTGCGGGCATTGGGCGTTCGACGTTCGTGCCGGATGCAGTGAGCCGCTACATCTCACACGCGGTTGAAAGCGTGCGTGGGGACCTCGTGGGCCTCACGATCGCGGTTGACTGCGGCCACGGCGCATCGGCGCTGACGACCGTGAAGGCGCTCAAGGACCTTGGCGCCCGCGTCCACGCCATCAACTGCGACTACAACGGCATGGATATCAACGACGGGTGTGGATCGACGCACCTGGACGTCATCAGTGAGCTCGTCCGTGCGCATGAGGTCGACTTTGGGATCGCTCACGACGGCGACGCCGATCGCGTGCTGGCTGTCGACGAGACCGGCGCCGAGCTTGATGGTGACGTGATCATGGCAATTTGCGCTGCTCGGATGAAAGAGCGCGGGGAGCTTGTGGGCGACACCGTTGTGGCGACCGTTATGAGCAACCTTGGCTTTGAAGTGGCCATGCGCGACCGCGGCATCAACGTCATCAAGACGAAGGTCGGCGACCGCTACGTGCTCGACCAGATGCGCACATCCGGCGCGGTCCTGGGCGGGGAGCAGTCCGGCCACGTCATCTTCCTCGAGCACACCACCACCGGCGATGGCCTCATCACGGCGCTGCAGCTTGCGGCGATTATGCGTGAGTCTGACTTGCCGCTCTCCGAACTCCGTCAGGTCATGCACCGCTATCCGCAGGTGCTTGAAGGCGTGCGCGTGGTCGACAAGGGCATGCTCTCTGGCAGCTCGGCCATTCACGAAGTCGTCAAAGCTGCCGAGGCGGAACTTGGCGACAACGGTCGCGTGCTAGTGCGGGCATCCGGCACCGAGCCGCTCATCAGAGTGATGGCCGAGGCCGCCGATACCGAGACGGCCAGGGCGATCGTCGACCGCATCGTCGAGGTAGTGCGGCGCGAGCTGGGGTAAGGCGGGGAGGCCAGGCACGGGTAAGCAGGTACACCCCGCCGAACTCATCGTGCTTTGGTAACCAAAGTGCGCAATTGAGAACTGTAGTTGCCAATGGGAACGGAAGTGGTCCCCGTGCGCCATCGAGCTCGACTCTGACGGCACCAGCTACACCTACCTCTGGGGGTCCTGGGCTCGGAACCGACTCCCTCAACTCGAAGTGCACCGATTGTGGTACACTTCTCGCATGGACGAATCACATGACAGGCGACCCATCCTCTCGGTGAGGTTCTACTCCACCGCTTCCGGCAACGAGCCGGTACGTGAGTGGCTGCTCGGCCTCACGAGGGAGGAACGGCGGGCGGTGGGAGAGGACATCAAGACGGCGCAGTACGGCTGGCCGCTCGGGATGCCGCTCATCCGCAAGCTGGAGCCGAGTCTGTGGGAGGTCCGGTCGCACATCCCAGTCGGGATTGCACGGGTGATCTTCACCATCGATGGGCAGATGATGCTACTCCTGCACGGCTTCGTGAAGAAGTCACAGAAGATGCCTGCGACAGACCTCAAGACCGCGAGGCAGCGCCTCTCGGACCTGCGAAAGGAGTGAGCGCGGTGGACAAGAAGCATATCGGCGGCGACCTTGATGACTTCCTCAGAGACGAGGGCATCCTCGATGAGGCGGAGGCCGTCGCGACAAAGCGGACGATCGCCTATCAGATCGCCCAGGAGATGAAGCGCGCCAACGTCTCGCAGTCTGAGCTTGCGCGCAGGATGAAGACGAGCCGTTCGGCCGTTGAGCGCTTGCTCGATCCCACCAATCCGTCGGTCACGCTTGTGACGCTCGAGCGCGCCGCTAGCGCCGTTGGCAAGAGGCTCAAGGTGCAGTTGACGGCGTAGGCGCGGGTTGTGCCACTGGTTGCGTTTGCTGGTGGCTGCGCTGGAAGCGGCGAACGCAGTAGGCTGCGGTTTCTAAATCCCGCGTAGCACCGGGCAATGCACTGCCCCTTCTCGGCGGAGACGCGGTGCGTGCCGCCGGGTAAGGCGGAGGCAATCTGGGCCGCGGGGTGGATGGTACCGCACTTGGGGTCTTGAGTTCGCAAAGTCTCCTTCTCTTGGCTGACTTGTTGTGCTAGTGGTTGAGTCGCCATGGTGAAAGGATGCCTAAGGAGGCACCTGCTGGGAGGAGCAAGAATGGCTCATCGGGGGGGGCGCTGTAGGCGCCTTGTTGCTGCAACGTTGTCGTTTGTCCTTCTTAGCAGCGTTATTCATGTAGGGCCAGCTGCGGCCGCACCAACTGCCCCCACACCCATCAAGCGAGAGCTGGCAGATCAGCGCACAGCATACTCGCGGACATGGGACAACGGTGACGGCACGAGAACGTACGAGTCTTTCTTTGACCCCATCAACTACCGCGATATTGCGAGTGGGGCATGGCTCCCCATCGACACTTCGCTAGATGCCACCGTCACTCCCAAAGGGCGGGCGCTGAAGAACCGCGCCAATGGGTTCACTCTTGTACTTCCGGACGATATCGGTGCAGACGACGTGATGATCGGTGCCGAAGAGACCAGCATCCGCATCCGGCCACAGGGTCGCCTAGCCGAGCCAGAGGTTTTCGATGCCTACGAGACAACCGCCTCGGCCGTACCCATGGACACTAGGGCGCGCAAGTACTCGAAGGCTTTCGCCTCGACAGACCTGCTCTACGAGTCGACCTCCAGGGGCCTCAAAGAGACGATCATCCTCAACTCACCTTCGAAGAAGAACACGTTCAGCTTTGATATGGCCTGCGTAGGGCTGACTCCATCGCTCGATGCGAGCGGCGCGATACTGTTCACGCGCGACTCGACCAGCAAGGTTCTCTTCCAGATGGTGCCCCCGTATATGGTGGACTCTTCCGTGAACACTGCTGGCGATCCCGCCTATTCTGACGCGGTTCGCTATGAGTTGGAGCGCAAGGGGCTAGGCTGGCGAATCGACGTCGTTGCGGACCAAGCGTGGCTGGCAGACTCTGCTCGCGTCTACCCGGTCAAGATCGATCCGACGACGTACTACGACTGGCAGACCTACAACTACGACTCATACGTGACCAGCCAGTACCCAAGCACCAACTATGGATACTCGACTGATCTGAAGACCGGACGGGTGGACTCGTCAAGCACAGGAATCAACCGCAGCTTCGTCAAGCCGTGGCTGGACCCGATTCTCGGCAAGGGCTACTCGGTGCTCTCCGCGAAGCTCGAGCTCTACTGCTACTGGAAGTACTTCCACACCACGTCGGCGAAGATCCGGGTCGCAACCGTCGCGGGTTCGTGGAGCGAGGGCGGCATCACATGGAACAACCAACCTTCATCGCTCTATGTGACTGATGCGAGCGTCTCGGAAGGCGCCCGGGCGTACTGGGATGTGACCGAACCGGTCAAAGAGATGGTACTGGGAGAGAGCACGAATTACGGATTCAGGCTCTATGCGGAAAACGAAGGCACCGACCTCACGTACTGGTGCAAGTTCTACTCGCTTGACTCAGGGGACTCGCGGATACCGTACCTGAGCATCAAGTACACCACCGCGCCGAAGGCCACGATAGTCGCTCCCGCGATCGATACTCCCGTGTCGTCTGCAGCCGCCACGATACATGCGCATTGGAACTACTCCGACGGCCTCGGAAAGAAGCAGGTCAAGGCTCAGGTCCAGGTAGCGACGACAGCGACTGACGCGGCTCCGGTACAGGACGTCACCGTTGATACATCCGCGACTGTGATGGACATTCCCGCTCCGGCGGCCGGCTGGTCACAGACGCGGTATTTCATCCGCATGAGGGTCTGGGCTGCCGGCGAAGGGGATGCAGCCGGCCTGGTCGCGCCTGGCGCGTGGACCGCATGGCAACCCTTCGAACGCAAGCTCCTTACAAGCGGCAGCGACGGGGCGGGGCTGAATCCCTCCCACGCGACCGACCCTGTCGGTGCGGGGCTTTCCGTCGACTTGGCGACCGGTCACCTGGTTGGCTCGCGTGCCGACTTCTCCGGACCAGGGCTCGGGATACCCATCACTTACGGCGCTACGTACGACTCATCCCGGACAGTGGACGCTGGGCTTGGGGCGGGATGGAAGATGGCTGCCCCCTCACTTCTCTACAACGACCAGAAGGCCCCTAACTCGAGCTTTGAGTTGTCTACTAATGGGAATCCGACGTCGTGGATCGAGGACACGGATCCAGGCGACGCAGCGTATATCTACACCACGACAGGTGTCGCGAAAACGGGCACATCCAGCGCGCGTTTCCGATATATCGACACCGGTTATGCGAACTTGTGGCTTGCGACGGCCAGAACAGCAGCGGCCGCACTTCAGGTGTCACCCGGCCAACGGATCAGTGCCTCGGCTTGGGTCTATACGGTGGGCCTTGACTCCGACACCACCCAAGACGAGTACGGTGCCCTGATGAAGTTCCATTTCTTTGATGGCACGGGCGCCGAGATGGACCATGTCAAGTATTCGAAGGTGTCTGAGGGTTATTGCTGCCCCGATTCTGGCGGATGGAAGCAGATCACGCTTGAAGCCACCGTGCCCAAGGGGGCTTATGCAGCGGCGCTGCAGATTGAGATGCGCAACGCCAAAGGTTCATTCTGTGTTGATGATGTGATGCTCAACGACAAGACGGTGGATTTCACCGACGGCGACGGCACGTCGCGCACGATTGCTCCTGCCGAAGACGGCGCCTACAAGCGCGACCCGCTTGAGCCGAGCGTGGCGTTCAGCCGTGTCAACGTCGCACGGGATGCGAGCGTCACCGCCATTGGCGGGACGATCGCCTCCGAATCCGTCGACGGCATCATCAACGATTGCCAGGGGCTGCTCAACTACGACGGGGTGGATTGGAAGACGAACGGCAGCGCGCATCTGACGTATACCCTGCCGCACGCCCAGGTCATCTCAGGGGCCGACCTCTACTTGCTCGACCGGCCGCTCGAGACTGCCGTGGGGAGCCAGCCCGTTTACACATATCGCATTGAGACGAGCGAGGACGGGAAGACGTTCAAGCAGGTCGTCCCCGCCGCTTCAGCGGAGACGTCCGTCACGGGACGCGGTTGGATGAAGCACACATTTGCGCCTGTACGCGCCAAGTACGTGCGCGTGGTCGCGCTCGGTAACACGTACGACTACGGATTCCGTGTCTGCGAACTCGAGCTTCCGCAGATGAGGCTCGGGGACGCCGCCGTTTGTTTCGACAGCGCAGGGAGGTTGGCTGCAATCGGCGACCTGTCTGGGAATCCTACCAAGTACACGTACGACGCAAGCGGGAGACTGGCAGGCGTGGCAGACGCCACCCGCGCGGGTTCTACCGAAGCAACGCGCGGGCTTGAACTCAACTGGAGTGGCAACCGCCTCGCCTCGCTCGACTGGCGAGGAGTTTCAAGCGGAGGATCAGCCGCGTTTGAGCCGGAGATTGTCAGGTTCGCAAGCATCGCCACCACGTCTGGGAGCGAGTACCGCGTCCTACGCACGAATAACGGCACAGAAACCGCCGTGCTGACGTACCTCCATGATCTGACCGGGCGTATTGTCGGCGCGCGCGATGCCGAGGGAGTCGGTTTCACCTTGGTGTACACGAGCGGACGTGTGTCAAGCGTCACGCGCTCGGGCGACCCGACGCCGACCGTCACGACGTACACATATGGCACCGGACAGGTGACCATCGCGAGTGCAGCCGGAGGCGTCGCGGCGCCGACTCGCGTTGTCGACATCTCGTCTGCGCTCGGCTACCAAATGACCAAGCTCAAGGTCGTGGACCCAGTTGACGCAGACCCCGTGACGACCATCGCCTACGATGAGTACGGCCACCAGTGGAAGACTACCGATCCGCTTGGGCGGATCACGCGGACCGAGCGGGACGGCCACGGCAACGTTGTCATGAGCGCAGCATGCGACAGCACAGGCAAGGTGCTCCAGCAGTCAAGCGCAGAGTATAACGACGACCACATCTCGAAAACCGTCGACAGCAAAGACAACGTGTCCTCACTCCGCTATGACGATGCGTGGCGGGTGCTCGTTGCGAGCCAGGCTGTCGCTGATGACACCGCTGACGGCGGCAACGAGACGCGTCTGACCTACGACGACTGGGGAAACCAAGCGACCGGCTCGACTGGCGGCTCGACCGCGTACAACCTGCTCAGAAACGGGACGTTCGAATTGAACCCGCTGCTCGCAGGGAACGGCTGGGACGGCACGAAGGCGAAGTCGCCATCGTGGGATCTGGCGTCTCAGGACTACACAGGCGACCACTACATGGTACTCGGCGACTACACCGGTGCGGAGTTCATCACGTCCGACGAGATCGCAGTGGATCCATCCAAGACCTACACGCTCTCCGCGTGGATGAACAACTGGGGACGGATCATCGTGAACGAGTACGACACAGATCACGCATTCTTGCGTTCGAGAAGCATGCTTCATTCCGCTGCTTCGAGCAGTGTCAATCTGCTTCGACGGGTGAGCGCGACATACGTGCCGACAGCCGGTACCGCCTATGCTCGCGTTCAGCCGTACACCTCCGCTGAAGGCGGGTTCTGCGTCGACAACATCCGGTTTGAGCTCGCCAACGCCGCGAGCCCGGACTGCTTCGTTGAGAACGAGTCTATGGAGCAGGTCGTGAGCGGACTGCCGAGGAGCTGGACGAAGAGCTCATCAACCGCGATCCACGAGGCCTCAAGCGACGAGGCCGTCTCAGGGCTCTACTCCGCACACATTAAGGTGACGACCACACTCGGGTACTTCTACGGTCCGAAGGTCTACGTGAACGAGGACGAGCGATACACGGTCTCGCTCTCGATGAAGACGAAGGACTCCATAGGCGGCGCCAAGGCAATCGTCAGGTTCTTCGACAAGTACGGCGCGACTCTGGCGGGGAAGGACACGACGATCACGGGCGATGCCGTGGTCAGGGGCACCGAGGATTGGTGCCGTTACGTCAAGGACGTGACCGTGCCTGTTGGCGCGGCGAGTATTGCGGTCAACCTCTACCACGAGATCGGTGGAGGCGACGCGTACTGGGACGCCGTCACCGTAGCTCCGGCCGCAGGGATCTCCAAGACGGAGTACGACGCGTCTACGCACTCGGTCGCGGTGAAGTCGACGGGCGTCACGGGCGTGTCGCTCGGGAGTGCGACGGACTCGCGCGGGCGCTCCATCGAGACGAGCATCAAGCCAACGGAGGAGACGACGATCGCGCTCTCCGCGAGATCCTATGACGACCTTGACAGGCTCACCGCCGTCGAGACCGCACCGGGTTCGAGTCTTGGGATCACTGCGGCGTTCACCTACACCGCAGCAGGCAGACTTGCCACGGTGACTGGCCCGAGAAGCGCCACGACGACTCTCTCCTACGATGCCGCAGGCCGGCCGACAGGCGTGGTCTCGCCGCTCGGGGTTCGCTCGCTTCTGCACTACGACGCGCTCGGACGCCTACTCGAGACGTTCTGGCCGTCGCAGTCCCAAGAGCCGACGGCGGTCGCAAGCCGTGTCTCATATGACTCGCTCGGACGTGCGGGTTCGAGTGACGTCTTCGCCGAGGACGGCACGCTCTACGCGCACATCGTCCCGACGTACGACCTCGCCTCGCGCGTGACCAAGACGGAGGTGTCAGGGCAGGTCACCGGCACGGTCGACGTGACCTACGACGACCTCGACCGAGCGACGACCACCGTTGCCCAGGGACCCGCCGGCACGATGACTTCCGTGGTCGGCTTTGAATCGAACTCGAATCTGCCCGTGGCCATCAAGACGACGGCGCTCGAGAGCAGTCGCACGGTCACGAATGCGTGGGCCAAGACCGGACAGCTCCTGCGCACCACGTCGGGTACCCAGACCTGGAACTTTGGGTTCGGCACGTCGGGCGGGCTATCAAGCGCGTTCGCCACAGGACTCTCGATGCACACCCGCTCCTACGACGTCTTTGGGCGTCTCGAGGCCGTGAGACTTGGACGGGTAGATCAGACTACGCCACCATTCAACGACTTCGCGGAGTCGGTCCTGACGTACGATAATCAAGGTAGGATCGCCGGTACCGGGCTCACCGGCGACGCCACCCGCTCCGACACGTTCGGCTACGACGCCGCGAGCCGCCTCACCTCGTGGGCGCGCACAGGCACCGGGGCCACCTCGGCGACCTACGCATACGACCCCTCCGGCAACCTCACGACCGCAACGGTCGGCGGGATCGCAACCGGCTTCACCTATGACATCGGCGACCGCCTCACTCGTTCTGCGAATTCCAGCACGACCACCACCTACACGAACGACCTCCTGGGTCGCCGGACCGCCGCGGTCACGGCTACCGGCACCACGACCTACACCTGGGACCCGTTGTCGCGCCTCACGGCCGTTTCGAGTCCGGATGCCACCGCTACCTACGCGTACGGTCCCACGGGCATGCGGGAACTCAAGACCGTCACGACGCCTTCAGGCACCAAGACCACCAAGACCGTGTGGTCCGGCTCTGAACTCGTGATGGAGCTCGACTCCGACGGCGCCTCTTACACCTACCTCTGGGGCCCCGGGCGCATCCCGCTCTCGGTCACCGCGAAGACGGCGGCAGGCGTCTCGACGACCTACGCGTATCAAGTCGACGCCATGGGTTCGGTCATCGGTATGACCGACGAAGAAGGCACCGTCGTTGCCCGATACTCGTACGATCCGTGGGGCAACCCCTCGCCGTGCACGCCCGGCACCGACCCCGGACTCACCGCCCGAAACCCGCTCCGTTACCGCGCATACTACGCCGACATCGAGACCGGCCTGTACTACATGCCCGCCAGGTACTATGACCCGGCGACGTACCGGTTCCTGAGCTTGGATCCCGCACCCCCGAGCGCGGGCGACCCGGCGAGTCTGAACGGGTTCTTGTACTGCGTCGACGACCCGGTGAACCTGAGCGATACTGATGGACGTGAGCCGCACGGCTACAACATGTGCGACGGTTATGGCGACGACGGCTACAACTACGGTCACGACGACTATCACAGCACGGTCGACCAGCAAGGGAACGTGACGCCGAGCAAGAACTCGCAGGGCATGGCAGCGAGTGCGGCGGCCAGCCGAGGGATGGCGGAAGCGCGAGTTGAGGCATCGCTTGCGATGAAGGCAGCTCAAGCTGAAGCAGCTATCGCGGCGTGTAATGGGACGGCGCCGTCTCAAACGGGGAGCAGCGACGAACTTGCCAAGAACATGGCGTCAGCAATTTGTATCGGAGCAGGGGTGGCGGGAGTTGCTTTGGGAGTATTCTGTGTCGGTCTAGCGATTGCAGGGACCGGCGGACTTGCGCTCCTGGCCCCGTTCATTGTCGGCGCCGCCTTCAATGCGATAGCCGTCTTTGGATCCGAAGCTTCATACAAGAAGGGTTGGATTTCTAGAGGTGAGCGTGACTTGAGTCGCGGGTTGGGTGTCACGGGCTTTGCCGTTTCGGCGGTGGGGTTTGTGCCGATGGCCCCAGGGGTTTCCACCGCAGTCGCGATGCAGGGCGTGTGTCTTGGTGTGACAGGGACAGCGCTGTCAGTCGCGGGGTCCGCTCCGCGCTGAGATTGCGCACGCTGTGGATTGATGGAATTTGAAAGCCGAGAACAGGAGAGTGGAATGGGGAGTACTTCAGACTTGCAGGGTCTTGCGGACGACCAGCTCACGAACATGCTGTCTCAATGCGCTGCCAAGAGGACGAGGAGTCGGCGTGTATTCCTACTCGGCTCCGCTATGGTGTTCGTCCTGGCGGTGGTCTCAATGTGGTTATCGGTCGATCAGCCCGAGTTAGGCATCCTTCTAGGAATAGGACTCGTGGCGCTACTCGCGGCGATTTGGCAACGTCGTTCGGTTCGTATGCAAAGGACGCTGGACAAGGCGGTCATTGAGTCTCGTCGGCGCGGTCTCATTGAACTGGCAGTCGGGGTCGCGTTGGAGCCGTTGGACGGCACAGGTTACATGCCGCGGATCATGGTCTTGGGAGCTGTCTCACTAGTCCTTGCGTCGGCGTTTGCGATTTGGGGGGTCGTGTTCTTTGGCGGGGATGAACCGTACCTCGCGCTCGCACTGCTCGGAATGGCGATCATGGCTTGCCTCGTAGTCTCGACTGGCTGGATGGCAGTACTCTACATACGAGCAGGCGCCCTGAAGGCTCGGCCTGACAGAGGCTAGCCGCTTCTCGCGGGGACGCACACGGCGAGGAGTTGGTGCTGTGTTGTTCGCGCGGTACACCGCGCCGTCCGTCTCTCGGCTGACTGAGCCAAGCCTGACGAAACAGAGGGAGTTGCCGATGGGATCTGCCGTGCTCGCGATTTCCATGCTGTCAGCCGCTCCTGTCGCATCCTATGTCGCTTCGTGGCTGGTGCTGGGATTCGGCACGAGATACTCTCGGGCGCGGCCACTGGGTTTGCGCATTTTGAGGATTGGGTTTGCGTCTACTTTGCTGGAATTGACGGTGATGGTTATCTGGGCGATTGTGCGCCCGTCGACGCTGTCGCCCACGTTCGCCGGGACGACGATGGTCCTCGCGTTGCTTACCATTCCTGCCAGTTTGGTCTGGCTGGCTATCGACACCCGTCGCGGAGGTGTGCCGGCGACCAAGGACGATAGGGGCGACGCATGCTGAATTTGGCCGGAGGCGTCATTGCAGCGACCAACGCCGGGCTTGGCCTGCTAATTGTGATCGGCCCGCGCGGTCGCCGTCTGTTCTGGTTGCTCTTCGGAGTTCAGGCAGTCGCCTCGGCGTTGGGCGTCTGGCTTGTTATCTCGTCCGGGGTGTCACCGGCATGGTGGCACGCCGCAACCCAGAGTGCCCCAGCCTTCATGGTCTGCGTAGCTGGACCGGTGGGACTGGTCGTGGCTGCAGTCGCGAAGGCTGCCACACGAAAGTGGTCGGCCGTCGTTGAATCCTAGATCACAAGGTGCTATGTTCAGCTAGTAGTACCCAAAAGGTAGTACCTCTGGAGATTCTGATGGCGAAAGTGAACGTTTACATTCCCGACGACCTGCTCGGGCAAGTTGATGTCGACGCGCTGTCGCTCGGCCGCAGTCGGAGCTCAATCGTGCAGGAGGCGCTTGCGGAGTACGTCGCGACGCGAAGCGAGGTCGAGCGGCGCACCAGTGTCGAACGCGCTATCGGCATCGCGGATGGCGTTGCCGCGACATGGTCGGAGCATGACACCACGCCGGAGGTGGGAGCCAGCGACTTCCTGATCGGGCTGCGGCACGCTTCTGAAGGCGACAGTGACGCGGAGGTTGTCCGCCGCATTCTCAGTGAGCGACCCGGCGAAGGCCGTGAGTAGTCACTTCGCAGTCGCTGACGCCTCCGTTGGCGTGAAGTGGTTCGTTCCGGAGTCTGGCCGCGAGGACGCCATGGAGCTGCTTCGAGGCGTCGCGTCCGGTGAGATCACACTCGTTGTCCCGGATCTGTTCGTCTATGAGGTTCTTCGCACCATCCGTCGTCAGGCCGGGGACGCGCCTGCTCGTGCGGCGGTCGCGTTCTTCTCGGCAGCGGGAATCGTGACGGTGCCACCGGTTGAGCATGTGCTGGAGGCCGCTCTGGACGCGGCGAATGCCCTCGGCTGCGACTTCTACGACGCGTGCGCACCGGCGATTGCCACGCTGTTGGATGCACCGCTCTACTCGGCAGATAGGCGCGCGCACTCGGGGTACGCCGGCGTGCGGCTGATCGGGTAGGGCGAGGGCCGCGCTCGGCGGATGCGTTGACCAGAGTTAGCAAATACGCTAACCTCGGAAGCCGTCGTGCGAATGAAGGAGGTGCGAGGTGGCTGACATCAAGTACAACCCTGTTTCTCACGATCACGACGAGTTCCTCGCGAAGGCGCTCGAACGCAAGGGGTTCAACGAGGCGTACGACGCGCTCGAAGACGAGTATCTGCTCGTGCGCGAGCTTCTCGGCGCCCGTATACGAGCGGGACTGACGCAAGAGGAGGTCGCGGAGGCGATGGGCACGACCAAGAGCGCGGTCTCGCGTCTTGAGGCGGTTGGCAAGCATTCGCCGTCGGTCTCTACGCTCAAGAAGTACGCGAGTGCTGTCGGATGCGAGGTTGAGATCCGGCTGACGCCGGAGCACGACACTGCCCCGCATCACCCGTAACCCTCCCGACAACCTCACACTGGTATAATCCTCGGCGGACATGAACACGACGCCTGAGGAGGGATGACCAACACACGTAAACGCGAGCGCCAGGACTGGCAGCGCGATGCGCAGCGGAGGCACAAACCCCCGTGCCAGTTGACGAGGTGAGGGCTTATCGAAAGACTCGGCGGATGGCCCTCCGGCTTCTGGAGTCGAAACGACGAAGACAAAGCCCCCGAGCGATCGGGAGACAAAGCGACGTCGATCCAGGTTCGTACACCGCAGGCACGCGCCCCACACCGGGGAATGAACGTGTCAGCCCTCGCGGCGCAATCGCCGCACACCCTGACCAGCTACCTCGCGAGAGGATGAACCTATGTGTGGAATCGTTGGATACGTCGGTCCGCAGCAGGCAAGTGATGTTCTGCTCGGCGGACTTGCACGTCTTGAGTACCGCGGCTATGACTCGGCCGGTGTCGCGATCGTCAGCGACGAGTCGCTTGCAGTCGTTCGCCGCATCGGCAGGCTCGTGAACCTGAAAGAGGTCCTGGCCGAGACGCCCGTCCCCGGTAACGTCGGCATCGGCCACACGCGGTGGGCGACGCACGGCGCTCCGAATGAGGCGAACGCGCACCCGCACGCGGACTGCACCGGCACAATCGCGGTCGTCCACAACGGCATCATCGAGAACTACGCCGAGCTGCGCGAGGAGCTTGCCGCGCAGGGCCACGTGCTCCGCTCGGACACCGATACTGAGACCGTCGCGCATCTCGTGGAGGCGTACTACCAGGGCGACCTGGCCGACGCGGTCGCGCATGCGGTGCGCAGGCTCGACGGCAGTTATGCGCTTGGCGTCGTGCATCTCGATGAGCCCGACTCGATCGTTGCCGCGCGCAAGGATTCGCCGCTCATCATCGGCATCGGTGAGGGCGAGAACATCGTCGCCAGTGATATCCCTGCAGTGCTTGAATACACGCGTGAGATCCTCGTGCTGCACGACGGTGAGATCGCGACCGTCACAGCCACGGGCGTGCGCGTCGTGGACGACTCTGGCGCCGAGGTCGAGCCCGAGATGATGCACGTGGAGTGGGACCTCGATGCTGCCGAGAAGGGCGGCTACGAGGACTTCATGCTCAAGGAGATCTTCGAGCAGCCGACGGCGATCAGAGAGACGCTTCGCGGTCGCATGGGCGATGACGGCATCATCCAGCTCTCTGAGTTGCAGATGACCGATGCCGAGCTCGCCTCTATCCGCCGCGTCTTCATCGTCGCGTGCGGCACGTCGTTCCACGCCGGTGTGGTCGCCAAGCACCTCATCGAGCAGTGGGCGCGCATCCCGGTGCAGGTGGAGGTCTCAAGCGAGTTCCGCTACGGCGATCCCATTGTGGATGCCGAGACGCTCGTGGTCGCCATCACGCAGTCGGGCGAGACCGCCGACACACTTGCGGGCGTGCGCGAAGCGCGCAAGCGCGGCGCGAAGGTCTTCGCGATCACCAACGTCGTCGGATCGCGCGTGACTCGCGAGAGCGACGGCGTCATCTACACGCATGCGGGGCCGGAGATCGGCGTTGCGGCCACCAAGACGTTCACCGCGCAGATCGCCGCGCTCACCGTGCTCGCGCTTAAACTCGCGCAGGCAAACGGCATGCTCGACTCGGACCGCGTGAATGCGCTCTGGGATGAGCTTGCGCGCATGCCGGAAGTCGTTGAGGCGATTCTCGGCGATGCTAACGACATCGAAGCGTGTGCGGCTGTCTACAAGGATGCCGTGTCCTCGCTCTTCCTCGGCAGAGGTGTGGGCGTGGCGGTTGCCATGGAGGGCGCACTCAAGCTCAAGGAGATCAGCTACATCCACGCCGAGGCGTACCCGGCCGGCGAGATGAAGCACGG
>DDWM01000001.1 GCA_002345925.1 Actinobacteria bacterium UBA2286 | reverse complement strand
CGCGACTCCCCCACTATGGCTAACGTGTTTGCGCTTCACCTGCAAGATGAGGCCGAACTTGCCTCGTCCTGCCGAGCGTAGCTCGCGGGCCTCATCTTGTCAGTGTGGAAGCGCGGGTTAGGCACACCCTACTGGAACTTCCGACGTCTGAACGCCGTGACATCCTCACGGCGAAGTTCGAACCACTCGCCGTTCTTCCTGCGCGTGGCAAATCGCTCATGCCAGTAGGTTTCGATACCAGCAGGATCATCGGTTGCGATTGTGTGTACGACACTCAGTGGCTCCGGTAGCTGGATGCCCAGCTCGTACTCCCGACGTCCCACCGAATTGGTTCGCCCGATCTTGTAGTACCTCCCGGACTTCATCAAGTAGACGTAGCCGTCGGGTGCGCTGGGAGTCTCATCCTCATCGTGTTGTGGGCTCGCCTTCTCAGCGATGGGGAGGCAGAGAGCCAGGACGTCATCCCAGCCGCCTATCTCGTCGCACCAGACTGCGAGTCGCGCTGCAATCTCACCCTTCTTGCCGAGGCGCGCGAAGGTGCCATGGCTAGGGAAACTGGGATCTAACCGGCGCTTCATTACGAGTTCGTTGAAGACTGGGTAGTGGCCAATCTCACGAACGAATAGCGCCAGCGATTCAAGAATCGCGTCGTCCTCGTAGGCGCGCTGCATTGTGTTGGGGGTGAAGCCAGCCTCCGCTACGGCGTCGCTCCATTTCAACCAGTACTTGCCTGCCCAGTCGGTCTCGCGGATTCCCGTGTGCTCGAGGAAGCGAGCGCGCCCAAGTGGAACGCCTCCATTGGCCTCCGCTGTGCGACGAATCTCATTCAGGATGTGTGACTTGTCCATGTTTCGATTCTGGCACATTCCCGTTCTTGCAGGGTTGTGCCTAACCCACATTTCTACGGTCTGCATATCACCCGCATTGAGCCCGCTTCCACTCGCATTCCCCCGCGGGCATTTCCATCATATCCCATATCCCTCGCTACACAACAAAGGCGGGCCCTTCTCGGGCCCGCCTCTTATGCAGTCTGTGTAAGCGCAAAGAACCCACTTGCACCTTACATCGGCGCGTACATCTTCCCGTACGGCCGGTGGCTGAACGGCTTGAGCTTGATGAACGGCTCTGACAGCACCTCTTCCAGGTCCATGCCCTGGCACTCGCAGTAGTCCGCAAGGATCGGCTTGAGCTCGGCCATATCGGCCTCGTCGGCCTCGGTCACGCCGACTTCCTTGCCACACTGCCACGACTCGACCGTGCCGCGGATGTAGATGACGCCGCCGTGCATTCCGGCGCCAACGAACGAGCCCACCAGGGGCTGCTCGGCAAACTGTGTGTTCATGCCGAGCAGCACGAGCATGCCGCCGGCCATGTACTCGCCGAAGAAGTCGCGAGCCTTGCCGCCGCACACCATGATCGGCACGAGGTTCTCGTACGCCTTCATGTGGATGCCAACGCGGTAGCCCACGTCGCCTTTCACGTACACCTTGCCGCCGCGCATGCCGTAGCCAAGCACGTCGCCCGCGTCACCGTGGATGATGACCTTGCCGGCGTTCATGGTGTTGCCCACGCCATCCTGTGCGGCGCCGAACACCTCAACCGTCGGGCCGTCCATGAACATCGTGAGGTCGTTTCCGGCGGTACCGTGGACGTCGATCTTCACGTCTTTCGCCTTCACGCCCGTGCCGATGTAGCGCTGACCGTTCACGTTCTCAAGCACAACGTGCTTCGCGCCGTCGGCGATCTGTGCGCGAATCGCCTCGTTGAGCTGCTTGTAGTAGACACCGTTGGAGTCGATGGTGACCTTGTCTCCGTCGCGCGTGATCTTCGGCGCGACTTTGACGTAGCCTTCGGTTACTCCGGGAGCCATTTCTCTTGGCATTGTGCCTCCCCTACATCCCCGCCGGCTTGACGCCGAGGACCTTGTTCATCTGCTCGTCCAGGCCGATGGAGCGCAAGCGCTCGCGAGATCCGCGCAGCGACTCGATGGCGTTCACACCAAGCGCGCCCAGGATCTCCTGGAGCTCATGGCTCCACGCGTGCACCAGGTTCGTGAGCTGCTCGGCACCCCACTCGGGATCGATGCGGCGCGTGAGCTCCGGCTTCTGCGTGGTGATGCCCCAGCTGCAGGACCCCGTGTGGCAGCTCTGGCAGAGGTGGCAGCCAAGCGCCATAAGCGACGCCGAGCCGATCGCCACAGCGTCAGCACCAAGCGCGATCGCCTTGGCAACGTCTGCCGAGGAGCGAATCGAGCCGGCAGCGATAACCGACGCCCAGTTGCGGATGCCTTCATCGCGCAGGCGCTGGTCAACGGCGGCAATCGCAATCTCGATCGGGATACCGATGTGGTCGCGGATGACCTGCGGCGCAGCACCGGTGCCGCCCTTGAAGCCGTCCAGGTACACGTAGTCGGCACCTGCACGAACGATGCCCGAGGCGATCGCCGCCACGTTGTGCACGGTGGCGATCTTCACGCCGACCGGCTTGTAGCCGCTGGCTTCTTTAAGCGCGTAAATGAGCTGGCGCAGGTCTTCGATGGAGTAGATGTCGTGATGCGGCGCCGGGCTGATAGCATCCGTGCCCTGCGGGATCATGCGCGTTGAGGAGACTTCCTTGTTGATCTTCTCGCCGGGAAGGTGCCCGCCGATGCCAGGCTTGGCGCCCTGGCCGATCTTGATCTCAATGGCAGCACCGCGGCCGAGGTAATCCGGGCTCACACCAAAGCGACCGGAAGCTACCTGGACGATGACGTTGTCCTGGTACGGGAACAGGTCTGCGTGCAGACCGCCCTCACCGGTGTTCATGAACGTGCCGAGACGCTCAGCAGCCATCGCAAGCGACTTGTGGACGTTCAGGGAGACCGAGCCGTAGCTCATAGGCGAGAAAAGGATCGGCGTGTCGAGCTTGAGGTTGTTCTTCATGCCCTCGCCCTCGGCCAAGCGGAAGCCGCCGTTGCCATCAGGCTCCACTCCCACGCTGTCCGGCTTGTGGCCGATGAACGTGCGGAGCTCCATCGGCTCGCGGAGCGGGTCGATGGACGGGTTGGTGACCTGGCAAGCATCGAGGACCAGGTGGTCGAAGATGCGAGTGTACGGCAGCGGGTTGCCCATGGAGGTGAGGAGCACGCCGCCGGTCTCGGCCTGACGCCAGACGGCCTTGCGCGCGGCCGGCGACCAGTTGTCGTTGTCGCGGTAGGCGAGGTTGTTCTTCTCGATGGAGATGCAGTGCGCCGGACAGTACGTCACGCAGCGGTGGCAGGCGCGGCACTTGGAGTCATCCGGGATCGGGCGCTCGTTGAAGTTGTAGACACCCCAGCCGCACTGCTGAACGCAGCGGCCGCACTTGTGACACTTGTCGTAATCGATCTTGACCTTGAACTCAGGCTGGATGAATGAGGTAGGCATCTTAAGCGGTCACCTCCACGGTGTCGCAGGAGCGTTCGGTGCCGGTGACAGCACACGAGATCTCGGACGGATCCAGGTGCAAGTCGCCGTGGATCGGCCAGTCCATGCCCTTCACGCGAGCAATCGTCGGCTCGCCTGCCTTGGGCATCCAGACCGAATCGGGCTCGGCGATAACGGCGCGAATCGCGCTTTCCTCGGAGGCGACCATGAGGATCGAGCCCTTGCGAGCCGCAACCAGCGGGCGGAGCTTGATGCGGTCGTTCAGTGCGACCATGCCGCCGTTGAAGCCGAGGACGATCGCGAACGGGCCGTTGAGCATGCCGGGTCCGTAGACCGAGCGCAGCGAGCGCATGACGGCCTGCTCGGCCTCGGGCATGCGGTCGATCTCATCCCACAGCGGGCTTGCGAGCGCCTTGCACGCGAGCTCCATCGGGAGCTTGTGACGGCGGAGCAGCAAGTCGAACAGGTACGCGGCAACCTCGGTGTCGGTGCCAAGCGTGCACTTGTAGCCGAACTGCTCCAGGTAGCGGCTGTTGATGCCGTAGCTGGAGATCTCGCCGTTGTGCACGATGGTCCAGTCGAGCAGCGCGAACGGGTGCGCGCCACCCCACCATCCGGGAGTGTTCGTGGGGAACCGGTTGTGGCCGGTCCAGGTGTTGCCTTCGTACTCTTCCAGACGGAAGTAGTGGCCGATCTCCTCGGGATACCCAACACCCTTGAAGACGCCCATGTTCTTGCCCGAGGAAGCCACGAATGCGCCGTCGACCGACGAGTTGATGTTCATGACGGCTTTGACCACGTAGTCCTCGGCAGAAAGCTCTGACTCTTCCAGCTTGCCCGGGTACGGGTTGAGGAAGTAGCGCCACAGAAGCGGCGCATCCGAGATACCCTTGACCGGACGCGTCGGCATCGGCTCGGCCAGATCAACCAGGAAGTACTGGTCGAAGAGGGCTTCGACCTCTTCTTTGGCCTGGATGTCGTGGTACATCATGTGGAACGCGAAGTGATCCGGGAACTCGGGGTAGATGCCGTAGCCGGCAAATCCGCCGCCGAGGCCGTTGCCGCGGTCGTGCTGGACGGCCATCGCGAGGATGGCGTCCTCGCCGCTCATGAGCGTTCCGCTCTCATCGCAGATGCCCATCAGGCCGCAGCCACCGTGGATCTTGTACGACGCCTCTTCGGCGTAGCGTGGTCGCTCCGTCGTCATGCTATTCAACTCCCTCATCGTTATCAGCAAGCAGGCGGGATAGCGCCTCGCCGCCACTAGCCGGCAGCGGTGATAGTCCAAGCTTCTTGCGGGCGGATTCTCTCGGCGCGCCGAGCATGCCCGTCTTGCGGAAGGTGTCATAAGCCGCCGAGACCTGCTCGGGGCCGGTGCCGGCCTCTAGCGAGAGCTCTTTGAGCTTGCGGAAGACCTCGGCCATACCGATGCGGCTGGGGCAGAGCTCCTGGCACGTGTAGCACTCCAGGCACTTCCAGACCTGCGGATCGGCGAGCACCTCGTCGATCTCGCCCTTGAGCAGGCGCTCGATGATCTCGGTCGGCTGGTACTTGGTGTCGACCTTGCACACCGGGCAGTCGTCCTTGCACGCCTGGCAGTTCACGCACTTGGTGAGGAGCGACACGTCAAAGAGCGACGAGAGCCTGGCCTTGTCGGCCTGACGGCTCTCCCACTTCTCCAGGAACGGTTCTACCGAGACGCGGTGCATATCAAGGCCTATCTCGGCGGGCTCATGGCCCATGCCGAGCGCGATGAGCTCCGAGAGGTACAGCACCGGCACGTTGACGTCTTCCTTCGCGCGCTGGAGCGCGGCCTGGTTGAGGTCAAACTGCTGGAAGCAGCTGGGGCACACGACCACAAGTGCGTCGACGTCGTTGCCCATGAGGTCCATGAGCTTGCGACGCGCGAATGCGAGCGAACCCTCACGCTCACCCACGCGATCGAGCGCGTTGCCGCAGCACTGCATCTTGGTGGTGTAATCCACGACCGTCGCGCCGAGGCCCGCGATGAGCGCCTCGACCTTGGTCGGGTTGAGCGCATCGTCCCAGCGAACGGCCGGGCTCGGGCGCAGCAGGTGGCAGCCGTAGTGCACAGCGATGCGCATGCCCCACAGCGGCTTCGTGATCTTGGCTGCGATAACGCCCGCACCCATGTCCTCGGAGAGCCACTCGGCAAGGTGTGTGACCTGCAGCGTGCCATCAAAGTGGAGGTCCTGCGCTGCGAGCTTCTCATTGATGGCGTCTTTGAGGCGCCAGTCCTTCGTGAGGTGGCTCTGCGCCTCCTTGAAGGTGGAGTAACAGCCGTTGCACGGCGTCACAACGCCAAGACCGGCCTTCTCCACGAGCGCGAGGTTCCTCGCGGCGGTCGTGTAAAACGCGTTCTCGTCGTTGGCCTTCACAAGCACGCCCTCGGGGCAGCAGGTGTGGCCTTCTAGCTCATGCACGGTCGCGCCCAGGTCATCAAAGACAAGCCGCGTGGCCTTCTCGATGAACGGGAACCGCGCAGGGATCGTGCATCCCCAGAAAACTGCGAATTCCTTCATACGCTCCTACCGATCTGCATCGGGTGCCTGACAAACGAAAAACGCCCACCATCGACCACTTGGCCGAGATGAGCGTCGTTGCTCAAAAACGTCTGTCTCCAACACGCCTTTGTGTTAGTTCGCGGATTATAGCACGCGTCGTGCCGGGCGCGAAACCCTGCGGAAACACGGATTCTGGGCGACGCCGCGGTGATATACTCGGAATGGCACTACCGTCCGGCACTACCGTGGAGGACTACCATGGCCAAGGTCAACGTTTCGCTCCCCGACTCCTTGCTGGAAGAGGTGGACGACATCGCGTCCGCGCTCGGGCGCTCGCGCAGCGGACTCATGCAAGAAGCCACCGCGCTCTACGTGGCGAAGATCCGCGACCAACAGGCCGCCGAGGAGCGCAGGCGCAGCATCTCCGAGGCGATCGCCGGGATGCGGGAGCTCTCGAAGCACCTTCCCGCCGGTATGGACACGACGGCGATCATCCGCGCCGACCGAGACCGCGATGGTCGCAAAGCGGGCAAAGAGTGAGCGCGCAGTTGGTAGTGGTCGACTCGTCGGTTGCCGTGAAATGGTTCGTTGACGAAGGCGAGAACCACGTCCCAGCGGCGCTCGATCTCCTTCAGGGTCATCTGGACGGAGTCTTCACTCTGGCCGCACCCGAACACCTCCGCCTTGAGGTCTTGAACGCGCTCAGGTACCGGCGCCTCGACGACGTGCACTTGCTTGAGGCAGCCGATCGGCTCGACCTCGTGCAGTTGCAGTGGTACTCCGTCGACGGTGCGCTTGCTCGCTCAGCGATCGCGCTCTCCGGCGAGCACCGCCTCACGATCTACGACGCCGTCTTCGCCGCCCTGGCCAAGCGCCTCGACTGTGAACTGGTCACCGACGACCGTCGACTTGCCAAGAGCGGTGCGTGTCAGGTGCGGGCGCTTGGGTGAGGCGGACAGGGTCTGCCACGCTAGCGAGGCTTGCCTTGTTCTCTACGTTTTCGTAGAATTTTCTACGGAGGCGATACTTGATGATCGAATACGTGCAGATATCAGCCCAGATCAGCGAGGCGACGCGGGACAGGCTTGACCTGTACGCCCGCGAGACCGGCATGAAGAAGAGTCGTCTTGTAGAAGACGCTATACTCGCCCACCTCGACACGCTCAACGCCGTTCCGTCCGAGTACGTCGTGCCCGCAAGCCTCATCGTGGACGCCGCCACCTGGGATGCGGTGCTCTCTGACATCGAGCATCCCGCTGAGCCCACGCTCGCGTTGCGCGAACTCATGCGGCGATCGCGCGATGCTGGTTAGGACGCTCGAACGCTCGGATGTACGCGCGGGCTTCTCATGCGGCGAGCCGTCGCTCGACGTATTCCTCGAGCGGTACGCGTGGCAGAACCAGACGCGACACCACCTCGGCGTGACGTACTGTGCGATCGATGCGCGGACTCGAAGGGTCGTCGGCTATTTCACCATCTCGGCAGCCTCGATCGCGAGTAATGCCACGAGCGCGCGACTCGCCCCGGGTGGCTACCCGGAGGTCCCCGTTCTGCGCGTCGCACGGCTCGCGGTCGACACGCGCGTCCAGGGAATCGGCCTTGGCTCGGAACTGCTCCACGCGGTCTTTCGCATCGCCCTTGATGAGTCCACGCGAATCGGGTGTGCGGGTGTTGTCATCGACTCACGTCCCGAGGCAGCCGGTTTCTACGAGCGCTTCGGCTTTCGCCCGATCGGCATCCTCGCCGGCGGCGGTGCGGCCCGGCCTCGTCCGGTACCGATGTGGCTGGCCATCGGGTCGATCAAGAAGGCGCTGGGGTAGTCGGCAGCTGTCCATGAAGCGTGCCAGGCGCGACGCGCCGGAACCCACAGGTACATGTCCCTCGGTCGATGGCGCTTCCGCCCCTACTCCCGCACAAGCCTCCACCACGAAAGCCCGTACGCCACGAGTCCAAGGAGCATCGCCACCGGCGCACCGCGGGAAATATCGTTCGCCTGTGTCGGCTGATATGCGGTCAGAACCGCAAGCGCACAAGACACGACCCACGCCACTCCCACAAGAATGAGTACGAACCGGCTCACAAAGCCAGGACGCCGAACCGTCTCGATCACGGCCGCGACCGATCCGGCAGCAAGAGCATGGAGCGCCACGCTCACAAAAATGTCATAACCCGGCACAGGCACAGGCATTACGTCGCCGAACAGCGTGCCAAGCAGCGAGATGAAGCCCAACGCCATGAACCCCTCAAGCATGACCTCGGCTTGGATGACCTCCCACTCCATCCACTCGGGGGTCACACGCCCCAAGCGCGCACGCACCACACCGCGGCGAATCGGCCACAACACAGCAGCTCCTAGCAACATGAGCCATCCGAATTGCGCATTGAACATTCCCGGCCACGCTCCTATTCGTAGTGACTCCACATCCTGAGCACCTTCACCACGTGATCATCCTCGATCACCTGATACACGAGCCGGTGGCGGATGTTGATTCGGCGCGAACAGGCACCGCTCAAGTCGCCCACGAGCTTCTCAAAGGGCGGCGGAGACTGATAGGGGTTCTCGGCAAGAACATCGAGAAGGCCCTGCGCTTTCGACTTCAGTCCGGCAGCAGCCAGCAGCGCTGCGTCCTTCTGGGCCGACTTCGTGTAGACGAGACGCCAGCTCACCAGTCGAGGTCGCTCTCAAGCTCGTCGACCGGTGTGGCCATACCGTCGAGGATCGACTCACGCATGCCCGGCACCGAGACGAGGTAGAGCGTCTCCTGTACGGCGCGCCAATCGTCCTCGGAAATAAGCACGGCGCTGCCCCGCTTGCCGGTGATCCAGACAGGTTCGTGCGATTCCTGGACGCGATCGACGAGGCTGTAGAGCTGCTTGCGGGCCTCTGTCGCACTGATGTTCTCCATGCGTGACTCCCTTCACGTACGCTATACCGTACGCTCTGCCCCTATGCCGGTCAATAGCCCTTGCTTTCGCAGAAACGAATGGGTACATATAGTGTGTATCAGCTGTACACACTTGGAGTGTGGTCATCATGGCTCGAATCAACATCACCATCCCGGATGGCCTGCTGGAAGATGTCGACCGCACGGCCGAGAGTATTGGCACGTCGCGCAGCGCATTCCTCCAGGAGGCCGGCGCGTGCTACATCGCGCAGATCGCCGAGGAGCACAAGCGCGAGCAACGTACCCGGGACATCGATGCCGCGATCGCACACGCCCGCACGGTTGGCGCGGACGTCACTCCCGGGTTTGATGCGGTCGCTCAAATCCGCCGTGACCGGGAGCGTGACGGAGCGTGACCACCTGCGTATGCGTCGACACGTCGGTCGCGTTCAAGTGGTTCGCCCCTGCCGATGAGCCCGGGCTGGATGAGGCTTTGGCGCTCCTGCGCTCGCATCGTGACGGCGAGGTCGCACTCTTGGCCCCGTCGATAGTGAGAGTCGAGGTCATCAACGCGCTCCGCTACTCCGGCTGCGGCGCCGAAGCGCTGCGGGGTGCAATCGAAGACGTCACGCGGTTCCACATCGACTTCGTGGAGCCCGACGATGGCATCCTCTCGAACGCCGCAGAACTCGCGCTTGAACACGGGCTCAGCGTCTACGACGCCCTGTTCCTCGCGGTAGCTATCGAGCACAGCTGCATTCTCATCTCGGCGGATCGCAAGGCGTTCGGTCGCATCGCTGCGTCAGTCTGCGAGATCAGGCTGCTGTAGCCGGCCGCGACCGCACTCTCCTACCCCGCGAGCCCTGCCACGATCGCGATCAGCCCGAAGACCACCACAAGCGCGCCCGACACGCGACTGACGCCTGCAAGCACCTTGTCGCCTACGCGCGCTCGCGCGAGCGAGCTCACCGTCACGAGCGCGATCCACCACGCGAGCGATCCGCTGACGACGCCGGCCGTGGCGACCGCGGCTGTCCCCAAACCAGGCTGCGCGGCGAGCCCCGCGCTCGCGAAGACCGCACCGAACGCCATGATCGTCATCGGGTTGGTGAGCGTAAGCCCCACCGCCGAGGTGTAAAGCGCGGCAACTCCTCGGCCATCGAGCGGGTCTGCCGAGGCGCACGCGGCCGTCTTGGGCTGCGTGAGCATCGCGCGCACTCCCAGGTAGACGAGCACCGCGCCGCCCACAAGCCGAAGCGGCGTCTGCCATGCTACAAGAGCGCTCGAAAGCGCCGAAAGCCCGAAGGCCGCGATTGCGGCGTACAACCCGTCGGCCGAAGCGATGCCAAGGCCGGTCGCGAGTCCCGCCCGCGCTCCTCGGCCAAGGGTGCGCTGGATGCAGAGCACGCCCATCGCGCCGACAGGCGCAGCCACGAGGATGCCGATGATGAACGTCCGCGCGAGCAGCGCAAAGCCGGCCGACATCCTACTTCTCAGCCTCGCTTGCGAGCAGTATCGCCTCGGCAATCTCTTTGAGTGAGCGCCGCTTGTCCATCGCAAGGCGCTGGAGCCGCTTGAAAGCCTCCGGCTCGGTCATACCCTTCGCCATGAGCACGCCCTTAGCGCGATCGAGCACCTTGCGCGTCTCCAGCCGGTCGTTCAGGTCGACGACCTCGGCCTCAAGCAGGCGCGTCTCGGCAAAGCGGGACGTGGCCACGTGCATCGCCGGGACGATGTCGCGCTTGGAGAACGGCTTGACGAGGTACGCCATCGCTCCCGCCGCGCACGCCTGGTCCACGTACGACGCCTGCGAGAACGCCGTCACCATCACGATCGGCGCAACCCTGTCCGCCGAGAGGATACATGCCGCCTCGATACCGTCCATGCCGGGCATCTTGACGTCCATGAAGATGACATCGGGCTTGAGCTCCCGTGCGAGTTCGACCGCTTCTGCGCCGTTGCGAGCTTCGCCCACGACGTCGTGGCCCTCTTCAACGAGCATCTCACGCAGATCCATCCGGATGATGGCCTCGTCTTCAGCGATCAGCACACGCATGGGCTATCTCACGCCTCCTCGGCACGATCAGGTACGGGAACGCGGATGGTCACGGTCGTGCCACGCGCGCTGGAAAACGTCAGTGTGCCACGAAGATCGTCTCCGACCACCGTCTTCACGATGGCAAGCCCAAGATTCGCCGAGGAATCCAGGCTGAACCCGTCCGGGAGTCCGGCGCCGTCGTCGCGCACGACCAGATGGAGCTCGCCGGGCAGGCGCCGCATGCTCACGGTGACTCTCCCGCTGGTGCTGTCACCGAATCCGTGCTCGATCGCGTTGTGCACAAGCTCCGCACACACGAGCGCAAGCGACGTTGCGACCGAGGCAGGGACAAGCCCGGTCTCCCCCTCAACGACCACTACAATCTCGGCTCCGCTGTGTGCAAGGCTCTGGCGCACCATATCAACGACCGTTCGTGCCGCTACCGAGAAGTCCACGGACTCCTCGGTGGATGCGGCGAGCATCTCGTGCACGACCGCCATCGACGACACCCGCTCGACCGCCTCGGCAAGTGCGCGCGACGCTTCATCGCTGGTGGTACGACGCGCTTGTATGCGCAAGAGCGATGCAATCGTCTGCAAGTTGTTCTTCACGCGATGGTGCACCTCGCGGATGGTCGCCTCTTTGACGCGCAGCTCCTGCTCTCGGCGAACCACGTCAGTGACGTCTTCCACCAGCACGAGCGCGCCGGGATTGAAGCCGATAGTGCGGTAGAGAAGCGACCTGTCAGCAACCTTGATCGTCACCGCGCGGGCCCCGCCGCTGTGAAGCACCGGCTTGATTGCGGTCGCACCGCCGGGAAGCGTCGCTGAGACCCTGCCGACCACGCCGCCTTCGACGCCGGCCATTTGCATGATGTTGACGGCGTTCGGACTCGCGTAGGCCACCACATCGGACGCGTCGATCTCCATGACGCCATCGCCGGCCCGACGATACGTCGTGAACGGCTCAGACGTATCGATGTCGATCACCGGCTGGCGCTCGAGGATCTCAAAGACCCGCTCGGCAAGCGACATGAAAGCAATTTCCATCTTGCCCGGCGCTTCCACTACCTGCTGAGCCAGGTCGCGAAGGACGATGCCGTACGGTGACCCTGGCGTTCCAATAGGCCGAGCCGAGGTGGAATACGAGATGCCGCGCGTTGTTCGGCGACGATCTCCGAATACTGCCGGGCCACCCTCGAAGGCAGCGTACGCCTCGGGTTCATCGTCGCGGGAGAGCGTCTGCCCGATACGGGAGGTGACGATTGCCGCTATGGCCGTCATCGGACGGGCGTCGGCCACAACCTGGAGGTGCTCTCCGTCGAAGACGGCGAGTGCGACATCGCCGTAGCCGAGGTCGGCGACCAGCTGCAAGTTGCAGGCGACATTCGTCAAATGTACGACGGCGTCTGCGGGAAGCGGCTTTGGTAGTTTCAGCTCGATTTCCATGCTTGAAGTATACGTGACGCGGCCTACGCGGGCGCGGGGAAATAGGCACCGCCAGTCCTATACCGTTTGTCGCCGTAGGCGCCCCTGTCATGCTTGCTTGGATTACAGACCGACCGTTCGTCGCCCGACTATAACCTTCTGTCGCCAGTGGGCCGATAGGCTAAGAGAAGGAAGCAAACGTATGAGGGGCGAGAGCAATGGAACGAGAACTGCGAGCCGTCATAAAGCGAGACGAACAACTCAACCTTCTCGCCTACATCATCATCCTCGTTCTGATCGCTCTCACCGGAGTCCTGCTCTTCTCGGCAATGGCTCGTCTGCCACTCCCCGACATCTTGCTCCTACGTAGCGATTTCATCCGCGCGATCGTCCCAGGCTTGCTGCTAATGGTCATCTTGTACCTGGTTGACCAGCATGGACGGCTACGCAAGCAGCTTGTGGCATTCCACGACGACCTCGAGACCGCGACCGCCGAGCTGCAAGGCGCCTATGATCGCCTCGCATTCGCGCATAGGGCCGCAGAGCTGATGGCCTCGCTCACCCACGAGAGCGGCATCGACCGCGTGCTCGAAGAATCGGTTGAGTACTTTGGGGCGGACGCAGCAGCAATCGTGGGCGATGACGTTCAGATGTTCGCGGCTGACTCGACCCCGAAGAGCGAAGCCCAGCGCGCCATCATGCAAGTGGCGCTCGACTCCGTGCGTGCCGGCCAACCCCTCGTGGTTTCAGCCACGGGCAGCGGCTCCGCGGCTCTCGGAGTCCCGCTGCGCGTCAAGGGACGACTCGATCGCGTGTGCTGCCTCTGGAAGCAAGACGGCAGTTTCACCGAGGACCAACTAGAGGGACTTCAGCTGGTAGCGCGCATCCTCGAGATGAGCCTGGAGAACCGGATACTGCTCGACGAGGTCAGGTCGCAGCTCCAGGGAACGCTGATGGCGCTCTCAAGCCTGGTGGAACTGCGCCAGCCCGATTACATCAACCACTCAAATCGCGTAGCCGAGCTCTCCGTTGCGGTGGGAGTGACTCTAGGAATGGAAGCTGAGGAGATCGCAGACCTGAGGCTTGCTGCAATCCTACATGACGTCGGAATGCTTGAGGTTCCGGTTGAGATCCTCTCGGCGAGGCGCCCTCTCACTGCGGAAGAGGAGCTTGTCGTCAGGCGCCACACCATTGGAGGTTCGCGGATAGTGCGGACCGCCAGGTTCAACGAACAGATTCAGCAAGCTGTGCTCTCGCACCATGAGCGCATGGACGGAAGCGGCTACCCGAACGGCCTTCAAGGAGAGCGCATCCCGCTCATGGCCCGCATCATCTCGGCGTGCGACTCCTACAACGCGATGATCAGCAACCGGCCACACCGACCCGCTCTCACAAAGAGCGCGGCGCTCGCTGAGCTCCGCAACGGCATCGGCAGCGGCTACGACCGGCGAGTAGTGACGGCCCTGCAGCAGGTCACCGGGTACGGCGACTCGAACGCTCACCGAGAAGACGTCGCGATGCTACTCGAACAGGTTTCTTAAGGTTCTCGA
>DDWM01000005.1 GCA_002345925.1 Actinobacteria bacterium UBA2286 | reverse complement strand
TCTTGGCGGCCGCGATCGGGCTCACCGCAAGCGCATCCGGGAAGTTCGAGCCGGTGGCCACATAGGCGACCCCATCGTAGCCGTCGCCCAGGTTCGCCAGCACGATCGCCTCATCGGCGACCTTGCGTGCGGTCTCGTAGCGGTTGTCGCCGGCAAGGCGCGTCACATTGCCGGTGCCGAGCGATGCCTTGAGCGCAGCCTCCACGCCCGTGCCGACCGCACTCGCGCTGCCGAGGATGTACGCATTCGTCGCACCGAGGCGCGCGATCTCCGCGCTCACCTCGGCAGGAAGCGCGGTCGTGGCGGTGAGCAGGAGCGGGCCGCCGGCAGCACCGGCAAGCGCAGATCCGCCGAGAGCGTCGGGCCAGTTGGCGCCGGTCGCGATGACGACCGTGCGAACAGAACCGTCAGCGAACGCCTGCTTGGATGCCTCGACGCCTGTCTTGTAGCGATTGGTGCCGGAGACGCGCGTTAGGCCGAGAGGCAGATCGGCGCTGACCTTGATGGTCACCTTTGCGACGTTGGAGTCCGCCATCCCGTCGTTCACCTTGTATGTGAACGTGTCTGTGCCAACGAAGTCAGCGTCGGGTGTGTAGGTGAACGAGCCGCTGGAGGAAAGAGCGAGCGTGCCGTGGGCCGCATCGTCAACGAGCGTCGCGATCAGCGTATCGCCGTTCGCGTCGGTATCGTTGCTGAGCACTCCGGGTGCTTCAACCGTGAGCGTGGTCTCCTCGGCAGTTGAAACGGTGTCGTTGACCGCCACCGGAGCGACGTTGGCTTCGCTCAGCAGTGTCACGCTCTTGAGCTCTGGCGTGAGCGTGCCGGCGGACTCAAGTCGCACGACGATGTCGATGTACCTGGAAGCAGGCAGCGCACTTAGGTCGGTTCTTGCCGAGGAGTCGCTGGCCGCACGACCCAGGTAGTTGCCACTGCCGTTCGTCCAGTCGATCGGATCCCCATCTGAGCCGAGCGGCTCGGACCAATCGATCCCATCATCCGACAAGCGCACAGCGAACTTGACTGCCTGGAAGGGCTTGATGGCCGAGGTTACCGAAACAATGCTGCTCCACCCTCGAGAATCGCTGGGCGCCACGGCACGCAGGCCGACCGCGGTACCGGACCCGCCGATCGTGCCGCTTATTGGGTTGGCGGTCGAAAGCGATGTCCAACCCATAACGTCCATCTGGCCGTAGTTGTTGTCGCCCACGACAAGGACCGTGCCGTCAGACTTGAGGCCCACGGTGTGATACGGGCCCCCCCAGACGGAAACGATGTCCGTCCATCCTCCAACATCCGTCTGACCGTAGTCGCTACGGCCGGTCGCTACGACGGTGCCGTCGGATTTGAGGCCCACGGTGTGGTAGGCGCCGGCTGCGACCGAAACGATGTCGGTCCAGGTCGAGACATTCGTCTGACCATCGCCGTTGTCCCCCACCGCGACGACGGTGCCGTCGGATTTGAGGCCCACGGTGTGTCGGGTGCCCGCCGAGACGCAGACGATGTCGGTCCAGCCCGAGACGTCCGTTTGGCCGTAGTGGTTGTCGCCTGCCGCCACGACGGTGCCGTCGGACTTGAGGCCCACGGTGTTTCCGGTGGACGCCGAGATCGAGACGATGTCGGTCCAGGTCGAGACGTCCATCTGGCCGTCGTCGTTTTCCCCGACCGCCACGACAGTGCCGTCGGACTTGAGGCCCACCGTATGGCTGTTGCCTGCATCCACTGAGACAATGTCGGTCCAGCCCGAAGTGTTCGTCTGGCCGTGGCTACCGTCTCCTATTGCTACTACGGTTCGGTCGGACTTGAGCCCCACAGTGTAGTTGTCACCGGCTGCGATCGATACGATGCCGGTCCACCCCGTTACAGCCGTCCGGCCATCGCCGTTGTAGCCCACCGACACAACGGTGCCATCGGACTTGAGACCCACGGTGTGGTACATGCCTGTATCCGCCATAACAAAGTCGGCCCAACCAGTGACGTCAGTCTGGCCGTACTCGATGCTGCCCACCGCCACGACGGTGCCGTCGGCCTTGAGACCTATGGTGTGGTAGCCGCCTGCCACCACCGAGACGATGCCGGTCCAGCCTGACACATCCGTCTGGTTGTTGCCGTTCGTGCCCGCTGCCACGACGGTGCCGTCGGCCTTGAGGCCAACGGTGTGAAAACCGCCCGCCGAGACCGACACGATGTCGGTCCAGGTCGAGACCTCCGTCTGGCCATGCTCGTTCCATCCGACCGCAACGACGGTGCCGTCGGCCTTGAGGCCCACGGTGTGGTAGCCGCCTGCCGAGATCGAGACGATGTCGGTCCAGGTCGAGACGTCCGTCTGGTTGTTGGCGTTGTACCCCGTCGCCACGACGGTGCCGTCGGCCTTGAGTCCCACGGTGTGAAAGGCGCCTGCTGATATCGAGACGATGTCGGTCCAGGTCGAGACGTCCGTCTGGCCGTTGCCGTTAGCGCCCACCGCCACGACGGTGCCGTCGGCCCTGAGACCCACGGTGTGGTAGAAGCCCGCCGAGATCGAGACGATGCCGGTCCAGCCCGAGACGTTCGTCTGACCGGCGTTGTTCCATCCTGCCGCCACGACGGTGCCGTCGGCCTTGAGTCCCACGGTGTGGTGACCGTCTGCCGAGATCGATACGATGTCGGTCCAGTTCGAGACGTCCGTCTGGCCATCCTCGTTCCATCCGACCGCAACGACGGTGCCGTCGGCCTTGAGGCCCACGGTGTGCTCCCAGCCAGCCGAGATGGAGACGATCGGTCCAGGCAGCATCGCGCTACCTGGAACGCGCTCGGTCGAGACGCCCGATACGGTCGTGGTCGCATCGGTGGTCGAAGCGTTGTGCTCGAAATCCGCCCGGGTGTCCCATGTGAACGTCCCGGGGTTCCCGGTCGCGATGGCAGGTGAGAGCCCGAATGGAATCCCAGAGATGAGGAGAAGTGCGGCGAGCACCACCGACATCGATGCAAGGAGGGTCTTCCGAGTCGGGTGAGCGTGACCCCTCGGCCTCAGGACCTTACCGCATGCAGGCGAGAACGAGCGCATCGCGAACCCCCTCCGTGTGAGCGCGGGTCCCCCCGCGTCTGGACGCGAGACACGGAAGACGAACCTCCGAGCCAACGCGCCTCAATCGACACACCAACCATTGGCTGTGCATTTTGTGCAGTGCGTCGAGAGGCGCTGTTTGCAGGCAGTTCGAGCTCCACAACTCGTGAAACGTGCGGAGCCCCCCAGGCTCTGGGGCAACAGTATCATTCTGAACACATGGGAGAAAGAGGAATCTCCGGCGACCCGCACGCCCCCGAGAGAGCCTCGCTCTCCCGGGGTGACTGTGTCGTTTCTAGAGCCCCGCGGCATTCCTTGCAGCTGCGGCGACCGCGTCACTCACGGCCGAATCCCCGCCGAGGATGAACACGCTGTCGATGCTCGCCGCGTTGGCTTCAAGCGCGGTCTTCGCAGCAGGCGCGAGCGAGGTGCCTGGCGTGAGCAGCATGACCGAGCCGAAGCGCGCCAGCATCGCACCGCCGGAGAGGCCGTCGGGGAAGTTCGTGCCGGTCACGATGCCGACGCCGTCCCACGACAGGCCCTCGGCCACGCCGTGGTTCGCGATGGCAGCGGCGGTCTCGTAGCGGTTGTCGCCGAAGAGGCGGTGGACGTTGCCAGCGCCGATCGCGTTTCCAAGCGCAGTCTGCACCGATGCCGGCACGGCGCTCGTGCTGCCGAGGATGTAGGCGCTCGTGACAGAGTTCGGGCGCGAGACGGCGCCTGAGCGTGGGTCTGCCAGCAGCACCGGGCGAATCTTGGCGGCCGCGATCGGGCTCACGGCAAGCGCATCCGGGAAGTTGGAGCCGGTGGCCACATAGGCGACCCCGTCGTAGCCGTCGCCCAGATTCGCGAGCACGATCGCCTCATCGGCGACCTTGCGCGCGGTCTCGTAGCGGTTGTCGCCGGCCAGGCGCGTCACATTGCCGGTGCCGAGCGATGCCTTGAGCGCAGCCTCCACGCCCGGGCCCACAGCTGTCGGCCCCCCGAGGATGTACGCATTCGTCGCACCGAGGCGCGCGATCTCCGCGCTCACCTCGGCAGGAAGCGCGGCCGTCGCTGTCAGCAAGAGCGGCCCTCCGGCCGCACCGGCGAGCGCGGAGCCGCCGAGAGCGTCCGGCCAGTTGGCGCCGGTCGCGATGACGACCGTGCGGGCCCCGTCGGGGAACGCGAGCTTGGAGGCCTCGACGCCTGTCTTGTAGCGGTTGGTGCCGGAGACGCGGGTTAGGCCGAGAGGAGCCGCCGGGTCTTTGACCCAACGGCGCACAAAGATGTCCCTCGTGCCGTTCGTGTCATTGGCTACAAGGTTGTCGCACAGAGACTGGAAAGCCACCGTCAGCCCATCTGCCGATATCGACGGCGTGTTGCTCTCATCCGTCCACTCGGTGGTTGTGCCCTGCTCTCCGCTTGCCGAGAGGCTCACCAGCGCGGTCACGCCATTGACCATATCGCGCACGAACACGTCTGACCTGTCGTTCACGTCACCGGCCACCAGATTGGTGGAGTTCGAACTGAACGCGACATAGCGCCCGGTAGCCGAGAGCGACGGCTCGATCGCGTCGTTGCTGCCATCGGCCCCGCTCGGCGTTACGCTCACGCGCGTTGTATAGCCCGATACCAAGTTGCGAACGAAGACGTCGACGTTGGTGTCGGTATCGCCGGGAACCAGGTTACTGGACCACGACGAGAACGCCACGCAGCTGCCGTCAGCCGAAATGGCCGCGTCGTGGCTGTCCAGATTGCCCTGCACGCCAGCCGAAGAGACGCTCGCCCGTGTAGTCTCGCCTGACTCCATGTCGTGTACGAAGATATCGTCGGAGAAGTTCGTGTCGTCTGGGACAAGATTGGTCGCATTCGAGTAGAACGCCACAAACCGCCCGTCGGCGGAGATAGACGGAGCGCTGCTGTGACTGTCGGCCTGCTCACCAGTCGATGAGACGCTCACGCGTGTGATCTCGCTCGACTGCATATCGCGAACGTAGATGTCCCTGCGACCGTTGTCGTCGTCGACGATGAGGTTCTCACCGTAGGTGCTGAACGCGACGTAGCGTCCGTCGGCGGAGATCGCGGGCGCCTCGGCACGCGAATCGTCATTAAGGCCTGTCACCGAGACCGTGACGCGCGTCGTTTCGCCTGCCACCAGGTCGCGCATGTAGATGTCGGGGTGCCCGTTCCGTATGCCGGGAACCAGGTCGGACGCGTACGACTCGAAGACGACGTAGCGCCCATCGGCGGAGATCGCAGCGTTATAGCTGTCGCTTAAGGCCAACACTTCGCTCGAAGACACGCTGGCGCACGTGATCGCGCCGCTCTTGAGGTCGTAGACGAAGATGTCGGAATTCCCGTTGGTGTGGCCTGGAGTGAGATTCTGCGCGTCGGACTCAAACGCCACGTAGCGTCCGTTCGCCGAGACCATGGGATCGCCGCTGTGGAAGTCGCTCTGGCCGCCCTCTGTGGTAACACTCGCCCGGGTGGTCGTCTGCGTGAGCTCTGCGCTAGCGGGCACTGTAATGACGGCGAACAGAAGCACTGCCGTGAGGAGAACCCCCGTGAACCGCCTGCGCGCTAATGTACCGGTCATGACCAAAGGTCGTCGTGTCGTCGTCACTGTTTGCCCCCTGCCAGAATCGTGGTGCACCCCGGTCCTGATGCACGCCTTCCCCGGCACATCAGACCACCTGTTAACCAATATACGCCGAGCCCGGTCGGTCGCCCTGCATTTCTTGGTCGCTATGCTACCGTGGTCTCAGCACTTGCCGATCGCCCGGGGACAACTGGGGGCTTCCATGAAGCGGATTCTGATCTCGGCACTCATTATCTGTGCGTGTCTGACACTCGCGGGCTGCGGCACAGCCATCCCGGACGTCACGGGCATGAAGGTCGCCGAGTCCACCACGACGATCGAGTCCGCCGGGTTCTCGGTAGGCCAACTCACGTACGACGAGACCTCTGCCGAGGCAACAGGCACTGTCCTGGCGCAGACGCCGGAGGCCGGCAAGCGCGGCAAGTCCGGGTCGCCTATCGACCTGATCATCGCCGGGCCGCCGCCGGTCGCGGTGCCTGATCTCCTCGGCATGAAAAAGGGCGAGGCCGAGGCGGCACTGACGAAAGTCGGACTCATCGTCGGAGACGTTACCGAGAGCTACGACGCGTCGGTCTCGGCAGGGAATGTGGCTTCCCAGACGCCTGAGCCGGGCGCGATGCTCGACCTCGGGCTTGGTGTTGCGATCGTCGTGAGCAAGGGGCCTGAGCCGGTTGCGGTTCCCGCCGTGGTAGGAAAACCTGAGGCCGAGGCCCGCACGCTTCTCGAATCTGCCGGCTTCAAGGTGAAAGTCGAACAACAAGACGATGCTGCCGAGAAAGGCACCGTCATCTCGATTGATCCGGATGACGCTACCGCCGTCCCGGGGACGACGGTCGTTGTCAAAGTCTCCACCGGCGTTGCGCTGGTAAAGGTGCCAAAGGTGACCGGCATGTACCCCGACGACGCAGCCGCGAAGCTACGCGCCGCCGGCCTTACCGTGAAGGAAGTCTCCATTCACGGGCCGCTCGACGATGACGCGTTCAAGGAGTTCATCGGGCAGGTGTACCGTCAAACACCCAAGGCCGGCTCACTCGTTCCCAGGGGCACGCTGGTCGAGATCCGGTCTTGGTGGGAAGCGGGTTAGGGCGCTACAGCGCGTCGCTAGAGGTAACCCCCGCGTCCGAAACGTGTGCCGTCCATGCGCGTGAGTCCCAGTAGCGAAGCTCATGGCGACCCGTGGGATCGGCGAGCCAGGCTGCGGGAATCGCTTGCGTGGCAACGTATGCCGGGCGAGCACCTGGGCTGTACTGATTCTCGCCGTCGCTGTTCTGGAGCAAGAAGACCAACAGCACAACTGAGCCCACCACCGGAACCAGCGAGATGAAGTACCAGCCGCCGCTCCGGCCTGTGTCGTGAAGCCGGCGCACCGTAATCGCGATCGATGGCAGAAGCACCGCCAGACCATAGAGCGGATACGCGAAGCTCAGGTAGTAGAGCCAGCCAAAAACATACGTGCCGAGGTAACGATCAGCAATCGGCAAGACCATGATCAGGTACAGCACGAAGTTCACAATTGCGAAGCTCCAGAACTCGCGGAGGTCTGCTCGGCCCGAGAACGTGGCGTACTTTTTGAACGCCTTGCGATAGTTGACGCACCACGCCGCTTTGCAGCGGATGATCGCCATCGTCGCGACCACCACCATGGCGATCGAGAGGATGATCTCGGTGGCTCTGGCGATGTCCCACCAGCCAGCGTTGTACATGGGGATGGGGCCGAAATAGAGCACGACCAGCATACCCACGAGCACTCCCATCAGTACACCGGCACCACCCTTTGGCTTTGCTGGGGTGGCGGCATATGTGGCCGGCGCTGCGGCGTACACGGGCGCGGGTGCGACGTATGCGGGTGCGACGTATGCCGGCGCGGGCGCAGGTGCGGGTACCGGTGCGGGTGTGGGTACACCCTGCCCTTCAACCGGAGCCGCCGCGCTTCCTACCTTGGAACCGCACGCAGCACAGAAGCTGTCGCTCTCGGCATGTTCCCCGCCACACGTTTGGCAATACGGCATGGTGTCCCCTTCGTTCTGCGGTCAGCGTGGTCAGGCGTCTGCCTAGACGCTACTCCTGGGTCGTGACGGTCATCGCGCTGACGCCGTCGTTTGTGAACTGGACCGTCCCGGGCAGCGGCTCCGGTCCCTGGATGACCATGTAGAAGTCAAACGGGTCAGCGGAGTCTGCTCCGTCTATGACGAGCATCTCAACCTCATTGGGCCATATCTCGTAGCGGCTACTCGGGTGGTCGGTCTCGTAGAATTCGTAGTTCCCCGTGAGCGCGCTTGCCTCATTGTCGTAGGTGATATCCAAGACCCCCGTGCTGCCATCGCTGGGCGCCAGGCGCATCAGCCTCTCTTGGCTGCTGAGCGGATTGTTCGGGGTGCCGTTACGCCACACTGAGAGCCCGCCGAATCCGAGCACGAGCAGCGCCACGACCACAACGGCGACGACGATGCTCGCCCTCTTCGCGCGGGACATACTCACTGGCGGCACGGTCTCTGCCGGTTCGGGGTCAGGTTGAGCCGCTACCTGCGGTTCGCCTTCGACCGAAACTACGCCTCCGTCCGAAACGTGGTTCGTCCACTCACGGGAATCCCAGTAGCGAAGCTCGTGGCGACCCGTGGGATCGGCGAGCCACGCCGCGGGAGCGGTCTCGGCAACAGCCTGCCCGGCAGGAACCTCGACCTCGGCAACTGCGACTCCGGCGCCACACTTCGGGCAGAAGCCCGCGCCCTCGGCATACTCCCCGCCGCACGATTGGCAATTCGGCATTGTGTCCCCCTCTTTGCGCGTACAGCCGCCGCGTGCCCACCGCATCCGCGACTCAGCTGCATTAATCTACCTGTGCCGAGAATACCGTTGCCTGGCCTCGGTGTCTGCAGGCAATTTCCAGCGCGCCTAGCCGCGAAGCATGGTGACGGTTGTATGCATGCCGAGGACTGCCCAGAGCAATGCGGCGTCGACCAGAAGCGGGACGATTGCCCAGCCCGAGATCCAGACGACCTGCAGTCCTATGGACGCCACGGCGCCTGCCACGATCAGCCATGGGAACCAGTTCGCAGGCACAAACCAGCCGATGAGCGCGGCGGCGGCTAGCAAGAAACACGTGGCCGCAGCGATGCCGAGAAGCGGCGTGAGCGTGTCGCGAAGGTTTCCCACAGGAAGCAGCCCGCGTGTGTCAGCGAAGAACGGCCACAAGATACCGCCACCCACCCACCACGGCGGCGGCGCTTGTCCTGCAGCCGCCGGTACCAGGGCGGACAGGTTGACCTGCGCGCCGATCAGCAAGAGCACGATCGCGACTATCTTGTTCATGACATTCACTCCTTGGTTGATGTGGAAACTGCACCGGCTGTGAGTTTCCATTGGGCCTGACAAAGGCCGCGCCTCAACGCGGCCGGGCTTCTAGCTAACGAACTTGCCGATACGCTCCACGAGCTCCTCGTCGCGGTCATACGCCGGGTCCGCGTTCACCATCAGTAGGTACTCGACGACCATCGCGGCGATCATCTTCTCCACAAGCGCGGCATCCCCACCCCTGAACTCGCCGGCGTCCATCCCGTCCTGCGTCAACTCGCGGAGCAAGTCGCCGGTCGCCTTGGTGAACGCATCCGCAGCGATCTCGTACTCGTGCAACCACTCGTCCTTTGCCGTCTCGGCAATGTGTGCGCGCCCCATCGCAAGCACGGACCGCATCGCTGCCTCCATTCGCGCTGTGTGCGTTGGCAGCTTGGCGACCTTGGCGGCAAGGCGCTTCTTCTCGGCCAAAGCCTGCCGAGCGACGATGTGCGTGTAAATGTCGCGCTTGCCGTCAAAGTGCACGTAGATGGTCTTCTTCGAGATCTTGAGTTCGCGGGCGAGGTCGTCGAGGTTCGCCTTGTCGTAGCCGACGGCGCGAACCTGGCGCTCGAAGGCATCGATGATCTGGTGTTGTGTGGCGTTCATGCGGCTGGCCTGCTTCCCCGTGGAAACTCGCTACCGTCGCAGTTTCCCACGCGGAAACTCTGGTGTCAAGAAGTTTCCGAAGGGAGGGACTCGCGCGGTCGGAGGATTCCGGAGATCGAGTCGGCCGACGCGATGCCTACCAGCAGTACTAGGACAGACGACTCGGCCACATAGATCGCAAGGCCGAGCTGCAAGTAGACGAAGCCATCGATTCCGTCGAACCAACGGTTCAAGCCGCCGATTACGAGTAGAGAGATGAGAATGGTCCACTCGGTAAGCATGACCCGCGCAAGGTTACGTGCGATGCCGAGCCACCGCTGGTTCACTCCGCGCCACCGCCTGGAGAGGCGAGCCACCAAGAGCACGAGCACCGGGGCCAGATCGAATGCCGGCACGAACGCGAAAAGGAGCAGCGCCGTGCCCAGCTGCAAGAAGAGCATCGCTGGGACCACGCCCAGGAACATCGCCAACGCAAGCTTCGGATGGCGTGGGTCGATCCGGGTGCGACCCGTGTCCGCTAGTTCATCCACCCCGATTGCGTTCATGTTCGCTCCCCCCTCATAGACGTGGTCCCTGGTTCAGGAGACCACGCACGCAAGTCTGGCGCAGCACCAGTTCTTAGGGTGGATGCACCGCTGCGTCGCGCGCGAGGTGCAGTCCATCGGCTGTTACCGCTACTCGACCGGTCGCGACATAAGCGCATCGTGCTGGATGTCGTCACCGAGCACGAACTCCTGCTCGCCAACCTTGATGAACCCCCACTTGCGATAGAAAGCGATGGCCCGCGGGTTCTCCTCCCACACATCCAGCCAGATCACGTCGCAGCCAAGCCTGCCCGCCTCGGCAAGGCACGCCTCCATGAGCGTCGGACCCACACCTCTGCCGTGCCAGGAGACGTCGGCGTAGAAGCGCACGATCTCGATTGGACGCTCGGCATCGACGCAGGACGGCGTGGGACCTTGCCGGAGCCGCGCGTAGCCGACGGCGATACCGTCAACTTCACCGAGAAGGAACGTGCTCGAGGCGATCTCTCGCGCCTGGATCTCGGGCCCGAACGCGCCCGCAAGGTACATGGTCATGTCGGACTCGGTGTTCGCCTCGCCGAATGCGTCGCGGAACGTCCGCGCGCCCACCTCGGCGATGAGCGCAGCATCGGCCGCAGTGGCGGCCCTGGTCGTGACAACTGGTGTGTTCATGCGGCGCTCACCGCCCGCTCTTCTGAACGTACTCCACGCCCTCAACGTCGGCGAAATGCGAGTCCTGCGTCCAGAGTGTCGCCGCATGCGCGCGGGCCGTCGCAAGAATAATGCTGTCAGCCATCGGCAGACCACGCGAGACGCTCGTGCGGGCAGCCTCAAGCGCGAGCGTCCCGGTAAGATCGACCACGGCACCCTGCTGCATCACCGCAATCGCCTGCAGCGCGTCGCCCTCACCACGCTGTTGGTGAATTCGCTCGAAGACCTCATAGAGCGTAACGGTCGGCACCACAAGCTCTGCCGTCGCCTCAATGGCTGCCGAGAAGAAGTCCGCCGTATCTCCGCCAGCGAAGTACTCCAACCAGCCGGATGAATCGACCACGTTCACAGTCGGTCATCCTCTCTGGGCACGCTGGTGTCGATGCCGGCAAGGAAACCTCGCAGCTGCTTGGCCGAGCGAACCGGAACAAACTCGATTCGGTCATCGTACTGAACGACTTCGACGAGCTGTCCCGGATGCAGGTCCATGCTCTCCCGGATGCTCTTTGGAATCACGACTTGATACTTAGGCGAGATAGTCACCGCTGACATAGCGGACTCCTTATCGATAGCTCCGTCGTATAACGACTACTCTATCGATAAGCGTGCAGAGAGGCAACAGCCGCCCCGAGCGTGAAGCGCTCACACACTTCTCGTGCTTTACCCTCGGCCATATCGTCGCTACTGTTGACGCGGGGAAACACCACCTATTCGCCGCATCTCGCGCGCTCCTGCCCGGCTCACACCACGAGAGTGGGTTGCATGCTCAGAGACTACCTCTTCCACGACGCTACCAGGAGCTTCTGCAGCAAGTGCCAGCAACTGTGTGACGCGAAGATCGTCATCAAGAACGGCAGCGCCTACCTTCTCAAGAACTGCCTGGTCCACGGCGAGGAACTTGAGCTCTTCGAGGAGGACGCTAGCTACCTCTTTGAGAAGCATCGCTACGACAAGCCCGGCAACAAGATCAAGACTGAGACCGCCATCAAGGACGGGTGCCCGAGCGACTGCGGCCTGTGCCCGGATCACGAGCAACACACATGCATCGGCCTGATCGAGGTCACCCGGCGCTGCGACCTGGGCTGCCCCGTCTGCTACGCCAGCTCCGGTGACGGCGAGCACCTGCCGCTCGACCAGATCGAGCGCATGATGGACTTCTACAAGGCGCGCGAGGGCGGCAAGGCCGAGATCCTGCAGATCAGCGGCGGCGAACCAACCACGCATCCCCAGATCGAAGCGATCCTCAAGCTCGCCAAGCGCAAGCGCTTCAAGTACGTGATGCTCAACACGAACGGCCTCCGCCTTGCCGAGGACAAGCAGTTCGCAGCATTCCTCAAGGCGCTCACGCCCGGCTTTGAGGTGTACCTTCAGTTCGACGGTCTCACGGAGAAGGTGTACCAGAAGCTCCGCGGCCGAAAGCTCCTCGACATAAAGCGCGCCGCAATCGCAAACCTCCAGGCTGCCGAGGTGCCCATCACGCTAGTGGCAACGATCACCCGCGACGTCAACGACGGCCAGGTTGGCGAGATCGTCGAATTCGGCATGCAAAGCGACTACATCCGGGGCGTGAACTTCCAGCCCGTCGCCTTCTTTGGCCGAGGCACGCGGGAGAACCTGAAGAACCGCGTGACCCTCTCGGGAATAAGGCGCGACATCGAAGTGCAGACAGGCGGCATCTTCAAGCGCGAGGACATCGTCCCGCTCCCGTGCAACGTGGACCGGGTCGCCGTCACCTACGCGATCAAGAACGGCGACGGTTACGTGCCCATCACCAGCAAGATCAAGGTGGGCAACTATGTAGAGCTCATCGACAACACAATGGATTTTCGTGCCGAGGATGTGGTCAAGAACGCCATCGCGAAGTCGCTCACCAAGGGTGCCGTCTGCGACTGCCTCAAGCTGAAGAACGACATCACGTCGCTTCTGCCCGCCGGGTACCTGAAGTGGACGTCTCGCGAGCGGGCGGATTTCATCGACAAGAACACGTTCAGGATCACCATCTCGTCGTTCATAGACATGTACAACTTCGATGCGAAATCGATCAAGAAGGAGTGCGTGCACGTCATCACGCCAGACCTAAGGCGCATTCCCTTCTCGGCATACAACATGTTGCATCGGGGCTGAGCATGAACCTGTTGGAGCTGCTGAAGGACTCGCCGCTGCTATCGCAGCCGCCGCTGGCGATCGCTGCCAACGTGGTGACGTTCTTCGCGTTCGTGCTCGTAGCCGCGGCAGTCGTCGCCGACTTCAAGGCGTACCACCACCAGAACAAGCTCGTAGCGAAGAGTGATCGCAGCTTCGTGGAGACCGGGAGCATGACGGCATTCTTCGTCGCCTACTACGTTGTGCTCAAGCTGCAGCTAGGCGTGTTCGTGGCGTCCGATGCGCTGCGGCAAGTGATGATCATCGCTGGCCTCATCGTGGTTGTCGTCGGAGCCGCGTTCAACGTCTGGGGAAGAGTGGTGCTCAAGTCGCGGTGGGCCAACCAGATCAAGATCTACGAGGACCACACCCTTGCGACCACCGGCCCGTACGCAATCGTGCGCCATCCCCTGTATGCTTCACTCATCTGGATGTGCCTGGGTGGGGCGCTCGTCTACGCGAACGCGCTGTCGCTGGTGCTCACGGTGGGCGTATTCATCCCGATGATGTACATCCGAGGCAAGAAGGAAGACGTGCTGCTTCTCGAGGCGTTTGAAGATCAATTCGTGGAGTTCCGAGCCAAGACCGGGATGTTCTTCCCGAGAGTGTGGGGGTAGTCGTGGCGAACGTGACCATCCAACGCAACGCGTTTCTGTTCTGCCGGTATTCGGTAGCGCTCATGGTGTGGGGCGCGCTCTTCTTCGAAGGCACCCGGGTGTATCTGCTCGGCGCAGTGTTCGTGATCATGGCGCTCTCGGCGGCGCTCAAGGTCCACCGCGCACCGATGGTGTGGATCTACACCAAGACCGTTGGGCGCGTTGTCGCGTCGAAAGACGTTGTCCTCGACATCAAAGCGATGCGCGTGGCGCACGGCCTTGGCGCTTTGCTGGCGCTTGTGTGCCTGTCGCTCGTGCTGCACGACAAGCCGTACGCCGTCTACGCGATCGCGGTGTTCGCAGCGCTCAAGACCGCAAGCGCGCTTGGTGCCTGCCCGGCCTACAAGATCTACGGATGCCTCACCAAGGGTGGCGGCTGCTGCGCGATAACGGGTAAGCGGTGATCCCGGACCTCCACGCTCACCCCGCTGTGTGGGGCGTAAAGCCCGTGCTGTTCACCATCGGCGGACAGCCTGTAGCCACGTACTCGTTCTTCGTGACGCTCGGCCTGGTGGCGGCGGTGTTGCTCTACCGCTATAACACCAAAGACCGCGCGGTCGGGAACAACGGCCTCTACATCGCGCTTGCCGCATTGGTTGGCGGCATCCTCGGTGCCAAGGTGCCGATGTGGATCGTGAGTCTGCCGCAGATCATCGCGACTCCGCTGGACCCTGCGGTCTGGCTCTCGGGCCGCACGATCGTCGGAGGCATCATCGGTGGCGTGCTGGCGGTCTGGCTCGTGAAGCGCCGCCTCGGCATCAAGCAGCGGCTGGGGAACTACCTGGTGCCCTCGCTAACCACGGGCATCTTCTTCGGGCGCATCGGGTGCTTCTTAGCCGGCTGCTGTTACGGCACCCCGACGTCGCTGCCGTGGGGCGTGAACTTCGGTGACGGCGTACTCCGCAACCCAACGCAGCTCTACGAAGCGCTGTTCGTGCTCGGCTTGTTCTTCTACTCGCAGCTCATGAAGGACCGCCTCGCGCCCGGAGAGCTCTTCCGACTCTTCATGATCACTTACTTCAGCTGGCGGTTCCTCATCGAGTTCATACGGGTCAATCCTGTATGGATGATGGGACTGACGTATTATCAGGTTGTATCGCTGGGGGTCGTGGTCGCTTACATCATCAAAGGCATGTACAGGAAGGCATCTGGTTCTGCCGAAGGGGGTTCCTAAATGGACGAAACGAATCTTCCCGAGAACGGAGTCGCACCGGATGCGCCGCCTGCGCCGCCTGCGCCTGTACCCGATCGGCGATACTTCACTCCGGAACCACCAGTGAAGCCGAAAACGGATGGTCTGTTCCTCGCGCTAGGATTGATGGCCCCGATAATTCTCATGACCGTGGCCGGGATGCTGATACCGATTCTGGGGACCATTGCGGATACCGTTGGGAGCGGCCTGGACCAGTTCCTGTACATGATCCCGATGGGGCTGGAGCCGCTTCTATTCGTCGCCGTGTTGGTCTCTTTCATCGTGGGCAAGGCGAATGGCAACGTGCGCCTTAAGAGCTTTGGCCTGGGCGGCCTGGTCGCCTATGCGGCTGGCGCACTACTCCTGCTGCTGGTATTCGGCTCATGCCTCGTCCTGGGCGCCGGCGGAGGGCTGCTCGGCTAGTACTCATCTTCGGCAGAGCGTTGGAGAGGTTCCGAGTGGACGAGACGAGTCTTTCTAACAACGAAAGCACCCCGCAAGAGCCCATACCAGAAAAGCGATATTTCGTTCCGGAGCCACCACCGCCGCCGCAGAGGCCTGTTCCAAACAAGGATGGGGCGGCCTTCGGTAACGGCTGCGTCTCTCCGATACTGCTTCTCGTCGCGACCACGATTCTGGGAATACTGCTGACCAACCTTCTTGGCGATTCCATGGACGTGATCTATGGCGTCATAGTCGCGACCGCGCAGATCCTGCTCCTCATCGGTGGGCTTATCGCGTTCGCAGCGGGCAAGCACACCAACAACGGTCCGCTCTGGAATTTTGGTAAGGGCGTGTTGGTCGCATACGGCCTCATCTTGCTTCTGGGCCTTCTGATGTACGGGACTTGTGGTCTGAGCTAACTATTTGACCGCGGCGTCGGTGACGCGTGCGTCGGCTCCGCTGGCTACTGGTACGTCTGCCCGTCGTGCTTGAGCCATCCGGACACGTGTTTGCCGTCCGGATCATGATGTGTCCAGTGAATTACGCCGCCGTCTGCGTTGTACTCGTACACGCCGTAGAACTCGACCGGGTCTCCCTCGGCCAGGCCCGTCACTCTCGGCGCGATGTCGATGTTATGCGCGATAAGCAGCGTCTGACCCGAGGCTAGCTTGAGGATGAAGCGCTGGTGCCGGCTGCCGTCGTTGTCGTCAGCGAGGAGCCGGTCGACGACGCCTGAGCCCGACATCTGGACGTCGCTTGCCTGCTGCCGGAAGGCGGCTGCAGCCGCGTCGTCGGCTGCCACCGGGGTGGTGGCTTGCGGTGCCGTGGTCGAAGCGAGTTGGAGCCCGCCAACGACGGCGGCCAGCAGTAACACGACAGCTACGACGGCGACAGCCGCCAGCAAGATCGCGAACCGTCGCTTGCTCGAAGCCGCCATCCGCTCCCCCAGCCTCACGTCAGATGATGCTCTTCAGCGCCTCAAGCACGCGGTCGATATCCTCGGCACCGCTGTAAGGGGCCAGGCCGAGGCGAACTCCGCCGGCATCGCCCAACCCAAGCGCGCGCGATGCTTCAAGCGCGTAGAACGAGCTAGCGGGCGCGTTGATGTTGTACTCGCCGAGACGCCGCGTGACTTCGAGCGACTCCATGCCGTCCACCGTGAAGAGCAGCGTGGGCGTGCGCACCTGCGCGCGCGAGTAGATGGTGACGCGCGGGTGCTCGGCCAGGCCAGCCTCAAGCGCACGACGCAGCGAGTCCTCGTGCGCCTCAAGTGCGGTCATCGCGCTTCGCAGCCGTTCGCGCCGAGTAGGTGCCGCCTCGCCGAGACCCGCCAGGAAGTCGACGGCCGCAGTCGTGCCGGCCAGAAGCTCCCACGACGGCGTGCCAAGCTCGAACCGCTCGGGCACTGTGTTCGCCGAGGGAAGCAGCTTCTCAGGCGAAAGCGTCTCGAGAAGCGCGGGAGATGCAACCAGCACGCCGATGTGCGGACCACAGAACTTGTACGGCGAGCACACGTAGAAGTCGGCGCCCATCTCGGGAACATCGACGAACGTGTGCGGCGTGTTGTGCACGCCATCCACGTACAGGAGCGCGCCGCGCGCATGAACGCGCTCGGCGATCTCGCGAATCGCCGGACGGGTGCCGATGAGGTTGGACGCTGCGGTGATGGCTACAAGCCGCGTGCGCTCGGAGAGCTGCTGCTCAACGTCGTCGGCCGTGATCTCGCCGGTAGCCGGGTCGAACTCGGCGTAGCGCAGGGTCGCGCCTGAGCGCTTCGCGGCGTACTCCCACGGACGGATATTCGCATCGTGATCCAGCCGAGAGACGACGACTTCATCGCCGGGGCCCCACGACTGTGCGATTGTCCGCGCGATGTCGAAAGTGAGCTGTGTCATGCTTCGCCCGAAGACAACACCGCCAGCATCCACGCCGAGAAGATCCGCGATCGCCTGACGCGCGCCGAGAACGATGGCGTCGGTGCGCCTCTCGGCAGGGGTGATCGTGCCGCGCTGGCAGGTAGCAGAGATCATCGTGTCGCGGACGGCCTCGGCCACGACGGTCGGCATGAGCGTGCCGCCGGGTGCGTCGAAGTGGGCGGCACCCTCAAGGAGCGCCGGGAACTGTGCTCGGACTGCGTCGACCTGGAATGCCATGGCTGCGTCCTTTGCCCGGGAATCGTGTCAGTCACCAGTCTAACGCGAGCGACCCGTTGCGGGTCACGAAGACGGAAACTGCCGAGCCTCCTGAGGAGACCCGGCAGCACTGTGAACAATCTAGCTTACGATCCGGTGAACCGTGCAGAGCAGTCCCTACGGAGCGCCTACGAATTGAAAGTGGCTGTTGATCATGCCGAGCACGTTACCCCATACCACTCCAGAGCCTCCAAAGACCCGCGCAGAAGAGGTCACACCATTGGAGTCGGTGTTGTAGTACGCCACAGGCGTAGGTTCCAACCAGGACTTGGTGAGCAACAACGCGCCGCCCTTGCGACCAGACGCTACTCCGCCCGAGAGACCATCAGGGAACCCATAGCCGCATGCGTAACCGATGAAGTCGCGCGACAGGTCACCTGCATCAACAGCATTCTCGGCGACCATGCACGCCGTCTCGAAACGATCGGCGCCTGCCCATCTGCGTGGCGGAGTGCCGAGCTTCGAAGCGATCTGCTGTTCGGCGGCTACGCTAACAGCCGTCGTCCCGCCGATGATCGTCACGTTCTGCGCTTCGATAGTAGCCAGAGCGCTGAGAACAGCTGAGTGTGCGGACTTGGTCGGCGTCAACAGGATGGGCCGATTGGCGGCGTAGGCAAGCGGAGACGCGCTCAGCGCGTCAGCGTAGTTGGTGCCACAAACCACTATGGCTTCGGTCAGAGGCGTGCCCATTTCCGTGTGCATGGCCTCGGCGACGAGCCTCGCGGTGTGGTACCGGTCGACGCCGGCGATCCGGCTAACGTTGCCCGCAAGCGCGGGCTTCGCCGCCAGCGCCTTCTGGACGTTGGAAGACACGGAGCCGGTCCCCCCGATGATGATCGCCTTGGTTGCACCAAGCCGGTTGATCTCGGCAGACACGGCCGAGGGGAGGCTGGCTGCGGGAACGAGAAGCAGCGGAGCATCGTATACACCGCAAAGTCCGGCTGCCGCGAGCGCATCCGGGAAGTTCGCTCCGGTTGCGATAATGACAGTATCAGCGGCTGCGAACGCATCCTGCGACGCCTTCACCGCAGTGGCGTAGCGATCGGTACCAGCGATTCGCGCGAGTGCCGGGTCAACGGGCGCGTCTGTCATCGAAACGCGAAGGGTGTACGAGCCGCCCTTGAATCCTCCAGCGCCAATCCATACGACAATGGGACCCGTGACGTAGTCGTCATGGCTGTATGAGAGCGATTCGGTACCGGAGGCGACCGAGTCTGCCCCTGCGAAGACCTCATTCTCATCCGCCAGCAAGAGAACGAAGTCCTTCGCGGTGCTCAGGCGGACCTCTAGTCTCTGCCCGGGGAAGAGCCAAACACCGTACCAGGCAATCTCCTCGACGCCCACACTACCAGTGTTCGTCAGGTTCATCAGCGGACCGTTATAGCTCGCTGTTCCAACCGCCAAGGTGCGTTGTCCCGAGCTAGGTACCGCCCAGGATGGCGCCACGGTCAGGGGTTTCTCCCACTCCGCCGCCGAGGCGGTCGCAGAGAAGAGCGGGGTTCCCACCATCAAGACTCCCGCAAGAACCACCACAAAGAGTCGCCGAACCAGAGAACGCTTCACATTTCCCCCCAAAGTCGTGTTTCACTCACGGTCATAACCTTCTCGGTTATATTGACAACTCCTGCATATCACAGCGCACTGACACTTAACAGTGTTCAGAACAGTTTATGCAGGCCATCCCTGTCCGCGTTTCGGGCGAGCCACTCCCTGGCCTCCGCGAGCACCTGGGCGTCGACGCCCGGCCGACGCTGATCAGCGCTCCCGGCGCGCAGCTCGTGGCGGCGAATTTCGTCGTACTCGTCCTCCAGCGCCAGCAGCTCACCTATGTCGTGCGACTCACCCGGTCGCTTGTACATGCTGTGAGCCATACCCGCCGGTCGAATCACCTCGGCGCAGATCACGCGCATGCCCTCTTCGGGCCGGAGTATGCCCGAGGCGATGTCGCTGATGTGGAGCTCAAGCAGCGTCCAGGCCGCCTGGCTCACGCTGGGAAGCGGTATCCCGTGCTCGCTCAATAGAGGATCCGGCGCGCACAGCCCCAGCGCAGCACGCGCGGCAATAACAGCTAGGCTCAAGTCCTCAGTCACTTGCGGTCGCTCCTCGGCATTTGGTGCAGGCAGTTGTAATTCGAACTGCGACCATAACCCAGTTCGCCGAGAACCGTGTCGGGCAATCCTGTGTAGCTTGAAACAAATCTCTTCTGAACAGCCTCTTGACTTTTCTCGTACGATGTACGATAAGTTATGTCGTAGGCATTAGTACATCGTACTATTCGACAAGAACACAACCGGCGTGAGCCGAGCAGAAGGAGCTACCGATGAAGACACGTAACAGCAAGAAGGGCATGACCGTGAAGACGCTCTGGCCCTTCTTCACGATCGCGTTTGGCCTGTCGTGGGGCCTCATGTCGCTGTACTTCGCGTTTCCCGACGAACTCGTGCGGATCTTCGGCCCCGTGGGCTACACCAACCCGCTCTTCGTGATCTCGGTCTATGCGCCTGCGATCGCGGGACTCGCACTGACGCTGAAGCACTCCGGCCTCCGCGGGCTCGGCAGCTTCCTGAAGCGCCTGACGCTCTGGCGCATGCCGGCCAGGTGGTGGGCGTTCATCGTGCTCGGTATTCCTGCGGTCTTCTACGCGGGCGCCGTGATCAATGGCAACATCTCGGACCCGTTCCCCTTCACCCCGTGGTACAAGGTCCTGCCCGCGCTCGCCATCGCACTGGCCATCGGGCCGATGGAGGAGTTCGGCTGGCGTGGCGTGGCGCTGCCCCTGCTTCAGCGCAAGTTCGCGCCGATCTGGGCGTCACTTATCCTGGGAGGTGTCTGGGGTCTTTGGCACCTGCCCGCGTTCTTCATGGAGGGAACCCCTCAGAGCGCGTGGTCGTTCGGGCCCTTCTTCCTCGGCACAACGGCTCTGGCAGTTATCCTCACGCAGATGTTCAACTCATCACGCGGGAGTCTGCTCGTGGCCGCCTTGTACCACTTCCAGCTCAACGGCCCGATCTGGCCGGACGCGCAGCCATGGGACTCGGTCATGCTGGCCGTCATCGCGGTGATCGTGGTGGTCGTCAATCGCAAGGCCATGTTCACCAAAGGGTCCGGCGTCACCGAGGTCCTATCCCCCGACAGCGACCTCGAGTCGGCGCGCTCAAGAGCGGTCACGCCTTCGACCTCCGGCGCGAGTCGTAGTACGCTTGCGGCCGAACAGTTCACCACAGCCCCCGTCCGCTCCATGCTGCGGTAGGAGAATACAGTGGTTGCTCGGAAAGCGAACACACCGACCCTCACGCGAGAGCAGATCATTTCGGCTGCCATCGCGATCGTTGACCGGGAGAGTCTCGACGCGCTGTCTTTGCGGCGCCTGGCTTCTGAGCTGGGCGTCGGAACGATGACGCTCTACTATCACGTGCCGGACAAGGCCGCGCTGTACGACCTGATCTTCGAGGCCGTCATGAGCGAGATGGACGTTCCTGACGCAAGTCCGGATGCCAGCGCCGAGGACCGCATCCTTTCCGTGGCATACGCGCTGCGCAACGCGCTGCTCAAGCACGTCAACGCGGCTCCCATCGCGCTGAGCCAGCCGATGAACACTCCAGGGCAGCTGCGTCCCATTGAGAAGCTGCTCGGCATCCTGTTCGAGCTTGGGCTGGACGCGACCGATGCGACAGTAGCGGTGGAAGTAGTGGGCCAGTACATCATCGGCGCGACAGTCATCTACGCGAACCGGATCGCTGGGACCGACGACAGCGCGGGGCCCTCAGGTTCGGGGCCGGACGGTATCTCGCCCGAGGAGTTCCCAAACCTCATGCGCATGATGAGCGAGGCCGGCTACATGGGGTGGGACGAGCCGTTCGATCGGGGTCTACGCGCACTCATCAAGGGCCTGATTCTGGATAAGCTCCGGGGCTGATTCTCGGGCGCTACTCGGCAAGACCCAGGACCACGTCGTTATCCTCGGGCGCGACGTCGACCCAGAGCCCATCCACCACGTAGCGCTGCTGCGACCAGATGAACTTGCCCCAGAGGCTCAGTTTGCCCGTGTCGACAGCGACCTCCTCGGCAGGGTTCTCGTCGCCGTTGTAGTGCGCAACGAACGCCGGCGCTACATTCTCGGCAATGTAATGGGAGTCAGCCTCGGAGACCTTGTATCCACGCGAAACGTCGAACGCCTCGGACGCGATGGTGGCGAGCACGAAGTCGCGTGCTTCCGAGCCGAAGGTAGTGCCCGGCTGGAGCTCATCGACGATCATCGTCGAGTCGATCGCCAGCTGCTGTCCACCCAGATCGCAGTAGCGAATCGGACACGGCGCGGTCGCAAGCGAGCCGGTCTCGATATCGTAGATGAAACCGCTGTCACCATAGTCTGCACGCGCGATGTCCTGCGCGTGATAGTGGCCGGTGAAGACCAGACGGACGCCATAGGATGCCAGCAGCTCGCCGACGTACGGATAGTCTGCCACGAGATACTCGGGGTGGAGCTTGGCCTGGCCGTCCCAGTGCTCGACGACACCGTGATGCATCATGCATATCACGGTCTTGTTCTGGGCCCGCGCATCCTTAAGGACCTGCTCGATCCACGTAACTTGCTCCTGCGTGAGAGCGCCGCCCGTGACCTCGTCGCCTCCCGGCTGGTTCTCCTCGGAGCGCGTCGCGTCGAGTGCAAGCAGCCATAGGCCATCGACCGGCTCGGCAACGTAGCTCAAGGTGCCCTTGTCACGAGAGATTGCATCTCCGTAGCCGAAGTCGATGTACAGCTCCGGGAACTCCGCCTGCGGCAGGGCCGCAACTGGGAGCTCCTTGTCGCCGTCGAACTCGAACGCCTCGGGGTTGTTCGCATCATGATTGCCTGGGACAACGAAGGTGCTCACTCCTGCGTCGGTCAGCCGCGAAAGCGCCCTGGTGACAGCTTCGTGATTGATGACCTCGCCGTCTTTTGTGAGGTCACCCGGGATCAGCACGAACTCGACGCCCGACGCCAGGATGTCGTCGATCGCCAGGTCGAGTAGATCGGCGGTCTCTTTGAGCAGCTTTCGGTCCGAGCCGAGCACCTCTTCAAACGCGGCACCTGACGTTCCGAGCGATGTGTCGTAGTAGTGCAGGTCGCTCATGACCGCGAACCGGGCGCTCGGATAGCCGTCCACGTTCTTAACGGCAGGCTCGGCCATTGCGTAGTCGAGTGAAGGCTGGCTCGCGAGGTAGCGCGACAACATCGTGTATGCCGCCCCGATCACAGCAAGCAGCAGCAGGATGCCAAGGATGACGTTGCGGGTGCGCGATCTGCTCTTCACGATGTCTCCCCATGTTGCGGTGGCGGGCTTAAGCGATTATGCCACGCCATCACGGTGACAGCAGCACGCCGAGGAACCCTGTTCTTGACGACTTTCGGCGCACGCAAAACGGGCCGAGCAGTTCGCTCGGCCCGTCGGATTGTCGTACGCCCCGCGCTACTCCGCGTAGACGCGCACCTTCTCGCCCTTGGAGCCGTCGACGTTGATCTCCATCTCGCGAAGCGCCTCGATGAGCTCGTCGATGTCCTCCGGCTTGAAGTTGTTGAAGTCGATCGACATGCCGTTCTCGGCCATCTGCTCGTTGAGCTGCTCCATCGCCTGCGGCGGGATGAGCGACGTCAGCTTCAGCCCAGAGCGCACAAGTGCCAGCGGGATCTTCACGTTGACCTTCTCGCCATCGTCGCCGTCCACCAGTACATGCAGGAACTTCGGCAGCGCGTTCAACAGCGGCGTCGGGTCGCCCTTGATCGCCGAGCTGGTCGCCGGCGCTGCAGTCGTCCGCGAGTCCATCGCGTCGAGAAGACGCTCGGCCTCCTCGGCATTGATCTTGCCCTCTGCCAGCATGTTCAGGATACGGGCACGGCCCTCACTCATGATTCTCACCTTTCCTTACACGAATTCGATATCGACATTGGTTTCGTCTAAATGGACGTGCACTACAGTGCCGCGTGTTGCGCCGAGCAACCCGAAGGTGTGCAACACGAGCAGCGTGTAGTGGTGGTACTTCTGGCCGACGAGCAGCAGCACGAAGTCGACGGCCACTGTCACGCTCAGCACCAGGACGATCAGCGGCAGGAGTAGCAACCAGATCAGAAAGAGCGGCAGCCACAAACCGCGCCGGGTGCGCTCTGGCGTGGAGAAGCGCAGGTAGAGGAGCATCGGCGGGAACATCAGCGCCTCAACCTCTCAGCAGCCTCTGCGGCCGAGATCTCACCGCGCTCGAGCATGCCGAGCGGGTCCTCGTCGAGCACCGGCGCGGCCGGTGCCTCGGTGACGACTTGCACGGGGCTCAGCTGGCCGGCGATGCGGTTCAGCCGGTTCTTGATAGTGGGGTAGCTGACGCCGAACGCCTTCTCCATGTCCTTGATCGAGCCGTGGCTGCGCACGAACTCGCTCACGAATACCTGGTCCTCGTAGGTCAGCCGGGCGAGCGGCGGCACATCGAACTCACCCTCGATCGCCACGCCGCTCTGAGCCAGCCGGACCCGCGTGATAACGAATGGGCGGTCCCCCGTAAGGTCCGTCAGCTCGTGCCATTCATTGCTCATAGCGTTCACCTCCTAGTGATGCTTTCGGAGGTATCGTATGACGTTGGATTGAGAAAGTCAAGCCACACCTTCAATATCTTCAGTTCTAAGGGGCGACTCCCGAAGGGACTTGAGCTGTCGAGCTCGCGGCAAACTGCTTGAAAATGCCCATCCCACGGAATAGACATGTACCGGTGCCTCCACGGTGAAGGCACCCGCGGAGGATGGGGGTCCTCATGAAACGTTTCATCGCACTCTCGATCGTTCTGGCCCTGGTGGTTGTCCTGATGCCGACAGCGGCGTTCGCCGGCGTGGAGCCGTCGCCGTTCATGCCACCCGGAAAGGCGAAGCTAGCGTGGACGCCTCCGGGTCAACTCGTTGGATTCGACCCGCAGCCAAATACGCCGATGTTCGCTCCTAAGGGTCAGCTGGTCGGCTTCGACCCGCAGCCCGAACCGCCAGGCAAGCTACTGGGCGAGTGGACGCCCCCGGGTCAGATCTACATGTTCGACCCGCAGCCAGAACCTCCCGGTCACACACCGATCATGCAGATGCTCGACATCGTCGTGAACTGACCTACCGCACTAACCGCAACAAGCGCGCCGGCGGACGAGGATAGAGCGGTCCTCCACCGGCGCGCTAGCCATCTCACGGAATCAGCAGCGTGAGTTGCTGCATGACCGCGTCGCTAACCGCGTCGTTGCTTCCATAGATGCGCATGTCTGTGTCAAAGCGCCGGTAATCCTCGATGAACGTCTGCGCGGATCCCGAAAGCGCATCGGGCTTGGTGAGCAGCAGTACGCCCGACTGCGAACCCACAGCGCACCCGCCCACAAGCGCATCCGGGAAGTTCAGGCCTGTCGCCACGCCTATGTAGCTGCCGCTCGCCCACCCGTAGTTGACGCCATATCCCGCGATGATGCTCGCCGTGTCGTAGCGGTTGATTCCGCCCCATCGCCCGGATACAGCCCCGCCGTTCGCCGTAAGCAATGCATCGAACTGCTGTTTCACCGAGGCACTCACGGCCGAAACGTCACCGCCAACGTACCCTGTCTTGAATCCATTGGTGTCGATGCACCCTGCAGTGGACGATGGCAGCGAGGTCGGTCTCGTGAGCAGAATCGGAATCCCTTGGCTATATGCGAGCGGCGAGAAGGCCAACGCATCGGGGAACGTGTCACCGCGAGCGAGCAGAACCCGGTCCGTAGGTTCACAGCAAGAGATGTGAAGGGCAGTGATCTTGTCGGCAACGAGCGCCGCGGTGGCGTAGCGGTCGCTGCCCCCGAAGCGCTGCCACTGGATGCCCGCAGAAGTGAGCTGGGCTCCCACCGCCGGGGAGACGACGTTTTCGCCGCCCACGATGTAGCCCGTGTCGATGCCGAGGGACACGAGATACGAGAGCTGCTCGGCAGAGAGCGTGTCCTTCACGATCACAAGCGGTCCGTTGACTGTGCCTGCCAGACCGGAGGCGCACAGCGCATCAGGGAAGTTCTTGCCGGTAGCGAAGACCGCTGATTGACCATACGGCACAATGAACGTCCGAGCATTGATCTGAGTCGCCGTGGCGTAGCGGTCGCTGCCGCCGAAACGATCGAGGGTCGGAAACGCGAGATGATAGACAGTGTCCGAGGAGTGAGCCCACGTCTCACTTGACGACAGCATACTCACGCCGGTGAGTGTGGGCGAGCCGCCCGTGGGCAGAGTATCGGTCGTCCACGTCACCAGTGCGTTACTGGTACGCCGTACGGCCTTGCTTATCAGATCGAACGGAATCGTGCGGTGTCGGAAGCCCACGGCGAGGCCGTGGTTCACGTCCAAAAAGTCGGTAGCCATGTACCGCTGCGTCTCCAGCGGGAACCCGACGCCCGTGGTTCGCGCCCAGTTCAGACCCCAGTCGCTGCTCGTGAGCTCGAAGCCACCTTCGCCGAACACCACGAACCCACCCGTACTCCCACGGTCTGAAATGCAGTAGAGGTCCTCGGTCGCAAGACCGGCGTTGGTCCTCTCAACGAAGCTCCAGGCACTCGTGCTTCGCGTCATCTTCCAGATCGTCCCGCCTTCTCCGACGATCACGCCTCGCATCTCACTGCCGTAGTGAACGACCGCTACGTCAGTAAGGTCGGCCGTGCCCACCGTGGTGCCCTGCCACGTTCCGTTCAGGTTCTTCTGGTAGAACAGCCCGCCGGAACCAACCGCGGCTGCGTAGTACCCATCGTCGTAGTCGACCGCCGTAAGCGCGTTCTCGGTGGTTCCCGCTTTGTCGTCTACCCGCGTCCAATTGAGACCACCGTCCTGAGTCTCAAGCACGAGCGACTGAGCGACTCCAACGTCCGTGAACCGGCCCACAGCGAAACCATGGTAGCGATCGTAGAAGTCGATATCGTGGATTGTGTACGTGCCCGCCTGAGCGGTACAGACCGTCTCCCACGTCTGGCCGCCGTCGTAGCTGCGCTCGATGCCGGTAGCAGCTGTACCGCCAGTGAAGCTGCCGAATACGATCTGCTCGGCCGTCTGCTCTATCGCCAGACAGCCAGTACGGCCGGGAGGAAACGACATCTGCCCCCATTTGGCTTCGCCGACTGCGCCCGCAGGCGCAACACCCCACATCATCGCGATAGCAACGGACATGGTGACGACGAGGAACGGGCGAAGTGAGCGCGCGCTGGACTTCATGGCAATCCCCCCATGCGGAAAGCCGCGCGCGACCGAAACACCTCAAGGCCCGATCGTGGCGGCCTGGCTATGTCATAGCTATACCCGCGAATCGACAGCGCAGACCGAGGGCGATCTCCCGGCGAATAGGCGTTTGTTACAGTAGAGGGACGCGGTCATCCGCCGAGACGACAGTTCAATTGCCGAAAGGAGCACGCGCCGCTGTGAATTACCTGGGCTTTGCCATGACAGTCTTCGCGGGATTCTTGGCGATCTCGAATCCCATCGCAAGCACGCCTATCTTCCTCAGCATCACGGAGAACGAGACCAACGAGATGCGTAAGCGGATCGCGCGCAGGGCGGTGATTGTGGCGTTCATCCTCGTCGCGTTGCTCTGCGTGACCGGCAAGTGGCTCTTTGCCCTTCTCGGCATCACGCTCTCGGCGCTGCAACTCACCGGCGGCGCTATCGCCTTCATCATCGGCTATAAGATGCTCCAGGGTGACTCATCCAGCGTCCAAAGCCCGAAAGCAAGCGTTCTCGACTCGCAGGATTTCTCATCCAGTCTCGACATGGCCATCTCTCCTCTTGCAGTGCCTATTCTGGTGGGGCCGGGCACCATCGCCACCGCGCTGAGCTACTCCGGTCGAGGAGGATTGGCCGAGGTGTCCATCACGATCGCCGCCTTCGGAGCCCTGTGCGTGGTGACCTACGTGCTGTTCGTCTTCGGCCAACCGCTGGTGCGCTACCTTGGGCGAACCGGGATCAGAGCGCTCAACCGACTGATGGGCCTTGTGCTCGCCGTCGTGGGCGTACAACTGCTCCTGAACGGCCTGCAAAGCGTGCTGGTTTCGCTCAGGGGCTAAGACGCGAGATGCCGTCCTCCGCCCGCCTCCAAGACCGGACTTGGAGGCTGATTTGCTACTCCAGGGGTACCGAAGGGTAAGAAGAGAGCGTCTTTTGCGCCCAAAATCAGTCCTCGAGGAGGCCCTATAGCGTGCAGACATCAAACACAGGAACCGAAGCCATCAAGACCAGCCCGGAGTCGCGAAGGATAGATCCGCTCACGGATGACTGGCATTGGCAGCTCAAGAACTCGATCAAGACACTTGAAGGGGTCGAGGAGTTCCTGGATGTCAAATTCGAGCCAGCCGAGCGAAAGCTCCTTGAGCGCACTCTCGAGAGGTTCCCCCTCTCGGTGACCCCTTACTATCTCTCCCTCGTGGACACGGAAGACTTCCGCAACGATCCCGTCTTCAAGCAGGCGGTACCGAGTGCCGGCGAGCTGATCCTCCAGGAACACGACATGGCCGATCCGTTGGCCGAGGACACCGACAGCCCCGTTCCTATGATCACCCACCGCTACCCTGATCGCGTGCTGTTCCGTGTGAGCAACATCTGCTCCATGTATTGCCGCCACTGCACTCGCAAGCGAACGGTCGGCGACACTGATGGAACACCTCTGCCGTGCGATATCGAAGCAGCGCTCGACTACATCCGGAACACCGAGGGCGTGCGTGACGTCTTGCTCTCGGGCGGCGACCCGCTGATGCTCTCCGACAACCGCCTGGACCAGATACTGACGGCGCTCGATGAGATCGAGCACGTCGAGGTTGTACGCCTCGGCACCCGCATGCCGGCCGTTCTTCCGCAGCGCATCACCGAGGACCTATGCAAGATGCTCTCGACTCATCACCCGCTGTGGGTGAACACGCACTTCAACCACCCCAACGAGATCACCCCGGCATCCAAGAGAGCGCTCCGCAGGCTTGCAGACGCCGGGCTGCCGCTGGGCAACCAATCAGTTCTGCTCGCCGGTGTGAACGACTGCCCCCGCATCATGCGGAGGCTCGTCGAGCGCCTCGTGGCCAACCGCGTTCGACCTTACTATCTCTACCAGTGCGATCTCTCGGAAGGCCTATCCCACTTTCGCACGCCGGTGAGCAAGGGGATCGAGATCATCGAGAACCTGATCGGCCACACAAGCGGCTTCGCTGTGCCGAGGTACGTGGTCGACGCTCCACACGGCGGCGGCAAGATCCCCGTGATGCCAAACTGCATCGTCTCTTGGTCCCCGGACCGCGTCGTCTTGCGCAACTACGAGGGTGTCATCTGCA
>DDWM01000002.1:20767-25985 GCA_002345925.1 Actinobacteria bacterium UBA2286 | reverse complement strand
GGCGACGATGACACGATGACCACCGGGATGCTGGCGATGTCCGGATCCGACTTCAGCTCAGAGGTGAACGCAAATCCATCCATGCCGACAAGATCACCGTCGGCGACGATCACGGCAGGTTGACGTTGTTTCGCGATACCGAGAGCGCGCGGCCCCGATATCGCGTTGTACACGTCGGCACCTTCAATTGCGGCGCGGCAAGCAGTGCTGATCCGCTCAAAGAACGCGGCGTCATCGTGCACGATGAGAATCCCGGTATCTGCCACTATTCCGAAAGACCTCCCGATCCAAGGGCGTGCCCCCGCCCGACATTGATAGATGCCCGCATTCGGACATGAATACTCTATCGGCAGCCGCTTCCCATTTCTCAACCACCAGGAAGTGTGAACTGCAGTTATCATGAAGCCCGGCACTACGACAAGGAGAGCTCATGAGAGTCACTATCGACAGCCTAGCATACGGCGGCGAAGGCGTAGCCCGTGCCGATGACGGTCGGATCGTCTTCATCGAAGGCGCATGCCCGGGCGACACCCTTGAGGTGACGGTCTCCGAGGAGCACCCGCGTTTCGTTCGTGCCAAGGTTGCCGAGATACTTGAAGCATCTCCAGATCGTGTGACTCCCCCTTGCCCCTACTTTGGCATCTGCGGCGGTTGTCAGTGGCAGCATATTGGCTACGATCTCCAACTCTCAAGCAAGCGCAAAGCGATTGAAGAGGCGCTTTCCAGAATCGGTAAGCAGACAGGCATCGCCGTCTCTCACATAGACGCCTCTCCCGATCAGTACGGGTACCGCAACAAGATCGAGCTCTCAGTGGCCATCACCCCCAAAGGTCCGGCCTTTGGTTTCTCCCGCCACGGGAGCAATGAGGTCATCGCGATCGACGAATGTCTCCTGCTACCTAAGAAGTATCGCAAGGCGCCGCGTGCGCTCTCCGGCGCGCTTCGCTACCTGAGCTCACGTATCCCTACGCCGGTAGAGCGTGTCTCGCTTCGCGTTTCGCGTTCGGGTGAGGTTGAAGTCGACCTGTGGACAAGTTCTGGCTCGTTCCCCAGGCAGCTAGCGGCAAAGGTCATAGGCGATGCCGTTGGAGCACGCACCGTGACACGCGTAGTCCTCAAAGGCGAAGCCGACACACGCAAAGTGTCCAAGGTGGAGGTACTCTCAGGTCCCGGCGCGTGGGGCGAGAAGCTCGGGGGGCATTCGTACCTGGTGTCAGCGCCGTCATTCTTCCAGGTGAACACACGCGCGGCCGAACTCCTGCAACACGCGGTCCTCTCAGCGACGACCTTTGACGAAGACACGCTCGTTGCGGACCTGTACGCGGGAGTCGGCACATTCACTCTCCCACTCGCTGCGACCGGGAGCGAAGTCGTGGCTGTTGAATCGTCCGCGCATGCACTCGCCGACCTTCGCCGTAACCTTGGTGCGGCCGGTCTTGAAGCCGACATCATGCCCGGCGACGCAGGTCGAATCGCCGAGGAACTCGAAGATATCGACACTATCGTTGTCGATCCTCCCCGTGCGGGACTGTCCCCACGCGCAGGGCGGGCCCTCATCGAGGCCCGCCCAAAGACGATCGTCTATGTCTCATGCGATCCCGCAACGCTTGCACGTGACGTCAAGGTATTCGCGGAGTCCGGATACGCGGTTGCATCACTCAGCGCAGTCGATCTCTTCCCGCAGACCTATCACGTCGAGTCAGTCGCAACTCTGATTCGCGAGGGCTAGACGAGCTTCCCGACTTCCGGGAAGTCCAGCACATGCTCGTCGTGCGGCGCATCATCGTGCTCAACCGTAAGATCCGCGCCTGCGGCGTGCATGCCCTCGTGGTCGCCATCGACCCACATCGAGCTCTCGGTCATGTCATAGACCATGCCTTTGTAAGCCACGTATGCGGGGCGGCCATCTCGGCCATCGTTCTGCTTCAGCTCTTCAAGTGTGAATTCCTTCATGGGAACCTCCTGGACGCGTCAGATTATCCGTGCCGAGGATAGTATTCCCAACTAAGGCGACTCTTCTAGCTCATTAGCCGAAGAAGAAACGTTGCGCCCTTGAAGATGCCCGCCGTGATGGCACCGATGATCGCGATTCCGCCGAGTCCGCCGCCAGCTCCGCCACCACCGGGTACAAGGTCTCCCAGGTCGAGCGACACGTCGTGCGCGGCCCCATCGACATCAAGGCTGAAAGTCGCACCATTTGAGCCGAGCGCAACATGATCGAGGTCCTTGATGGCCTGGGTAGCGATCTCATATCCGCTTACCGACTCAGTACGCGTGGAGACAACCTCGGCGTCGGCCGGAATCGCATAGGCCACAGCCGGTACCATGACCGCTATCAGCACCAGTGCCACTCCGATTCCGAGGAAACGTCGCACAGCTCTCACCTCAAGTCATCCTGCACCCAAACCAACCCGCAGCAGGAGTATCGGAGCGGTGGCGCGCTGAACCGGTGATTCGCATCACTGTGTGATGGCCGAGGAGCTAAACGGTAGTAAATGGACGCCAAACGGCGGTCAGAAGAATTCGAACCGTGTCCTTAGTCGCGCTCGATCCGATCGCGCAACGCAAAGAGGTCGACGATGACACGCCGCCCCTTGGTGCCAACGACACCATCCTTGGCGAGTTGGGATATGACCCTGCTTGCCGTCTCGCGCGAAGTGCCTGCAAGCGTTGCCACTTCATAGTGGGTAAGCCCTTCAACAACGGGCACTCCCCGGGACTCATATGAAGCGGTCGCCACATTCAGGATCACGCGCATCACGCGATGCGTAGCGTCATGGAAAGCCATGTCCTCAAGTCGGCCTATAAGGCCGCGTACCCGACGTGAGAGTGTCGCTATGAGCGTCAGGGCAAGCTTCGGCTGCACCTGAATAGCCGCAGACAGATCCTTCGCCTCAAGGCACAGAACCTCGACGTTGGTAACCGCGATAACATCCGCCGAGCGCGGCTCGGCGTCTACCAGGCTCATCTCGCCGAAATGCGACGGGGCCTCAAGGTAGTTGAGGGCGAGCTCCTTGCCCTCAGGAGAAGCAAGCGAGACTTTGACTCGTCCAGCCACCAGCAGGTACATGACCGAGCCCTTGTCGTTTTGCGAAATGACGAACGAGCCCTTCGCAAACTGACGAAAGGTCATCATATCCGCGAGCGCTGTGAGATCTCCGACCGAGAGGTCGGAGAACATCGGGAGCGATCTCAGTTTGCCGACGATAGGTTCTTGCTGCACGTCCATGCCCCTAAGTATCGGTAACGCCGTGAGTTTTCTATAGTGATACACGAAGGGCGACGGCTTTGATAGCCGTCGCCCCCCGCAATTCCTACTAGATCGATACCCGCTCTAGAGGTCGTTCTTGATGTACTCGAGCATTCTCGGCACAAAATCGTCGTAGATGAGCGGCATCATGTTCGGAAGCAATGCGTCCATCGTCTCCGGAAGCAGCTCAGGCATGAGCGCCTCCATGTCCTCAGGCAGAGGACCTACCCGACGGGAGACCTCGGCGAGCATGGCCGGCATGACCTTCGGCATCATTGCGGGCATCATGCCCGGCATCATCTTGGGCATCATCGCGCCCATCATCGAGAGACCGCCCGGTACCACGCGCGCTACCTTCATCATCGGCACCATGCCTGCAGGCATCGCCTTCATCATCTCAGGCAACAGAGTGGCCATGATGTCCGAGATGGACTCCGGCTTCATAAGCCAGATGAACTTCTCGAAGTAGCCCCACATCTCGTTGGCATAAGCCGTCGGATCGGGATGAGCGATGCCGAGACCGTCCATTGCGAGGTGTGCGAGGTCGACGACCTCCATCGGGATGTTCTTCTTTGCTATCGAGTCGCGGAACTGCACCTGGCAGCACGGGCATAGGGCGACCATGGCGTCAGCTTTGACATCGACGGCCTCATCCAGACGCATCTTGCCAAGCTCCGGGGCAACCGGCGTGTCACCGATGAGGGTGAGGACCGACCCGCAGCACAGCGCGTCCTCGCGGTTGTGCTCCATCTCCACGAATTCAACACCCGGAATCGCCTTGATGATGTCGCGCGGGGGCTCATAGTTCCCCTGAGCACGACCCATGTGGCACGAGTCATGGAAGGTGAGCTTCTTGTTGACCTCATGGTCGAACACAAGCGATCCGTCCGCGATGGCGTCGCCTACGAGCTCCGAGTAGTGCTTGACCTCGAACTCGTATTCATCGCCCCGCTCGGCGGCAAGGTTCGCGTAGAGTTCCTTCCACACGAGACCGCAGGCCGGGCACGACGTCACGATGGTCTTGGCGCCACGCTTCCGCGCTTCGGTGGTGTTGTGCAGGTAGATCTCCTCGAAGGTGTCCCACTTGCCGGCGACCTTCATCGGGATGCCGCAGCACGCCTCGTCTTCGCCCATGTAGTTGAACTTCACGCCGGCTCGATCAAGCAGCTCGACCGATGCCTGTGCGACGTCCGTGTTCACCAGGCTCGCCGTACAGCCGGCAAAGTACAGAATGTCCGATGTCTCGTCGATCTTTGGCTTGATGTGCTCCGGAACCCAGTCGGCACGATGCTCCCTCTTCGCGGCCCAGATGTTCAGCTCGCCTCTGAGGGATGCTGCCATCATCTCGAACGGCGGGAACGTCATGCGCTTCTCTTCATGGATAAGCTTGCCGCGCATCGTCATCCATGAGTGCTCAACAGGGAGCTGCAACTGGCAGCGGGTATTGCAGACCTCACAGGTGGTGCAAACAAGGAAGGTATCGACCATGTGCTGGTCGATCTTCTCGCGACCCTCGATAACCTCGCGGAGGTAGAGGTACTTTCCTCTCGGCGAATGAGACATCCAGCCTCTGACCGAGTACTCCTCACACGTCGGCACGCAGTAGCCGCACTGCGCGCAGGCGTAGCTATAGAAGGCCACGTCGGCGGGGATGCCGTTCTTCTCTTTGGTGCCGACCATGTCGCCGGTAGGCGCCTTGGCTGCGTTGGCGATCGGGCGCACAAGCGGCTCGAAGGCGAGAGCCATGCCCATGAGCGCGTTGATGGCGCCTGTGCCGAGGATCTTCTTCGGGTTCAGCATGCCGCCGGGGTCCTTGGTGCGCTTGTATTCCTCAAGCGCCTGATACTTCTTCTCGCCGAGGACACTCTTGGATTCCTGGCGGAAGTACAGACCGGTCGAGTAGGCACCACCGTGATGCTGCTTGGCGATCTTGATGACCACCAGCGAGAGTGCAAAAGCGAGGTTGAA
>DDWM01000002.1:7675-20747 GCA_002345925.1 Actinobacteria bacterium UBA2286 | reverse complement strand
CCGAGCATGCCCTCAAGAACGAACGGCTGCTTAACGCGCTTATCTATCTCAGTGAGAACGGCGCCAAGCTCTTCAAGCGGAACGACTACCTCGGTTGGGACGATAGACGGTCCAACGCGCTTCAGACGCATAGGGGCAAAGCGCTGCTCCCACTCGTGCTCGGCCGCCTCGGCTTCAAGTTCGGTACCGCCGGAACCTGCGCAAATCGCGCTGAGGGCGGTGTCGATGGCACCACGGCGGGACTCGGGATACGCAATGACGAGAAGGAACGCCTCGGGAAGCGTTGGCTCGTACTGCGGGTGTTTCATCTCCCACGGGTGACCGTGGCGATGCGGAATCGTCGTCTTCAAGCGCACTGACTCGGGATTGAGGAACGTCAGCGACCAGATAGGCAGCTTCTGCATGGAGATGGCACTCAGCGCCGACTGGATGGCGCCGATGGTCGGGAACGCAAGCAAGCGGTGCACTTCTGGCTCAAGATCCCTGAGCGGAATCGTGACCTCGGTGATTACGCCTGTGATGCCCTCAGCGTCAGCAATGAGCAAGTCCAGCTCAGCGCCACTGAAGACCACTACGACACCATCGGGCTGAACGACCCTGGCCGAGATGACGTTGTCCTTGAAGAATCCATACTCGAAGGAACCAAAGCCTGCGCCACCTTGCGCGAGCCAACCGGCGACCGTCGATGACGGGAGTGACGACGGGTAGAGCCGCAGGTCGAGGCCTTGTGCGTTCAGCTTCTTCTGAAACGGCTCCCACAGCGTGCCACCCTGAACTCGGGCCGTCTTGGCCTCGGCATCGATCTCAAGGATCTTGCCCATGGCCGAGATATCGGCCACGATCGCGCCCGGGGTCGGCAAGACGCCGCCGTAGCCGGACGTAGACATGCCTCTCGGCACGACCTTCAGGTTCTCAGCGCGCGCCAGCTTGAGGAGCGAGACGATCTCATCTTCGGACGTGGGGCGCACGACCGCACCGGCCACGCCCGTTGGCATGAGCGGCTTCACGAGCTTTGGCAGCGAACCGATATCTGCCGAGTAGAGTTTCCTCTCGACTTGGTCTGTCCGCATTCGATCGCCAAAGATCTCCTTCAGCGATAGTTCGACGCGCGTGCTTAAACCCGACATCGTGTCCCTTTCCTTTCCGCTGGGTTCGGCCCGGCAGCCGTAGATGGGAATACCCCCATGGGTAATTTCATTACACGATACCCCTCACGGTATTTCACGTCAAATAAGGAAGGTGCAGTCAGCGGTCAGAACCAAACGAGTCGAGAGGCGCGTGCTAAAATCCACTCCCCTGAACACAAACGCTCGAAAGGGATTGTCATGGTACGCGCGGTCCTGTTCGATCTTGACGGCACGCTCCTGGATATCGATCTGGAGCGATTCCTGGAGCGCTACTTTGCCGCGCTGCGAGTAGTGGCTGTTGAAACCGCCGGGCCCGAGCGCGCCGACAAGGTCATGGAGGCCATCCAGAGAGCCGTGCGCGCGATGATGGAACCCCACCCCATGCTCACCAACCGTGCGGTGTTCGAGGCGGAGTACGAGCGCATCTCAGGCTGGGCGCTTGGAGGTGTGTGGCCAGCATACGAGCGCTTCTATGCCGAGGTGTTCCCAACGCTCGCTGATGCCACCGGCCCGATACCGGGCGCGCGTGAGGCGATTGAGACCGCGCTTGAGCTTGGTCTATCGGTGGCCGTGGCCACGAACCCGATCTTCCCGAGAGCTGCTGTGGATCACAGGCTCGCCTGGGCGGGTCTCGGCGGACTTGATCTTCCTGTTGTGACCACCTACGAGAATATGCTGGCTTGCAAGCCACTTCCTGCATACTTTATGCAAGTCGCGGAGATGCTGAGTGTCCCCGCGTCAGATTGCATGATGGTCGGCGATGACCGGTACCTGGACATGCCCGCCGCAGACGTAGGGATGCGCACATTCTACGTTGGGAACCACGAAGATGCGGTCGCGACCTACCGGGGCACATTGCACGATCTCGCGGCGCTGCTGCCGCGACTCGTCGCTACAGACGCCGTCTGACGAGAGCGACCCACGCGCCGTCCATCCGCTGGTCGCAATCAAACTCATAGCAACCGCGAGACTCCCTGCGCAGATCAAGCTGATACCCGAGCCCCGAAGGATCGTGGTCGCAGATGAGCACGATGCTGTCCTGGCAGTCGATTTCGATCATCTTGTCGACGACGGCAAAAACGACAGGCCGACGCATCGCTGGCGCCAGGCCGCGGATGTCCACCACAAGACCGCTCGAAGAACGGCTCACAGCGCAAACCTCAATTGCAGGACGAAGCGCACGTTCACTAGCGAGTTCCTCCCCGGGCAGAAGAACGAAGGCATACCCCTCATATACGTACAATTATGCGCCTGCGTCCGAAATCCTGCATCCGGCGTCGGAATGCTTGGCAGGTTGTGGCCAATTGGCGCAGAATCAGTAGGCAGGGACATTTGCATACGAATCGTTCCGTATATGTCATGCTCTTGTTACACTTGTCACAAGACTTCGACGCACACAGCCGAGGGGGGATATGGACGGCACAAGGCTCATGGGGATCCTTGCCACCGACGAGCACGCGGCATCTCGGGGAGATGCGCGCTTTACGCTCGTTACATACGCCGCCCCCTCCTCACACCTCAACGCCACTTGATTCCACTCCGGAGCAGGTCTGCTCCAGGCGGTGCGCGATGCCGCGTTGCACGTACGCGCTGCGCTCCGTTCACTCTTAGAAAGCCCTGGGAGACACCGAGCCGTTCCGGTCACGGTCGCTGTCGCGTTCCCGTCAAAGGCTGAAAGAATCCTGACTTTGTGCGCGAAAGGAGGAATGGCCGTCATTTAGCGCACGTGCCGGGCTGAAGCCCGGCGGGACTGTTTTTCCGGAAATGTTGGTTCCGTACGACACCAAGGAGGTGTATGGCATGGCGCAAGAGGCGCAAGGCGCGCTGCACGACCTGCTCGCGGTCCGTGGCGTGACCCGTCGCGACTTCCTCAAGTACTGCGGTTCCGTAGCCGCGGCCCTAGGGTTGGCCGAGACAATGGCTCCTCAGATCGCCGCCGCCCTGGAGGGGGCTCCCAAGCTTCTGCCCGCTCTGTGGATCAACGGTGGATCGTGCACCGGCTGCACCGAGTCGATCGCACAGGTCGACTCGCCTGACGTAGCCAGTATCGTCCTCGATTACCTGTCATTCGAATACTTCGAGACGATCATGGCCACAGCAGGACATCAGGCCGAAGAGAACATCAAGAAGCGGGTCGAAGAGGGCGGCTATATCGTCATCTATGAGGGCTCTGTCATGACCGGATTCAAGGGTCGCACCATGACCGCTGGAGCTCCGGATCATACTGGCCTCGCGATCCTCGAAGAAGTCGCATCAAACGCCCTCGCGGTCCTCGCCGTAGGTTCTTGTGCGGTCGACGGCGGCTGGGTCAAGGCTCACCCGAACCCCGCAGGGGCAACCGGTGTTGCGGCATACCTGCAGAGCAAGGGCATCGACAAGCCCGTCGTCAACCTCCCCACCTGCCCGGTCAACCCGGAGTGGATCGTTGCGATGGTCGTGCAGTTGCTGCTCGTGGCCGGCGGTGACGTCGCCAAGTTCGTCGACGCAACCAAGTGGGTCATGCGCAACTACACGGATGAAGTCACGGGCGAGAACGTCGACCTGCGCATGCCTGCTGGTATCTACGGCCAGAGCATCCACGACAACTGCCCGCGCCGTGGTCACTTTGAGAACGGCGAGTTCGTGTCAGAGCTCGGCAGCAAAGAAGAGGCGCTTGGCTATTGCCTCTACAAGGTCGGTTGCAAGGGTCCCCAGACGTTCACACAGTGCCCCGTTACGCGCTGGAACCGCGAAGCCAGCTGGTGTGTAGAAGCCGGCGGTCCGTGCATCGGTTGCGGTGGACTCAACTGGGTCGACAACAACGCACCGTTCCTCATGCGTATGTCTGATATGCAGCTTGACGCGGTCGGTCTCGGCAATGTCCAGCCCGGTACCGCTGCTGCAGTCGTCGGCGGCGTCGCCGCCGCAGCCCTCGTTGTTCACGGCCTCGGCATGAACGCCGCCGGTCGCGTCGGCGATGGTCCTCCCATGGAGGAAATGAAGGCATATGACCGTAAGCGCGGAGCAAAGAAGGGAGGCGATAAATAGTGGCTCGCACCGTAGTTGATCCGTTGACCCGCATTGAAGGTCACATGCGCGTAGAAGTCGAAGTGACCGACGGTAAGGTTTCCGATGCGTGGGTTTCAGGCACGCTGTGGCGCGGTATGGAGCTAATCCTCCAGGATCGCCACCCCGAGGATGCGTTCTGGGTTTCCCAGCGCATCTGCGGCGTTTGCCCGATCTCGCACAGCCACGCCTCTGCTCAGTCCACGGAAGCGGCGCTCGGAATCACGATTCCGAACAACGCCCGCATCATCCGTAACCTGATCGAGGCAGCACAGTTCCTGCACAGCCACATCCTGTGGTTCTACACCCTCACGGCGCTTGACTACGTGAACCCGATCAACGCACTCAGTGCGAACATCGCAGACACGTATGCACTCGCTGAGGCTGCAGGCACCCGCATCAACGACTTCGGCGCCGTCCAGAAGCGTCTGGCAGCGTTCGCCGAGAATGGCCAGCTCTCCATCTTCACCGGCCACTATTTCGACCACCCCGGCTACGTCCTGCCGCCGGAGCTTGACCTCATCGCCACGGCCCACTACCTCGAGGCTCTCGAGATGCAGGCTGTCGCCGCTGAGATCATCGCCGTGATGAGCGGTAAGTTCCCGCACCCCATGACGTCGATCCCGGGTGGTACGGCGTTCGTCCCGACCGAGAGCAAGCTCGACGATATCCTCTTCCGTTTCCTCAAGGTCAAGGACTTCATCGACACCGCACTCGTTCCCGACACGCTCGCCATCGCACCGTACATCCTCGGCGCTGCCTCCTTCGGCGGCGGCTGCGGCAACTTCTTGTCGTGGGGTGTCTTCGAAGCCGAAGACCGCGATCCCTACAAGCGTTCGCTGCAGCGCGGTTTCATCGAGAGCGCCAAGGGCCTCACCTCGGTCGAAGTTGGACCGCAGGACGTCACCGAGTACGTCGGCCACTCGTGGTACGACGACAAGACCACAGGTCTTACCCCTGATAAGGGCGTGACTGAGGCGATGTACGAAGAGTACAGCACGGAAGGCAAGTACTCATGGGGCAAGGCTGCACGCCTCAAGGGTCTGCCGGCCGAGGTCGGACCGCTCTCCCGTATGCTCGTTGCATACGTCAACGGTCAGCCCGACGTCACGGCAATCATCGATGTCGCCCTGGGTGCGCTCAGCAAGGCCGCCGGCACGGAACTCCCGCCGACGGTTCTCGTTTCGCTCCTCGGTCGTGTAGCGGCTCGTAACCTCGAGGCCGCTGTGGTTGCAAAATGGTCGATCGATTGGGTCAACGAGCTCGTCGCAGCCATCGCAGGCGGCGACAGCAGCTACTTCGTGACCGAGCGTGGTTCCGAGGGCGAAGGCGCTGGCCTCTGGGAAGCTCCCCGTGGTTCCGTTGGTCACTGGATGTCCGTCAAGGGTGGCAAGATCGACAACTACCAGGTTGTCGCCCCGACCACCTGGGATATCTCACCGCGCGACGACGCAGGCATTCTTGGGCCGATGGAGCAGGCGCTTGTCGGTACACCGGTCATCGATCCGGAGCGTCCGCTTGAGATCCTTCAGGTCGCTCACAGCTTCGATCCTTGAATCGGCTGTGCTGTCCACGTTGTGGACACCGTGTCCGGCAAGGGTACGACCGTTATGTCTTCTCCCCTGGGGGTGATGTAGATGTCGGGCCACGCTCACTATCGTGAGGCTCACCCGCTCGTGTTCGTCATCACTCACTATATCAACCTGATCTGCATGATCATGTTGGCGTTCTCGGGCTTCTACATCCACTACCCGTTCTTCAACGAGTTCATGGGTGTAGCCCGTGGCATGCACTTTGTCGCGATGTACGTGATCATCATCAACCTCACGTTCCGCATCATCGCAGCCTTCTTCGTGAAGACTGCGGTTCAGCTGGGCACTCGTGAGGTCGACACGGACATCAAGAACTGGCTGCCGCAGGCAGAGAACAAGCATCAGTTCCTGGAGACCGTGAAGTACTACCTGTTCTTCCGCAAGGAAGGCGTCATCTCGGCCAAGTATGGTTCGCTCCAGAAGATCGCGTATCTGGCGACCATTCCGCTCACCTACCTGCAGGCCTACACCGGCTTTGCGATCTATGGTCCTACCATGGATGCGACCTTCTTCGCCGGTGGACTTGATATGGTCGGTGGCCCGATGAACATGCGGATCATCCACTACTTCGGTATGTGGATCTTCATCGTGTTCACGATGATCCACGCCTACCTGGCAAACATCTACAACCTCAATCCGTCGAAGATCATCTTCCTCTGGAAAGAGACCACCCACTAGTTTCGTGGGCTGACGGCGCAAGCCGTCAGATGTGGACGGGCCCCGGAGTTGTTCCGGGGCCCGTTCCGCTATCATGGAGCTGCACAACTACCCCGAAGGAGAGCTCGTGTCTCAGCGCCGCGTACTGGTTATCGGAGTCGGCAACACGCTCATGCGGGACGAGGGCGTTGGCCCGCGTATCGCCGAGGAGATCCGCACCAGATTCATCCTTCCCGACGACGTCGAGGTAATCGACGCGGGAACGATGGGCCTCGGCATGATGCATCTGTTCAGGGGAGTCGAATACATGCTCATCACTGACGCGATTGATGGCACCGGATACGTTCCGGGAACCGTCGTCCGTATCGCGCCTGAGGACTTCGCTGCGAACCAGGTCGTCCACTCACTGCACGACATCCGGCTGGTCGACGTGCTCAACGCCGCGAGCCTGATCGACGCACAGCCCAAGATGACCGAGTGCATCGGTGTTCAGATCGCCGACATCGCCCCAGAGCAGTTTGATGTTGGACTCACGCCTGAGGTCGAACGCGCGGTACCAAGGGCCGTGGCGGCCGCGCTGACGCTCCTAGAGGAACAGGGAATCGAAGCGACTGAGGTACCCGACGCAGATGACGAGTTCCTCGGCATCGTTCGGGTCGCGCGCGCCGAGATGCGCGAACGTCGCGACCACGCGTAGCCACGAAGTGGCTTAGGGAGCGACCTCAACGTCAGGGAGCACGAACCCGATTATCGAGCCGACACCCTCGCTGCTTGTCGCGAAGACCTGACCACCCTGGTCTTCGATGATGTGCTTTGAGATCGACAGACCCAGACCGATGCCGCCTGTTGATGCGGCGCGTGCGGCATCAGCGCGGTAGAAGCGCTCGAATATCAGTGGCAGGTCCTTCTCCGGAATGCCGTCACCTGTGTCTTCCACAGACGCTCGCACCCAGCCCTGCACGTGCTCGACACGAACGGTGATCGAACCTTCGCGCGTATGCCGGGCGGCATTGCCGAGCAAGTTCCTCAGCACTTGCGCGACCCGGAATGCGTCAGCATCGGTGATACAGGGACCGTCATCGCAGACGACCGAGACCTGAACTCCCCCGCCGACCAGAAGCGCTGTCCGTTCAACCTCGCGAGCGGCAAGGTCACATAGGTCGAATTGCTCTCGGTCATAGCGAAGCCCGCCGGACTCGGCGGTCGAGAACTCCTGCAAGTCCCCAACGAGGCGCGACAGATGCGCCAAGTCCTCCACCATGGAGTCCATTCGCTCAGCCGTCATCGGAAGCACGCCCTCAGACATCGCCTCAGCCTGAGCACGCAACGCAGCCACCGGATTACGCAGCTCGTGCGCAACGTCGCTCACCAACCGGCTTCTCATGATCTCGCTGTTCTGCAGCGACAGCGCCATGTCATTGAACGCCTCGGCAAGGTCGCCTACCTCATCCGGGCCGGCTACGACCACACGGTGCTCCAGATTACCCTCGGCAATAGCTTTGGCACCCTCTGTAAGCCTTCTGAGCGGCTTGGTGAGGTATCGGGCTAGCACGAGCGCGGTAACGGCTGCAAAGCCGATAGCGGCCAACGCGGAGAGGCCGATGCCCTGGTCGACGCCACTCATGAAGCTCTGCTCGGCGACGCCTATGAATATCCGGCCAACACCGTGGCCCTGAACGATGCCCATATGAGTCGGGGCCGCAATGAGATACGCCTCGAATGCCGAGGAGAGTGCCTCACGCGCGATGAAGCCCGCCACGGATATCGAGACGAGCGACACGCTGACTATCGAGAAGAACACCTGCCAAACGAGCCTGCTTCTACGCATCAGTCCGATTCCACCTTGTATCCGACGCCGAACACGGTGCGGACATACCGCGGATGTCGTGGGTCGTCGCCGATCTTCTTCCTGAGGTTCTTGACGTGCGCGTCGATCGTCCGTTCGTAGCCCTCGAACGCGTCGCCGGAGACAGCCTCGAGAAGCTGAAGCCGTCCGTAGACTCGGCCGGGGTGCGAGGCCATCGTCGCGAGCAACTCGAACTCGGTGCGCGTGAGGTCGACGACTTCACCTGCGATCGTCACCTCTCGGCGTTCGTTGTCGAGCCGAAGGTCTCCCACTTCGACCACAGGAGGCGCGTCCGGAATGTGCGAGCCGTCCACCCGGCGCAGAACCGCCTTCACGCGCGCTACGACCTCGCGTGGGCTGAATGGCTTAGAGACGTAGTCATCGGCACCGATCTCAAGTCCGATGAGTCGATCGATCTCCTCGGTCTTTGCTGTCACGAGGATGATCGGCAGGTCGTATTCACGCTGGAAGCGCCGTGTGAGCTCGATACCATCGATGCCCGGGAGCATGATGTCGAGCAGCGCGATATCGGGCCTTTGCTCGGCCACGGATGCCACCGCCGCCGGCCCGTCAACTGCGGTCCTGACCTCGAACCCTTCGGTCACCAGGTACGCCGAGAGGACCTCGACGATCTTCACGTTGTCATCAACGACCAGCACGGTTCGGCTCACGCTAACACCAGCTTCCTATCGGTTACACGTGTTCATGATGCCCACAGCATGTGAAGCCTTTGTGAAGCGCATGCGCGCACCTGGTGGGTACAGACGGCTTGGCATGCTTCGTCGCACCGGGAATCGTTACACTGAGGATACCTGATGCAACCGGAGGTGCGTGGGATGGAAGTCAGACTACAGACTGCAATAGCTGCCGCAACCGCAGGTGGCGACGTGCTCGCTTCGCGGGCGGGCGACCTCGGGGCCGTGCGCACCAAGTCGAGCGCATTCGATATGGTCACGGAGGCCGACATCGCCTCAGGTGTGGCTGTCGTGCGCTTCATCGCCGAACGCTTCGAAGGTGCACGCTTCATCGTGGAGGAGCCCGAAGTCTACGCGCTGGCGGGTGTTGCCGAGGGAACCCTGGATGACCCTGAAGTCTGGGTGATCGACCCGCTCGACGGAACCACTTCGTTCATCCACGGCTACCCGTGCTACTCGGTCAGCGTTGCCTGCCTACAAAGTGGGCAGCCGGTGGTCGGTGCGGTACGCAACGTTCCCGCCTGTGAAACCACGTGGGCCTCGCTCGGCGGTGGTGCATTTCTGGACGGACGCAGGCTGCAGTGCACGTCCACCGCAACGATCCGGGAGTCACTCATGATCACCGGCTTCCCGTACGACCGGACAGCGACTCTGGACCGGCAGCTTCTCGTATTCGAGCGCATCATGCGAGACGTACACGGAGTTCGCCGGGACGGGTCGGCTGCGATCGATTGCTGTCATGTGGCGGCAGGACGCGCCGATGCGTTCTGGGAGTTCGGCCTCATGCCCTGGGATCTTGCAGCCGGCGTCCTCGCACTCCGTGAGTCGGGTGCACTCATAACCGGATTTGATGCCGGAGAATGGACGCACTCCGTCAAAGACGTCTGTGCTGCAAACCCCGCTCTCCACGCAGAGCTCCTCGGCGTGATCAGGGAGAGTCTGGGTCTCTAGGTAAAGAAGAAGGCCCCGGAGTGGTTCCCGGGGCCTTCTGATCGAACTTGTGCGAGACCTAGACCTCCGGAGCGGACTCCAGGATCTTCTTGACGATGCCTGGATCCGCAAGCGTCGAGATGTCGCCGAACGCTTCCATGTCGCGCTCTCCTGCTGCGATCTTGCGCAGGATACGTCGCATGATCTTGCCCGAGCGGGTCTTCGGAAGCTCCGGCACGATGTGGATGAAGTCCGGCTTTGCAATCGGGCCGATTTCTTCACGCACGTGACCGGCAAGGATCTTCAGCAGACCGGGGTTCTGCTCGTTACCCTCACGGAGGATGACGTATGCGTAGATGCCCTCGCCCTTGATCTCATGCGGGTAACCAACAACAGCGGCTTCTGCGACCGCCGAGTGGCTGACCAGCGCACTCTCAACCTCGGCGGTGCCCATGCGGTGACCGGAGACGTTGATGACATCGTCCACGCGCCCGAGGAGCCAGTAGTAGCCATCCTCATCCTGGCGAGCGCCGTCGCCCGTGAAGTACTTGCCAGGGAACGCCTTGAAGTAGACCTCTTTGACGAGCTTGTTCTCGGGGTCGCCCCAGGTACCGCGGAGCATTCCCGGCCACGGCTTGGTGATACACAGGCGGCCACCGCTGCCGACCGGGGTCGGGCTGCCGTCCTCATTAACGATCTCCGGAACGATACCGAAGAACGGTCGAGTGGCCGAACCCGGCTTCATGGGAGTGGCGCCAGGCAGGTTGGTGATGAGGTGACCGCCGGTCTCCGTCTGCCAGTAGGTATCCACGATCGGAATACGCTCTCCGCCGATGTGCTTGTAGTACCACATCCATGCCTCTGGGTTGATCGGCTCGCCGACTGTGCCGAGCACACGAAGCGTGGAGAGGTCGTACTTCTCCGGCCACTGCTCACCCGACTTCATGAGGGCACGGATCGCGGTCGGAGCGGTGTAGAACTGGTTCACGCCATGCTTCTCGATGATCTCCCAGAAACGACCGGGGTCGGGATACGTGGGGATACCTTCAAACATGAGCGATGTGGCGCCAACAGCGAGCGGACCGTAGACGATGTAACTATGGCCGGTCACCCAACCGATATCGGCGGTGCACCAGTACACATCCTCATCGTGATAGTCGAACGTGTAACGGAAAGTGGTTGCCGAGTAGAGCAAGTAGCCGGCCGTGGTGTGGAGCACACCCTTGGGCTTGCCGGTGGAACCAGACGTGTAGAGGATGAAGAGCGGATCCTCAGAGTCCATCCACTCGATCTCGCAGTGACGGCGGATATCATCGGCTCTGACTTCTTCGTGATACCAGAAGTCGCGGCCTGGCTCCATGTCAACGCGGGTACGGGCACGCGAAACGACGATCACGGACTCGATGGTCGGACACTCGTACAGCGCCGAGTCTGCCTCAGCCTTGAGCGGCACGACACGACCGCCACGAATGCCTTCGTCGGCCGTAACGAGCAGCTTGGCGCCGCAGTCCTGAATGCGGTCGCGTAGCGCCGAGGAAGAAAAGCCGCCGAACACGATCGAGTGAACGGCACCAATGCGGGCGCAAGCGAGCATCGCGATAACGAGCTCAGGAATCATGGGCATGTAGATGGCGACGCGGTCGCCCTTGGTGACGCCATGCTTCTTGAGAACGTTCGCAAACTTGCACACCTTGTAGTAGAGCGACTGGTACGTGTAGATCTTGGTTCGGCCTTCGTCGGATTCCCAGATAAGAGCTGCCTTGTTGCGGCGCCAACCTTCGATGTGACGGTCGATGCAGTTGTAGGCGACGTTGGTCTTGCCACCCTTGAACCACTCGATCCGGGGGGTCTCAAATTCATAGTCGAGAACCGTGTCCCACTTCTTGTGCCAATGCAGCGTCTCTTCAGCCATGTCGGCCCAGAATCCCTCGGGATCCTCAACCGAACGACGATAGAGCGCCTCGTACTCTTCCATGGACTGAACATGAGCGCGTTCTGACACCCAATCGGCGGGCTTCACAACGCGTAGTTCTTGCGACAAGGATTCGATGTGATGTGAATCGGTCATAGATACGCCTCCCTCACTGTTGTACGCGGGCTTCGCCTCTGGCGGCGAACCGCAGCAGGATCAAGCAGGCGGGGCCTTGCCCCTGAGACCATGTTAGACGGCCTGCCTGCAAAAACGACGACTGCTCCAGGCGTGCGGCGGCGATTTCTCGGTCAGCGGCATGAATTGAAGGAGGAGAGAGGATTCCGTGAATAATATGCTATGTAACAAGTGTTGCAAGCTGCCTGTAACGGGTGTACATTTCTACACAAGAACAGTTTCCCTTCCCTTGCAAGTCGGTTCCAGCGGGGAATCCGCAGAATCGAAGAGTTGGCCCATCGACGACCGGCATCGCGATGACGCAGCTGTAAGGCTGCAATAGGCCAAACGAGACTCAGGGGTAATCTGGGAAGGAATGTGGAGGGCCCCGACTCGAAGGTCGGGGCCTTTCCTATTGTCCGGGTCCTGGTGGACGAACGATGTTCACAGCCCGCACTGTGACCGGCGTGACCACCTCGAGCAGGCACGCCAGATACAGCCCCCTCGGAAGCACGGCCGCGCGAAGAGCAGGACGCACCGGTCCAGGCTCCCCCGCCGACAGCCGCACGGCACACTTGCCGCACGTACCCTTGCCTCCACACGTCGCGAGAATATTGACGCCGGCCACGCGCGCCGCATCAAGGACGGTCGTCCCGGGTTCTACCTCAACTGTGACGCCGGGTGGATCGAACGTCACGGAGACCATGTAGGACGCCTTGCCGTCAGTCAACTGGTAGGAGCGCAACGCCCCAACCGGTGCCGGTGTGCGTGCTGATGACCGGACCCGCCTCAATCACGAACATCTCTTTAACGCCATACTTGGCCCTGATCTGCTCTTCAAGCCATGCGGCCTTGTCCGGGGACAGCGCGTGCATGACCGCAAAGACAGCTTCTTGCTTCTGCCCCATCTGCTCGGCAACCCACGACAACGTGCGATCGAGCGCGGCGTGTGAACCACGGATCTTCGCAACCGGCTCAAACGAACCCTGTTGGTTCACGGTGAACAGCACGCGAAGATTTAGGACGCTACCCAGAAATGCCGACACGCGACCAATGCGACCGCCGCGGGCCAGGTTGTCCAGAGCATCGATGCC
>DDWM01000002.1:0-7611 GCA_002345925.1 Actinobacteria bacterium UBA2286 | reverse complement strand
ACCTGAAGCGCCTCACCCCATGCGAGATTCCGAGTATCGAAGATCTGGACACGATCGCCGAAATGACGTGCCGCTTCTGTAGCCGACTCGATCGTGCCCGAAAGCGCTGCCGAAATATGCACTGAGACCACAGAGCGGGCGGTCTCCAGCTGTCGTGTGTACATCTCTGTGAAGGCTCCGACCGATGGCTGCGAGGTTGTAGGAAGGCTCGGCGCAGCGTTCATGCGATCAAAGAACTCCTGCTGGGACAAGACGCCGTCCTCGAACACCTCCTCGCCAAACGCGACCATGAGCGGAACCACACCTATATCGAGGTTTTTGGCGATTTCCGGAGTTATGTCCGATGTGCTATCGGTGACAATCGCTACTTCTCGCATACCGACCCCCTAGTCAACGTCGACGAAGTGCACCATTCCATGCGCCATCGGATTACCACCGATGACATGCACGTGGAGATGTCCAACCGTCTGTGCGGCATCGCGACCGTTGTTGACGATCACGCGGTAGCCGCTCTCTGCGATGCCTTTCATGGCTGCAACACGAGGCACGGCTGAGAAGATGGTAGCCATCAACTCGGCGGGAACCGCGTCTCCCATGTCAGAGTAGTGGTGCTTCGGGATGATGAGCGTGTGAACCGGACCCTGTGGGGCGATGTCGTCAAACGCCAGTATGTCGCCCTCATCAAGCACGACTTTGGCGGGAATATCGCCATTCGCGATCATGCAGAAGATGCATTCAGACATCGTTTCCTCCTCGGATACGGTACCAAACGGAGCGACTTACTCGGCTTCCTCTTCTTCGATCTCGCCTACAAGCATAGTCACACGCTGCTGTGCGTTTGCGAGCTTCGCGCGACACACGCGCAGCAAAGACACACCACGCTCGTAGCGCTCCAGGCTATCCTCAAGTTCGAGTTGACCGCCCTCGAGCGCCTTCACGATCTCCTCAAGCTCGGCCAGCGTGGCGCCGAACGTCATCTCTTCGGGCGCGGCAGCGGTTCCTGGTTCTTCCACGTCAGACCTCCAATTCGGAATCTTCAACCATGCAGCCGAGGACTCCCTCGGCGAGACGTACTCGAACTCTGTCACCTGGCGCGACATCGGCTGATGAACGCAACACGCGCTCCCCCGTCTCGTCATAGCATACCGCGAAGCCGCGCCCCAGAATCGCCAGCGGAGAGAGATCCTCCAAACGTGCCGCCTGCAGCACCCATTGTCGCTCGGCACGCTCTAGGAACGTTGGCGCCTGCTGAAGCATGCGTCGCGACACGGAAGACACAGCTGATGTCTGACGCTCCAACAACCGTGGCGCGACGCGGGCAAGCGCGTCGGCGTTGCGCGATATGAGCCCGCCTGCGCGCTCAAGTCCGACCGGAAGCGCACGCCCGAGGGCATCCGCGACCACGTCAAGCGCTTGCATGCGAGCAGACATCAGGCATTCAGCATCACGGAACACGGGCCTGTGTGCGATGAGGCGCAAACGATGGGCTCTCTCGGTGACCGAGTGTGACAATGCCTTGCCGAGCAGCCGAGCCAGGCCATCGAGCCTCGATGCGATCTCGATCAAGGTCGGAGTGGTTGCCTCGGCGGCCGCGGTCGGAGTTGACGCGCGGAAGTCGGCGACCATGTCGGCGATAGAGTCGTCGGGCTCATGGCCGATGCCGGTAACGACAGGGACGGGACAGCGGGCAACGGCCCGGGCGATATCCTCGGAGTTGAACGGCATCAGGTCTTCGTACGATCCGCCACCCCGGGCGAGAATCACGACATCGATATCGCCTCGATCGCCCATGAGCCGAAGTCCCTCGACGATTGCAGCGACGGCGCCATCACCTTCGACCTGAACACCCGCGATGACGAGCTCCGCGACCGGATAGCGACGTCTCAGGGTACGAATGACGTCGTGCACGGCCTTGCCTCGCGGTGAGGTGACGAGCCCGACCTTCATAGGGAAGACCGGCAGCGGGCGCTTACGCCCGGCGCTCATCAGGCCCTCGGCTTCAAGCTTCCTGGCAAGTGCTGCCACCTGCATTCGCAGTACACCCTCGCCGGCGGGTGTAAGGCGACGCACCTGGAACTGCATCCTACCTTTGGCCGCATATGCAGTGAACATCCCGGAGACCTCGACGAGCATCCCGGGGCGCAATGCGAATCCGCACATGTCGTAGCTATCGCGCCACATAAGACACGGCAATACAGACGACTCATCACCAAGAGTGAAGTAGATGGCCTTGTAGCCGGGCTTGACCGTGCATTCGGATACCTCGCCTACCACCGTGAGCGCAACCGTCTCCAGCGCGCTCTTGGCACGTCGGATGGCCTCCGTCACGCTTACCGAGGTAGCCACAGCTGTCGCCATCCTACTCGCCGGCTTCTGTGGGCTCGCCTGGCTGCCCGATCACCACGCGCCCGCCGTGAATACTGAGCGCCACGTGACCATCGAGCAGCGCCTCAAGGTCCGCGCCGACGATCGTGCGCCTCCAGCCGGTGCTAAGAGGACTTGCCTCACGCTCACCCCCCGCGAACCGTTCAAGATCGTCACGCGTGGCGAGCAGAGTCGGTGCGACACCGTGCTCTTTCGCCCGAACTCGCACGACTGCCGACATCACATCGGCAAGCTCGTCGAGTTCCCCCTCAAGCCGCTTACGCTTCTCAAAGCGCGGCAGCTCATCGTCCGGAACTTCCTTGCCCTTGCGAACCGCGCCGATAATCGCCTCGGCACTGCGCCGTGCCACTTGTTCATTGAGTCCGCGTACGCCCGTAAGCGAGTCGATGTCGCCGGGGGCCCGTCTCGCCATCTCCACCAGGCTTTCATCTGAGACAAGCCAGCGCTTTGGAACATCGCGCTTCTGGGCCTCGATCTCGCGCCACGCAGCGAGCTCCCTAAGCACCGCAAGTGAGCGCCTATCGAGCGAGGATGCTCGTTTCACCCGGCGGTACTGCTCCTCGGGTCGGAATTCATACGTGGCAGGATCGGCCATTTTCTCGAAGTCGTTTGCCAGCCAGCCCAGACGGCCGGCATCGGTGAGCTGCTTGTACAGGACGCGGTACGCCTTCGGCATGTATATGACGTCGTCCAGAGCGTACTGTATCTGCTCGGCAGACAGAGGACGCCTGGCCCAGTCAGTGAATGTGTGCGCCTTACCAAGTTCCACTCCGACCAGGGACTTGATCAGCGCCTGGTATCCGACCTGTGTCGGCAGTCCCGCCAGCGTAGCCGCGACCTGAGTATCGAACACCGGCGCAGGCACCTCGCCCATCATCTTGACCAGTATCTCAAGATCCTGGGAACCCGCATGAAACAGCTTGGTGATGCCCGGGTCACGAAGGAGCTCGAAAAGCGGACCCAGATCTTTGACCACGAACGGGTCGATGATGGCCGAGATATCATCGGTGGCGACCTGTATGAGACAGAGTCGAGCGAAGTAGGTCTTCTCGCGCATGAACTCCGTGTCCACCGCGATGATGTCGGTACCTCGCATGCTCTCCACCAGCGAGCGCAGACCCTGGTCATCACGAATGTACACACTGCCTCCTTGCGACGCACGTCGGGCGTCTATGCCGTAGAATCTCGATAACCGAGTGTATCCCATCGGTCTGACACGCGGGGGTGCTTGCCGAGATGAACATCCTGATGCTCGCGAATCTGCGCGCCGGCCTTGGCAGCCCGGTTCTGTATGACTATGTTCAGGCACTGGGAGAACGTGGCGGCGAGGTGACGCTGCGCTTCATCCGCGAGGGCTCCGATCTCTCGTACCTCCTGAGGGATGTCTCCGAGTACGACCGCGTCGTTGCATCCGGCGGAGACGGCACCGTCTCTTCCGTGGCATACGCGCTCAGAAACACTGGAATCCCCCTGATGTTGCACCCGACAGGCACAGCGAACCTCTTCGCGCACAATGTCGGAATCTCCGGTGATGCGTTCGAGCTTGCACGCCTCACGATCGAGGGAATCCCCGTAGCCATCGACCTCGGTGAGCTCGATCATGGCGATGGCGTCGGCTTCCTTATGATCGCGGGCGCTGGCTTCGACGCTTCCATAATCGACCGAGCGCGAGACCTCAAGCCGCTACTTGGTGAAGGCGCCTACTTCGTTGCTGCAGCGCAGAATCTGCAGCCCACGGTGGCGACATTCATCTTGCGGCTCGATGGCCGACAGATCATGACCGAGGGCATCGCCGTGATGCTCGTCAACCTCTCGCACATCCAGTTCGACGTTCCGCTCACGCACGGTAGCGACGCACAAGACGGCATCCTCGAAGTCGTTGTAGTCAAGACGCGCTCGGTTGCGGGACTTCTGCCGGCAGCATGGGCGGCGATTCTCGACCGACTCGGTCAGCACTCGGAGCGACCCGGTCTCGAGATCTACTCGGCGAAGGAGATCGAGATAATCTCCGAGCCGCGACTGCCGGTGCAGTCGGACGGCGACATCATCACCCGTATTACGCCGCTGAGAGCCCGCGTGCTGCCCGGTGCAGCGACAATAGTGCTTCCGGGCGGCCTGTTGCCCAAAGACACTCCCTCGGCCCCAGGAATCGCGCTCTAGGCACGGGCCCTGGGAGGAGCTATCAGGTCACGCATCGCCGAGGCGCCCGTCGCTATCAAGACGTATCCGAGCATCCAGCCCAGGTCGATTATGCTGCCCGACTTGTAGGACCCTTGCCACTCGAGCCACTGATACACCGCATCCGCGACTGCCAGCAGCGAGACACCCATGACGACAAACCGCCACGGGAGCGCAAGCGCGCCCCGTCCAAGCTGTGAGACAACGAACACGATGAACAGTGCAGGCATCAGAAGCAGGAGTGTATCTGCCAGCGGATAGTAGATGTTCAGAGCCTTCTCCAGCGCACCAACGCTGGCATCAGCAAGGACGTCCTTGACGAGAACCACATACAGACCGGCCGCGCTTGCCACCGAGATCACTGCCGACGCGATAAGCGGCATCCTGACGCTGACAAGCCCCTTGTAAGCAAACGCTGCCGAGATGATTCCATAGCCCATGAACAGATAGAGCGACATGTAGAAGATGTCCGGAACGCCCGGGAACGGCGGTTCGAGGCCCTTGATGACCTCGATATACGTCCAAACAACGTCCCCGAGGACGTACAGCACGATGCCGATTCCGATGGGCAGCCACTGACTCCTCAGTGCCTCCCCTTTTCCGAAGTGAAGCGCAGTTCGAATCGTGACAATCGCGGCAGCGCCGATCACAAGGATTCCACCAAAATCGCTCACTGCGGTCGTTGTAGATTCTCCGCCGATGCCGGACACGACGAGAGCTTGCGCGACGACCGCCGCAAGCGCGCCCACCAGAAGCACAAGCCATGTCCTCTTGGAGATGGAGCGAGTCGATCTCATCGGATGCTCCCCTCAATCTCCGCGACAATGTCCTCAATAGTCTGCCGGGGCGCAATCGGTCCGAGCAAACGCTTGATGTTGCTCTCGAGCGCGGGCATATCGTCTCCGATCAGCTCGTCGGAGCTCTTGCCAAGCGACAGCGCAGTCGCACGTACGCAGGTGTCAGCTACCATCCGCCCGACGTACGGCTCCAGAATACCTACGACCATCTCGGCAAGCGACGCCATGGTGTCCCCCGCAAATCGTATTGAGTCGCCCTCGCTGACCAGCTATCGCACCCCAGTGAACCACGTTGAGTCACTCACCTGATAGCTGGCAGAAAGAGCCTGCTCAATCTAGCTTAATCCTACTCTCTGGTTTGCACCAGGGTACCGATCGGTACCTGAGGCCAAAGTTCCAATACGTCATCGTTGTACATTCGAATGCAACCGTGTGACGCCTTCGTCCCAATGACCCAGGGTTCATTCGTTCCATGGACCGCATACGCTGTGTATACGTACCGTGCGGTGCTACCGCTGCCGACCTTTCTGAATAGTCGCATCTTGCGCGGACCATACACGCTCGAGGGATCGGTCTTGTACTTGGCGAGGATCTTCCATGTAGCCACTGGAGTCTCCATGCCTGGCCGCCCTGTGGCTATCGGATACGACTTGATGAGCACGTCTCCCTGGACCCAGTAGAGTCTGAAGTCAGACTTGTCTATGACGATCGACGTACTCGAAGGATATGAGAGACGCTTATACGTCGATGTCCTGGTGGTCGTCTTGCCGTCCGGGTTGGATGCCACGACTTTGAACGTGACACCGCTTGCGGGCATCGCTCGTTTTCCGAAGTCGGCCTTGCCGAAGCTATCAACGGCCGCCGAACCAACAAGCGTATCCCCTGCATACAGCTTGACCATGGTCGTGTTGACGCCGGTCGTAACCTTCACGTACGCGTACTTGGCAACATACTGGCCACTGGCGGGCGATGACAACGACGGGGTAGCTGGTGCTCCCTCGAGCTGTGCGAACGTCGCAGCGCTTACGGTCGCCGAATCCCCGTACACAGTGGCCGAGGCGACAACAGAGTCAAGCTCGGCCAGGTACAAAGCGGGAGTCTTTCCAAGGCGCCAACCCTCGGTGAAGAGAACCGGCGACCCAGAACGACCTGACACGCCTGCTCCGCTGATGGCATCGATGACCGAACCCGCAACACTCACCGACGAGCTCTCCAGCCACCCACGGGTGCGAGCGAGCCGTGCGACAGCTACAGCTGTACCGTAGCGATCGCTGCCTCCGGCCCGAGCCGTACCCGCTATGGCTGCATAAACGCCAGAGCTGACTGATGCAGTACTGCCGGCGACCAAGACCTCTTCAGGAGCCAGCGTTGCGAGCGCAGAGCGTGTGGCCGAAGGAACGGTGTCCTTCTTGACGAATAGCACAGGCGATCCAACTCGAGCCGACACTGCCGAAAGTGCCAAAGCGTCGTAGAAGCCTGAGGCGTCGGTGCCGTTGGCCACGAGCGCCATCGGTGCCAAGGTCCGTGAGGTCTCAGCGGCCGCACTCCGCATCCTGAGAGCCACCTTGGCCGCTGTCGCGTAGCGATCCACCCCGGCCAGGCGAACGACCGAACCCGCGCCCGTGATGGCCTCTATCTGTCGAACGCACGCTGAACTCACACTGGGCGTACCACCCACGACAGTGACGGTGACAGTCCCGTTGGCCGAGCGGATCTCTTGTAACGCGGTCTTCACGGCAACCGGAACCGAATTGCCACGAACCAGCATGAGAGGGGCATCGTACGCCCAGACAAGCCCGCCAGCGGCGACCGAGTCTGCCGTCGCCCTGGTTTCGCCAGAAGTGATGATGATGTCGGTGACGCCCGTCCACGACGGGAAACCATCACGGGCTATGGCAACGGAGGTCTCAAACCTATCAGACCCTCCAAGACGCCGAGCGTCGACCGCCACCCTGACGCCTCCTGTCGGCCATTCAGTAGCGGAAGCCTGCGATGCTGGAGCCATGATTGCGGCAACCACCAGGACGCATACGGCCAGTCTGGAAAGCGATCGCATGGACTTGCTCCTTTGTCCGACATTGTTCGTTGCCACGAGTATACGGCGTTACCGCGACCAGGAACCACTCGCAATATGCAAAGAACCCCGGCCGATGGCCGGGGTTCTTGATATTCGATGGTGGGCGCTAGAGGATTTGAACCTCTGACCCCTTCCGCGTCAAGGAAGCGCTCTCCCCCTGAGCTAAGCGCCCAT
>DDWM01000047.1:123891-140667 GCA_002345925.1 Actinobacteria bacterium UBA2286 | reverse complement strand
TCCACGTACGACTGCTCGATCATGCTGCCTTCCGAGGAGCCGAACACCTTCTCCACCTTGATGAAGCTGAGAGACGCGCTCGTGACTGTGACGAGTTCTTGCGTGCGAAGCCCCTCATCGGCCGCCAGAAGCAGCGCGAGCTTCTCCTCAAGCGGAATCTGGAACGGGTCGATCTCGCACGGTCCGCGCCACACGTCGTCGAACACGGCGACGGGGGAGAGTCGAATCGGCGCCGCTGCAGTGATAGCCGAGGCGCGCGCGATCGCGACCGCCTGACGCGCAGCGGCCCGGATGGCGTCGGGTGTGAGCGCCGAGGTGGACGCAAAGCCCCAGGCGCCGTCAGCGATGACGCGGATGCCGATGCCGAGCGACTCGGAGCTTTCGATGCCTTCGACGCGTCCGGTGCGAACCGAGATGCTCTCCTCGGAAGTCAGCACCACGCGGGCGTCGGCGTAAGTTGAACCGGCGGACGCGGCGGCGTCCAGCGCGGTCGTTACGAGATCTTTCATGGCGATCCTTAGGACGCGGGACAAAGAAGACGAACGCTGAACCAGTCTACCGCACCGCGGCAGTCGGGTCCGTCTTCGCGCCGAGGATCGGAGCGGTGCGGTACGACCAATCGTAGCGCCGCGCACCGGCGTAGTCCGAGCGATCTGCGAGCTTTGAGAGCTTCACGAAGTCGCCGGTTCTGGGAGCGTGGATGAAGTACCCGGCACCAACGTAGATACCCACGTGGTGGATCGGTGAGCCAAAGAACACGACATCTCCGGCTAGGAGCGCACTCGGTGCAACAGATTCGCCGAGGGCGAACTGGGCTCCGGAGTAGTGGGGCAGCTTCACGCCGTGCTGTTTGAAGACGTAGAGCACGAGGCCCGAGCAATCGAAGCCGGCCGGTGTTTCGCCACCCCAGAGGTACGGAATGCCGTGGTAAGCGAGCGCGGTCTCAACGGGCGTCCCAGAAACGACCTGAATGCCGGCCTTGTTGGCGCCGGAGAGGATGTCTTGCATGAGTGCTGCCTCGTCGATTTGACGACGCGCGGCTTCGCTGTCCAGCAGCTCGAGTAGGTCTGCTTCGGCAGCAGCGAGCTTATCCTGGCGCTCCTGGATGCGGAGGACCACTTCGATCTGCCGCGCCTTGAGCGTGAATTCAAGCTCTGCAGCCTTCTGCTCGGCGGTCTTAAGGTCAGACGCCGTCGTCAGGATCTGATCGCGCTGTGCGCGAAGCGTTGACGCGATGTCCGCATCGCTTTCGCCGAGAGCGTTCAGGAATCGGATGCGGCCGATAAGATCCGAGATCGACTTCGAGCCGAGGATGGTGTCGAGGATGTTGAGCTCACCGTTGCGATAGATGTCACGTGCCCGGTCCTTGAGGAGGGAACTCTGGGTGGAGTACGCGAGCTGCGCGTTGTCGAGGTCCGTTTGCGTGGCTGTGAGCCTAGTCTTGGTTGCGTTCAGTTCTTCGACAGAAGCGTTGTACGCCTCAGCAGCTATCGAAAGCTCACGGTCTAGCTCATCAAGCTCGGCCTTGAATGCATCGAGTCGCGCCTGACGAAGGGCAAGTTCTGCACGGAATTCGGCGGTTTGCGCGTCTGTGACCACCGGGATGTCGGCGGTGGCGGTGGACGGCGAGGAGGGCGCGGCGTAGACAGGCGTCGCGAGCATCATGCTCGTGACGATCGCCGCTGCGATGACTCGCGCCGCCAAAGACCTGTGAGTGTTCCCGTGCAAGTGCACCGTCCCTGCTTCGACCTCATGTGAAGTCAGTTTCGTTCAGCGAGCCGATACTAGCACCTTACATGCCGAGTCTCATGCGTCTCCAGGATTTGAACATGGTCAGGCGGTGTCCCTGCGGGCAAGCACACGCGCCGACATTACGGCCAATAAGTGGAGCCGCTCTGCTTAGAGGTCGAGTGCGTATCGCACCCTGATGTTATGCAGTTGTTGTCGTTCCACCCTGAACTGCTCTCACTGGCTTCCGCGTCGGTGATGTTCTTGTCGAGCACGGCCACAAGCGATAGTGAGGAGTAGTTTGCGGGGTCGCTGCGGTAGCCGAGAAGACGCGGGCGCTTCCAACCATGCGGGATCTTGACGTGGCACGCGATGCACTTGCCGCCACCTGAACCGCCGCCGGTGTAGGAGCCCCGGAAGTGCTTGGTGTACTTATGCGTACCGTTCATGTTGACGTAGTCGTTCGCATGACATTTGTTGCAAATCGTCGTCAAATATGTGCTCTGGTCGCCGGAAGTATCGGGGTTGTCTCCGACTGCGAGTTCCCACTGGGTGGGGTATGCGGGATCGATCATGTACTTCACAGACGAGCCGTGAGGTCCCTTGGCGGCAGCCGTGCTGTTGCTGTGGCAGGAGCTGCATGTCATGCCACTGTTGTAACCCCACATCACCGGTGTCGTATCGAAGATGACCGAGGCGGGATCAGGAAGGTCCCAGGTCCGGGTCACCGTCGTGCCGGCATCGTTCTTGAAAGTGAAGGACGTCTCCATGCCAACCGATTGCCCGAGAACATTGTGCTCACCGAAGTTGCTAGGGTTGAATTCGGTCGACAGGTCAGTCGAAGTGTATGTCCCTGAGCCGCTGGTGACACTGAATGGTTGACCCGAGTAGCTGCTGTGGCACTTGAAGCAGACGTAGGCTTCGTAGTCGGTCGTTTGGCCGGTCATGCGTTCCGTGGTCCAGCCGGCCGCGGGTACGGCCACACCGTTCGCAGGCCACGCAGCGACCGGCTTGATGCCCACCGCACCGCGCAGCGCTCCGCCGGCGGTCGACAGTGTCTCTGTGTGCAGTCCGCTTCTTGCGGCATGAGGATCGTGGCAGTCTGCGCATTCCGAGTGACGGTTGGACGCGCCAAGCCCGGTGGCGGTCTCGGTGTCGGTGTGACGTCCGTCGATGGACACGGGGTGTTTGTATGTGAGCCCGAACGCTGTTTGAACGTTGATTGAGTTGATCGCGGTGGTGTGACAAGCGCCGCCTGCGCAGTTAGGTGTGCGGTTGCTGGTGTGACATGCATAGCACAGATTCTGCTCGGAATATGTGGTTGTGTTGTTCCGCGCGGCACTCACGTGGTTGGCGCCAGACCCTGAGGCTGTGAGTGCGGTGAGGCGCTTGTTGTTCGAGCCGTGCGGGTCATGGCACGTGTCACAGCCGGGGGTCATGTTGGGCACAGCGGACGCTCCGTGAGAGCTGCTGGCCCAATCGGCGCCTGCCGCCGTCTTGTTCCAGCCGGGGAAGAACGGCGAGGCGGCTTGTGCTGAGAATGCCACCGTGTAAGGGACGACGGTGGTCGTGGTAGTCGCGGCGGTAGGCGCGGCACCGTCGTGACAATCGAGGCAGAACTGCGAGGGCGTTCCAGCGAAGTTCGTCTTGGTGTTGCTTGGAAGCGCTGCGCGTACCATCTGCCACACCGTTCCTACGGTACCGCGTCCGTTGTAGTGGACGTTGTGGCAGTTCACGCACGTCAGGGAACCCGTGTCGGCCGTGGTCGTGGTCGCGTAGGGGTGACGTGAGGCCAGGCTGAACTGTGCCTTCACGTCTCGACCGTTCCAGGAGAACGGCTTCGCGTACCCGGTCGCAACCTTGGTTTCCGTTGACGTAGCGCTGTGGCACTTGAAGCACAGCCCCGCCTGCTTGTTCGCGTTGGCATCGGTGGTGCGGCTACGACGGTAGTCGATCAGGCGTGTGGTCGCCGAGCCGTGATTGTCGTGGCACACCTCGCACTGAACCCCCGGGCTGGTTGCCGGGTAGTCGTTGCTGTAGATCGTTGCGTTGCCATGCGCAGATGCGGAGTAGCCTGCAGTGTTGTGATCGCCGCCGGTGTTGGCGTAGGCGTTGGGGCCACCTGCAAGTGCGATGCTCGTTGATCCCACAATCGTCTTGCCGTCAAAGACCATGGTGGCTCCGTGGCAGCCGAGGCATGCTTCGTTGTTCGTAGCGGGAGCGGCGTTGTTGCTGACGTAGGCATACAGCGACGTCCCGTACGTGATGCGGAGCATCATGCGGAACGAGCTCGTCGCCTGGTACGTGCCGCTTGAGTCGTAGAAATACGACGACCGGTGGGGCGAGTGGCATGCCGCACAATTCTTGTCGTTGTCGATCATGTACTGGTTGCGGTGTTTTGATCCGGCGGTCTGGCCGGTGTAGTCATAGAAGGAAGCCTGCGTATTCTTGCTGCTCTTGGCTCCCTGCGCGCTGCCGGCGGTCGTGTTGCCGTGGCAGGTGTAGCAGAGCTCCTTGGTCTTCAGGGGCACCTGGTAGGCGCCGTGCGTGGTGTGGCAGCGATTGCAGGTGATGACGTTCGAGTCCATACGATAGCCGTGAGTATTCGGTGAGATGCTCAGCGACGGACCTGACTTGAGCGGTGTGGCCTGGTTGTCGCGCGCCACCACCGCGTAGTACCAGACGTAGGACTGGGTGGCCTCACTGGCTGCGGCATTCAGCTGCGCAGTCAGGCCAACATAGTTAGTGACGATCGGGCTCAGTGAGCGTGAAACGATTGTTGCCGAGCTGATCGGAATCACGTCTCGGTAGATGTCGTAGCCGATCGCGTGACCGGACGCGTCGGTCGATGCGTCCCAGCGAAGCGAGACCTTGCCGACGTCGCTCACCCAGGCATCGCGTATGGTGGGTATGGTCGGCACCGCTGCGTGAGCAACCCCGCCCACCCCTGCGATGGCGAATGCAAGCGCCATGATGACAATAACTCGTCGGAACCTGCAAACTGCGTTCATCGCGTCCGTCCCTGGGTCGAGTGGTTGGATTGCATGCGGCTCATTGGTTAGATCCTAACCGTCTGCACCGACAACAGTCCGGTTGTTCCGGTGCCAACGCTCGTGATATACCACGTGCCGTTGATGAACCGCATTGGAACCGCGACTGTGTGCTCGGACTCGATCCCTCCATCGGTCCAGCTAACCACGCTGTAGCCGAAGTACACGGTCACCTTCGCGGCACTGAATATGCCAACGCTTTCCTGGTTATCTGAAGTCCCGATAGTCGGGTATGCGGCCGCTAGAGATTCTATGAATTCCACCTGGGGATTCTCATCGGGCGCCAGCATTGCGGACAACGCTTCATCATCACCTACGGCAATCGCCTGCATTGCTGCATCCAGTCGCGCTGTGAGACCCGATGCGTTGTTTCTGACCACGGCGGCCGTTTCAGAGAGGTACCTTTCCCAGGCCTCCCGGTCTCCCGTGTTCAGACTGTCGGCGCCATTCTCGGCCACCTTCTCGGCGATACCTGCTGGAGGTGTCGGGATGTCCGTGACCTTGGGCGCGGTCTTCACGCCGAGATGCCCGTCGTTGGCCCCGGCGGCCTCAGGCACAGCCGGGGTGGACCCCATTGGCAAGAAGCCCGGGGCACTTTGCCAGACCAATGCGAGACCTCCGACTGTCAGCGCTACAGTGACGACCGCGCCTGTCACCAATAGGTACCGCGTGCGCACGTGAGACCAGCCCCCTCGTTGTGCTAAGCCTTCAACTTCATTATCGGCTCTTAATTGACCGTCCGATACAAAAAAACTTGGCTGATGTGATGCAGCGCACTTGTTTCTACCCGCTTAAGTCATTCGGGCTGCGATAGACTCCCTTGCACCGTCGCACCTAGGGTGCTATTCTTTCTTTCCGCCGCGAGGCGGTTATTATTGCGGGGTGGAGCAGTCTGGTAGCNNGGTTCAAATCCTGTCCCCGCGACCAAGAGCATATGCAGGTCGGGAAGGCTTCTTGCCTCCCGGCCTGTTTGCTTTCTAAGGGCATCGTCGCGGCATGCGAACATTCGCTCATTTGACACAAACGAGGATTGTTCGGGCGAATCACGACCTACACTGTCTTATAGTTCCATTCTCGGGCTTGCATCGTGCTTGATTGCGGTACACTCTTGAGAGGACGCACACGAGTTTCCCTTCCTGGAATGGCGCCTGAGGGGGTTGTTGATGGTCGATGTACCTGTGCTCGCCGTTGAAGGCGTGCAGAAGTCATACGGTGGAGTCGTCGTACTGCACCCCACCTCATTCTCTGTGGCTGCGGGCCACGTCACTGCGCTGGCAGGCGAGAATGGTGCCGGCAAGTCGACCGTCCTGAAAATCATCTCGGGACAGGTGCGCCCCGATCAGGGTCTTGTCTCCGTAAACGGCGTTCCCCTCACGAGCAGCGATCCCAAGAGCGCACGCCGTCTCGGCGTAGCAATCGTGCCACAGGAGCTTGCGCCATACCCGGACCTGACGGTCTACGAGAATATCTTCGTTGGTCGAGAGATTCACACACGTCTAGGCCTCCTCGACCGTGGAGCAATGATCAAGCAGGCCCGTGAGATGCTTGAGGTCTTTGAGCTCGACATCGATCCTCGCTGGCCGATGAGCCGCCTTTCTGTTGCTCTTACTCAAATCGTAGAGATCGCAAAGGCCACGACTTGGGGCGCCAAGGTGCTGCTGCTTGATGAGCCTACCTCGGCCATTCCTGATCACGAGGTCGGTCGCCTTTACGACGTCATCCGGCATCTTCGTGAGCAGGGCGTGGCGATGATCTACACCACGCATCGCATGGCCGAGATTCAGGAGCTTGCTGATAGCGTCATCGTTCTGCGAGACGGGGAGCTCGTCTTCGAGTCTGGTATCGAAGACGCGAGCGAGGGCACCATCGTCCACGCTATGGTCGGCCGCGACATGGACGCGCTCTTCCCCGAGCAGGCGATGTCGACCGGCCCGGTTCGACTACAGGTGAAGGATCTTCAGCTTGGGCGGACCTGTCCATGCGTGTGTATGGAGGTCAAGCAGGGCGAGATTCTGGGAATCGGCGGATTGGTCGGAGCGGGACGCACAGAGATCATGGAAGCTATGTACGGCGTTCGGCGCTCATACAGCGGGACCATTCTTCTGGATGGCACTCCTGTTCGCCGAAACCACGCAGATTCGTCGATTCGAGCCGGCTTCTCGTTCGTGCCGGAAGACCGCAAGGGTGCCGGGTTGGTCCTCGAGCGATCTGTCTTGGATAACGGCAGCCTTCCTCACCTGAGAGCCTTCACGATAGCCGGGTGGATTCGGACATTCGCGCGGCGAGCCGCCGTCGACAAGGCAACGAAGTCTGTGAACCTGAAGTCGCGCGGACTCAACCAGCTTGTGGGGACGCTTTCCGGTGGCAACCAGCAGAAGGTCGTTGTCGCTCGGTGGCTCACGCAAGACGGCCGCGTTCTGCTTCTCGATGAACCAACGCGCGGCGTGGACGTTGGGGCCCGCGGAGAGATCTATACCATCATTCGAGATCTTGCGGCGTCCGGAATCTCGGTCGTCTTCATCAGCTCCGACATGACTGAGCTTATCGGCCTCAGTCATAGGGTGCTTGTTGCCCGTGCGGGCGAGATCGTTGGAGAACTTGATCGGGAGGCTCTCGACAGGCCCGACGCACAGGAGCAGATATTCAGACTTGCTAGTGGACAGACACTCGACGCAGATGAGGCACAGGCTTCGTGACGCACCGAGTTGAGCGTGAAGCCCGGAGGCACGCCCAGGGAACGACGACGGAATAATCGATCAGTGGGGAGAGCAAGATGGCGCAGGGTTCTGGCGTAACGGTCAAGCCGGAGAGCAGCGAGTCACGCTTTGACCGCACGGCACTAGTCAACATGCTTCTGCGAAACCTGATGGTGCTGGTAGTCCTCGGAGTTGCCGTCTACTTCAGCATCGCCCGTCCGCAGTTCGCCACGCTCCCCAACATGCGGACCATCTTGATCGCCGCTGCGCCGTTCGCCCTGATCGCGCTCGGTCAGACGCTCGTGATTCTCACCGGCGGCATCGACCTCTCAGTTGGTAGCGTCGTCGCTCTCAGCGCCATGACCGGCGCTGCACTCTCTGTCGGCCACCCTGAACGCATGTGGCTTGCCGCTGGCATCGCAGTTCTTGTAGGGCTCCTGGCGGGGCTGGCAAGCGGCATCGCGGTGGCCTACATAAACGTACCGCCGTTCGTGGCCACTCTTGGAATGCTCAGCATTGCATCGGGTTTGGCGTACGCGATAGGCAAGGGCGCCCCGATCAATGGATTGCCGAGGGAATGGGCGACGATCGCCAGTACGAGGATCTTCACTCTACAGGCGCCGGTATTAGTGATGATAGCGGGCTTCGTGATACTCGGCATCATCATGAAACGCACCTCCTTTGGCATGCGCATTTATGCGGTTGGTGGCAACAGGACCGCCGCCGAGGTGGCCGGTGTCAACGCCCGCCACATCCTCACGTCGGTATACGCGATCAGCGGCGCGCTCGCCGGGATGTCGGGAGTCATCCTGTCATCGCGTGTCATCTCGGCCGCACCGTACCTGGGTAAAGGATATGAGTTGAACGCGATCGCTGCCGTTGTTATCGGCGGCGCAAGTCTCAAGGGTGGACGAGGAACGGTCTGGGGTACGCTGCTTGGCTTGCTGCTGATTCAGACGCTGAACAATGGCCTCGACATTCTGATTGTTCCTTCCTATTGGCAGACCGTGATCAGCGGCACGCTCATTGTGTCTGCGGTCGCTGTAGACATGGTGGCGACCAAGAGGTCGGACAAGTAATTGGGGTATCAATAGTCGGGTACTTCCAGTGCCGGTCTGCGGCCTTGGGAGTTGACAAAGGGAGGTAAGGCACATGAAGGCACGTAAGGCACTGATAGTGTTGCTGGCCGTGAGCATGCTGCTCTCGTTCGGGTTGGCGGGTTGCGCCAAGGACGACACAGCCACGCCGACGGACGGCGCGAGTACGGAGATGATCAAGGTCGGCGTAACGGTTTACAACATGTCGTCCTTCATCACGCAGGGCAAGGAAGGCATGGAGGCGTTTGCGGCAGCGAACAACATCGAGCTGCTCTGGAACTCGGCGAACAACGACGTCGCCACCCAGGCCAGCCAGGTCGAGTCCCTCATCAACCAGGGCGTTGCGGCAATCATCATCGTCCCGGTGCAGGCAGACTCGCTCCAGCCTCAGCTTGAAGCAGCGCAGGCAGCCGGTATTCCTGTTCTCGCTGTGAACACCACGCTCTCGAACGAAGAGCTCATCACCTCTGCAGTGCTCCCGGATGACGTAGCTGCGGGCGCGCAGGAAATGCAGATGATGGCTGACAAGCTCGGCGGCAAGGGCAAGATCGTCGTCCTGCAGGGCCCGCTGGGTTCCTCGCCTGAGCTTGACCGTACCGAGGGTATCAAGTCGGTTCTGGCCAAGTATCCGGATATCGAGATTCTTGCGATCGACACTGCCAACTGGGCACGTGAAGAGGCAGTCAACAAGGTCAAGAACTGGATCTCCAGCTTTGGTGACGACATCGACGGTATCGTGGCCGAGAACGACGACATGGGTCTCGGCGCCGTACAGGCACTCAAAGAAGCCGGCAAGTCCGTACCGGTCGTAGGCATTGACGGTATCGAAGACGGTCTCCGCGCTGTTGAGAGCGGCGACTTCATCGGTTCCTCGCTGCAGCACGGTCGCGTCGAACTCGCCGCTGGTCTTGCCGTGGCCCTCAAGGTCATCAACGGTGAGTCCTACGAGAAGAACTACGTGTACACGATGCCTCCGATCACCCCGGAGAACGTTGACCAGTACGTCAAGAACGTCGTTACCGAGAAGGACGCTTTCCTTAAGACCCTTCCGGACCTCATCGCGAAGAACCTGGCCTCAGGCGACATCGCAAACGAGGAGATGTAACTGCGTAATCGGTGGGGTCGGCTTCTGCCGGTCCCACCAGTTCGTTCTACTGCCAGGCCGCACGCTGCGACTCTGCCTGCCGGGGCGCCAGGGGCGCTGGACGACCCTCCTAACGTGCTGCAGACGTGGCTCAGTTGATTTCGACGGAGGGAGAGTCATCTCATGACGCACTTGTACGATGATCCTGCGACTTTTATGGAAGACATGCTCGCGGGATTCACGAACCTCTATCCCCAGTATGTGACGCTCGTTCCGGGCGGCGTTGTTCGCTCGGCAGAACCTAAGGATGGAAAAGTCGCGGTTGTTGTAGGCGGAGGATCCGGTCACTATCCGGCGTTTTGCGGTGTGGTGGGCGAGGGCTTCGCGGACGGCGCGGTTGTAGGGAACATCTTCACATCACCTTCTGCAGATGACGCATATAACGTCGCCAAGGCCGCATCGGCCGGGGGCGGCGTTTTGTTCATCACCGGCAACTATGCCGGCGATGTCCTTAACTTCAATCAGGCGACCGAGCGTTTGCGTGCCGAGGGCGAAGACGTCCTCACGCTGTACGTGACAGACGACGTTGCCAGTGCACCGAAAGTCGACGAGACGAAACGGCGCGGCATCGCCGGAGACTTCACGGTCTTCAAGGTTGCCGGCGCTGCGGGAGACGCGGGATACACGCTGGCCGAGGTCGAGCGGGTTGCTCGGCACGCCAACGCGCTCACCCGTACTCTCGGCGTCGCGTTTGCGGGCTGCACGCTTCCGGGTGCGCACAAGCCGCTGTTCACGGTTCCCGAAGGCAAGATGGGCCTCGGTTTGGGCATTCACGGCGAGCCGGGAATCTCCGATGAGGACTTGCCGACGGCCGCTGGCCTGGCGAAGATCCTCGTTGACGGCGCCGCAGAGGAATTGCCCACGGAGTATGGCAAGAAGGTCGCCGTCATCCTGAACGGCCTTGGTGCCACAAAGTACGAAGAGCTCTTCGTTGTGTGGCGCTCGGTAGCCAAGCTGCTTGCCGAGATGGGCTACGAAGTCGTCGACCCCGAAGTCGGTGAGCTTGTCACGAGCCTCGATATGGCGGGCTGCTCGCTCACGCTGATGGTCCTGGACGACGAGCTCGAAGGTTTCTGGCGCGCTGCTGCTGACACTCCCGCGTTCAAGAAGGGGACTGTCGGCCACGCCCCCGGCGCATCAACGCACCGCCGTGAGATCAAAGCCGGCGCCGCGCACGCTGATGAGACCGGCCCGCTCGACGCGAGTGCCGCTGCGCGCAGCTGCGCGGTTCGCGCGCTCGCCGCACTGGTGAATATTCAGGCGACGATGGTTGCCTCGGAAGATGAACTCGGTCGGATCGATGCTGTGGCCGGCGACGGTGATCATGGCCGAGGGATGGTCAAGGGGATTAATGCCGCCGTTGACGCCGCGAAGGCGATCGGCGAGCGCAACGGTGGAGCTGGCTCGCTTCTGAAGGCGGCCGGAGACTCCTGGGCGTCGAAGGCAGGCGGTACCTCGGGCGTGCTTTGGGGTGCGGCTGTCGCGAAGGTCGGCGCGCGGCTTGGTGATACTGCCGAGACGATCACAGCACTCGACGTGGCCGAGGCAATGCGTGCTGGGCTGGACTCCATCACCACGATGGGCAAGGCGAAGGTCGGCGATAAGACGATGGTAGATGCGCTGGTCCCATTCGTTGAGACGCTGGCGGCCGCCGTCGGCGCGGGTGAAGAGCTATCTCCCGCGTGGGACAAGGCCGTCGCAGTAGCGCAGAAGGCTGCCGAGGATACCGCACCGCTGCGACCCATGATCGGACGAGCGCGACCGCTGGCCGACAAGAGCGTTGGAACGCCGGACGCGGGAGCGACCTCGTTCGCGATGGCGATGGCCGCAGTTGGAGAAGTGCTACGCGGCTGACGCCGCCGATCAGTCGAGTGAACAAGAGAGCGAGTGGAGAACATGGAAGCGAGCACTGAAAAGTGGAGGGTCGTCGTTGGATGCGACGACGCCGGACTTGATTACAAGGAGCGGATCAAGGCCGACTTCCTGAAAGACGATCGGGTCGCCGAAGTGATAGACATGGGCGTTCATGCCGGCGAGTCCACGCCGTATCCGAGTGTTGCGATTGCTCTGGCGAGGATGATCGCCGACGGCAAGGCCGATCGTGGTCTGCTGATCTGCGGCACCGGTTTGGGTATGGCGATCAGCGCCAACAAGGTGCGAGGTATTCGGGCAGTGACCGCACACGACTGCTACTCGGTTGAGCGATCCGTGCTGAGCAACAACGCGCAGGTCTTGTGTATGGGGCAGCGGGTGGTTGGGATCGAGCTGGCCCGCCGTCTCGCCAGTGAGTGGCTAAGTTACCGGTTCGACACGACCTCTGCCTCGGCAGCCAAGGTCGCCGTCATTGACGACTACGAGACGTCCCGCTGAGCGATCAGCTGAAAGGAGACTGCTGTGAGTGATGGAGAAGCAACAATGGATCTGTCGTTCTCGCTGAAAGACAAGATCGCCGTTGTGACCGGAGGGGCTTCCGGTATTGGCAAGGCTATCGCAGAGGCGTATCACGCGAAGGGCGCCAAGGTCGTTCTCGTCGACATGCAGCTTGAGGCAGCGCAGGCCGAGGCCGCCGCGATTGGCGACGGCACGCTGGCTTTCGCGTGTGACGTGTCCAACTATGAGATGGTCAACGCCGTTGTGGCTGAGATTGCCGCAGCCGTAGGACGCATCGACATCCTTGTGAATAGCGCCGGCATCGTGGCGCTTGCCCCCGCAGAGGAGCTTACGCTCGCGGCCTGGGACAAGACGATCGCCGTCAACTTGAGCGGGACCTTCTACATGGCGCAGGCCGTCGGTAAGGTCATGCTCGAGGGTGGCTATGGCAGGATCATAAACATGGCCTCGCAGGCCGGTTCTGTCGCGCTCGATCAGCACGTGGCGTACTGCACGTCGAAGTTCGGCGTTATCGGTCTTACCAAGGTGCTCGCATCCGAGTGGGCTGGCCGAGGGGTGACTTGCAACTGCATCTCGCCAACGGTCGTCCTTACCGAGCTCGGCCACAAGGCGTGGGACGGACCCAAGGGTGACGCGCTCAAGAAGCTCATCCCGACGGGCCGCTTTGCTGAGCCCGAGGAAATCGCAGCCGCCGCCGTCTTCCTGGCATCCGATGGTGCCAACATGATCAACGGTGCGGACCTGCTGATCGACGGCGGGTACACGATCCGCTAGAGCTCGGCATTCAAGTGAACCTCAGGCCCGGGAGCATATCGCTTCCGGGCCTGAGTCGTTTGCGCCTTCGCCCTGTGAGGTACATGGTCTGAAGGGGGCGCGCGCCCGCGCAGTCACGCGAGTACGGATCCGCCGGGATTCATGCGGTCACCTGTTCCGGTGGGGAGTCAATGGTGAGACCGGCCTGTGGTCAAGGTCGGTCTCTAACTGTGTTCAGGGGCCGGTGAGAAGGGAGCCGTCATGAGGAAACGTCTAGCAACTCGCCTTACCGCAGCCTTGGTGGGAGCGCTGATGCTTGTGACGATTGTGCCGTGGTCGGCTCCTGTTGCCTCGGCCGACGTGCCGGGGTTCGCGGTCCAGCAGGCGCGCCTCTTTGCCCCGGATGCCCAACAAGACGACCACTTCGGCGCTACGGTGGCCATCGACGGCGACACGCTCCTCGTCGGAGCCCCGGCGGTCGGCGATGACGAGGGCGCCGTGTATGTCTACGTCCGCAGTGACGCCGCGTGGGCGTGGCAGCAGACCCTGCGGGCCTCCGTGCCAGAGTCCGGTGCGAAGTTCGGCTATTCCGTGGCGGTCGAAGGGGAGACGGCTGTTGTCGGCGCGCCCGGTCGCGATGGGGCCAAAGGCGACGATGCCGGTCTCGTGTACATCTTCACGCGAAGCGGAAGCGTCTGGACACAGCGTGCCACGCCACAGACCCTTCCCGAGCAGATCGGCGGGCAGCTGGGCATGTCGGTAGCGATCAGCGGTGGCACCGTCTTGGCGGGTGCGCCGGGCATCGGAACCGACAGTGCGGGCGCTGCCTGGGTCTTCACGGGGAGCGGCGCCAGCTGGGCGAACACGGGCGTGCTGTCCGACCCTGCCGGTGAGCCGGGCGACAGGCTGGGCGTCTCACTGCACGTCTCAGGTGATCTCGCGCTTGTCAGCGCCTCCGGCGATGATCGCGGCGCGCTCGCGGATGCCGGGAGCATCCTGGCCTTCGCGCGAAGCGGTGGCACCTGGGCGCTCCAGCAGAAGTTCGGTGCACCCACGCCTGTGGCGGGGGAGCAATTTGGTGGGCCGCTGCAGATATCGGACTCGGGCTACTCGGCGATCATCGGATCACCGGGTCACGATGGTCCCGAAGGCGAGAACACCGGCTGCGCGTATATCTACGGTCGTCCGTTCTCCACCTGGAATCACCAGGCTACTCTCACAGCACCAACGCCCACCGCAGAGGCCTGGTTCGGCAGCGGGGTGGCGCTTGATGAGGACCGTCTCGCGCTTGTGGGAGCGTTCTGGGATGACCAGTGGGCCGGCTCGGCCTACTACTTCGGCTGGACAGGCTCCGCATGGGCGATGCAGCACAAGCTGGATGTGACCGGGATGGATCCGGGTGTGGCGCTCTTTGGCGATTCTGTGGCGATGTCGCAGGGTACGGCTGTCGTCGGCGCAACGCTTGGCAGCACTCCCGACGTTCCTGTGGCCGGCAGCGCGTTCGTCTATTCGACAAGAGGCATAGTGAGCGGTGTTTGCCGAGACGGAACCACGGGCTTGCCGATAGAGGGCGTTGAGATAAGCGCGTACGTTCCCGACATGTTCGGAGAGCCCGTTCTTGCCTCGGGCACGTCGTTGGTGTTCACGGACTCGCTTGGCAGGTACAGCATGTCGCTCGACACCGGCGTCTACGCAATCGGATGGATGGACGCAGTGTATCCATCGGGATTCTACGAGGGAGCGGTGCTGTATCCAAATGCGACTCCGGTCACGGTGACTGCGGGCGCCACGACCATAGTCGATCTGGTGCTGTACAAGACCAAAGCCAAGACGTACTTCCGCAGCTACAACAGGTATCACAGCAAACGCTGGGCTCCCATGCGCTGAAGCGAAGCGACGTGGTCCGGAGGTCAGTGAGGCCCCCGGACCACAGCCTCTCTAAGCGATAACCCCGAGCCGTCTGCCAACGCGCGCGAACGCCTCGACTGCGGCGTCAAGCTGCTCGTCGGTGTGCGCGGCCGAGATCTGCACGCGGATGCGGGCAGCGCCTTTCGGCACGACCGGGTAGCTGAAGCCGATCACATAGATGCCTTCACCGAGCAGCTCCTCGGCCATCTTGTGGGCTAGCGCTTCGTCCTGCAGCATCACCGGGACGATCGGATGGCTGCCGGGCGTGATGTTGAAGCCGAGGTCCGTCATGCGCTTGCGGAACGACAGCGCGCTTGCCTCAAGTCGGTCACGCAGCTCGGTCGTCTCGGAAAGCAGGCCGAGAACCGCCACGGTGGTCGCAGCGACCACGGGCGCGACGGTGTTGGAGAACAGGTACGGGCGGCTTTTCTGCCGCAGCCACTCAACGATCTCCGCACGGCCGCTGAGGCAGCCGCCGTTGGCGCCGCCCATCGCTTTGCCGAACGTCGTTGTGATCACGTCGACACGGTCCATCACTCTGCAGAGCTCGGGCGTGCCTCGGCCGGTCGGGCCAACGAACCCGGTGGCGTGCGAGTCATCGACCATCACAAGCGCGTCGAACTCCTCGGCAAGGTCGCATATCTCGGCCAGAAGCGCGATGTCGCCGTCCATCGAGAAGACGCCGTCGGTGGCGATCACGCGGTAGCGCGCGTCCTGCGCTTCGATGAGCTTGGCGCGCAGGTCGTCCATGTCCGAGTGCTTGTAGATGAAGCGCTTGGACTTGGTGAGCCGCACGCCGTCGATGACCGAAGCGTGGTTGAGCGCGTCGGCGATAATCGCGTCGTCCGGCCCGAAGAGCGGCTCGAAGAAGCCGCCGTTGGCGTCAAATGCCGAGGAGTACAAGATCGTGTCTTCGCAGCCGAGGAACTCGCTCAGCGCGGCCTCAAGCTCCTTGTGGACGTCGAAGGTGCCGCAGATGAAGCGAACAGACGAGGTCCCGAACCCCCAGCGCTCAAGCGCCGCGTGTGCGGCGGCGTTCACGCGCGGGTCATTCGCAAGTCCGAGGTAGTTGTTGGCGCAGAAGTTGACGACCTCGCGCTCGCCGCCATCCGGCGTTGCCACGCGAATCGTCGAGCCCTGCGGCGATACGATCAAGCGCTCGCTCTTGTACAGGCTCGCATCGTGCAGCGCCTCGATCTCTGCGCCCAGCGCGTCCTTCATCTTCCCGAACATCACAGACCTCCCATATCCAGTATCACTTTGCCGCTCTGGCCGCTGATCATCGCCTCGAAGCCTGCCTCGTACTCGGCAAACGGCATCTCGTGCGTGATCACGGGCGCGATATCCAGCCCGCTTTGCAGCATCGTCTGCATCTTGTACCAGGTCTCCCAGATCTCGCGCCCGTAGATGCCCTTGATCGTGAGACCGCGGAAGACTACGTCGTCCCAATCGATCGCCACCGGACCAGGCGCGATGCCGAGAAGCGCGATGCGTCCGCCGTTGTGCATGCTCTCAAGCATCGTTTCGAACGCGGCGCCGTTGCCGCTCATCTCAAGACCGACGTCGAAGCCGATCATGCCGAGGTCTTCCATCACTTCTGCGACGCTCTGCCGGGTCACATTCACTGCTCGCGTGGCGCCCATGCGGGTGGCAAGATCCAGACGGTAGTCGTTCACGTCGGTGATGACCACGTTGCGCGCGCCCACATGTCTCGCGATGGCGACAGCCATGACGCCGATCGGCCCGGCGCCCGTGATGAGCACGTCTTCGCCGACCAGGTCGAACGAGAGCGCGGCATGCGTTGCGTTGCCGAACGGGTCGAAGATAGCGGCCACGCGAGACGGGATCGTCTCGGCCATGTGCCAGGCGTTCTTCGCGGGGATCGCGAGGTACTCGGCGAAGCAGCCGTCGCGATTCACGCCGACGCCGATGGTGTTCGTGCATAGATGGCGGCGGCCGGCGCGGCAGCTGCGGCACACGCCGCATACGATGTGACCTTCGCCCGAGAC
>DDWM01000047.1:13917-123870 GCA_002345925.1 Actinobacteria bacterium UBA2286 | reverse complement strand
CCGACGAACTCATGGCCGAGGATCTGCGGCGGGTTTATGGTCTTTTGCGCCCACGGATTCCACTCGTAGATGTGGACGTCGGTGCCACAGATGGCCACCTTCTCGATTCTGATGAGCAGCTCGCCGGGACCGATCACGGGGACCGGCACTTCCACGAGCGAAACGCCGGGTGCGGCTGAGGTCTTAGCGATCGCCTTCATCGTGCGTTGCATAGCCGGGCCAATCTATCGGGGATCTCGCTACATAAGCAAAGATACCCCACAGGGCCGGCGCGCGCGTTGGTCGGTAGCCCTATCGTCTCCCCGGATGTCGTCCGCGTCCGCTCATCATCACCCAGAGAAGCGGGACTGCCGAGACACCCATCATGAGCTTGCCGAAGTCAGGGTCGCTCCCGTATAGGACCGAGCCGGCTATCAGCAGTGCGGCGAACACCAGCCCGCCAGTGATCTTGCCGACGGAGCGCTGCAGGCGCCGGATGCGCAGGTCGAGCATCGGTGTCTGCACGCTGAATTCGCCGCGCTCCATGAGCGTCAGCACGCGATCAGCGCGTCCGGGAAGGCCGATCGTCGTCTGGAATATCTTCGTTCCCTCGGCAAGCACGGTGTCCCACGTTGAGCCGCTTTCGTCCGAGACCAGCTTGGTCGCATACGGCGCGATCGAGCCCCAGAGGTTGAACTCAGGATCGAGCCCTGTGCACATGCCGGATAGGACCGCGACCGAGCGTCCCAGCAAGAGCAGGTTCTCGGGAAGCTGGAACGGCATATTGAGCATGAGCTCGCGGAACTGCAGGCCAAAGCTCATCATCTCGGCGTGATCGATGTTGCGGAGCTCACTCATGCTCATGCCGCCGAAGCGGTCGAACACCTGCATGCTCGCCATCTCGATAAGCTTGATGTCGGCGGTGGGGAGCAGCACGTCGAGCGTCTTGAAGCTCCGGACGAGCCGTGCGCCGTCTTGCGTGCCGACGGCGATGATGGCCTCTCGCAGGCCCGCGCGCAGGCTCTCGGGCACGCGCCCGACCATCCCGAAGTCGATGAATGTGAGCTTCCAGTTGCGACGGCCCTCGGCGTCGGTTCCCTCAAGCGGCGTGACGAATAGGTTGCCGGGGTGCGGGTCGGCGTGGAAGAAGCCGTCCTCAAAGATCTGCTGCATGTAAGTGTCGAGCAGCACTGCGGCCACCTGTGAGCGGTCGATGCCGGCAGCATCGATCGCCTCGTAGTCGCCAAGCTTGATCGCCGAGACGTCCTCGAGCGTCAGCACGCGGCGAGTGGTGAGCTCCCACACGACTTGCGGCACACGGATACGCTCGTCGTTGGCGAAGGCCCCGGCGAACGTCTCGGCGTTGCTTGCCTCGGCAAGGTAGTCGATCTCTTCGCGCGTTGTGGCCGCGAACTCTTCAAGAAGCGCGTTCACATCGGCGCGCTGGGCGATCGGTTTGTAGCGCTGCAGCCACCCGCCCACGCGACGTAGCGCGGCCAGATCGACCTCCACCACGGCCTCGATGTTCGGTCGCTGCACCTTCACGACGACTTCAGCGAAGCCCATCTCGGCAGCGTCGGCCTCCCGCAGACACGCGCGGTGAGCCTGGCCGAGCGAGGCGGCCGCGAGCGGTGTCTCGTCGAAAGACTCGTAGTGCGCGTCAAGCGTCGTGCCAAGCTCGGCTTCAGCTTGCACGCGGATCGCGTCGAAGCTCTCGGCGGGGACCTCGTCTTGCAGGCCGGCCAACTCGTCGGTGATCTCGGGCGGCAGCACATCAAGCCTTGCCGAGAGGAACTGCCCCACCTTGATCATGAGGCCGCCCATGCCGATCGCGAGCGCCCGGAAGCGCACCGCCGTCTGGCGGTTACGCTCCGAGCGATTGCGGCGTGCTACGCCACCCAGACCGATGCGACGGGCGATGATCTCCCAGAATATGAAGCCGAGGGTGACCCGGCCAAAGAAGAACACGATGCGCCAGTAGCGAGCGCGAAGATTCGACGACTTCATGAAGCCTCCGTGGTGTTGAGCAGTGCGGTCACGGGTGACGGTTAGCGAGTCCTAGCCCTCGGCGAGGATTGCGTAGAGCTTCTTGCGGGCATCGTTCATGATCTCGACGGCGGCGGCGCGCTGGTCCTTCGTGCCGTCCTTGCCGATCTGGAACGCTGCCTGAAGGAGCTTACCCGCCGACTCGCGATACTCACCAAAGCCGGAGTCTCCCTGCGCAGTGTCTTCCCAGGGCGCGGGCTGATCGGCGGTCTTGGCGACCTCGGCCAGACCAGCCTCGGTGAGGCTGAAGACCTTCTTGCCGGCAGTCTCTTCGGAGACGACGAGGCCTTCGTCGGCCAGCATCTGGAGTGCGGGGTAGACCGAGCCGGGGCTTGGGCTCCAGGCGCCTTCGCTGCGTGCCGAGAGTTCCTGGATCATCTGGTAACCGTGCATCGGGGACTCGGCGAGCAAGCGCAGAATCGCCGAGCGGACATCGCCGCGACGGGCACGCATGCCTGCATGGGCGGCGAAGCCATGCATGTGACCGCCAGCGCCGAATGCGGCTTTCATGCCGCTGCGGCTGAACGGTCCGTGGTGATGGCGAGCGCCGCGGTCGCAGGACTCGCTGTTGTGTTGTGAGTTATGCATGTCATTTCCTTTCGCTTGGTGGTAACGCGATATATCGCTACCTATCGCGATACACAAGCGAAAGACGTGCCACGCCGACGGAAACGTTCCGCTAGACGCTCAAATCTCGTGCCGAGTAGAAGCGGTAGCTTCCGAACGCAGCCAGGGCGACGATGACCACCGAAAGTACGACGTACACCGGATCGAGGCGCCCGTCTGCCATGAGTATTGCGGCGTCGAAGTACTTGAATGGGGAGAGGTACTTCAGGAAGTCGAGGTTCTCGTTCATGTTCACGAGATATGAGATGAGCAGCGCCAGGTACACGAAGGACGTCGCAATAGAGGGAGCGGCCTTCGGCCTCCTGACGACGCCGGCGGCCACGGTGCCTATCGTGAAGAAGATGAGCTGCAGCAAGAACAGCCCCGCCATAAGGATCAGTATGTCCGCGGTTATCGACTCACCTTTGCCGAAGAAATCGACGAAGTAGAAGGACGATAGCAGCGTCGCGATGTTGAGGATGGCGACCATTGTCAGTCCCGCCAGGAGCTTCGAGGTCAGAGCGCTGCTTCGGGACACGGGCTTTGCGTAGAGGAACTCGGACGTTCTGTCCCGCTCCTCCTTGGAGATGAGGTGCGAGCCCAAGAGCGCCGCGTGTATTGCGGCCATCAGAGCGATGTAGAGGAAGAGCACGCCGTAGAAGCCGCTCGCCTTCGTCAGGTCGAAGCCTGTCATACCGAAGATGACCATAACGCCCTTCGGCACGGTGGCAAACAGCTCTTCGATCGAAACCCCTGCGCCCTGGTACGCGTCGTACTTAGCCATACCGGAGGCGACAAGCCCCACCATGCCAACGCACCACCAGATCAAACCGGTGCGGTGAGCCTTCATTTCACGCAGATAGATGTTCATACACTCCACCTATGCCGAGGCGCGGACGTCCTTCTTGATGTAGATGATGTAGCTCGCTGCGACAGCGACGACAACAATCGCTGCTTCGATGCCGAGGAACTTACCCTCGAGACTGACGTTTTTGATGATGTAGGTCGTGTCGAAGAACTTGAACGGCGATAGATAACGGACCTTGTCGTTGCCGAGCACGTCACCGAGCGTGCCGATGATGTAGAGGGTGAACACGGTCGGCATCGACACGGCGATCACGGACTTTATCTTCGGGATGAGCACCGCGAACAGCGCTCCGAGCGCGAGGAAGACCAGCTGAACCAGGAACATCGTGGACGCCAGCAGGAAGAGCGTTCCGGCTGCGAACTTCTCGGTCGCCACCATGAGCGCCACGAGGTACGAGACGCCGGCGAACACCACGTTCGTGATCACGATGATAGTCAGGGCCGCCGCGAGCTTCGCGGACACAACCTGGGCGCGAGTCATCGGCTTGGACAGTAAGAAGTCTGCGGTCTTGCCGGAGACCTCCTTAGAGATGATGCCCGTCCCGATGTTCATCGCCTGGATCGAGCCCGCGAGAATCGCGAAGCTCAGCAGGTAGCCGTAGAAGCCGTAGATAGTGAAGAAACTCGACAATGAGATGTTGAGCGCGGTTCGCAGGGCCTCGGGGAACTGCTCGAGGACCTGCTTCGCGGCGGTAACGTCATTTGTGAACGCGGGATACAGCGACATGAAGATGAGCAGGATTGCTGAAAGCGACGCGCACCAGATGACCGTCGACTTCCGATAAGCACTCAGCTCCCGGAGGAAGACGTTCACTGCACGTCCTCCTTCTGGTAGTAGTGCATGAAGATTTCTTCCAGGTCGGGCTCTTCGACCAGGAAGTCGATAAGGTCCTGCCCGGCGAGCATCTTCGTGATCTCGTTGACTCGGCCGCGGTACAGGAAGCTCACCGAGTGGTTGACCAGCGCGAGGTCGCTTACGCCCTCGATGGCGAATGCGGATGCGTCGGGCGTGTTGACCAGCTCCAGCTTGAAGCGCTTAGTGCTGTTCTCGAGCAGCGTCTTGATCTGCTCCACCTTGATGATCGAGCCGTCCTTGATGATGGCCACCCGGTCGCAGAGCTTCTGCACCTCGCTCAGTATGTGCGAGGAGAAGAGAATCGTGGCGCCCTTCTCGTTCTCCTCCTTAAGCAGGTGGAAGAACTGCTGCTGGATGAGCGGGTCGAGCCCGCCGGTCGGTTCGTCGAGGATGATGAGCTTGGGCTCGTGTGCGAGCCCCTGGATGATGCCGACCTTCTTCTTGTTGCCGTACGACAGGTCGTCGATCTTCTTCTTCAGGTCCAGATCGAACAGCTCAGAGAGATGCTTGATCCGCCGCTCGATGGCCTTGTGGTCCTTCTTGTAGAAGCTTGCCGAGTATCTCAGCAGGTCGATCACGCGCATGTCGTCGTAGTAGAAGACTTCCGAGGGCAGATAACCGACTTCTTCGCGAATCTCCGGGCCGGACGTGGTGACGTCCTTTCCAAAGATGGTCGCAGAGCCGCTTGTGGGATGGATGAGACCAAGGAGCGTCCGTATGGTTGTGGACTTCCCGGCGCCGTTTGGCCCGATGAAGCCATAGATCTCGCCCTCAGTCACAGACATGTCGACGTCGACGATGCCTCTGGACTTGCCGTAGTACTTGGTCAGCTTCGTGGTTTCGATCACGTTCATGTGTGCTCCATTGATCTCGCCCCACACTCACCTGTCAGTGCAAGTATGTTCTAAATGGCGGGAGAATGGGACACCCTCGGGCCGGGAATAGCCCGTGCGTTTCGCTTCTACAGTGCGAGCGCGAGACCCTTCGGCAGCAGCTCCGGGAACGCGAGGAGCACCATCTCTACCAGCCGGTCTACGGGGCGCGTCAACGCATCGGTGGCCGGAATCTCAAGCTCGGCTTCGTAGAGGATGATGGCTGCCGTCACTTCGGCGTCAGTCATGCCCTCATGGTTGATCGTGAGACCGATCACTCGGGTGTCCGAGAAAGTCTCGATGAGGTTGATCTCGCTCAGGGGGTTTGGCATCGGCATGGCCGGGAAGTCGACTCGAGCCTTTCGGCCGGGCGCGTGCTGCAGGATCACCGCGTCAGGCTGGCTGCCGCGGAGAATGAATCCCGAGGTTAGATAGGCCGGATGCCCGAGCGCGCCCTGTCCTTCGATGAGGATGACGTCGGGGTGGTCGCCTTCGAAGGCATCGACGACTGCCGCCTCCATCTCGCCGGCGCAGAACTGCGAGGGGGTTGCATCGAGTGCAACGCCGTACCGTGCGCCCTGGATAAGGGCGGTCTGGCCGGTTCCGACCAGCACCGTCTTGATCCCGCGGTCGTTGAGCGCAGCCGCGAGGATGGTGGCGGTCGTTCGTTTGCCGATGGCGCAGTCGGTTCCGAGCATCGCGATTCGCGGGCACGTCACCTCTGAGACCCGTCCGGAGAATGTTCGGAGATGCTTCTTGTCGCGAGGGCGGCGCACGTCGAAAATCGTCACGTCGTGCGCAATGTTTGCCGCGGCGAACGTGGGGTCGTCGTTCAGGAACTCGTGCAGGCCACTCACGATGTTCATCCCGTGTTCGATAGCGCTCAGAACCACGCGGCGCTCGGTAGTGGAGAGCAGACCGCTCGTTGGCGCGATGCCGAAGATGAAGTACTCCGGTACGTGACCCGCAAGACGGATGGCGTCGGCCAGATCCGTACACACCGGGATTCCGTTCGGGATGTCGACGAGGATTTCGCCGGTGTCTTGACCTGCCTGAGTGCTATCGATGACCGAGACGATCTCGTACTTCTCGGAGTGACGCACGAGGCCGTTGGCGGTCTTGCCGTCGATGTCGCCGAAGTTGGCTTCACAGTAGACGATAGCAGTGCTCGCAGCGCGAGCTATGGGTGGGCCTTGAGGTGGGTTTACGGACATAACACTCCTCGAGTTGGGGCTCAGAGGAGGCGACCGGATCGTGCCGGTCAAGTCCGTGAGACAGCGGGTCTAGCATGACGCCGAGGCCGACGTCGTCCGTCAACTATACCACGTAACGCCTGTTCTCACCGTGGAGCCGTGCCAACCGGGGGCCGCGCAGAAGGATTACAATCGGGAGGAAGACTGCGATATGTCGCGGTGTGGCGGGGCGATAGCGGATACCGCGTGAGGTCGATTGGAAGGAGCTTCATGAGCGAGTCAGCCATCAAGACCGAGGGTCTCACCAAGCATTACGGCAAGGTGGAGGCGCTTGTGGATCTGAACCTCGATATCCGGCCGGGAGAGGTGTTCGGGTTCCTCGGCCCAAACGGAGCCGGCAAGACCACCATGATCCGCACCATCATGGATGAGATCCGACCCACCCGTGGCAAGGCCACGATCGTAGGCATGGACACGCACGAGAAGTCGGTGGAGATCCGCCGTCACATCGGATACCTGCCCGGTGACCTCGCGATGTACCCGTCGCTCACCGGCAAGGACATCCTCACCTACTTCGCCAATCTTCGAGGTGGAGTGGATTGGACGTTCGTGAACACTCTCCAGGAGCGTTTGGACGTGGACCTGTCCAAGAAGGTGGGCGATCTCTCCTCGGGAAACCGCCAGAAGGTCGGGTTGATCCAGGCGTTCATGAACAAGCCGGAAGTGCTGATCATGGATGAGCCGAGCTCAGGTCTGGATCCGCTTGTGCAGCGCGAGTTCCAGGCGATGATGCGTGAGGTCGCCAACGAGGGCCGCACGGTGTTCCTCTCAAGCCACACGCTATCGGAGGTGCAGCGCGTAGCTGACCGGGTGGGGATCATCCGGCAGGGGCATCTCATCACCGTGGAGTCCGTAGCGACCCTCAGGGCAAAAGGCATGCGACGGGTGGAGCTGGAGCTGGACTCGCCGGCAGATGCAGCCTTGTTCGAGGCTGTCACCGGCGTTCGGGATGTGAGCACTCGCAACCACCACGTGGTGATGTCGTTTGAGGGCGACATGGGTGCTTTGCTCAAGGCGGCCGCAAGTCACTACTCGATCGTGGACATCAGTACGCAAGAGGCCGACCTCGAGGAGATATTCCTCACGTACTACCACAAAGAGAAGGCGGCATCCTGATGTTCGCCAGCGTCTTTCTCAAGTCGATCGCCGACCGCTGGAGGGGCTGGACCATCGCTGTCGGCAGCCTGATCGCCATGCTCGTTATGGCGATGTGGGCGTATGCCAGCATCGACATGCGGCTCTTCGAGGAGATGCCGGCGGCGTACCTGTCACTCATCGGCATAACCAAGGGCGTCGATATCGGCGCTCTTTCGATCACGGTCGTGATGGGCAGCTATGGCGCAATGGTTGTGGCCTCCATGGCGCTGGCGATGGGTGCTGCGTCCATCGCGGGCGAGGAGCGCAAAGGAACCCTCGGGCTGCTGCTCGGCAACCCAAAGAGCCGCACTCACGTCCTTGCGTCGAAGATGGCGGCGATGGTGCTGCTCTCAATCGCTTGCGTGCTGCTGCTGTGGGCTTCAGTCCCGCTGACTGCGGGCTTGCTCGACGTGGGCATCACAGGCATGGACGTCGGAGCGCTAGGTCTCCATCTCCTGATGAATTCGCTCTTCTACGGGTTTGTCGCGGCGTTCGTTGGAGCGTGGACCGGCAGCAGGGGTGCCGCTATCGGCGCTTCCGTCGGACTCATGGTGGCCGGGTTCTTCGGGGCGGGCCTCTTGCCGCTGATCGAGGGCGGAGAGGACTGGGTCAAGGTCTTCCCTTGGCACTACTTCGACGGGAACAACCCACTGTACAACGGCATCAACTGGGGCGACGTCGCCCTACTGGGCGGCGCGACAGCGCTGCTCGCGGTCGGCGCTCTAGTCGGTGTGAACAGACGCGACCTCAAGGGGCAGTCAACCAGCGTCACGCTCTTTGACCGTCTGCGCGCCAACCCGATGACCAAGAAGATCGCGGATCGTCTCGGCGGGGCGGCCAGAGTCTCGTCGATCTGGTTCAAGACCGCATCCGAGTATCAGACGATGCTCATCATCGTCGCTGCGTACACGTTCCTGGTCCAGGGCTTCATGCTCGGGCCGTTCTACAAGGCGATTCCTGCCGAGACGCTAGCGTTTGCCGATCTGCTTCCCAAGACGATGCTGGCGTTCTTTGGCGGCGGCGCGATGGGCACACCTGAGGGCTTCTATCAAATCGAGACCTTCGGCATGATGGGTCCGATCGTCGTGATGATCTTGACGATCTCGATTGCGCAGGGCGCTATGGCGGGCGAGGAGAGCAGGCGCACGATGGGCCTTCTGCTCGCGAACCCTATCAGCCGTTCACGCGTTCTTGCCGAGAAGACATTCACCATGCTGCTGATGGGCGCGCTTGTGGGCGTCACGACCTTCGCCGGCGTGATGACTGGCTCGGTGGTGGCCGGCCTGGGCATGAGCGCGGCAAACGTGGCTGCAACATGCGCGCTGATGACGTTGGTCGGGTTTGTGTTCGGCGCTCTAGCGCTTGCGCTGGGTGCGGCAACGGGCAAAGCGAAAGTCGCGATGTTCGGATCGATCGGCCTTGGAGTGCTCACCCACGTGATGAACTCACTAGGCGAGGTCAACGCCGACCTGGTCGGCCTCCAGAAGCTCTCGCCGTTCTACTACTACCTGGGCAGCGACCCACTCATGACCGGGATGAACTGGGGCAACGCCGCGGTTCTTCTCGGCATAACGGTCGTGCTGATCGCAGTGTCGTTCGTGCTGTTCCAACGCCGCGACCTGCGGCAGAGCGATTAGGCCGAGAAGGGACTCTGCGCATGGCGTTCCCGCTCGGCAAGATATGGACTCCCGCCGCGTACCAGGGCGGGCAAGTCACGAAGCGATACTTCGAGGGTTGGTACTACAAGCAGGTGGATGCATCTGCGAGCCGGGTCGTGTCGCTGATCCCCGGCATCTCATACTCGCCAGATGGCGCGTTGAAGCACGCCTTCGTACAGGTGGTGCCGTCCGATGGCGAGGCTCACTACTTCTCGTTTCCTGCCGAGGAGTTCGGCGCGGACCCGGACGACCCATTCACGATCCACGTCGGCGGCAGCAGCTTCAGTCGCGAGGGTGTGACGCTTGCGCTTTCCGACGACGAGCGCTCGGTGAGCGGCGAGCTACGCTTCGGCCCCTGGAGGCCGTGGCCGGTGAAGCCGCTTTCTCCCGGCATCATGGGACCGTTCCGGTTCGTGCCGGGCATGGAAACGTATCACGGCGTGCTCTCCATGGATCATGCGGTCAGCGGCTACCTGATCATCGACGGCGAGCGCATCGACTTCGACGGTGGCCGTGGATACACCGAGAAGGACTGGGGCCGCAGCTTCCCTAGCTCCTGGATCTGGGCCCAGTCCAACAACTTCGACACTCCGGCGACCTCGATCATGCTGTCGGTCGCGAAGATACCGTGGATGACCGGCTCGTTCATCGGCAGCATCGCGGGCGTCTTGCATGACGGGCGCCTGCATCGCTTCGCCACGTATACCGGCTCGCGGATCAGGTGCATCGAGACCGGGGCGAACGGAGCACACCTCATCGTGGGTGACCGCCGACAGGAGCTTGAGGTCCACGTCACCGGGCACGACACGCTGATCCTCAAGTCGCCAGTACTCGGCGCGATGGATGGTCACGACGCCGAGTCTCTCGGCGGAACGATCGACGTCACGCTGCGATCCATCAGAGGCGGACGGCCCGAGGTGCTCTTCCGCGGGACCGGACGACAAGCGGGGGTAGAGATAATGAACCACAACGATGAGCTCGGGCGAGTGCTTTGTGGGCAGGGGAGGTCCTAGGTGCTTGTGATACTCATTGCGGCAGTGCTTGCGTCCGCAGCGTCCGCGTATGCGATCGGTTACGCGTTTGTCGCCGACTCGGACGCGTTTCTTCGCACCAGATTCGGTGTTCTGCTTCTCATCGGCCTCGGCCTTTCCTTCCTGATTCTGCCTCCGCAACTGGTTAGCGTGGGCTCGTCGCTTCCGGACTTGGGTGCTACGGCTGACTCGGGCCTGATGGCAGCGCTTGCCTGGCCCCCGGGGCTCAGTCGTGGGCTCTACATGGCAATCTGGATCGTGCTTTCGATTGGCGGACTGCTCGTGGGTCTGCGCATTTGGAACGTGCGGGATCCGGAGTGGCGGCGTAGCAGCGCAGTGCTCGACGCATCCTCGGCAAGCCGTGCCGAGGGACTGCTGCCACTGGCAAACTCACTTCAGGAGGCGCTTGAAGTCCTCGGACGCGCGCAGCTCAAGCCGAAAGACGCGGAGCGGCTTGCGCAGCAGCTGCAGACCGTCGGCCGCCGATTCGGCCATCAGCTTCCCGAGAAGAACAGCGAGGCGTTCAATCTGATAATCCGGTACGTCTCACCGTCGGTAGCGCCGATCGTTACCGGGCACATACTGGAGGGTGCGGTCCGCACCGAGCCGAGAAAGCTGGAGGAATCGTGAACGATACCCTTGACGAGCTCTCGATCAATACGCTGCGGTTTCTCTCGGCAGACATGGTCCAGCAAGCGAACTCTGGACACCCTGGCATGCCGATGGGTGCGGCGGCGATGGCGTACGCCCTTTGGACGCGCTTCTTGCACTTCGACCCGTCCGACCCCACGTGGGCCGATAGGGACCGTTTCGTGCTCTCTGGCGGGCACGGCTGCGCGCTCCTGTACTCGCTCTTGCACGTAACCGGCTACGACCTGTCGATGGATGAACTCAAGCGCTTCCGTCAGTGGGGGAGCCAAACGCCGGGGCATCCCGAATTTGGGCACACGCCCGGCGTTGAAGCTACGACAGGGCCACTCGGCCAGGGAATCGCGAACGCCGTGGGAATGGCGATTGCCGAGGAGTCGCTTGCCGCGCGCTTCAATCGGCCCGGTTTCGCGGTCGTCGACCACTACACCTATGCGATGTGTGGCGACGGCGATCTCATGGAGGGCGTATCTGCCGAGGCGGCATCGCTCGCCGGGCACCTTGCACTAGGCAAGCTCGTGCTTCTCTATGACGACAACCACATCTCGATCGAAGGCTCGACCGACCTAGCGTTCACCGAGGACCCCTGCGCGCGTTTTGCGGCTTATGGCTGGCACGTGCAATCCGTGAGCGACGGCAATGATGTTGAGGCGATCGTCGCCGCAATCGAGGCCGCCCGCGCAGAGACCGGCAAGCCGTCGTTCATCGCGGTGCGCACGCACATCGGGTACGGCAGCCCGCACAAGCAAGACACAGCGTCCGCGCATGGCGAGCCGCTCGGCGTCGAGGAGATGCGACTCACCAAGGAGGCGCTCGGCTGGCCCGTGGAGCCCGCTTTCCATGTCCCTGCCGAGGCGCTCGCGCACTTCCGCGAAGCCCTGCCGAGAGGTGCCGCGCTGCATCATGCCTGGCACGAGCGCTTCGAGGCGTACCGCACGGAATTCCCGGAGGCGGCCGCTGAGTTCGAGCGCCGCATGAAAGGTGAGCTTCCCGAAGGCTGGGACGCTGACCTGCCCGCGTTCGACGCGCCTGTCGCCACGCGCGAAGCAGGCGGCACCGTGATGAACGCGATCGCCGCGAGCGTACCGGAGCTGATGGGCGGCTCGGCAGACCTTGCGCCGAGCACCAAGACGCTCCTTGCCGGAGACGGCGACTTCTCGGCCACTGATCGCAGCGGGCGCAACATGCGCTTTGGTGTGCGCGAGCATGCGATGGGCGCGATCGTGAACGGCATGGCGTACCACGGCGGGTTCATTCCGTACGGCTCGACGTTCCTTATCTTCAGCGACTACATGCGTCCGCCGATTCGCCTTGCGGCGCTCAGTGGCGTGCACGTGATCCACGTTTTCACGCACGACAGCGTGGGGGTGGGCGAGGACGGTCCGACGCACCAGCCCATCGAGCAGCTTGCTGTGCTCCGCGCGATTCCGGGTGCCGTCGTCTTGCGGCCGGCCGACGCCAACGAGACCGTCGCCGCATGGCGCGTTGCGATCGCCGAGCGCACGCGGCCTGTCATGCTCGCGCTTTCGCGCCAGAAGCTCCCGCTGCTCGACCCCGCGCGCTACCCGCAGCTCGCCAAAGGCGTCACGCTCGGCGGGTACGTGCTTGAGGACGCACCCGGCACGCCCGATGCGATCGTCGTCGCAACAGGCTCCGAGGTGCACATCGCCCTTGCTGCGCGCGAAACCCTTGCCGCCGCGGGAATCGTCGTGCGCGTCGTTAGCATGCCGTCGACCGACCTCTTCGGGATGCAGTCGCAGGCGTATCGCGACAGCGTGATCACGCCCGGTGTGCCGGTGGTCTCCGTCGAGGCCGGCATCACGCTCGGCTGGAAGACGTATCTCGGCGCAGGTTCGGCTCTCGGCATAGACCGCTTTGGTGCATCGGCCCCCGGTGACACGGTCTTGGCCGAGCTGGGCATGACCGCCGAGGCCGTCATGCAAGCCGTCAAGAGCGCGCTCGTCTAGCTGCTATTGAAGCCGCGCGGGGCTGAGTGCCAGTGCGTGCTTCACGCGCGCCACCAGGACCTCTCGGCGAACCGGGATGCGGACGAAATCGATCGCCCCGCCATCGAGTGCGCGGACTTCGTCGGCCGGATCCGTGCTTGCCGAGTAGATCATGAGCGGCACAGCGTGGCTGCGTGCGGTTTCGTCGAGCAGTCCGAAGCCGTCCATAAGCGGCATTCTCAGGTCTGAAAGCACCAAGTCGAAAGCGCCGCGTTCCAGCATTCGCATCGCCTCGAGGCCGTTGTTCGCGGTAGAAACCGCGTAGCCAGCGGAAGACAGCGTGAGCTCAAGTAGCTGACGGTTGTCCTCCCCGTCGTCGACGAGCAGTACGCTTGCGCCACTACGCGATGGGACTTCCGAGGCGGTGTCATGTCCCGCAAGCAACGCTCGGTCGTCCGTTAGGCCTGCCGAGAAGGCAGCGTCGACGCCGATCGTGCCCGCAAGCAGCAATTCCAACGCGCGATGTCCGAGCAGTGGTATGCCCGCCTGCGCGAGAGTCATGCGCATCTCGGCCGGGGTCACACCTGCGGAGATTGCCTCCCGGACTTCGTCTGACGCGCACACGATCTCGAACATGCCTGTCTGGCCCGACGCGCCGCTGCCGGCACACGTGTCACACCCCGCAGAATGCGTGAGCGGAGTTTCCGTTGGCACACCGAAAGAGGCGAGCATCGCGCTCTGCTCGGCCGAGGGTGCGGCAGGAGTAGCGCAACCCGGACAAGGAAGAGGGGCCAGGCGCTCACCGATCACAGCCACGAGATTGGTTGCCAGCCATTCCTTGGAGGCACCAAGCGCTTCGAGCGCAGAGAGCGCTGCTGTGGCAGAAGGCGCCGTGATCGTTGCCACGACGAGACCCTCTCCGGCGGCGAAGCCGAGGCAGGATCGAAGCGTCTCGGGGTCTCTGATCTCGCCGACGAACAAGACGTCGGGATGTTGCATGATGGTCGATGCGATGACGGCGGGATAAGTGGCTCCAGTGGCTTCCTGTACGTCTTGCTGCACGACGAACGGCACATGGAACTCCACCGGACTCTCGGCGGACATGATGTTGCGGCCTGCCGGCCCGATCATCGATAGCACGGAGTATGCGGTCGTGGACTTTCCACCTCGATTAGGAGAGGCAACCACGACAAGCCCGCTGCGATGTGCAAGGCACGTGCTCAGCTGCTCCGTCTGGGCAATCGTCATGCCCAGGGCGATCGGGGACTCGGGGGCCACGTCGGCGCGGGTGAGGTGCAATGACACGCCTTCGCCATGAGGCGCGGCACGGGTGACGACCCTGATTATGTAGCGAGCGCCGTCGACGGTTGCGTCGATCGAGCCGCGTTGTACGCGTCGGCGTTCGTTGATGTCGAGACCCGCAAGCGCCTTGACCCTGGAGACGAGCATCACTGCTGATTCATGTGAGACCGTGAATCCGTCCCTCATCTGTCCGTTGACCCTGTAGCTCACCGCAACAGCGTCCTCATCAGGTTCGTACTCCACATCTGAAGCACCATCAGCCACCGCCGTGGCGATCGCGTGATCGGTCACGTACGCGGGCGGCCGCATCGCCAACTCGCGAGCCCCCGGTCGATTGTTGGTGCTGGCGACCACTCCAACGGCGGCCGAATCAATCGTGAGCTTGACGCCGCGCTCGGCCACATCCTGCTCGAAGACAGCGCGGATGGTCGAAGGCGACGCGACAAGCAGCGTGTACGCATCGCTGCCGGACGCTCGCTGGAGCGTCTCGATCAACTCCCAGTTGAAAGGGTTGGCGACAACATAGGCGTCGCCGATTGCCTGATTCTGTATCGGCACGACGAGATTGGTCTTGCAGAACTGCGTTGGCAGCACGCCAAGGCGGATCTCACGCGGAGAGATCCTCGGCAGAAAGCCGATGCCGAAGTATCGCGCGACGATCTCGGAGATGCGACGCTCGCCGCCATAAGACGGGTCGGTCAACGAGTAGATGGTCGCCGGTACTACGCGGCTCACTGCAGCCTCCGACTGAGGCCCGAGCTCTTCAGCCAGCGTTTGCCGGAATTTGTTGAAGTCCTCGGCGGTGACTCGCTCCGTCCAGCCGGTGCGCTTGGTGCCGATGGCTGCGAATCTGCGGCCGGTATCGATGTGGTTGCGAACAGCGGTGATGAGCGCATCGCCGGTGAACGGCTTGGTCACGTAATCAACCGCACCTGCGGCAAACGCTCGCTGTCGGTCTTGATCGCCCGAGAGCGCTGTCAGAAAGACGATCGGTGTCTCCTGAAGGTCCGAGAGTGACTGCATCTCGGCAGCAACTTCGTACCCGTCCATGCCCGGCATCATCGCATCGAGCAGCACGAGCGCGGGTCGGTTCTTGAGAGCGAGCCGTAGGGCATCGGGGCCGTTCTCGGCGGTGAGCACCTCAAAGCCGGCCGTGCCTAGCATGAGCCTGACGATTTCAAGGATGTCGCGATCGTCATCGACGCTCAGGACTACAGCTTCTGTGTTCTCCATCAGTTCTCCGTCCGGCGCGTCTGGTTGGTGCATGCCCGTGCAGCAGTCGCGCGTATCGCGCTTACTCTAGCGGCAGGTCGAATATCCGCCATGTCTTGTATCGGTGCGCGCCCATGAACTCAGAAGCCCGCAGAATCAAGTCGTTGTTCTCCAGCAGCATAGAGATGTCGCACGTCGTGTATCCATGCTTCGACGCATGGTCGTGAACTTCCTTGAAGAGAAGCGCATCAACCCCTGTCCTTCGGTGGCCGGGAACGACGCCGAAGAACATGAGTCTCACGCGCGGGAAGTGCTTCTTGGTTAGGAAAAGCCGTGCAATGCGCACGAAGTCGTTATCGCCGTACCATTTCCACCGCGGCCGGAACGCCCAGTTCGGGTCGGGGAACGTGCCGATAACGGCCACCGGGTCATCGTCGATGTACGCGAACCTGATTAGACCCGGGTCGATGATCGGCTTCAGGCTCTCGGCGAGCGCGTCGGCCTCTTCCTGCGTGACGGGGAGGAAACCCCAGTTCTCGGCCCACGCCTTGTTGTAGAGCTCGATCACAAGGCGGATATCCTCGACGAAGCGGCTCATGTCCACCGGGCGCGTCACGATGTTGCGGCGCTGCTGAACCAGCTCGGCGGTCTTAAGGAGACGCTCACTGACAGGCAAAGTCAGGTCGAGCAGGTAGGCGTGGTAATCCTTCGCCTTAGCAAGGCCATACCGCTCAAAGAACTCACGGTAGTACGGCGGGTTATGTGTGAGTTCGACCGCGGGCGGCGTGTCAAAGCCGTCGATCAGGCAAGCCTGGCGTTCGTGGGTGGCGTTGCCGTATTCGCCAGGGCCGCGCATGACGCTCATGCCCTGGGCCTTGATCCAGTCGCGGGCGGCATCTAGGAGGGCCTCGGCGGCTTCGTAGTCGTTCTCAACCTCGAAGAACCCGAAGTTGCCGATCTTCGAGTCGTAGTACTCGTTGTAGCGGTTGTTCACGACCGCCGAGATACGACCGACAGGTCGAGATTTGCGGTACGCCATGAAGTGCGTGGCCTTCGCGCTTTCGTGGTACGGATTCTCAGGCTTGAGCAGCCCGACCGTCCCAAGGATCTTGTTGCCGAGAAGGTCTGAGTTGAGCTGGGGTGTCCAGAACGGATCACCTTTGTAGAGCTGCCAATGGAAGTGCACGAACTCCTTGATGCGTGGATCGCCGAGCGGGATTTCGATGATTTCGAGGTTGGTGCGAGCGGCCGTGGTGCGGGAAGGTTCTTCGGTCTCCGGCATGGCGGGCTTGTGCGCCTCCTTGACGATGTGTGTCTACGATGAAATTGAGCGTAGCAGAAGGCTGCTCGTGCCGCACGGATGGACTGCTACACTTGTCCGAGTGCCTTGCGGGCACGAGAGGGAAAGGCCGTTCCCGTGGACTTCGAATCGATCGCAAACAGCAGACTTGGTATCGGGCTGGCACTTGGCGTGAGCAGGGCGACTCCACCCTCGGCAGGGCTCGCGCTGGCGAGACTGGGTGCCAAGAAGCTAGCCTCTGATCGCGACTCCGAGATGGTGCGCGCGATTCGAGCCAACCAGTGGGTCGCCTCGGGCATGACGCTCGAGGGTGCCGCGCTCGACGCCGCTGTACTCGAGACGCTCGAGATGAGCGGTCGCTTTCTCTACGACACATACCACCTGCCGAGGCGCCCAGAGGCGCTGCTCGCCAAGGTCGCTCCCAATGAGGCATTCGAGCGCTTCTTGCGCGACACTCCCAAGCGAGCACACGTGTTCGTGGGAGTGCATCTCGGAAACTTTGACCTGGTAGGCCAGGCGCTCGGGCTCTCAGGGTGGAAGGTGCAAGTTCTGTCAGTCGCCGATCCAAACGGTGGCTACCAGTGGCAGAACGAGATGCGGCGGGAGTCTGGGCTCGACATGACGCCGGTCTCGATGGAGTCGCTCAAGCACGCCGCCCGCCGTCTTGCCGAGGGAGGCTCAGTGCTCACGGGGCTGGATCGTCCGCTACCGCAAGTCGATACCCGTCCACTGTTCTTTGGACAGCCAGCGCAGCTGCCTGTATTGCATGTGCGCCTTGCGATGCGCGCAAAAGCCCCCGTTGTCGTGATGTCGGCGCTCATCCGCGAAGACGGCCTCTACGAGCTTCAGGCCTCAGATCCGATTCCGATGCCAGGCTCGCTCAAGAACCCGGAAGACGTGCTCGCCAACGCACAGAAGGCACTGGCGTTTGCCGAGGAACTCATCAGCATATCCCCTCGGCAGTGGGCCATGCCCCATGCCGTGTGGCCCGATATCCAGGCGCCGTAAGCGGCGCAAACCAAGCGGAGGTACTCCCAGAAATGACCGACATCAAGAAGCACAAGCGCGTCAACGACATGCTCCTCGGCCCGCTTGAGCGACCCGCGTTGCAGTGGCTTGCAGCACGCATGCCCGCATGGGTGACGCCCGACGTGCTCACGGGCATTGGCGTGGTCGCTGCGATCATGATCTTCGCCGGATACTGGCTTTCCGGGCTGAGCGTTTGGTGGCTATGGTTCGTCAACCTCGGGTTTGTCCTCAACTGGTTCGGCGATAGCCTGGATGGAACGCTCGCGCGCTTCCGGAAGATCGAGCGTCCTAAGTTCGGCTTCTATATCGATCACACCGTCGATGCGGTTGCCGAGTTCCTGACCATCATCGGAATCGGCATGTCGCCGTTCTTGCGCCTCGATATCGCGGCGTTCGCGCTGATTGGCTACCTGCTGATGTCGGTGCACGTGTACGTGCGTACCTGCGTGGACGGTGTCTTCAAGATCAGCTACGGAACGATGGGCCCGACCGAGATGCGTGTCATCATCATGTTGGTGAACACGGCAATATTCTTTGCGCCGAAGTTCTTCTTGCAGGAGCTGACCGCAGGAATGAAGCCGTTCGACTACATCGGCGTATTCCTGGCGGTCGGGCTAAGTGCGGCATTCCTCATCGCATCGTCCAGGCAGGCCATTGTGCTTGCCAAGGAAGGCAAGTAGCCATGTGGCGCTCGGCTCCAAAATCTCTCGGCTACGCGCTTGGTAGCGGCGCGGCTCGCGGAATCGCACACATCGGTGTGCTGAAGGCGCTTCTTGCGGAGAGCTTGGAGCCAGATGTAGTGACGGGCACGAGCATGGGGGCTGTGATCGGTGCAATGTACGCAGCCGGTCGCTCTCCTGACGAGATCGAGCGCATCGCGGCTGGATTCGACATGAAATCGCTCTTCTCACTCGCCGACATGACGATCAGAAGCGGTGCCCTGCTGTCCGGTGAGAAGGTCGAGGAGTTCCTCGCCAAGCACCTTCCGGCAACATTCGAGGAGCTGAGCATCCCGTTCGGCTGCGTATCGACGGATCTATCCAGAGGTGAGCGAGTCGTTCACACTTCGGGAGATCTAGTACAGGCAGTTCGTGCAAGCCTGTCGATTCCGATGGTCTTCATGCCGGTCAGGGATGGCAAACGCATACTTGTGGACGGCTTCCTGACCGACCCGGTTCCGGTTTCGCTCGCGCGCAGTCTGGGCGCAAAGGTCACTGTCGCTGTTGATGTGAGCGGAGCGGGACGCCTGCAGGCGAGTGACGCCGGCGGTGATGACGGCGGGCTGCTCAAGGACTTGCGCTCAGCGCTGAAGGGGGAAGGGCCCCGCATCCGGGGCATGTCCGGCCTTGAGGTTGCAGCGGCGACACTTGAGGTCTTGGAACGTCAGGTGGCTCAACCCGCGTTAGCCGAGGCGGACCTCGTCGTATCTCCTGAGGTTCACGACTTCGCCGGGTACCAGTTTCTTGCCGTGGATCAGCTCGTGCTTATCGGCGAACAGGCGGGCAGGGCGGCGGCGGCACGCGTTCGCAGGCTGGCGCGTCGCTAGAGAATCGGCGCTGCCTTTCATCCCCTTATTGCCTCCCTCTATCGCCATAGTTGTCTATTCGCCCTAGTATGGAAGCGCGACGTACGGCAGTTGCAATGCCTGAGCCGACGACGGTGAGCCGGAGGATCCATGGGTGCATTCCTGAATTCGCAGGTGGACTATCTGCTCTTCCTGAGCGGTATAGGTTTCCTCATCGTGGCGATGCACGCGAACAGCCTTCGCCGGACCGGCGACAACGTGCTGCCATGGGGGTACATGGCGATCTTCGGGTTGCTATGGACTTTCGTGGACTGGAGCCGAAGCATCGGCCTTGTGTACCTGCCTCCGGCGTATGTCACGACCGGAACCCATATCGTTGCTGCGGCTGCATACTTGTTCCTCGTCGAGTTCTGGCGAGAGAGTGCTCATCGGTTGGGAACCTGGCAACAGAGCCCGTGGATCCTCGGCCCGCCGGTCGTTCTCGTGATCGTCGGCGTCACGAGTGGCCAGGTGGGCATCGCCATCGCAGTGGTCTACGTTCTCAGCATCGTGGCTTCGGTGGCTGCGGCCTACGCGCTCTTCGTGCATGCAAACCGACTCAAGCCTGAGGTTCGCCGCCCACTCCTCATCGCGGCAGTGATCCTTGGCGTCTACGCCGTTCTCGGCATGTTTGCCGAACCCAGGGCAGAGATCTTCCCGATGAGTGTCCTCAACCAAACGGCGTTCATGTCGATCGTCGGCATTCCCGTGCAGGCCATACGTACGCTTGCGTCGCTTGCTCTGGCGGTCCAGCTCGGTTCGTACTACCAGCAGCGGACGGCTGCCATGCTCGATGAGAAGACGCGTCCTGAGTTCGTGCGGACGCGCTGGATGACGGTGGGCGTCCTGGTGGTCATGCTGATCACCGGCTGGGTTGCGACCTCGCAGATTGGCAGGTCGCGGCTTGATTTGGAGTACAAGAACCTTGTTGGTCACGCGAGGCTCTCTGCGGCGGCACTGGATGCTCCGAGTGTCAGCACGCTGACGGGCACGGAGACCGACCTTCAGAGCGAGACTTACGTGGCGGTTCAGCAGCGCCTCTCCAAGTTGCTCGACGCAGGGACTGACGACATCTTCATGTACGTCATGACTGCGCGAGACGGTGAAGCAGTGATTCTCGCCGAGGGCACCCCGTTGCGGTACGACGGCGAAGAAGATGAACCCGGCACGATATACGAAGACGCCAGCGCCGAGCTTCTGGATGCGGTTGCCAATCCGCGTGAGTTCGTGGAGGGCCCGCTCGAGGACCGCTACGGAACCTGGTACTCGGGCTTTGCTCCGGTGGTAGGACCTGATGGGAAGGCGATAGCGCTTCTCGGCGTCGATCGGCGTGCGCAATCGATCGAGCAGTCGGTTGCAGGTGCCAGGATGCTCGGCATCTTGCTCAGCATCGTTGCGAGCCTGCTCGTTCTCGGCTCGTATCTGGTTGCGCAGATGACCCGGGCGTGGGCTGCCCGGGTCTCCAGTACCGAGCGGCAGTTCCGCGCCGTGTTCGACAACGCGCCAGAAGGCATTTTCGTGATGCGCATGTCGGATCACAAGATCGTCGAGGCAAACGCGTACATGTCCACATGGCTCTACTACCCGATGGAGCAGATCATCGGGATGGACGTGGCGCAGCTCGTTGTCTCGGGACTTGAGGGGATTGCCCCCTGTTTGGTCGCTCTCGGCGGAGGTGCGCAGGTCGTGACTCACGAGTGCGTCTACATCCGTGGCGACGGCTCGACCGTTGTCGTCGAGATCACAGCGGTACCCATGCTGCGTCAGGGCGACGAGTGCGTGCTCGTCTTCGCCCGGGACACGACCGTGCGAAAGCAGGCTGAGGATGCGACCGATTATCGTGCGCGATTCAATGACCTGATCAGCGATATCTCAACCGGGTTCATCAACATCGAACCTGATCGGGTGGATGAGGGCGTTGATCGGGCGCTGCAGCTTGTAGGAACGTTCGTGAATGCGGATCGCGCATATGTCTTTGAGCTTTCAGAATCCGGCGAAACCATGACGAACACGCACGAGTGGGTTCCGCTTGCCGCGTTGTCTCGCATGGAACTGTTCAAGGCGACAGATGTTGCCCGGTATCCGTTCCTTGTCGGGTCGATTGCACGGCAAGAGCAGGTCTTGATCGACAACTCTGCCAGCGATGACCGCATCTTTGGCACCGAGCGCGACGCGCTTGTCGACGCAGGCGTGAAGTCCGTTGCCGCCGTGCCGATGACCTGGCGTGGCCATGTCATAGGTTTCCTCGGCTTTGACTCGATCACGCGAACCTCCGCGTGGGGTCCTGATGAAGTGAACCTTCTCCGCATGGCGGCATATTCGATCGTGAACGCGCTTGAGCGCAAGCGGACGAACATCGAAGTGCGCCGCCTGACCACTGCACTCGAGCAGAGCCCCGTCGGTGTCGTCATGACCAACACCAAAGGCGACATCGAATACGCAAACCAGCGATTCGTAGAACTCACCGCATATCCGCTACGTGAGCTCAAGGGCCAGAACCCGAGGATGCTCAAGTCCGGACTCACGCCCGACGCTACATATCGAGAGCTATGGTCCACGATCTCGGCAGGCAAGGAGTGGCGCGGCGAGTTCGTCAACCTGCGCAAGGACGGGACCACGTACTGGGCCTCGGCCTCGATCAGCCCGATTCGCAACTACAACGGCGATACCACTCACTACGTGTGCGCGCAGGAGGATGTCACCGCGATCAAGGCCGCCGAGGAGGCGCTGCAGAACTCGATGCGTGCCGCTGAGGACGCGAACCGCGCCAAGAGCGAGTTCCTTGCCTCCATGAGCCATGAGATTCGCACACCGATGAACGCGATCATCGGAATGGCCGAGCTGCTTGAGGAAACAGAGCTCACTGCGCAGCAGGACCGCTACGTGGATATCTTCAAGTCCGCTGGCGAATCGCTGCTTGTGCTCATCAACGACGTGCTGGATCTCTCCAAGATCGAGGCGGGCAAGCTGGAGATAGAGTCGGTGCCGTTCGACCTTGCGGATGTAGTCGAGAAGACGATGGCGGTGCTCGGTATCCGAGCGCGCGAGAAGGACATAGAGTTGCTCTCCAGAATCGCGCCCGGAACGCCCACCAAGATTCAGGGCGACCCCGACCGACTCAGGCAGGTGCTGACCAATCTCGTAGGCAACGCCATCAAGTTCACTGACGAAGGCCAGGTATTGGTCACGGTGGAGAACGCCGGGGAGAACTCCCAGCTGGACGACGGCTTCAATCTTGCGGTCTCGGTCGAGGACACAGGCATCGGGATACCCGCTGACAAGCAGCAAGCGGTATTTGAGAGTTTCACACAGGCGGACTCGTCGACCACGAGGCGATTTGGTGGAACTGGCCTTGGTTTGACGATATCCAGGCGCCTCGTGGAGCTCATGAGTGGGCGCATTGGAGTGACAAGCATCGAGGGCGAGGGAACGACCTTCCACTTCACGATACCTGTGAGTCGTGTCGACGAGTCCCGGGTGCCTGCTGGTCCGGTGCTATCGAGGCTCGACGGGCTGCGTGTGCTTGTCATCGACGACAACGCCACCAACCGGCTCATCGTGCGCGAGATGCTGGCAGGATGGGGCTCGGTCGGTGCTGAGGCCGAGGATGGCCCTAGCGGACTCGATGAGCTGACTCGCGCAGCCAAGGAGGGACGGCAGCACGACGTGGTCGTCCTCGACAATCGCATGCCAGGTATGGATGGAATGCAGCTGCTTTCGATTCTGAGAAGCGACCCGGTTCTCAGGAACACCGGCGTCGTCATGCTCTCTTCCGATGTGATCGGGCTTGGGACGCGCTTGAGGGATCTTGGCGTCACGGACTACCTGATGAAGCCGGTCAAGCGCGCGGACCTCCACCACGCAATAGCGGCTGCTGCCGCTGCACGTGGCGCCGCGATCTCCGCGGCCCCGGTTGCGTCGTCGGCCGCCGCGACGCCGTTGTTGGTTGCCGACCCGGCGCATGACGCGGTCTCGCTGAAGATCTTGTTCGTAGAGGACTCGGAGGACAATCGTTTCTTGCTGCTCGCGCATCTCGGCAAGACGTCACATGCCGTGACAGTTGCGGAGAACGGTGCCGAGGCGGTTGAGGCGTACCGATCCGCCGAGGAGCCATTCGACCTCATCCTCATGGACATGCAGATGCCGGTGATGGACGGGTACGAAGCCACCAAGCGCATTCGTGAGCTTGAGGTAGAGCGCGGTGCCCACACCCGGATCGTTGCCCTCACAGCGTTCGCACTCAAAGAAGAAGTCAAGAAAAGTCTTGATGCGGGGTGCGATGACCACCTGACAAAGCCGATAAAGAAGCAAGTGCTACTTGAGGCACTGGACAAGTATGCGACGGAGGTAGCGGAGAATGACTGAGGATGCTGGCACCGGGCAGGGCGCTGAGCGGCCGGTTGCGAGGGTAGATCGGACGCTTGAGGCGCTCATTCCTCGTTTCATGCAGCGCCGGCGTGATGATGCAGACACTATCGAGTCGCTAGTCTCACAGGGCGACTTCGACGCTATCCAGTCCATCGGTCATTCAATCAAAGGCTCAGGTGGCGGATACGGTTTTGACCCGGTCACAGAGTATGGATCGACCATCGAAGTCGCCGCCCGAGCGTGCGATGGACCTGGTGTGATTGCTGCTGCAAGACAAATGCGCGCGTATATGGATGCCGTCGATATCGAGTTCGTGGACGAGTAGGTATGCAGTCATATGTCTGACCTGCAAAACACAACCGTGCTTAGCGTCGACGATGACCCTGACATCCGGGAACTCGTCGCGGTGTTGCTCGAAGATCGCGGGTATCGGGTTTTGCAGGCGGAGAATGCTTTCGACGCGCTTGACCTCGTTCGAACAGAGCACCCCGACCTGATCTTGCTCGACGTGATGATGCCAGAGGTGGACGGATACGGTTTCTGTGAGGCATTGCAGGATACCGGGCTCGCCGAGTCCACACCCATCATCTTCATGTCTGCGCTCAGCGAGGAGCACGATCGGGCACGCGCCTTTCAGTGTGGCGCGGTCGACTACATCGTGAAGCCGATCAACCGAGACGAGCTTCTCTCCAAGGTGGAGGAGCGGCTCGGAGCAGCCCGTGCCTGGGCTGATATCGAAGCAGATGTGCTGAACAGTCCGCAGGCGAATTCTGCAGACGATTTCCCGTCATTCCGCCGCGCCCTCACGCGCATCGGAGCCGACAGTGATGAGGTTCGCTCGGCCATCACGGCGATGAGGCCGGACGACATCTACGGTTCAGTGCAGGCGCTCGGCCTCACGTCCGAGGAGCTTGCCGCTGCCGTCGCTGAGCATCTGGAGCTGGAGTTCATACCGTATCTTGACGCCACGAAAGCAGTTGCGGGAACGCTGCCTGTGGCGTTTTGCCGGAAGAATCTCATCGTTCCGATAGAGCGTAGCGGGGCAGTCACCTACGTGATGGCCAACCCTTTTGACTGGGAGGTCCTCGACGCCGTGCTGCGACACGCTTCGGCCGAGGACGGAGCGGGCGTTGCGGTTGCGCCGCCCGAGGCGATTCAGTCGCTCTTCAAGTACGGCGGGATGCAGGTCTCCCGTGAGGAGCAGGTCGGCGAGGAGACGGCTGGCACGCTGGCCGAGGGTTTCATGGAAGAAGCTGGTGTTCTCGGCGATGAGACGGAGTCTCGGCCTATCGTGTTCATCGCGAACAGCCTGATTCTCTCGGCAGTGAGAGAACACGCAAGCGACATCCACATCGAGCCCAAAGAAGCGTCGTGTCACATCCGCTTCCGCATCGACGGTGACATGCGCGACATGATGACGGTCAAGAGGCAGACGTCGCACATGCTGATCTCTCGCTTCAAGGCCATCGGCGGACTCGATATTGCCGAGAAGCGCCGTCCGCAAGACGGCATGGTCGAAACCACGGTAGGCGGCAAGAAACTCAAGATGCGGCTGGCTACGTCGTCCGGACCGTATGGCGAGAGCATGGTAATCCGCGTTCTAGACGCGTCGGCCAAGCCGAAGACGCTCGTTGAGCTAGGTATGACGGAGGACCAGTCCGAGCGACTCTACGAGTACGCCGATCGAGCGCACGGCATGATTCTAGTCGTGGGTCCAACCGGTTCAGGTAAGACGACAACGCTCTACAGTGTTCTCACGAGCATCGACGCCGACCGGCGGAGCCTGATGTCGGTCGAGGATCCGGTCGAGTACGTCATCGCGCGGGCGAACCAACAGCAGGTGAACGACAAAGCCGGAGTGACGTTCGAGAGCCTCCTGAAGTCCTCGGTGCGCCAAGATCCCGATGTGCTGTACCTCGGCGAGATTCGTGACCTGTTCTCTGCTCGCACGGCGCTCGACTTCGCTTCCACCGGCCACCTCACCATGTCCACGCTTCACACGTCCAATGCGACGACCGCTATCTTCCGGCTGGAGCGCCTTGGCATAGAGCGAAGCATGATGGCTGACTCGGTGCTGTGCATCGTGGCGCAGCGTCTTCTCAAGCGCCTGTGTCCAGTGTGCCGGGAGGTCGCGCCCATCTCGGCCAAGGAACGCGAGATGCTTGCTCCTTTCACGGATGACATCCCTGATGAGGTTGCTCACGCCGTCGGCTGCCCCGCGTGTCACGAGGGCTTCAAGGGCCGCATAGGCGTGCAGGAGATTCTCGACTTTGACCGCGACGTGGCGGACTGGATTCGCTCCGGCCTGCCGGTTGCTGTGATCAGGAAGCGACTGCGCGATCGGGGCTCTTACCTTCTGCTCGACAGCGCCATCGACAAGGTACGCTCGCTCGACTTCACGGTGCGCGACGTGTACGAGCGGGTTCTAGTTGAAGAGGAGCAGGCGCCGGAGGCTAAGATCGCCTCGCAGGAGACTGCGTTCAGGGAGCAAGAGCCAGTACGCGCGCCGAGTTTCCCGAATCCTTGGGGTGCATCTGGCGCAGGTGATCTCATCGGAGTGTCCGCATCGGGTGGGGATGCGCTGATCGGAGTCGCCGAGGCGTCTCACAGACAGCGCGTGCTGGTCGCCGATGACGATCCGCCCACCCGCGACATGTTGGCAGCCGTTCTGACCGATGCAGACTACGAGGTCTCCCTTGCATCCGACGGGCAGAAGGCGCTCGACAGGATCGCGGAGCAGACCTTCGACTTGATCCTCGCGGATATCAACATGCCGGGCGTCAACGGGCTTGTGATGCTGGAGCGCCTGATGCAAGACGGCGTGACCACGCCGATCATCATGCTCACCGGTGTCGAGGACGGAGAGGCTGAGGCAACGTGCTTGCGTCTCGGCGCCGCCGATTACATGCGCAAGCCCGTTCGCCGAGATGTACTGCTTCTACGCGTGCGCCGGGTTCTCGAAAAGAGATAGACTCGACGGGCTTACAAGCGTCTCCAGGAGAGGAGTCCTCCGTGCGCCCTGTCTCATCCCGCACTAAGACCGCGCTCATGTTCGGTATCGTGCTTGCCGCCATCGTGGCAACCATTGCAATCCTTGTGACCCCTCCCGACGAGAAGCTCGGGACGATGGTTCGTTTCGTCATGTTCCACGGCGCGGCGACGTGGGTGAACATGGCGACCTTCACGCTCGCTGGGGTGTTCGGCATCGCATATCTACTCGGTCACAAAGGCGCCCAGAGCTGGGGCGAGTCGATGCGGTGGGTGTCCTTGCCGCTATGGACCATCAACAGCATTCTCGGCCTGCTATCGATGCAGATGATCTGGGGTGGCATCCTGTGGACCGAGCCGCGCCTTGGGATGACCTTCGGTGTGCTCGGCGGCGCTATGGTGATCTTCGCCGCCCAGATGCTCTTCAACGCGCCCAAAGTCACTGCTGCACTCGACGTGCTGCTTGCCGGCACGCTCTGGACGTTGATACTCGTGCTGCCGAATCTCTTTCATCCGGACAGCCCGATCTTCCAGTCGGGCAACTGGGCGTACATCGGCGGGTTCCTCGGCATGGTGGCAGGCGTCGGCATAGCGACTGCGTGCATCGTCACACTGGTCGCGCGCCGGGCTGTAGCCGAGTAGCGCTCGCTAGGAGAGCACGCCCAGCTTTCGCCCGATCTTCTCGAATGCCGAGAGAACGAAGTCCATCTGCTCTTCGGTGTGCGTTGCCATGTACGACGTGCGCAGGAGCGCGCGTCCGGCGGGCACGGCCGGCGGACGGACAGGGTTCACGAAGACGCCAGCGTCGAGCAGGCTGCGCCAGAACGCGTAGACGAGCATTTCGTCGCCGAGGATGATCGGGATGACCGGCGTCTCGCTCGTGCCGGTATCGAAGCCCATCCGGCGGTACTCGGACTGCATGCGTTGAACTGTCTTCCACAGGTTCTCGCGGTGTTCGGGCTCGGTCTCCATGATATCCAGTGCGCCGAGGCACGCGCCCACGCTTGCGGGCGCCATCGCTGCCGAGAAGATGAACGGCCGCGAGTTGTGGCGGATGTAATCGATGACGTTTGCATCGCCCGCGATGAAGCCGCCGAGTGATGCGAAGCTCTTGCTGAACGTCCCCATTATGAGGTCGACGTCGTCGGTCACACCGAAGTGAGCCGAGGTGCCCTCGCCGCGAGGACCAAGCACGCCGCTTGCGTGTGCGTCGTCCACCATGAGCCGAGCGCCGAACTCCTTGCAGATCGCGACCATCTCAGGCAGGGGAGCGATGTCGCCCTCCATGCTGAAGACGCCGTCGGTGACGACCATGACTCCGCCGCCGTTGCTGTCAGTCGATGCGAGCACCTTGCGCAGGCTGGCCATGTCGTTGTGCTCGTAGCGGACGGTCTTCCCGTAGGAGAGCTTGCAGCCGTCGTAGATACTCGCGTGGTCATCCTTATCGATGACGACCGTGTCATGCCTGCCGATGAGCGCCGAGATCGTGCCGAGGTTCGTCTGGAAGCCGGTTGAGAACACCAGCGTGGCTCCCTTGCCAACGAACGCTGCGAGGCGCTCCTCGAGCTCCTCGTGGATGTTGAAGTTGCCGTTGAGCAGTCGCGAACCGGTGCAGCTTGGGCCGAACTTCTCGAGCGCCCACGCGGCCTTCTCTCGGACATGGGGGTGCGTTGTCAGGCCCAGATAGTTGTTCGACCCGAGCATCACAAGGTCGCGACCGCCGATGCTGACCTTTGAATCGGACTCCGAATCGATCACCTGGAAGTAAGGGTAGTACCCGGCCTCTTTGGCGAGCGTCGGTTCCGTATAGTCGCGGCACTTCTGAAACAGATCCATGACCACCCCTTGTTGTCCTGCTTGCCGAGAAATCACTCGTACGATTCTAACCGTTTCGTGCAGAGTGCGGCGCAACTGTCGCGCGGGAGCCGAAGGGGTTACAATGCACGGACAACCGAATAGCGGTCCTGGGTGCCCGTGCGAGCGGGAGAATAGGGAAGCCGGTGAGATTCCGGTACGGACCCGCCACTGTTACGAGGGAGCGTTCCTCGAAGTCAGGAGACCTGCCCAGGATTCCGCGATGCTGCCTTCGAGGATAAGGCTCCGTCGCATGCGCATAGCGCGTGCCCGGAAGACCAGTACTCGAAGACCCGCCACCTGAGCGGGTCTTTCTTGTTCTGGTTGCGCTGTTCGGACGACGGACACGTGCGTTGCGAAAGAGAGGTACCAAGTATGAGAAGCAAGTGGATCAAAGCGGCGCTGCTCTCGGCGCTGATTATCGGAGTGCTGGCCCTTGGCGGGTGCGGCAGCAAGACCGAGGAGGTCGCAAAGCCGGCGACCGCATCATTCCCGGTGACCGTGACCGACGACGTTGGCCGCAGCGTGACGATCGCGTCAAAGCCAGAGCGCATCGTGAGTCTTGCGCCGGCCAATACGGAGATCCTTTTCGGGCTCGGGGCGCTTGACCGGGTCGTGGGCGTGACCACGTACGACGATTACCCGCCCGAGGTGAGCACGATCGAGCAGGTTGGTGACTTCGTGACGCCTAACCTTGAGGCAATCACAGCAGCGACCCCCGATCTCGTTCTCGTGACCACCGGCGTTCAGGCCGACATCATCGAGCAGCTTGAGAAGACAGGTGCCGTTGTCGTCGCGGTCGATCCGCAGTCCCTCGATGCGCTGTATGCGTCCATCGAGATGGTCGGCAAGGCTATCGGTGAGTCCGAGAATGCCGCCACCGTCGTTCAGGAGATGAAGGATGAGCTCGCGTCGATCCAGGACGCCATTGACGCCTCTCCCGTCCGCTGCTTCGTTGAGATCGCGCAGGAGCCGCTATACACCGCCGGAACAGGCACGCTCATCAACGACCTCATCGAGCAGGCAGGTGGAGAGAACGTGGTGGCCGAGGCGGGTTACGTCGCGTACTCGCTTGAGCAGCTGCTCACCGACAACCCTGATGTCTACTTCGCAACCAAGGGTTCGATGAGCGATCCCTCCACTCTCAAGGATCGTGCGGGCTACTCCAAGCTCGCCGCCGTTACCGGTGACCGCGTGTTCGTGCTTGACGACAACCTCGTCAGCCGACCCGGACCGCGCGTGATCCAGGGCATCCGCCAGATAGCTGAGGCGCTGCATCCTGACGCGTTCGGCAAGTAGACGATGACTTCGGACTCGCGTCGGACATCGCGATTGTTGATCGCCACGCTCGGGCTCGCACTCGGGCTTGCGGTGGTCGTCGGCGTGATGTTCGGCGCGGTCCGGGTTCCGTTCACCGACGTGATCGGGGCGCTCGGGCGCGCGCTCAGTGGCTCGACCGGAGGCATCGGCGACGCTGTCATCATTGATCTCAGACTGCCGAGAGTGCTACTGGCGGCGCTCGTCGGGGCGTCGCTCGCCACCGCCGGCGTGCTCTATCAGGCGCTCTTCCGCAACGCTCTCGCTGATCCTTACATTCTCGGCGTGTCTTCCGGTGCCGGGCTCGGCGCGACCATCATGATCGTGGCCGGCGGCACGTCGCTGCTTGGCAGGGTGGTCGGCGTGCCTATCGGTGCCTTCGTCGGCGCGCTTCTCACTATCACCGTGGTCGTGAAGGTTGCCAGCCGCGCTGGACGCCTTGAATCCACATCACTCCTGCTTGCCGGTGTCGCGGTGTCGTATACGCTCTCGGCGGTCACATCGTTTCTCATGGTCGTCTCACATGAATCCATGCAGGCGGTCGTATTCTGGATGATGGGTGGGCTCACCGGCGCTTCCTGGCCGTATGTCGGGCTGCTCTCCGGGCTGCTTGCCGTCGGGCTTGTGGTGCCGATGGTGTTCTCGCGACATCTGGATCTCATGTTGCTTGGCGATGAACGCGCCGGGCAACTAGGCCTCAACGTCGAGCGCTTCAAGCTCGTCGCGCTCGCCATTGCGTCGCTGGTTGTGGCCGGTGCCGTATCCGTCTCGGGCCTCATCGGTTTCGTCGGTCTCATGACGCCACACATGGTGCGTCTCGTTCTCGGCCCCGACCATCGCGGTCTGTTGCCCGCGTCTGCACTCGCGGGAGCGCTCGTGTTGGTGCTATCAGACCTTGTCGCTCGCCTCGTTCTCGCGCCCGTTGAGATACCGGTGGGCATCGTGACGGCGCTTGCCGGCGGTCCGTTCTTCGTATGGCTGCTGGTGCGAAAGGAGCGTGCGCGATGAGCGCCGCTGAGGTGCTGCTCGCCTTTGAGGACGCAAGCGTCGGATACGGCTCGCGCGCGATCGTCGAACATGTCTCGTTCTCCGTGAGCGCCGGCGAGTTCGTCGGCCTCGTCGGTCCCAACGCGGCGGGTAAGTCCACGCTGCTACGCACGCTCACCGGCAGCGCGAACCTGCTCTCGGGTGGCGTTTCACTGGCCGGCACACAGCTCGTGCGACTCACGGCCAAGGAGCGCGCGCTGCTCGTTGGCGTCGTGCCGCAGACGCCGGGTGCCGCATTCGCTTTCACCGCGCGCACCTTCGTGGAGATGGGACGCAATCCGCATCTCGGCACGCTGCAGTCGCTCTCTGCTGCCGATGAGGCCGTCGTCTCCGACGTCATGCGTCTCACCGACACCGAGCGTCTTTCCGCCGAGACGATCGACACGCTCTCCGGCGGCGATTTGCAGCGGCTCACGGTCGCGCAGGCCCTCGCGCAGCAGCCACGCGTGCTTCTGCTCGACGAGGCAACCGCACACCTCGACCTCAACCACGCGCTGCAAGTGCTCGACCTCGTACGCCGCCTGGCCGATGAGGGACTTGCCGTACTCGGCGTATTCCACGATCTCGACCTTGCGGCGCGGTATAGCGACCGCATCGCGGTGGTTGCATCTGGTCGGGTCCGCGAGCCGGTCGTGCCCGAGAAGGCCCTCACTGCGGGTGTCATCTCCGACGTCTTCGACGTTCGCGCAGTCGTTCGTACCGACCCGGTCTCGGGTTCGGTCAGCGTCACGCCGATCGTTCGTGGCGCTGATCTCGCGCGTCCCGATCGCGGTCCGGTCGGCGTTGTGTGCGGCTCGGGCAGCGGAGCGCGCATTCTGCGCCGCCTCGCGCAAAGCGGCGTGAGCGCCGTATGTGGCGCACTCTCTGAGGGCGACGTGGACCAGGCTGTTGGCGACGCGCTCGGCGCACAGTACGTGATGCTGCCGCCGTTCGGCGATATCGACCAGGTCGCCGAGGAGGATGTTCGACTGTCATATTCTTCTTCGCGCGTATGCGTCGTGTGCGAGACGCCTTTCGGTCGCGCGAACGTGGCCAACCTTCGGGCTGCCGTCCGCTCTGGAGTACCGCTCGTGCTCGTGGGGGAGATGACGCCTGAGCGCGATTACTCGGGCGGCGAGGCAACGGCGCTCTGGGCCGAGGCGGTCGCTCTCGGAGCAGAGCGGGTATCTGATGATGAGGCCGCTCTCTCGGCGGTTCTTGAGACGTTAAGTGGAGGCGACACCGATGGCTGACATGAATCGCACGGGACTGGTCCAGATCTACACCGGCGACGGCAAAGGCAAGACGACGGCCGGCGTCGGTCTCGCGGTCCGCGCGCGCGGCGCGGGTTTCAGCGTCGCTTTCGTGCAGTTCGTCAAAGGCGGGAAGCGCTCAAGTGAGCTTGCGATGCTCGAGCAGCTTGGCATCATCGTCTCGCGCCCCGCAGAGCGTTCCACAGGGCTGCTCGGCGACGGGCTCACCGATGAGGACCGTCAGGCGGCTGCGGAGGCGTGGGAGATCGCTGCCGAGGCGATCTCGTCCGGCACCTATGATGTCGTCGTGCTGGACGAAGCTTGCGTGGCGCTCGCGTACGATCTCATCGCCGGGGATGCGCTTCTTGGCGCCCTTGCGGCACGGCCATCGCATGTAGAAGTCGTCCTCACGGGTCGCGGTGCAACGCCTGCGCTTATCGAGGCGGCCGATCTGGTGACCGAGATGCGCCTCGTGAAGCACCCCTACGATCGTGGTATCCCCGCACGTCGCGGTATCGAGTTCTAGAGCGCCTCGCCAAGCAGGCAACACACGGCTTCGCGCTGCCGCGCGACCGAGACCTCGGCATCCAGCCCGAGCGTGGTCACTGCCGCCAGCAGCGACGTTCGCGCAAGCCGCGGGAGGTTGTTGTGCTCAGAGAGGTGTAGCGCGACGATGGTGCGCAGGCGGTCCGAGCCGAGTCGCTCAAGCGAGCGCGCTGCACTTGCGTTTGACAGGTGGCCCCTGTCCGATGAGATCCGCTGCTTCAGGAAGACGGGGTAGGGGCCGCACTCGAGCATGGCAGCGTCATGATTCGCTTCGATGCCGAGCAGGTCGCAGCCGGCGATCGCTTCGAGCGCCTCTGAGGTGAGCACGCCTGTATCGGTCGCTATCGCGATACGTCTGCCGAGCGCGTCCGCGAGCGCGTACCCCACGGGTTCAGTGACGTCATGCGAGTTGCGGAACGCGATCACGCTGAAGGACGCGACCCTCATCTCCTCGCCGGCGCGGACCTCGATGACCTCGGGGACGTCGGCCAGACAATCGCGAAGCACGCGCAGAGTCCCTGGCGTGGCGTACACCGGTATACCGAGCGTGCGTGAGAGCACGCGCACTCCCGAGACGTGGTCGCCGTGCTCGTGAGTCACCAGGATGGCTTCAACCTTGATGCCGTCCAGGCCCGCCTCGGCAATGCGACGCCTGGTCTCGCGAGCGGATAGCCCGCAGTCGACGAGCACGCCGCGAACGCCCGAGTGCACCAGGGCTGCATTGCCGCGCGAACCGGAGCCGAGAAAGGCGACACCGGTGGTGAGCGAGATAGGTTCCATATGAGCATTGTAACGTGTGTCACCGACACGCTACTTCGGGAATAGATACACGACTGCAAACCTCGGCGGAAGGCAATGCGATGTCTGGCGATCGTTGGTCACTCAGGAACATCTATCTGTACCTCGTCTGCTTGATCACGCTCATTATGGTGATCGTCGCCGCAGTCGGGCTTGTCCGTAGTGCTGTCGACCTTGCGTACCCCGACCCGACCATCTTCATCGAGAAGGCGCCGCTCGACGACACTGGTAAACCCATCTACACGGCCGAGCAGTGGGCCGCTCAGCAGGATTCGCAGCGTGCTTCGACTCGCAGGTATGCGATTCTGGAGATCGTAGGCAACGCCGCCATGCTCCTGATCGCTGGCCCGCTATATGTCTATCATTGGCGCAAGATCGAGACCGAGCGGCCGGCGGAAGCGCCTCACCCGCTTCCCACTGCCTGAGTCCTTCGAGAGGAGTTCGCATGTCCGTGATGTTGTATGGGCTGTCCACCTGCCCGTATTGCCGCATGACCCGCAAATACCTGGAGGATAACGACGTTGAGTTTGACGTCCTCGAGGTGGACTTGCTTGAAGGCGATGAACGTGCCGATGCGATCACCAAGGTGAAGGAGCTCTCAAACGGAACCTCGTTCCCGGTTGTCGTCGTGGACGATGAAGTCATCGTCGGATTCAACAAGAAGCGGATCAAGGAGCTGCTGTCGCTATGAGCCAGGCGACGCCGATTCGACGCAGGTTCAACCCGGGCACTACGATTGCGGACCTCAAGGCATACATGGCGCCATTCGTGGACCGGCTCGGCTACAAGTTCAACACTGATGAGGAATTCGTCGACGAGGTTCTCGCCTCCGAGCTGGAGCTCCTGGAGTCTACCGGCGACGTCTTTTGTCCTTGTCGCGTACGCACGGGGGACCCCAAGGAGGACGCGAAGATCGTCTGCCCCTGCATCCCGTTCTTTCGCGACCAGTTTGCTGGGCTCAGCAAGTGTTGGTGCGGGCTGTTCATCCTGAATGAGGTCGAAGACGGCACCGAGCTGCTCGGCGTTATCGAAGAGCCGACGGGACCCGTCGACGTCCCCGTATTCAAGGTCGCGGACCTGCCTGACGGCCAGATAAGACACGTGAAGGTTGGCCGACATGACCTTGCCGTTGCTCGAGTAGGCGACGAGTTCTTCGCTCTATCCAACGTTTGCCGGCATGCTTTCGCCCCACTTGCCGAGGGGTTCATGGACGGATATCAGGTCATGTGTCCGTGGCACGGCTGGCGATATGACGTTCGCGACGGGACCACCGACCACCCCGGAGCGGACGTTAAAACGTTCCCGGTTTCAGTCGTTGACGGGGAGATTCGGGTACGAGTGACAATTCGGTGATGAACCACCGTTAATCGTACTTGACACAATCGACTTCGTAATACTCTCGAAATGAATCACCATAGCCGTTTGAAGTATGCACTTCAGGCGGCTATGGCTATCTGTTGAGAGTCTGTTGCATATAGCGTCGATGTGTTACATTCCTTGAATCTCAGGCGGAGCGCGCGTCGACATGGGGATGCCGGCACGCGCAAAGGATTATGTGTACAAAGGAGGACGGTATGACCAGCAAGCGTAAGCGGTTCGTTGCCCTGGTCGCAGCTACCGCAGCCCTGGCCCTCGCGGTCACGGGTTGTGCAAGCAAGACCGACACGGGCGGAACTGATGGCGGCGCCACAGAGGCGACCATCATCAAAATCGGTATCGGTGCACCGCTGACGCAGGGCGCAGTTGCCCTCGGCAAAGGTATGGAGCGCGGCGCCAACCTGGCCATCTCGCAGGCCAACGAAGATCCTGCAGTCATGGATCTTGGCATCACGTTCGAGAGCGTCTCTGGCGACGACCAGGGCGACCCGAAGACTGGCGTTACCGTTGCAAACCAGTTTGCTTCTGACGCCAAGCTCATTGGTGTCATGGGCCACCTGAACTCGGGTGTCTCTATCCCGGCTTCGAAGGTCTACAACCAGAACAGCATCGTAATGGTGTCGCCGGCGTCGACCAACCCCGCGCTTACCCAGCAGGGCCTGGACAACGTCTTCCGCGTTTGCACCATCGACTCGGTTCAGGGTCCCTCGGCCGCCGACTCGGCTTACACGGAGCTCGGTCTCACCAGCGCGTTCGTGGTCGACGACTCGACCCCGTACGGCACCGGCCTCGCGGATGAGTTCGCCAAGCAGTTCGAGGCTGTTGGCGGCAAGATGCTCGGTCGCGAGAAGACCGGCGACAAGGACAGCGACTTCAACGCGCTTGTCACCAAGATCAAGTCCCTGAACCCGGCCGTTGTCTACTACGGCGGTATCTACAACTCAGGCGCATTGCTTTCCAAGCAGCTCTCCGACGCCGGAGTGACCGCCCCGCTCATGGGTGGCGACGGCATGTACGACGGTGAGTACATCAAGCTCGCTGGCGAAGCATCTGCTGAGGGCGATTTCTGCACCTCGATCGGCTACCCGATCGATCAGCTGCCGAAGGGCGCCGACTTCAAGTCCGCCTTTGAGGCTGCGTACCCTGGCGACGACATTGCCGCGTACGACGCATACTCCTTCGACGCCACGAACGTGATCATCGAGGCTGTCAAGAAGGTTGCCGCTGACCTTGGTGCCGATAAGGTCACCTCTCCTGACGGCCGCGCGGCCGTTATCGCCGCTGTTGCAGCGACGAACATGGACGGCGTCAGCGGTGCCGTTGCTTTCGATGCCAACGGTGACACGACCAACAAGGTCATCACGCTGTACACCGTCAAGGCCGGCGCATGGACCGCATACGTTAAGTAAGCGCCCCGTGTGTAGGGTCTCTCTCTAGGACCTTAACCGGGCGGGCGCCGAGTGGCGCCCGCCCGGAGCGTGTATCAATGTGATACCAACCGCGCTGAAAAGTCGCGCGCAGTTTGGAAGACAGGTGATCGGTCAGTGTCCGCGGACGTCTTTGTCCAGCAACTAATCAACGGCATCACACTGGGCGGCCTATACGCCCTGATTGCCCTTGGATACACGCTCGTCTACGGCATCATGCTCATGATCAACTTCGCGCACAGCGAGATGTTCATGAGCGGTGGATACGTAGGTTTGTTCGTACTGAAGGCTCTCACGAATGAGAGCTTGGTCGGCACAGGAACTGTTGCGTTCTTCAAGGGCGGATCATTTGGACTGATCGTCCTCTTCGCAGTAGTGTTCCTCGCGGCCGCAATCGTCGTTGGTTTGCTCGGTGTGGTTATCGAGCGTTTCGCATACCGACCACTGCGTCACGCGCCTAGACTCGCCCCGCTAATCTCGGCGATCGGCGTGTCCATCTTCTTGCAGAACGCAGTTCTTCTGTGGGTCGACAGCAAGGCACTCCCGTTCCCCTCGGTCATGCCAGTCGTGACCGTGATCGACGCCGGTGGCGTCACGGTGAACTCACTACAGATCCTCATCCTTGTGACTACTCTCCTGCTACTGGCAGTTCTCGACACATTTGTGTCCAAGACGAGAATCGGTAAGGCCATGCGGGCAACTTCGCAGGACCGTGAGGCAGCTGGCCTCATGGGCATCGATATCAACCAGGTCATCGCGCTGGCATTCTTCATCGGCCCCGCGCTTGGTGGTATCGCTGGCGTCTTCCACGGCATGTACTACGGTTCCGTGAAGTTCGACATGGGCTTTCTGCCCGGTATCAAGTCTTTCACCGCAGCGGTTATTGGCGGTATCGGCAACCTTCGTGGCGCTATGCTCGGCGGCTTCGTTCTCGGGATTCTCGAGTCCCTGGCTGCCGGCTTCCTGAGCGCCGGCTACAAGGATGTTGTGGCTTTTGCCATCCTCATCCTCGTCCTGATCTTCCGGCCGGGCGGTTTGCTCGGCGAGTCCGTCGTGGAGAAGGTGTAAACCATGGGCGGAAGTAAAGTGGATATCAAAACAATCGTCAGTGGACGCAAGTTGACGACCAAGCAGAAGATCATCTACATGATCATCGCGGCACTCGTGGTGTTCGTTCCGATCTTCTTCCAGGGAATCGGCCAGCTCTTCTTGGTACGCATCATGGGCGTCGTCGGCCTGTACGTCATGCTGGCGCTCGGTCTGAACATCGTGGTCGGCTTTGCGGGACTGCTCGACCTGGGATACATCGCGTTTTACGCGATGGGTGCCTATGTCGGCGTGCTCGTTGGCGACGTGATGCTCAAGTTGTTCGGCGAGTCCTTTGGACCGTACGTGTACTTCGCCGCACTGCCTGTCGCAGCGCTGGCTGCGGCGGCTACGGGCATAGCTTTGGGTACGCCGGTCCTCCGGCTTCGCGGTGACTACCTCGCTATCGTGACGCTCGGTTTTGGTGAGATCGTGCGAATCCTGATCACGAACGATGTGTTCGGACTCACGAACGGTGCAGCGGGTCTGCCCCGCGCAGGTCAGTTCATTCCTGACCCGGCCGGTCTCGTCTGGCTTCGGGACAACGCCGTCTTCAGTATCGGTGAGAACTTCAACTTCCGGTTCTCTAACAACTTGTACTGGTACTTCATTGCGGTGTTGCTCTGTCTGCTAACGATCTTCGTCGTTCGCCGTCTGGATGACTCGCGCCTGGGTCGTTCGTGGACCGCGATGCGTGAGGACGAGGTTGCGGCGGCTTCTGTGGGCATCAACATCACCAGCGCCAAGCTGTGGGCGTTCTCGCTCGGAGCTGTGTGGGGTGGTGTTGCTGGTCTCACATTCGCCAACTTCCAGCAGTTCGTCAGCCCTGAATCCTTCACGTTCATGGAGTCGGTGTTCGTTGTCTGCATCGTTGTTCTCGGCGGTATGGGCTCGATTCCCGGCGCAATCATCGGTGCGATCATCATCCAGGGTATCCCGGAGCTGATTCGTGGCCTGGCGCAGTCCGGCATCCTGCCGCTCGACCCCGGGCAGGCGTCGCTCGTCAGTAACTACCGCTACCTGGTCTTCGGTCTGGTGATGGTCATCATGATGGCGGTGCGACCACAGGGCATTTGGCCCTCGGCACGTCGCGCCATGGAACTCCATCCAGATGATGCGAAGATCCGTGACGAGGAGAGCCAGTCGCTGTGGGAGGCCCAAAACAAGACCGACACGGCCGACCACGACCTGTAGGGTCCCGTAGCAAGGAAGGCTTGAGAACCATGGCTCTTGTAGAAGCAAAGAACATAACGATGGCGTTCGGTGGCCTCAAGGCGCTGAGCGGTCTCGAGATGCATATCGATGAAGGGGAGATAGTCGCCCTCATCGGCCCTAACGGTGCGGGCAAGACGACGTTCTTCAACTTGCTCACGGGCATCTACAAGCCCACAGAGGGCGAGCTGCTCTTCCAGGGTACTCCCGTGGCAGGCAAGAAGGCCCATCAGATCTGTGCGATGGGTATTGCCCGGACGTTCCAGAACATCAGGTTGTTCGCGAACATGACGACGCTTGAGAACGTCATGGTGGGCCGCCATATCCGGACCAACAACGGTCCGCTCGGCGCGGTTCTTCGCACCCCGAGGTTCAAGCGTGAAGAACAGCACACCATCGACGAGGCCCTGAATCGCTTGCGGTTCGTTGGTCTGGTCGACAAGGCGAACGAGCTGGCTAAGAACCTCCCTTATGGTGCCCAGCGCCGTTTGGAGATCGCCCGCGCGCTCGCAACCGAGCCCAAGCTCATCTTGCTCGACGAGCCGGCAGCAGGCATGAACCCGCAGGAAAGCGCGCGGCTTACCCAGCTTGTGCGCAAGATTCGCGAGACTGGTGTAACGGTCTTGCTGATCGAGCACGACATGAAAGTCGTCATGGATATTGCGGATCGCATCTACGTGCTCGACTTCGGTGAGCTGATTGCCGAGGGCCTGCCCGCAGAGATCCAACGGCATCCGAAAGTCATCGAAGCATATCTCGGCAAAGGTGCCGAGGCCATGCTGGCTCAGGCATAAGGAAGGATTTCGAAGTGCTTAAGGTCGAGAACCTCCACACGCATTATGGCCAGATCGAGGCGCTCAAGGGCATCAGCCTCGAGGTGAATGAGGGCGAGATCGTCACGCTCATCGGCGCGAACGGTGCCGGAAAGTCGACGACTCTCAAGACCATCTCAGGTCAGCTTACGCCCACTGAGGGCTCGGTTACCCTCAACGGGGAAGTCGTCTCAGGCATGCTCCCTCACAAGGTCACGGCCAAGGGCATCATTCAGGTACCAGAGGGACGGCACATATTTCCTCGAATGACCGTTGCCGAGAACCTTGAGATGGGCGCATTCCTTCGCAAGGACGTCGACGGTATCAAAGAGGACACCGAGCAGGTGTTCACACTGTTCCCACGCCTCAAAGAACGCCTCTCTCAGAAGGGCGGCACGCTGTCCGGTGGCGAGCAGCAGATGCTTGCCATGGGTCGCGCCATCATGGCTCGCCCGAAGTTGCTCATGCTTGATGAGCCTTCGATGGGTCTGGCTCCGGTCATCGTTGAGACCATCTTTGGGATCATCGAGAAGCTCAACAAAGAGGGCATCACCATCCTCCTGGTCGAGCAGAACGCCGCCATGGCGCTCTCTGTAGCGCATCGCGGCTATGTGCTCGAGGTTGGTTCGATCGCACTCGAGGGTCCCGGGAAAGAGCTGCTCCACAACGAGCAGGTCCGGAAGACGTACCTCGGCGAGTCGTAGAAACCGAACTAACTTGTACGGAGCGCCCGGGCTGCCTTTTCGGTGACCCGGGCGCTTCTGTGTTCGATGTCTTTTGTGAGGAACGCCATGCGGCCGTCTATGAGACGCCAGACTCCACCGGTGATGACCGAGCGCACTCGCGCGGGCGAGCCCTCGCGTATGAATGCTGAAGCCGGGTCGTTCGTATCGCCGATTTCCACCGCGATGATATCGGCGTACTTGCCGCTTTCAAACGAACCGTAGTCCCGGTCGATGCCGAGGACCTGCGCGCCTTCAAGCGTCATGATGGCGAGCACTCTGGACGCTGAGAGACCGGGATCGATAGCGAGAAGCTCTCTGGCCTCCTCAAAGAGGTCTAGAGTCTCGTTGCTCGCAAGTGAATCGGTTCCTAGTCCGAGGCGGACGCCAGCTCGCACGAGCGCGGCTACCGGCGGCTTACCATTCAGGAGGTAGCGATTTGAGCGGGGGCACAGTACAGCGCCTCGTGCGTGCGCGGCGAGCAGCTCCGGCTCGCCGGACATGAGCTGGACGCAGTGCACCGCAATAGTGTCACGGAGCGCCCCGAGGTGTTCGAGGTACCGCACCGTCCCCATACCAGGGGCGACGAAGTCAGGTGCGAGTCGTCCTGCCGACTGTCTGAGCGGCCCCTCTCCGGCCATGAGAAGCCTTGCCTCGGCGGTTGATTCGGCAGCATGGATCGCAAACGCGTAGCCGTGTTCGCTTGCGTAGTCGTATGCCGCCCGAATCAACCCTGGTCCTGCGGTGTAAGGCGTGTGCGGGCTTATGCCGCAGAGAGTTCGGCCGCCGCAAGACATGTTCTCGGTCGGGAAGTCGCGTGACGCCAGCGCTTCAGGAAGCTGCTCGGCTGTCATGCCAAGAATTTCCCAGAAGAAGACCCCACCGATTCCGGTGTCAGCCGCCGCGGCCGGAGCCTCGGGGCCGTATGCGATGTCGCCGACGGCCGTAACGCCCGAGCGAAGACACTCTAGCGCGCCGTAAGCGGCGGCATCCGCGAAATCGTCGTGGTCAAGCGCCTGTACTGCCGGGGCCACCTTGGCTATCCAGGTCGAGAACTCTCCGGGCGGCAACAGCCCGAGCATGGACGAAAGGGACAAGTGCGTGTGCCCGTTTACGAGACCAGGTGTGATGACGCATCCGGGATGGTCGTGCGTCGCTTCTTTCGGATACGCGCGCCTCAGAGCCTCGAAAGTGCCGATCTCGCTGATTCGCGACCCGGTGATTCGCACTGCCCCGCGCCGAATCGGATCGCCCACGACCGGTAGCAGCCATTCGCCGCTGACGATCATGCGCTCACTCCTGCGGTAGGTTCAGTAGGCTCGGCTTACGCATATCCATGCAGCCGCATGCGGCATCAAGGTCGGCGTCTGCGATTGCATCAACAACACACCTGGCGACGTTGGCCGCTTCCTCGAAGAAGATAGCCTTGAGCTCCTTGTGTTCCCACTCCTTCACGACGCCCTCGCCGTAGTTCACAACCATGTAGATGCCGGCGTAGCAGGCACCTATGTCGCGTGCGAGGAAGACCTCGGGTGAGAGCGACTGCCCGATCACATCCGCGCCAAGTCGCTTCATATAGTCGACTTCGGCCGGTGTCTCGAATCTTGGACCGTCAGTCACCAGATATGAGCCGCGTCGGAAGACGCGCGCGAAGCGCTCACTTGCCGAGGAGAATAGGTGGCCATGAAGATCCGGACAGATCGGCTGACGCATGATCAGTAGGTGATCGCCTCGGACGTAGATGTCTTGCTTCATTGTGAGATCTACGAAGTCGGTTGGCACTAATACGTCTCGCGGGTCCAGCAGATGGTTCAGTGAGCCCACGCCTCCGTCGGCAAGCACCTTGCGAACGCCGGCCTCGTGGAAGACCCAGAACGTCTGCAGGCTGGCATCCGCCCGCTTCACTCCGCGCCGCCAACCGTGCATCTTCACGGCGAGCGCCTCGCGCGCGCCGCTCGTGCCGGTCACGCGAAAGTGCGTGAATGACGGCGAGCGTCCAAACGGCGTGTCGAAGAACAGGTCCTCGGCCAGCACTTCAACCCGATCGTCTTCCAGCCCTGCCGGGAATGCGAATGATAGCGTTCCGCTGCCGCCGCAAACGCCGAACTCGGCGCGGGGCACTCCTGTTGTCGTCATGGTTCCTCCTTGGCTACAGGGTACCCGACCTCTGTGACATGATGCGCGCTAGCGCTGCATAGAGAGCATCTCTTTGGTGCGCTTCCAGGTGAGCTTGATGCCACCCACCGAGAACCAGTACATCAAGTACGTCAGTCGCTTCATGACGATGGCCGGAAGCCCAACCAGGTTGATCTTGAAAGCCCATCCGACACCGTAGCTCGGCCCGATACTGACGAACTCACCGTGCATATTCGGTATGAACGGGGTGAGCGCCTGGCCTCGCGCCTCGCGCAGTATGTTGTCCGCAGTGTGCTCGGATTCCCTGATGGCAAACTGGGCCAACATCGGGAGAGTGCGACCGTTCTTCGGGTCGCGGAATGCGGCTACGTCGCCCGTCGCGTAGATATCCTCGTGTCCCACTGCCCGGCACATCGCATCTACCACGAGCCTGCCGGAGGGGTCAGCCTCCATGCTCCAGGAAATCGCGTCCGGGTCGGCCTTGGCGCCACCGCAGAACACGAGCACGCTCGCGTTAACCTCGGTGCCGTCCGCAAGACGCACGAGTCCCGCTTCGACCGCCGATACCATCGAGCCGGTGTAGAGCTTGATGCCAAGGTGCTCCAGACGCTTGTGGGCACGCTTGCGCAGTGTGTCTGAGAGGTCGTAGAGGACATCAGGGCGACCTTCGATGACGCTGATTCGCAGGTCGGCCGGGTCGAGACCCGCGTCGAGCATGCGCTTCGGCAGCATCTGGCCGAGGGTGCCAACGATCTCGATGCCGGTAGCACCGCCGCCGATGACCACGAACGACAGAGCCTTCACCCGTGCGTCACGGTCCGCGATCATCGCCGCCGCACGGAATTGCGCCTCAATCCGGCGCTGCAGCTCCTGAGCGTCTGCGACAGACCACATGGTGACAGCATGCTCGGCCAGTCCCGGAACGGGCGGTACGAAGGCGATTGCGCCTGTGGCGAGCACGAGACGCCAGTACGGTACATCCTCATGCGGGCCGTTGCGCGGCCCGACGGTAAGCACGTGATCGTTCGGCTTGACCTCGTGAACCCTGTTGTAACAGACGGTCACAGGTAGGTCCTTGAAGAGCGTCGGCAGCCACAACTCGCAGAATTCGGCGCGGGCGGGGCCAACAGCCACAAGGTCAAGCTCGGAGAGCGCTTGCTGACAAGGATTCGGCTCTATGAGCAGGATTTCGACATCGTCGGCTTCACGTAGTGCTTTGCCGAGGCGGACTGCGAGCGTTGTACCGGCATAGCCTCCGCCGGCGATGACGACGCGCCGCTTGGTACTTGGCTGGGTGCACGCGCTGGCTGTCTTAGATTCCATGTTCAACTCCCTTTGTTTGTCCAACCCTAGGGTACCCGTTCCGGGCGGTCGGGGAGCTGTTATCGGGGAGAAATGATGGGTGTTCGGGTTCGGGCTGCAAATCCTAGAACCTGCGCACCTCGCGATAGAGAGTGTCTACGGTCGAGGCCTCGCGAGCACTTGCCATGCGCCAAACCCGCCGAGAAGCGCGACCAGGCCGAGCACCGCCCACGGTATCCAGCCGAGAGAACCGCTCTCGTTCTGCTCATCGGCAGGAGCAGCCTGCCCGTCCGCGACTGGCAATGCTCCTCCGGCTGCTTCCTCGGTACCGTCGTCCTCGGAAGAGGCGACTACGGTCTCGGATACGTCCGCTGACGCTGTATCCTTGCCCTCGCCGTCGGGAGATGCGACTGCGGCCCCCTCACTTTCCGCGGTCCCGCCACCGTCGCTGGCATCGGTGTCGTCCGGTGTTGTATCGGTCCCACCCGCCGCGGGTGCGGCGATCTCAACCGCCAGTGTATGGGAGAGCTCGACGTTGCCGGCTTTGTCTGATGCCCAGTAGACGATCGTATGCGTACCTGTCCCGCTCGCCACGACCGAGCTGCCGCTGCCTACCGCTCCTCCGTCAACCGTGCAGTAGATAGCTGCAACACCGGACATGGCATCAGAGGATGTGAACCGGACGGTCGCCTCGCCAGTCGAATCAGTGACGGACGCAGTGGTGACCGGGGTGGTCGTATCGATCACGATCGGTCCGAATGAGACGCCCTCAGACCAGCAGTCGAACACATCGAGGGTGGCGACGTTGACGTACCAGGTGCCATCAGTGGCAGCATCGAAGCTGAAGCTTTGGGCTGAGGCGTCCTGGGTGATTGTGGTGGCTGGGTAGGCGGTGGCGTTTTGGCTTATCGAGATCGCATAGCCTGCTGCAGCTGGAGCGGTGCCGGTGGCCGCAGTGATGTCGACGGTCACGGTCTTGTTGTTAGACCAGACGCCCTCGGTATGCGTCGCCGAGGAGAGCGTCGGATCGGATACCACGTAGTACTCGTGCGCGCCCATGTCGTAGCCCGCGCACTGGGGTCGCACGACTCCGTCGATGTCTGTGGCCGGGGCTCCCTCGGACGTCGCAGTGTCGATGCACGGCGAGCCGGACTGCAGGCGGTAGTCGTCGTTTGTCGCATCCACGAATCGAGGATCGTCGGTGATGTTGCCATCGCCTGTGGCGTCTCCGGCAGTAGAGATGCATGAGTAGGTGGCAATGCAGTTATAGAGGTCGTCGCCGTTGTTCCACACGATGCAGTTCGTGATCGTCGGCGAGGAGGACCGGCAGTAGATGCCGCCGCCGGAAGCCGCGGTGTTGTCCGAGATGGTGCAGTTCGTGATAACTAGCGAGGAGTCGCCGCAGAAGATGCCGCCACCTTGGAGGCCGCCGTTGCCCGAGATGGTGCAGTCCGTGACCGTCAGCGAGGAGAAGGTGCACCAGATGCCGCCGCCGTAATCCGCGCTGTTGTCTGAGATGGTGCAGTCCGTGATCGTCGGCGAGGAGTAGTGGCAGCAGATGCCGCTGCCGGCGACCGCGCTGTTGTCTGAGATGGTGCAGTTCGTGATCGTCGGCGAGGAGTACCAGCAGAAGATGCCGCCACCGTAGGAGGACTCGGTGTTGTCTGAGATGGTGCAGTCCGTGATCGTCGGCGAGGAGTCGTAGCAGAAGATGCCGCCGCCGTCGAAAGCCGCGCTGTTGCCCGAGATGGTGCAGTCCGTGATCGTCGGCGAGGATGAGGTGCAGTAGATGCCGCCACCCATGGTCGCGCGATTGCCCGAGATGGTGCAGTCCGTGACCGTCAGCGAGGAGAAGGTGCACCAGATGCCGCCGCCGTAATCCGCGCTGTTGTCTGAGATGGTGCAGCCCTCGATCGTCGGCGAAGAGAGGATGCAGAAGACGCCGCCGCCATAAGACGCGGTGTTGCCCGAGATGGTGCAGCCCTCGATCGTCGGCGAGGAGGAGTCGCAGTAGATGCCGCCACCGAAGCTGGGCGCGATGCCGCCGGAGATCGTGAAGCCCGAAAGCGTTTCCCCCGTGCCGATGCTGTTGATCGTCACGACCGACCCGGCTCCCGTACCTGTGATAGTCGTTTCGGCAGATCCCGCACCGTAGAGTGAGACGCAGTCTTTCATCGTGATGTTGCCGGTGTACTCGCCGGCCGCGACATGTACGTTGTCAGAGGGGTCCAAGTTCCCGACGGCGGTGTCGATCGCATATTGGATCGTCGCGAAAGGAGAGGCTTCCGTGCCCGCACCGAGCGCATCGCTCCCGGTGGTGCTCACATATATATCTGCTGCGTGCGCCGCGCTCGGCAGTGCGAGCATCAGGATAGCCGCCAATACGAACACCAGCGTGACTCTGCGCACTGTGATTCCCCCTAGGACCTTGAAAAGCGACTGAACCCCACCGTTCGAGACGCACTGTGCCGAGTATAGTCCGAGGCGCGCCAGAATAGCAGCGTTTTCCAGCCGGGAGTGGATACGCGTCAGACGGTCAGGACTGCTAGAACCTGCGCACCTCTCGGTAGAGTGTGTCGCGCTGCACCGGCGTGAAGCCCGCATCTTCGATGAGGCGCACCAGCTCCTCGCGCGCGAGCATGAAGTGCGTGCCCGCCGAGGCGACCACGTTCTCCTCGATCATCGTGGAGCCCATGTCGTTTGCGCCAAAGCACAGCGCGACCTGCCCGATCTTGGGACCCTGGGTGACCCAGGACGCCTGAATGTTGGCGACGTTATCGAGGAAGAGACGCGAGACCGCTAGCGTGCGCAGGTACTCCCAGCCGCTGGCCGCAGCACCGGTGAACTCACCTTCGGCAAGCTCGGTGTTGCCGGGCTGGAAGCTCCAGGGGATGAACGCGCGGAAGCCGACAGCGTCCTTCTCGGCAGCTTCGTCCTGGACCTCACGTACGCGCTGCATATGCGCGACGCGGTCCTCCACGCTTTCCGTGCCGCCGAACATCATGGTGGCGGTCGTCGACATGCCGAGGTCGTGTGCTTCACGCATCACGTCAAGCCACTGGTCGCTCGTCGCCTTCTTGGGCGAGACGTGAGAGCGCACGCTGTCCACCAGGATCTCGGCGCCGCCACCCGGCAGCGAGTCCAGGCCGGCGTCGCGCAATCGCTGAAGCACCTCGCGCGTGCTGATGCCTGAGACCTTCGCGATGTGCACCATCTCCGGCGGGCCGAAGCCGTGCACGTGGATGGGGTAGCGCGCCTTGAGCTCGCGCAGCATGTTCTCGTACCACTCGATGCCGAGGTCGGGATGCAGGCCGCCCTGTAGCAGGATCGCGGTGCCCTCGAGCGCGAGCGTTTCTTCCACCTTGGCGTACAGGTCCTCTGCCGAGAGCAAGTAAGCGTCAGCGTCGCTGCTATCGCGGAAAAACGCGCAGAACCGGCAGCCGCTCACGCACACGTTGGTGTAGTTGACGTTGCGGTCCACGATGAACGTGGCCTCGCGCTCCGGGTGCAGCCGGTCGCGCATAGCACTAGCCGCCGCCCCAAGCGCAAGCATGTCGGCATGAGCCAGCAGCTCAAGCGCCTCTTCCGCCGAGAGTCGATGCTCCCCACGCGCCGCCGCAAACGCCAGCCCGTGAAGCTGGCGGAGGTCGCCGGTGGGAGTCGTCGGCGAGTTCCGCAGCGAAGGCGCGTCAGCGCCGAAGCGAGGACTGTCTGAGCCGCCGATTCCTACCGGCGGACCTCCCATGCGCTCGCTCATTCGCCGAACACCTCAATCGTCGGAACCGCATCGAGCTGTCCGATAGCGACCGCCTCGGCCAGATAGCGCGCGAGACCTTCGCGGAATTGCGGCTGGAAGCGGAAGCGCAGCGCGTCGAAGTAGCTGCGGAATTTCTCGGCGGGAAACTGCTCCCAGCGCGCGGCGTACTCGCTGATATCGTCGAGGTGGCCGCGGCAGTAGGAGAGTGAGTTCGTCAGCGCGTCGGCGACGGCCTGCACTGCGGCCGGGTTCTCCTCGGCATATGTGCGGCGCACAGCCCATACGGCGTACACCATCGGCAGGTCGGTCCACGTTGTCCATTCGGTGCCGAGGTCGTACGTGTAGAGCCCCTCGGGGTGGTCCCAGTACGCGCGGAGTGCCTCGTCACCGATGAGCAGCGCGGCGTCGGCATCCCGAAGCATCGCCGGCAAGTCCGGCGGCATCTCGGTGTACGTTGCCTCTGCGCCCCAGCGCTTCGCGATGAGCACGCGCGCGAGCACCTGCGAAGTGCGCGAGGTGTCGGTAAGCGCCACGGTGCAGCCCGAGAGCTCCTCGGCAGGTACCTTCGAGACCAGGAGTATCGACTGGACCTCACCTTCTGATGAGATCGCGATATCCGGCAGCAGCACGAACTTGTCTGCGTGCCGCGCGTACTCTATAGCCGGAATCGGTGCCACGTCGAGACGTCCGTCAAGCAGCTCTGCTGCTAGGTCGGCCGGGTTCGCTTTCACCAGGTCGACGTCGAGGAGCACGTCGTTCTTCACCATGCCGTAGTACAGAGGCAGGCAGTTGATGAACTGGATATGGCCGAGGCGCGGACGCAGCATGGTTTACACCTCGTCGTAGACGCGAATCACTTTGTACAGCGTGTCGCGCTCAACCGGCACGTGTCCGGTCTCACGGATCATGCCGAGAAGATCCTCTTTGCTGAGCGCCTCAGGCGTGACCGCGCCGGCCATGTGCGTGATGCGCTCCTCGACGACTGTGCCGTCGAGGTCGTCAACACCGAACGCCGTGGAGAGCTGCGCGACTTTCATGCCGACCATGATCCAAAACGCCTTGATGTGCCCGATGTTGTCGAGCATCAGGCGCGCGATCGCGAGCGTCTTGAGATCATCGAAGCCGGTCGTGCCGGGCAGGTCGGCAAGCTCGGTGTTGAGCGGGTGGAAGGCGAGCGGGATGAACGCGAGGAAGCCGCCGCTTACGTCCTGCTGCTCGCGTAGGCGGACGAGGTGATCGACGCGCTCTTCGAGGGTCTCGATGTGACCGTATAGCATCGTGCAGTTCGTCTTGATGCCAAGCGAGTGCGCCTCGCCGTGGATTCGGAGCCAGTCGTCCGCCGAGGTCTTCTTGTCCCAGGCAGCCATGCGCGTCCTGTCCGAGAAGATCTCGGCGCCGCCGCCCGGCATGGAGTCGAGCCCGGCTTCTTTCAGCTGGCGCAGCACCTCGAGCGTGGAGAGCTCGCTGATCTGCGAGTAGAACTCGATCTCAACGGCGGTGAACGCCTGGATGATCACGTGCGGCGGCAGAGCAGCGCGAAGGCGGCGCATCATGTCGAGGTAGAACTCGAACGGCCAGTCGGGGTGCAGGCCGCCAACGATGTGCACCTCGTGTGCGCCCTCGGGCACGGCCTCCTCGGCAGCTTTGACGATCTCGTCGAGCGTCATCTCGTAAGCGCCGTCCTGGCCCTTGCTGCGGGAGAACGCGCAGAACTTGCAGCGGTTCTCGCAGATGTTGGTCGGGTTGATGTGGCGATTCACCATGAAATGCACGCGATCGCCATTGATCGTACGGCGAACGTGATCGGCCATCTGGCCGATGCCGAGCAAGTCGTTGCTTGCGTAAAGCGTCAAGCCGTCTTCGCGAGTGAGGCGTTCGCCTGCCATGACCTTGGCGGCAATAGGCTCAAGCGCGAGGTCTGTAAGGTAGAAGGATGTCACAGGAACTCCGATCAGCTATGTCGGGCACGAACCCAACCAGTCTAGTTTCCCCCGCCGAGGAACGCCAGCAACAGGTTGTTCCTGGGCTCCGAAAGATTGTTCCACATGATAAAAAGTATAAAGCCGGGTTATAATTCTGCTGATATGTCCCAGATTCTCACAGTCTGAAGCGGCATACCGAAGTCACAACGGGTATGAACACGTATCGGACGACGCTTAGGCGCGCCGTCCAACATGGAGGAGGAAATCATGTTGAAGCGGGTAATGGCGCTGGCGGTCGTCTTCGCGCTGGCACTCACGGTTGCCGGATGCGGCACCAGTACAACCACTGACACCGGAGACATGGCAGAGCCCAAGGGCACGGTCACCGTCGGCTCCAAGATCGACACAGAAGGCGGGGTTCTCGGTCAGATCATGGTCGCGATGCTCGAGGAGAACGGTTTCGATGTCGTGGACAAGACCAAGACCGGCACCACCGAGGTCGTTCGCAAGGCGCTGCTCGCCGGCGAGATCGACATGTACCCCGAGTACACCGGGACAGCTCTCACCCAGTACTTCACGGGCACGACGATCGACCCCGGCGTGAGCAAGGACGCACAGGCGGCGTTCGACACGGTCAAGAAGCTCGATGCAGAGCAGAATGACATCGTCTGGCTCGAGCGTGCGCCTGCCAACAACACGTGGGCCATTGCCATTCCGGGCGCGCTGTCCACGAGCGAGAACATCACGACGCTCGCTGACTGGGCCGCTTACATCAACAAGGGTGGCGCAGTGAAGCTGGTGGCCTCGCAGGAGTTCGTCGACCGCACCGAAGACGGGGTTCCGGCGATCGAGGCGGCGTACGGCTTCAAGCTGAACGCCGATCAGCTCATCGTGCTCTCCGGTGGCGACACCGCGCAGACTGAGGCCGCTGCTGCGCAGGGTACCAATGGCGCGAACGCCGCGATGGCGTACGGCACCGACGGTAGCCTCTCGGCGCTTGGTCTTGTGACGCTCGGCGATCCCAAGAGCATCTGGCCGGTGTACGAGGCTGCGCCGCTGGTCCGTGGCGACGTCATGACGGAGTACCCGGAAATCGCGACCATTCTTGATCCGGTGTTCCAGGGTCTCACGATTGAGACGCTGCAGGAGCTCAATGGTCGGGTCGCCGTTGATGGCGCCGACCCAAAGACCGTAGCTCGTGAATATCTCCAATCGAAGGGGCTTATCAAGTAGCGTGGCCGAGCAAAGCGCCCAGACTCGATATGATCGAGTGGCGCTCGTGGGTGCGATGGTCGCACTCGCGGGCGTCACTGCGCTGCCCTTCGTAGAGTTGCGTCCTAACCGGCTTGTGCCTGGCACCGAGTACTCGGTAGCCGCAGCGGGACCATGGGCGTATCTGTTGTTCCTGCTCGTGGCTGTCGGGTTCCTCTCGGCTGTGGCTCCAACGGCGAGGGCGCGCTCGGCATCCTCATCGGCGAGCGGCTACGGGCTAGTGGGAGCGCTGGCCTGGGGGCTCGGCGCCGCATCAACTGCGCTGCTGGCCGACCAAGCCGCAGTTGCTCGCGTATCGCTCGGTTCAGGCGTGTGGGTGCTGCTCGCCGGCACGGCGATCCTCGGCTTCTCAGGTGGCGAGGAGCGACGCCAGAAGCTGGTGCGCTGGGCGGGGCCGATGGTGTTGGTCGCGGGAGCCGTGATCGCGGCGTTCATGTGGGGCGGCCTCGATCGCATCTCGCTCGCCCGCGAGTTCGAGGTGCGCGCCAGCTCGTTCTGGTCGCTGCTCGGCGGACATCTCGCGCTGTCGGGCGCGGGTCTCGGCTTCGGGTTGCTCCTGGGGGTGCCGCTCGGGCTATGGGCGACTCGCAACAAGCACGTCCGAGCGGTCGCACTCGGTGTGACCGGCATCATCCAAACGGTGCCCAGCTTGGCTCTCCTCGGCCTGCTGATCGCACCGCTTGCTGCCCTCGGCGTCGCGGTTCCATGGCTGCGAGACCTCGGCGTGCGCGGAATCGGCGCAGCTCCCGGCCTCATCGCCCTCACGCTTTATGCGCTTCTCCCGATCGTACGCAACACATACGTCGGTCTTGCCGAGGTAGACCCGGCTGTCATCGATGCCGGTCGCGGGATGGGAATGAGCTCGTGGCAGCTGCTGTGGCGCGTTGAGTTCCCGCTAGCGCTGCCGCTGATCGTCGAAGGTGTTCGCACTGCCGCCGTGCTCCTTATCGGCATCACGACGCTTACAGTCTTCGCGGGCGCGCGCAACCTTGGCATCCTCATCTTCGAAGGCCTCGGGCAGTTCGCGCCCGACCTCATCTTGCTTGGCGCGCTGCCGGTGATCGCACTAGCGGTAATCGCCGACGTCGCGCTCTCCGCGCTCGGACGAGCGCTCACCCCGGAAGGAGTCCGCGCATGATCCGGCTTGAGGACCTTACGCGCCGGTATGGCGACACAACGGCCGTGGACTCGCTGTCACTCGAGATCGCCGAGGGTGAAGTCTGCGTGCTCATCGGTCCGTCGGGCTGTGGCAAGACCACGACGCTCCGGATGATCAATCGTCTCATCGAGCCCACGTCCGGCCATATCTTCGTCAATGACAGCGACATCTTGTCTGTGCCCGTCGAGGAGCTCCGCCGTAGCCTAGGCTATGTCATCCAGTCGATTGGGCTCTTCCCGCATTTCACAGTCGCCGGCAACATCTGCGTGGTGCCCCGCCTACTCGGCTGGGAGAAGTCCCGTATGGCCGAGCGGGTCGATGAGCTCCTGACCCTCGTCGGGTTGGACCCGGAAGTGTACCGGGGCAAGTACCCGCGTCAGCTCTCAGGCGGCGAGGCGCAGCGCGTTGGCGTCGCTCGCGCGCTTGCAGCCGATCCGCCGGTGCTGCTCATGGATGAGCCGTTCGGCGCGGTCGACCCGCTCAACCGCGAGCGACTACAGGCCGAGTTCGGCCGCATCCAGCGTGAGCTGAAGAAGACCGTCATCTTCGTCACGCACGATATCGACGAGGCGATCCGCCTTGCCGATAAGATCGCCATCATGCGTGACGGCAAGCTCCAGCAGTTCGACACGCCCGAGGAGGTTCTCAACCACCCCGCGAACAAGTTCGTGCACGATTTCGTGGGTGCTGACCGCGCGCTCAAGCGACTCGTGCGCGTGCGAGTTGAAGACGTCATGCGCTCACCGGCGACGGTTCTTGAAGGCGCGGACCTGCTGACGCTGCAAGTCGGCGCAGGTCGGCGCCGGTTTGCGTACGTGGTCGAGCCGGATGGCCGCCTCATCGGGTGGGTCGACACTCGCGGGCTGGATGAAGGCGCTGTCCCTGAGGACGCTCTCACCCGCGTCGTAGCGGCGGATGCATCCGTGCGTCCAGACGACAGTCTGCGCGACGCTCTCTCTCGAATGCTCGGACTCGGTTTCCGCAGCATCGCTGTCACCAACAAGAACGATGTGCTGCTCGGCGAGGTCACTTTTGCGGCCGTGGAGGAAGCGATGACCGAGGGCGACGAGCATATCTCCAATCTGCCTCCGGAGGGTGCGGTGTGAACTCCCGACGCCGAATGAACCTCGCACTTGTCGCGCTGGCAGCAGCTGCCTTCGCGTGGCTTGTGAGCGCGCAGGGGTTCTGGGAATGGCTGCTGAGCGCGCTCTTCCCGGCTCAGCCGATCGTCCTTATGCCGAGGGACTCCCTGGCAGCGTTCGTCTTACAGCATCTTGCGCTTGTCGGGGTCTCGAGCGCGGTGACGATCGCTATCGGCATTCCGCTTGGCATCTTCGTGACGCGGCGAAGCGGCACCGAGTTCCGCTCGCTCGTGATCGCAGCAACCGACCTCGGACAGACGTTTCCGCCGATCGCGGTGCTGGCGCTTGCGATGCCGGTGCTCGGCTTTGGCTTCTGGCCAACCGTCATGGCGCTTTCGATCTACGGCCTCTTCCCGGTAGTGGGCGGCACGATAGCCGGAATCGAGTCGGTTCCGCGCGACGTGCTCGATGCCGCCGAGGGAATGGGGATGAGCCCGACGCAGCGCCTGATGCGTGTCGAGCTGCCGCTCGCTGCCCGCGTGATCGTCAGCGGTGTTCGCACCTCGGTTGCGATCAATATAGGGACGGCGACCGTTGGAGCGGCAATTGGAACCGGAGGTCTCGGCGTGCCGATCATCGGCGGGCTTGCGGTCCAGAACATGGCGTACGTGCTGGAGGGTGCTATTCCGGCGGCGATGCTCGCCGTGTTGGCCGATTCAGTGCTCGGACAGATCGAAGCGGCTGTGACCGTTGCGGATTCCGCGACTACCGCGTGAGCGGGTGGCGCGCGGCCCGCGTACCCCGTACCCTGTGAGCATGAACCCGCTAACCCAAACCGCCCGCGTCGCCATCGCCGAGCACGAGATGCTGCCCGCAGGCTCAGTTGTGCTTGCGCTCGTTTCAGGCGGCGCCGACAGCGTCGCTATGTTGCGGCTGCTTGCCTCGGGGGATGTCGGCCAGTTCGCGGGCCTCTCAGTGCTGCACGTGAACCACATGCTGCGCGGCGATGCATCCGACGGCGACGCCGCCTCGGTCGAGGCGCTATGCGAGTCGCTCGACGTACCTTGCACCGTCGTTCGCTTCGATGTCGGTGCGTATGCCGAGGCCGAGGGCCTCAACCTGGAAGATGCTGGCCGCCGCATCCGCTATCGCTTCGCGGACAGCGAGGTCGATTCGCGCTGTGAGGCGCTCGGGTTCTCGCCGCTTCGTGGCCGCATCGCTGTCGCGCACACACTCGACGACCAGGCCGAGACGTTCCTCATGCGGCTCGTCACCGGAGCAGGCCCAGGCGGCCTTCGGGCCATCGCGCCGGTTCGCGGCCGGGTAGTGCGCCCGCTTATCGGCGCGCGTCGCGAGGAGATCGTGAGCTACCTCGAGGACCTCGGACAGTCGTGGCGCGAAGATGCCACCAACGCCGACACCTCCCGGTTGCGCTCGTGGGTGCGGCACGACTTGCTGCCGCTGGCGCAGACCCGCAACCCCGCGTTTGCCGAGACTCTTGCGCGCAACGTCCGCATCATCACTGAGGAGGACTCGCTTCTCTCGGAGATGGCCTCGGCATTCTCGCGGGACTTCGCGAGCATCGAGGACGGCCGACTCGTCTTTGAGTCCCCGCAGATGCGCACTCTCTCGCGTCCTATGGCGCGCCGCACCATCCGCGAGGCGTTGTTGCGCGCGTTCCCGGATGCCTCGCGTCTTGAAGCGGCGCACATCGAAGCGCTGATGGAGGGTCTGTCTGTCGAAGGATTCGCACACGACCTGCCATTCGGTCTGCGTGCGACCGACGAGTACGGTAGACTATATGTTTTCCGGCGGGACGACGTTTCCCCGTCGGTGGCACCCTGTTTGCTCGAATGGCCTGGTAGGTGCGACCTCGGCGTGGTTGGCTCGATCGAGGCCGCGCTTGCTGCACCCGGAGACCTGACCGATGACCCGTTCTCGGCGTTCATAGACGCGGACACGCTCAGCGGTGTGCTCACGGTCGATGGGCCGAGAGACGGCGACAGGATGACGCCGCTCGGTATGAGCGGCACGAAAAAGCTGCAAGATCTGCTCACAGATGTGAAGGTTCCGAAACGGCTTCGCGCCGGCACCCCCGTCGTTCGTGACGGAGCAGGTATCGTATGGGTCGCGGGCGTTCGGCTGGATGAGCGATGCAAGGTGACTGCCGAGACGCGCCGCGTTCTGACGCTCTCGTGGTACAGACCGGAAGTTGGCAGCTGACCGACCGGATGAGATGGTCGGGCGGGGGACTGAAAGGACGCGTCGGAATATGCACCCGGACGTCAAGCAAGTCGTTTACACCGAAGAACAGATCCAGCAGCGCGTTCGCGAGCTGGGTGCTCAGATTGCGGCCGATTATGAGGGTCGCACGCTCTTGCTCGTTGCAGTATTGCGGGGCGCTTCGCTCTTTGTCGCCGATCTCTCTCGCGCGATCGACGGTCCCGTGGAGATCGACTTCATGGCTGTATCGTCGTACGGCAGCTCCACGAAGTCATCTGGTGTCGTTCGAATCATCAAGGATCTCGACGAGGTCATCGAGGGACGCGATGTTCTGGTCGTTGAGGATATCCTCGACACCGGACTCACGCTCAAGTATCTGCTCCGCAACCTTGCCTCGCGCAAGCCGCGGAGCCTGGAAGTCGTGACGCTGCTCTGCAAACCGGGTAAGCAACGGGTGCCGATTGATTGCAAGTACACAGGATTTGAGATTCCCGATGAGTTCGTCGTGGGATACGGCCTTGATTATGCCGAGTTGTACCGCAACCTCCCGTACATCGGGGTGCTCAAACCGGAGGTCTACTCCAACTAGACCGCCTGACAAGGGGTGTGATTTGTGAACAAGAACTTGAGAACCGCGCTGCTGTATCTACTGCTCATAGTAGTGGCGCTGCTCTTTGTGGCCAACAACTTCGACTCGAGTGCCAAAGTCTCGCAGCTCTCATACAGCGAGTTCGTGACCGCGCTCAAGTCCGAACGCGTAATCACTGCCGACGTGCAGCGCAAGACGCAGGCGGTAATCGGGTCTTACTACGCAGACTCCGCTGCCAAGGCCAAGAAAGAAGAGCTAGACTACACGACGACGTACCTCGGCGAGGATTCGTTCGCGACCCTCATTGCCGAGAATCCACCGCTTGAGGGCACGACGGTGAACAACCAAGACACCAGCTGGTGGCTGACGCTGCTCATCCAGATCGTGCCGATCGTCCTTATCGTCGGTGTGATGTTCTTCTTCATCAATCAGATGCAGGGCGGCAACTCCAAGGTGATGCAGTTCGGCAAGTCGCGGGCAAAGCGCCTCACGCGCGACCAGCCGAGAATCACCTTCAAGGATGTTGCAGGCGTTGAAGAGGCTGTCGAGGAGCTGCAGGAGATCAAGGAATTCCTGGCGAATCCCGGCAAGTTCCAGGCGCTTGGCGCGAAGATCCCGAAGGGTGTCTTGCTCGTGGGCCCTCCCGGAACCGGCAAGACGCTGCTTGCGCGCGCTGTCGCGGGCGAAGCCGGCGTACCGTTCTTCACAATCGCGGGTTCCGACTTCGTCGAGATGTTCGTCGGTGTCGGTGCCAGCCGTGTCCGCGACCTCTTCGAGCAGGCAAAGGCTGCAAGCCCCTGCATCGTCTTCATCGATGAGCTCGACGCTGTCGGTCGCATGCGTGGTGCGGGTCTCGGCGGCGGGCACGACGAGCGGGAGCAGACGCTCAACCAGCTTCTGGTTGAGATGGACGGTTTTGACCTCAAGGACAACGTCATCGTCATGGCTGCGACCAACCGCCCCGACGTGCTCGACTCGGCGCTACTGCGCCCTGGTCGCTTTGATCGCCAGGTCACCGTTGATCGCCCTGACCGCAAGGGACGCCACGAAATCCTCAAGATACATTCGCGTGGCAAGCCGGTGTCAGATGCGGTCGACCTCGAGGTCATCGCACGTCGCACACCGGGCTTCACCGGCGCAGACCTGGCCAACATGGTGAACGAGGCCGCACTGCTTGCAGCACGTCATGGCAAGAAGCAAGTCGAGATGATCGAGCTCGAGGAGTCGATCGAGCGCGTTATCGCTGGTCCCGAGAAGAAGAGCAGGCTCATCTCGGAAAAAGAGAAGCGGATCATCGCTTACCACGAGGCCGGACACGCGCTTGTCGGTCACGTGCTCCCCGATACCGATCCGATTCACAAGATCAGCGTGATCTCCCGCGGGAAGGCGCTTGGCTACACGCTCGCGCTGCCGATGGAAGACAAGTTCCTGAATGCGCGCGGTGAGATGCTTGATGAAATCGCGATGCTCCTGGGCGGAAGAGTCGCCGAGGAGATCGCCATCGGCGACATCACGACCGGTGCCAGCAACGACATCGAGCGCGCGACCAAGCTCGCCCGTCAGATGATCACACGATACGGCATGAGCGAGAAGCTCGGACCGATGACGCTCGGCGAGCAGGAGCACGAGGTGTTCCTCGGCAGGGACTTCTCCAATACTCCTAACTACAGCCAGGAGATCGCGTTTGAGATCGACAAGGAAGTCCGGCGCATGATCGACGAGGGCTTTGACAAGGCGTTCAAGATCTTGACCGCGCGTCGCGAGCAGCTCGATCTTATGGCCGACGTGCTTGTTGAGCGCGAGACGGTCGACAAGGAAGAGCTTGAGGCGCTGCTCAATGGCACCTGGGCGGAGTTCTTGGTGAAGGAGGCGGCGCAGCAGGCCGCAGAGCCCCCTAAGGATGACGACGCGGCAGCTGTCGAGGAGTCGCCCAAGGAGCCAGAGGACTCGCGTCCGCTGCTTGATGTGCCGCCGGCGTCGGGTCCTAGCGGAGTCACAACGGCGTAGCGCGTAAGCTAATAGAATCCTGCAAGGGCGTCGCGAAAGCGGCGCCCTTTCTTGTGCCTCCATGTTGGTAGAGCTTGCTTTGCACACCTAGATGTCATATACATATAGATGTCAGCAACGCACAAGGAGTCACTATGGAAGACCTATCACACCCTGAGCCTGTACGACGACGCTGCTGCGAAGGCGGCGGTCGTGGTCGGGGTGTCGGTGTTGGACGGGGTAGCTTGCTGGAGCCGACGATTCTGGCGGCACTTGCGCGCTCTGAGGCCCACGGCTACGACCTCGTCCGCATCATCGAGGAGATGACTGACGGGGAGCTTACGCCTGATCCCGGCGGTCTGTACCGGATGCTCCGGCGTTTCGAGGCTGCGGGAACCGTCATCTCAACGTGGGAAGACGGAGACTCGGGTCCACAGCGTCGTGCCTACAAGCTGACCGATGAGGGACGGGTGTTGCTTGGCCATTGGCTGGCTCACCTGGAGGAGCGCCGCAGGGTGCTCGAAGTCCTCATCGATGAGGTTAAAGCCGTCTTCCCTGGTGGGGAGAGCGCAGAGACAGAAGGAGGTACGAACGATGCCAGGACGTAATGCTACGGGTCCGGAAGGCAAGGGTCCGCTTACAGGTGGTGGCCGCGGGGCGTGCATGGCTATCGCGACGGATGAGAATCGCACCGGTTTCGGCTTCGGTCGCGGCCTCGGTCTCGGTCGTGGACGCGGTCTGGGGCGCGGTGTGGGGCGCGGCGCGGGTATGGGTCAGGGTCTTGGTCGGCGGTGGACGCGATGAAGGTAGTCGTCTCTGCATTCGGACCGGGATTGGACGATCGCGTCGACGAACGCTTCGGCCGCGCGATGTACTTCATCGTTGCCGATACCGAAAACGACTCGCTTGAGTCAATCGAGAACGCTACTAACCGCAACGCACTGCAGGGTGCGGGTATCGCCTCGGCGGAGATCGTTTCCGACCACGGGGCCAAGACGGTCATCACGGGTCATCTCGGCCCTAAGGCTTTTGCCGCTCTGGGGGTTGCCGGGGTCCGTGGTTACAACGGTGCAGGAATGACGGTGCGTGACGCGATCGCGGCGTTCGCCGCAGGATCGCTTGAAGAACTCACAGAAGCGGGCGAAGCCCACGCCGGCTAAGGCTGGCACGAGAAAGGAATTCACATGGCCGAGAATGGGAAGATCGTGCTGGCAGTGCCCTCCAACGGCGAGGGCGGTATGGATGTCGAGCGCTCCGGGCACTTCGGGCACTGTGACTGCTTCACGGTGATCGATATCGCCGATGGTGCTGTCGCCGGAGTTCGTATCGTGGCTAATCCGCCGCACGTCGAGGGTGGATGCCTGCAGCCGGTTCAGCTGCTTGCCGGCGAAGGCGTGACCGCGCTGGTAGTAGCCGGAATCGGCGGTCGTCCGCTTGCTGGCTTCAATGACGTCGGTATCACGGTCTACTTCGACAACGAGCGTCCCATGGTGAGCGACGCGGTCGCGGCACTCATCGCCGGCGAAGTCGCCATCATCGAGCCGGGCGACGTCTGCGGCGGGCACTAGCCGATGGTCGAGCACGGCATGTTGCCGGGACGTCGACTGACGATCGCCATAGCATCGGGAAAAGGCGGCACCGGCAAGACGCTGGTCGCCACCAACCTTGCGGTTGCGACCGCAAGGGCAGGTGTCCCGACAGTGCTTGTTGATTGCGATGTGGAGGCGCCGAACGACGCGCTATTCCTCGCGCCTGAGACCCTCGACAGCCGAGAGGTGACCTTCCCGCTCGCAACCGTCGATCAGGCTGCATGCACCTCGTGCGGGAAATGCCGCGACGCGTGCGCGTACGGAGCGATTCGACTGCTCGGCGACACCGTTGTTGTGTTCGCCGAACTGTGTCACGGCTGCGGCTTGTGCACGACTGTATGTCCGACCGCAGCGATAACCGAGGTTCCTCAGCGGGTCGGCGACGTCGAATGGGGTGCGGTCCCCGTTGGCGTCGCCGACCCGGGGGGCATCAAGATGGTTACGGGGCGGTTGGAGATCGGCGACGTCAAGGCGACCAACGTCATCAGAGCCGCAAGGCGTCAGGCCGACGTGTTCTCCCGAAACATCACCATTCTCGATGCGTCTCCCGGTGTTGCCTGTTCGGCTGTCGCAGCGACGCACGGAGTCGATATGCTAGTGCTCGTCACAGAGCCGACTCCGTTCGGCCTTCACGACCTGGACCTGGCGGTTCGTCTCGGCAGAGATCTGGGAATCCCAATGGGCGTTGTCATCAACCGCGACGGTGCGGGTAGTGCAGACCTGGACGCGTACCTGCTAGATGCAGGCGTTTCTGTTCTCGCGCGCATCCCGTTCGACCGCTCGATTGCCGAGGCCTACGCCGACGGCGGGCTGGTGCTCGATTCGCATCCCGATGCTGCCGGGTGGTTCGACGCCATCTGGGACGGTATCGCTCAATTGACCGTGGAGGCAGAGTGAAGAGCATAGTGTTCGCCTCCGGCAAGGGCGGTACAGGCAAGACGACCCTCACCGCGCTCGCTGCGGTGATGCTCGCGGAGAACCATCGTCTGGTGCTCGCCGACTGCGACGTAGAGGCGTCGAATCTGCCTATCGCACTTTCGGTCACCACGACTGCATCCGAGAGCTTCTCCGGCGGGGCCGAGGCGTTCATAGATCCCATCGCGTGTCGCGGGTGTGGGGTGTGTCTGCGCGCATGCCGCTTCGACGCGCTCGTGCGCCCGAAGCGGGACGAGGAGTCGCCCGCGTACCGTGTGGATCCCTGGCTATGCGAGGGGTGTGGCGCATGTGTGCCGAGCTGCGGATACCACGCGATCTCGATGCAGAAGAAAAGCGCCGGCGAGGTGTTCGCTGGCACATCTGCGGTCGGGCCGGTCTCCTTCGGTCAGCTTGGCCCAGGGGAGGATCTCTCGGGCAAGCTCGTCACGGAGGTCCGTTCCCGTGCCAAGACCATGGCCGAGGAAAGCGATGCGGAGCTCCTCTTGATAGACGGACCTCCCGGCGTTGGCTGTCCGGTTATCGCGTCCATCACTAACACCGACCTGCTGGTCGCCGTCACCGAGCCCACGCTTTCAGGTGAATCCGACTTACTGCGACTCGTGGCGCTTGCGCGTCGCCTGAACGTGAAGGTCGCGGTGGTGCTCAACAAGGCAGACCTCTCAGAGCGTGGTGCCGAGCGGATCCGGGCGCGCGTTGCCGCAGAGGGCCTTGAGCTTCTCGGCGAGATTCCGTTCGACCCAACGCTTGCTTCGGTGCTGCAGCGCCTAGCCACCGGCGAGAGCGCCGGGGTGCTGCTAGTGGAAGCCGCCCCGGGACTGACCGCCGCCCGAGGCATCGTCGCGGCAGTCGCCGACCGGATGACGTAGGCGTTGTCGGCTCTCCGAAGATGTCCTCAGCCTGCCCAGCGAAGTGCCGTTCGATATGGGCGGCTCCTTAGGTTTGGCATGAATACGTCGCGCTTGAGTTGGTGTGAATCGGCTTATCGGGGCATACTAGTGTGGCATGGCGACGCGCGGAGGGGGGCCCCGCGTAATGGTCGTTCGAGCGACGAGAGCGAAGGACTTCCTGCGGATGCTGCCATTGAGGCTGCTTCGTGGACAGGTTCGCGCGCGGTATGTTCCGGACGGACCCGCGAGCCATAACGCACTCATCAATGCACTCAACGCGGTGGCCGCTCAAACGTCTTCGGCGCGGACGGTTCACGATGTTCTCGGCATCATCGTTGATGCAGCCAAGCGCTTCACCGGCACCGAGAAGGTCGTGCTGTGTCTGGTTGATGACTCAGCCGACGCACTCCAGCTTGATGGATCGAGCATCATGGTGCGCGGTTCTCGTGCGGAGCACGATGAGGCGTGGTGGGGAGGGTGGCTTCCAGGCGCGGCCGACCGGGTGTTTGCCGACGGACAACCGTTCTTTGAAGTCGATGAAGGGGTCGGCGCGTGGTGCATGGCCGTCCCCGTGAGGGTTCAGGATCGGCCGCTCGGGGTTCTGTGTGTCATCAACTCCGTGACGCATAGGCTTCGTGGCGAGCAGACCGCATTCCTTTCGATCCTTGGTGCCTTCGCTGCGGCCTCTATCGAGAATGCCCGACTCGCCGAGGAGTCTCGCTATGCGCTGCTTTCCAGCGAACGCGAGAGGATCTCGCGCGAAATGCACGATGGTATTGCGCAGTCACTCTTCTCAATCTCGCTGTCGCTCGAGGTGTGCAAGCGACAGGTGATGCGAGATCCAGCGCGGGTTGTGAGTCAGATTTCCGAGATCCAGGAGCTCCTAGCGGGGAGCCAGGGGGAGATTCGTCGCTACATTTACGACCTTCGCCCCGCAAAGCTGCAGGAATTGGGGCTTGTGGGCGCCATCGAGTATTGGTTGCACGAAATCGCAAACGATGGGACTCGCGAGGTGAGTCTTGTCGTGAACGGTGAAGCAAGGCATGTTGGTGCAGAGCTTGAGACCTGTGTCTATCGTGTAGCCCGCGAGGCGACAACGAACGCCGTGAAGCATTCCGGCGCGAGCAACATCCGCGTTGCGCTGGAGTATCTGTCTGAGGGCGTCAGCCTCACCGTGGAAGATGACGGCTGCGGCTTTGATGTGGAGCACGCGCTAGCAGAGAGCGATGCGGGCAGCGGCATGGGCCTGCAGGGACTCCAGCAACGTGTACAGCGTGCAGGTGGCGAGGTTGGCATCGTGTCTGCAATCGGCCAGGGGTGTGCCGTTAGGGCGTACATTCCCGCATGAGGAAGGTCGCCAGATGATACGAGTGGTTGTAGTCGATGATCATGAGCTGGTTCGCTATGCGCTCCGAACATCGCTAGAGTCCGAGCACGACATGTGTGTGGTCGGTGAGGCTGCGTGCGGAGAAGATGCATTGATGCTCCTTGAGACAGCTGAGCCGGATGTGGTGTTGCTTGACCTGCACATGCCAGGGATAGGTGGTCTGGAAGCGTGCCGCAGCATGCTCGACGCTTGGCCACAGCTGAAGGTGATCATCCTGACGAGCTATGACGAGGACGACGAGATCTTTGGTGTTCTGTCCGCAGGGGCGGTCGGCTACCTTATGAAGGACACAAGCCCGTCAGCGCTCGTTGAATCGATCAGGAACGTATTTGAAGGACAGACGGTGCTCGACAGTGCCATAGCTAGACGTGTCATACATGGCACCCCGGGAGTCGAGTCTGATGACCCCGGGCTCTCGGAGCGAGAGATGGACGTGCTCGCGATCATGGCTCGAGGGGCGAGCAATCGCGAAATCGCACGAGCACTCTGGATATCCGAGCCCACGGTGAAGACGCACGTCAGCCATATCCTGCGGAAGCTCGGGCAAGGCGATCGCACGCATGCGGTCGTCGATGCGATGCGTCGCGGCCTCGTTCATCCACCCACCCCCACGGAGTGACTCAGCCTCATCCCTCCGTATGAACCCGGCTCAGACCTGGGTCATCCTTTCGACTGATGTGTCTCCTCCTAGATGACGGGGACGTTCTTAGCAGTGTCGTCCTAGCCAGGGGGATTTGGAGGGAGGTGTATTCGCATGTTGCTCAAGTTCTATGCGTGGGCCCTCGATCACAGCAAGGCTGAGGAGGGAGCTACAGCAGTCGAGTACGGCATCATGGTCGCCGCGATCGCTGTTGCCATTCTGACGGTCGTCTTCTTGATTGGTGATGAGCTCGCAGCTCTGTTCCAGACAGTCTTGGACAAGCTCATCGCGGCGTAGTCGATATGTATCCGGGGACCCGAATTCGGGTCCCCGGATGGGTTCGGCTGTTCGGTGGGGGGTGCTTACTTTGTGGCGACGTAAGAGAGCGGGTGCCGATGACGGTGCCGCTGCAGTCGAGTTTGCTCTTGTCTCGGGCATGCTCGTCATCTTGCTCGTTGGCATCATCCAATTCGGGTTTCTTTTCTTCCAGTGGGTCGAGCTCACTCACGCCGCGCGTGAAGGCGTGCGATGGGTCGCTCTAGAGTATCCGGCGGGATCCGTTTCAACGCCGGGTACCGTGAGATACAAAGCGGCTCAGTCTTCGCCAGGTCTCGAACTCACGGATGCGGACATCATCGTCAATCCTGAGGATCCCGGCATCGGCGACGTGGGTGATGCGGCTACGGTCACCGTCACCCATGAAGTACCGGTGTTCACACCGCTCATGCAGGAGATATTCGGGACTTCCGACGGGACGTTTCTCCTTAGAAGCACTGCAACCATGCGAATCGAGTGATTGTAATGAAGTCGCTTATTCGGCGCGATGATGGCGGAGTCGCTGTCACGGTTGCCATTCTCATAGTTGTTCTTGTGTTGTTCGCGGCCATAGCTGTGGACGTGGGCTATCTCTTGAGCGTTCGTCGACAGCTCCAAACAGCCGCCGACGCTGGTGCTCTTGCGGGTTGCCGCATCCTAGCTGATGGTGGTAGTCATGCTGCTGCACTGATTGAGGCAGAGTCGTTCGCCGCTCAGAATGCTTCTAAGCCTGGCGACGGTCTGGTGATGCTCAGCGATCCGCCGGACACGGTGGTGACCGACCAGTACGTCCAGGTGGCCGTGGAGAAGGAGTCTCCGCTCTTCTTCGCACGCGTCCTCGGGTTGCAGACCGCGCCCGTGCAGGCTCGAGCCAGGGCGCAGGTCGCCTACCTCACGGGCATGCGTGGCATGGTGCCGTGGTCGGTGCCGGTTGTGCACGCGACCAAGGTTTCGGCGCGCATCGCAGGCGGTCCGGAAGTGTGGCTTAGCGACCGTGGCGGCGGTATGTGGCAGGGCAGTATCGTTACCCCCTCGACACGCTCGCTTGACGGGTATCAGGTGGACGTCACGGCATACAACTCGCAGACTGCGTATCCCGACGGAACAAGCAGCTACCCGAACGGCGTGCCAGAGCAGGTCTCAGGTGCGGCCGCCGTCTTTGTGCCGCCAGTGGGCTGTGCGATCGAGGACGTCTACCTCGACAAGTACGTTGTGACTTCTGGTTCAGGAGCAGCCGTTCGGCTCTACGTTCGCGCTGCAGACAAGCCCGACGCACGATTCAACGGGAAGAACCTTAAGCTCTCAGCTGTCTCTGGACAGCCGAACCTCTGGTCAATCGCACTCAGTGTACCCACTGTCGACGATCTGTGGACGTCGTTCCCGGTCGACGTGAGCGTCGGGAAGACCACCGTCACTGATGCAGCGATGCTTCTCGTGCGCCGCTCGACGTACCCTATCTCCGACATCACGCTTGCGCGCTACGTGGCGGGTCCCGGTGAAGCGGTCACGGTGTCAGTACAGCTGAACGAATACGTGTACGGGAACGAATACGAACTCAAGGTAGTTGGGGGTGCGGGGGAGGTCGGCAACTTCTGCGCCATCGACCTCGCGTCGCTCAGGCACCCGCCAAATTGGCGTGATCCGCAGGACCCTGCGGAGTACGACATCACCTCAGACCCGGGCTACAAACCGCCCGCCTACTATCACTACCTGGCCGAGGAGTTCCCCTTCGTCGTCCATATCGGGGACACCGTCTGGACCGAGCCGGGAACCCTTTCCGGGCCGAGCACTGAGAAGGCGCTGGATGATCGGTTCGCCGGTGACGTCTTGACCTTCAGCCAGTGGGAGGCGCTCGGCCGGCCCGGAACATCACGTGTTGTGTACGTGCCGGTCGTTGAGAAGATGCAGGTTGTGACAGGCAAGTCGCCCATGCGCGTTGTGAGCCTTGCGGCGTTCTTCATCGAACCCGGCTCCAACCTTGCCAAAGACAAGATCGTCGGACGCTTCATCGAATATGTTGCTCCCTCGGATGCACTCTCGGACGTGCGCCCCGACGGACTCTACGTGCAGACTATCCGGCTCGTGGCGCCGGAGTGACCTGAAGAAGGAGTGCGCTATGCGGTCGAGAGTATTCATCCTCATTGCTGCTGTGATTCTAGGAGTCGCGGCTGCGCTCGTGACCGCGCAGTACCTGCGTGGAGCGACGGCGCGACTAACACAAGAGGCCGAGCCGGTTCAGGTGCTTGTGGCCATGCAGGACGTGCCTCGTGGCATGACCGCAGAGGAGGCTCTCAAGGATGGGTTCATCCAGATGCAGGAGGTTCCGCAGCGGTATGTCTCCGCAAGTGCAGTCTCTTCGGTGCGCGGAATCGAGGGGCAGGTGCTCGCGGCGACGCTGAGTAGGGGAGAGCAGGTCACACGGGCGCGGTTCCAGTTCCCGAGCGAGGCGGGACTATCATTTGCGATCCCCGACGGATTCGTGGCTGTCTCCATTCCTGCTGATGACGTCACATGCGTTGGCGGAATGCTGAAGTCAGGCGACTGGGTGCTTGTCACCGCGACGTTCGATCCTGGCCCCAATGGCAAGGACGCAGAGTCGAGGATTCTGTTGCCGAAGGCACGCGTACTAGCTGTCGGTTTGGATACGGGCACGGGAACCGGCCCCGGCGACACGGGGCAAGACGGAGCGATCACGACCGGAGCTCGGGGGACGAATACGGGCGAGGTCGCTCAGTCGCCAACGGTCACGCTGGCCCTGAAGCCTGAGGATGTAGAGAAGCTCGTGTTTGCCGAGCGCCAGGGCTCTGTTTGGCTCGCGCTGCTTCCTACTACTGAAACCGAGCTTCCCGGGACGCCGGGTCGCAACATAAAGACCATCTACAAATAGGGGGATTCCATGGGTCTGGTTCTCATAGCTGATTCGGACGCCCGGTTCTGTCGTCGCCTACGCGCACTCCTTGAAGGCGAAACGGACGTGCGTTGCGATGAGGTGCGAACCCTTGAGGAGGCGAGTGCGCTGCTTCCGCTGCGTCGCCCCGACGTGCTCGTGCTGGGGTCATCCGTAGCTCCGGCGGTTGCCGTCGAGTTTGCCGAGACACTCAGACCCGACGGTGCGGTCGCGATCGTTCTGGTCAGCTCTGAGGAGTCCACCGACTTGCTGCGGCGCGCGATGCGCGCGGGTGTGCACGATGTCGTACCGATGGATCAGCAATTTGGTGAGGTGGTTCGCGCGATTCAGGCCGCACTGGCGACCTCGGGGCCACGCCTGGAAGAGGCGCACCCCGTGTCTGTGCCCTCGCGCGGCAGAGTCGTCACGGTGTTCAGCACAAAGGGTGGTGTAGGCAAGACGGTGATCTCGTGCAATGTCGGCGTTGCGCTCGCCAAGCTTGGCCTCAAGACCGTGCTGGTCGACCTGGATCTGCAGTTCGGGGACGTTGGCATCATGCTCGATCTGGTTCCCGAGCGGACGATCTTCGAGGCGATCCAGTCCTTCGACCGGCTGGACGCCGAGATGCTCCGTGGCTTTCTGACGCCGCATTCCTCCGGGCTGCAGGTGCTGCTTGCTCCCGTGCATCCGGAGGATGCGGAGGTTGTCACAGTCAACCGCATCAACGCGATTATCAGCCTGCTGAGCCAGATTGCGGATGTTGTTGTGATCGACACGTCCGCCGCGCTGGACGACGTCGTTCTGGCCGCCATCGACAACAGCGACGCGGTCTACGCGGTCGCGACCATGGATGTTGCCAGCATCAAGAATGTGAGGGTCTCACTACAGAAGCTTGCGCAAATGGGATACGACAACGGTCTCATCCGCCTTGTGATCAACAGGGCAGATAGCAAGGTATGGCTTGACCCGGGCGAGGCTGAGCGCACGATCAACGCTCCGGTGGTGGCGGAGCTACCAAGTGACAGGCTTGTCCCGCGGTCCGTGAATAGAGGCATCCCCGTTGTCTTGGATGCGCCGCGTTCAGGCGTCGCTCATGCCCTGGGAGATTTGGCGAAGAACATCGCAGCGGGATGCGAGGAGGTGAGCAGCAGTGTCGCTTAGAGAGAGACTAGGGCAGACCGAGGGCACTGTGCAGGTAGTGGAGGAACGTGACAGAGCGACCGAGCAGATTGCCGAGAGTGTGAAGGATGCGATCAAGCGCAGTCTGCACTATCTGCTAATCGAGGAGATGGGCACAGAGTTGTCTATGCCAGACCTCGACGAGGCCGCGATGCGGTCCTCAATCGAGGCCAAGCTCCGCGAGCTGCTTGGACGAGAGAGTACGCCGCTGTCCGCATCGGATCGGCGTGAGATCTCAGCCGATGTGATCGACAACATACTCGGTTATGGGCCGCTGCAGGCGCTGCTCAGCGATCCGGAAGTCACCGAGGTGATGGTCAATAACGCCGACACGGTTTACGTCGAGCGTCGCGGACGCCTCTATCTCACAGGACAGCGTTTCATCGATGAGGCGCACCTCATGCGCATCATCGACAAGATCGTCGGACAGGTCGGTCGCCGAATCGATGAATCGTCACCGATGGTGGACGCGCGGCTTCCTGATGGGTCGCGCGTGAACGCGATCATCCATCCGCTGGCGATCAACGGTCCAATGCTGACGATCCGGAAGTTCTCGCAGGAGCCGTACACGATCGATGACCTGATCACATTCGGGACCCTCGATGCCCACGCTGCCGAGTTCCTGAAAGCGTGCGTTCACGGCCGTCTCAATATCCTGATCTCGGGAGGTACGGGTACCGGCAAGACCACGCTTCTGAACGTCGTGTCGGCGTTCGTGCCTGACGATGAACGGATCGTGACCATCGAGGACGCGGCGGAGCTGCGCCTAGGCCAGAGTCATGTGCTGAGACTGGAATCGCGCCCGCCGAACATTGAAGGCAAAGGCCAGATTTCCATCCGCGACCTCGTCCGCAACGCGCTGCGTATGCGTCCCGACCGTATCGTCGTCGGTGAGGTGCGTGGAGCCGAGGCACTCGACATGCTCCAGGCGATGAACACCGGTCACGAGGGCTCTCTGTCGACCATTCACGCCAACTCGCCGAGAGACTCCCTCGCGCGCCTTGAGACGATGGTGCTGCTGAGTGGCTACGACCTGCCGATCCGCGCGATTCGGGAGCAGACATCCTCGGCCCTTCACATGATCGTCCAGCTACAGCGTCTGCGGGACGGCTCGCGAAAAATCGTGCAGATAGCCGAGGTTGAGGGGATGGAGGGCGACACCGTCGTACTCCAGGACATCTTCTACTACGACTTCACCATGGGCGTGGACGATGATGGCCGGTCTCTTGGCCAACTGAAAGGCACGGGGCTGCGTCCCAAGTTCGCGGCGCATCTGGAAGATCTGGGCATTCATCTGCCTGCAGAAGTGTTCGCTTACGAGCCTCCCGCGAGGCGGTGAGCACAGTGCGCAGACTTATCGCGCTCTTCGTGGCGGTTCTGATGGTTGTGCCCGTGCCGGCGCTCGCCGCAGACGGCACGCTTGGTGTGCGTGTTGAGGACATCACCGAACCTCCTGGCGTGACGCTATCTGTGACGCTTCCAGGCGGTGTTCTCGGCGCCGGACCGGACACTCCATCGTTTCGTGTGCAAGAGAACGGCGTTGATGCCGATGTCACCGACGTGCGCAGTCCGGCCGACGCGGCGCGCGAGCCTGTTGACGTTGTGCTTGTGATAGATACCAGCGGGAGCATGAAGGGAGCAGCGCTCAAGGACGCGACCGTTGCGGGCCGCGCCTTCATCGACGCGATGAGGCCGGGAGACCGAACCGCGGTCGTGACTTTCGCCTTCGAGCCGAACGTCAGGCAAGGCTTCACCGATGACCGGGAAGCTCTCCTGTCGGCGCTTGATGGTCTCAAGCCATCCGGTGAAACGGCGGTGCACGACGCGCTTGTACGCGCGGCTGCGCTTGCAACTGACAACAGCGAGCGCCAGAGCAGCGTTGTGTTGCTGTCCGACGGCGGTGACACTGTGAGCGTCGCCAGCTTCCAGACGGCACTCGAGCGGCTCAAAGCGTCGGGCGCGGCGGTATACGCGGTAACGCTCCGATCGAAGGAGTGGGATCCGCGGGCACTCAGCTCGCTTGCTGCCGAGACGGGCGGCAGGGCTGTCGCCGCAGCGGACTCCGGCGAACTCCTGTCAATCTATGAGGCGCTCTCGCAGGAGATCGGGCTTCAGTATCTGGTCACGTACAAGAGCCTCAGTCCCAATACGAAAGACCTTGAGGTAGAGGTCACCGCATCCCTCGGCGATAAGACGGCAACTGGCGGCCTCACGATACCGAATCCGCTGTACGCCGCAGCGGCGACCGGCCCGGTGCTTGACCCCCCTAGTCCGAACCTGCTGCTGGGGATATTGGCGGTCGTGTTGGTATTCTCCTCGGCAATGCTCCTGGCTTGGGGTGTCTTCTTGCTGCTGCAGCGCCGGTCTCTTGGACTGGAGCGGCTCGAGTTCTACGACCAGCTGGGCACAGAGGGAGATGGAGCTGACGCCGACGTCCCCGGAACGCCCGCAGCGCTGCAGGCGAAGATGCGCGGTGCTGTCGGATACGTGGCGGGCAGATGGGGTTTCACGCGCATGATGCACGAGCGTTTGGAGCGCGCCGGACTGCCGATTCGCCCTGCCGAGTACATATACCTGCACCTCGTCCTGGTGTTTGCCTCTGGACTCTTCGCGATGCTCGTCACAAGATCGTTGGCCATAACGATCATCGTTGCACTGGTGGCCGTGGTCGTGCCGCTACTGCTTCTGCAGAACCGTATCGAGAAGCGGCGCGCCGCTTTCGAGGAGCAGCTTCCGGAGGTCCTGAACCTGCTGGCCGGCTCGCTTCGGGCAGGCTGGGGATTCCTGCAGGCTGTGGGACTCGTTGCCGAGCAGATGGCGCAACCGGCCTCAGGTGAGTTTGGGCGCGCGCAGACAGAGACGCGGCTTGGGCTTCCGATCGAGCGAGCGCTTGAGCACATGGTCGACCGGATCCGCAGCGAGGACTTCGCGTGGGCCGTCTCGGCAATCGCGATTCAGCGAGAGGTGGGCGGCAACCTGGCCGAGGTGCTCGACATTGTCGCGGCGACGATGCGGGAGCGCGCCGAGCTCAAGCGGCATGTCAGTTCACTCACAGCCGAGGGCCGGCTCTCGGGAGGGATACTGCTGTTCCTGCCGTTTGTTGAGCTTGCGGCGATCCTGCTCGTGAACCCGACCTACATGTCGGGTATGCTGACCGCCGTCTTCGGGTGGGTGCTCGCAATTGGCGGCGGCGTTCTGTTGCTTGTCGGTGCGGTGTGGCTCAATCGCGTCACGAAGGTGGAGATATAGATGGACACTCTCGCAATCCTTCTTGCTGGCGCTGGGGCGGCGCTGCTCGCGTTCACGGTCTTCGATCTGCTCTTCTCGGGGGAGCGGCGCGTGAAGCGTCGCCTGGCGGGCCTCAGCGCATACGAGCGCTCGCAGGTGTCCGACGCATCGCCGGTGCTCAAGCCGTTTGGAGAGCGCGTCACCCGCCCTTTGGGTTCGTCGATTCTCGGCGGACTACGCGCGCTTGTTCCAGACGCGTACGTAGAGCGGCTGCGGGTACGGCTGGCCAAGGCGGGGAATCCGCGCGGCATGGAAGTCAGTGGGTTCCTCACATACAAGGCGATTTGTGCCGTCGTTGCGTACGGCACATGCGTGATCTTGTACGGCTTGCTGCGCGGCTTCGGTGGCACAGTGCTTCTCGTGAGCCTGGTTGCTGCCGCTGCCGGATTCTTCGTGCCCGACATCGCGCTGTGGTCGGCTGTCAACAAGCGACAGCTCGCCATCAGGCGCGCATTGCCTGACATGCTCGACATGCTGACCATCAGCGTTGAGGCGGGTCTCGGCTTCGATCAAGCTGTCGCAAAGCTCGTCGCGAACAGCCACGGTCCGCTCGCCGAGGAGTTCGCGCGCATGTTGCAGGAGATCCAGGCCGGCATCCCGCGCACAGACGCGTACCGTCACCTCTCTGAACGGACAGACGTGCCCGAGGTCTCCACGTTTGTGACCTCGATGGTCCAGGCGGATGTATTCGGCATCAGCGTCTCGAACGTCTTGCGCTCGCAAGCGAAAGAGATGCGAGTCAAGCGTCGTCAGCGTGCCGAGGAGATCGCCCAGAAGGCACCAGTCAAGATCGTCTTCCCGCTCGTGCTCTGCATCCTGCCCGCTACGCTGATCGTGGTCCTCGGCCCGGCGCTTGTGTCCATCGGCCGCGCCTTCGGACTCATCCCGTAGCACTCGCGACTACCAGCGACACCTCCCGATGGGGGATACTGTGAGAGCAGTGTCCCCCATTTGCGTTCACGGGAGCGGGTCATGGATCGCGAGAAGATAGAGCAAGGCGTGCGTCTCATCCTCGAAGGCGTTGGCGAGGATCCTGGCCGGGAAGGCCTGCTCGACACGCCTCGCCGTGTCGCCAGCATGTACGAGGAGATCTTCTCGGGCCTCAATCAAGACGCCGCCGAGCACTTCCGCGTGACCTTCAACGAGGGTCATCAGGAGATGGTGCTCATCCGGGACATCCCGCTCTACTCGGTGTGCGAGCACCACTTGTTGCCATTCATAGGCCGCGCACACGTGGCGTATATCCCGAGCAAGGATGGTCGCATCTGTGGTCTATCCAAGCTTGCCCGCGTGGTCGACGTTTTCGCGAAGCGCCCGCAGGTGCAAGAGCGCCTCACGTCGCAGATCGCGGACACCATCGTCGAGCATCTCGACCCACAAGGCGTGATGGTCGTCATCGAGGCCGAGCACCTCTGCATGTCGATGCGCGGCGTCCAGAAAGCCGGCGCGATCACCGCGACCTCTGCCGTTCGCGGCATCTTCGCCAGAAACATCGCAACGCGTGCCGAGGCGATGTCGCTCATCAAGGGGGCGTAGCGCCGGTGGATCGTATCTGGCGCTGTGGCCGCTTCGAGCTGCCGCTTGATGCCACGCTCGTCATGGGCGTGCTGAACGTCACGCCCGACTCCTTCTCCGATGGCGGCGAGTTCGAAGATCCCATCTCGGCGGTTGAGCATGGTCGGCAGATGGTGGCCGACGGAGCCGCGATCATCGACGTGGGCGGAGAGTCCACGCGCCCCGGCGCCGACGAGGTCTCACCCGCCGAGGAGATCGCGCGCGTGCGCCCTGTTGTGAGCACGCTCGCTCGCGACTTCGGCGTGCCGGTCTCGGTGGACACCCGTCACGCAAGCGTCGCGCGTGCGGCGGTTGAAGCTGGCGCGAGCATCGTGAACGACGTTTCCGGCTTCCGAGATGCCGAGATGATCAACGTCGCGCTCGATTGCGATGCAGGTCTTGTCATCATGCACATGCTCGGCGAGCCGAAGACCATGCAGGCCGAGCCGCGCTACGGTGACGTCGTCGATGATGTGGGCCGCTATCTACTCGGCAGAGCGCGCACGCTGGAGGAGCTTGGCGTTGCGCACGAGCGCATCTGCATCGACCCGGGAATCGGCTTTGGTAAGACGCTTGAGCAGAATCTGGAGTTGCTGCGGCGGCTGCACGAGCTTGCGACATACGGGTACCCCGTGCTGGTGGGGTCGTCGCGCAAGAGCCTCATCGGCATGGTGCTTGGTGAGCCAGACCCGAAGCAGCGGCTTGAGGGCAGCCTTGCGATAGCTGCATGGTCGGCCGCGCATGGCGCCGACATCGTGCGGGTGCATGACGTGAATGAGACCGTGCGGGTGCTCCGCATGTGGCGAGCGATCGAGGGGGAGAGCGCGTGAGTTCCTGGGAGGACATGCCGGATTGGGTGGTCGTAGCCGAGGATGCCGGTGACGCGATCATGCTGAGTGCAGTAGCCGAGGAGCTCACGGCGGCCGGGATCGGCGTGCTGTGGGATCCCTACGACTCCCGCCTTGGCGTGACGAGCATCTTCAGCAACCCGCATTTCAAGCTGAAGGTGGTCGCAGGCGATCTCGCCGCCGCCCGCGAGTTGCTGGGTGAAGAGTCGCCTCCGGGCGTGAAGCTTGCGTGGGCGGAGCCGGGAGAAATCGTCGATCTGCCCGAGTTCGCCGACGATGAGTCCTGGGACGACGAACCCGAAGCGCAGTGGGACGAGTCCGGGGTCGACGACCCCGAGGCGCTTGCGGCGGCCGAGGCTGCGGTCCGCGGGCCGGACTCGCCGGTGATCCCGATTTCCGTCGGGACTGAGAAGATGCCCAGCGGTTGGCGAGCGCTTCTCGGCTGGCCGATGCTTGAGGAGCAAAGACACAAGACGCTCGCGTACATCGGGCTTGGCTCGAACCTGGGTGACCGTTCGGAGAACCTGGCCGAGGCGCTGCGCGCGATAGGCGCGATTCCCGCGACCGAAGGGCTTGCGGTCTCGCGCGTCTACGAGTCGGAGCCGTGGGGTGGCGTGGAGCAGGCGGCGTACGCCAACGCCGTCGCTGTCGTAGCGACCGAGCTTCAGGCGGATCAGTTGCTAGCGGCGCTTCAAAACATCGAGGACTCCCTCGGCAGGGTGCGCGAAGAACGGTACGGTCCCCGGACGATCGATCTGGACATCCTGCTCTTTGGCGACGAAGAGTGGGTGCGCCCCGATCTCACGATCCCGCACCCCCGCATGCTCGAGCGGGCGTTCGTGGTCGTGCCGCTGCTTGAGGTGGACCCGACGGTCACGATGCCCGACGGCTCGGCAATCTCGGCTGTGCGCGCCACGCTTGGGCGTATCACCGGCGTGCTTGGCGCGGTGCCAGGTTTCACGCGCGCAACGGTGAGCGCGGGCGACGATGCCGATGGACCCCCGCCGATGGAGTTCCCTGAGCCGTACGTGCCGGCGGTCGAGAGCGGGCCAGTCGAGGACGAATCCGCATGGGTGACGATCCTGACTGTGCAACAAGGCGGGCTTGTGGGGTACGGTGGATCGATGCAGCTGCAGATCCATCTCGGCGTACTGCAGTCGGCGGGGATTCCGGCCGTGATCGACCCGCCACCGATCTTCGGGTCTCCCGGCATGCCGGCCTACGGTGCTGCCGAGACGATCCGCCTCATGGTGCCGAGAGAAAACGCCGTCGCTGCGCGCCAAGCGCTAGCCGAGGCGCGCACGCGGGGGTAGCGGCCGCACTTGCCTGCGCGAGCGCAGCCGGCTACACTCAATCCGACGTTGTAAACCGTTTGAAACGGGTGATTCAGCGATGGCACGCACTGCGACGACGATCGGGTTCTCGGTCACGCCTGAGCTTGCCGCCGACATCGAACGCATGGCAACGGTGGCCGGAATCAGCAAGAGCCAGCTCTTCCGCGAGATGGTCCGCGTGTACAAGCGCGAGCATGAGCTGCAGGTGTTTGAGGAGTTGGGGGAGTACGGCTCCAAACGCGCGCGCGAGCGCAGCATCCGCACCGAAGAGGATGTGGAGCGCCTGATCCATGAGTCCCGCGGTGCGTAAGCTCGTCCTCGACACGAACGTCTACATCTCCGCGTATGGCGTTGGCGGCAAACCTGCCTCACTGATGCGCGCGGTGATCGCAGGCGAGTTCGACCTTGTCACATCGCCTGCGATCCTCGCCGAAGAGGCCGAGAAGCTCTACGACGTACTCGGATTCGATGACGCGCATGTCCGCGAAGCGATAGGACAGTTGTGCCGCATCGCCGAGATAGTTCGCCCTGAGCCGAGCATCCACGTGATCTCCGACGAGCCCGACAATCGGGTGCTTGAATGTGCGGTAGCGGGCGGGGCGGATGCGATCGTCTCTGGGGACCGGCACCTGATGGAGCTCGGGACGTTCGAGGGCATTCGGATACTGAAGGTCGCAGAGGTACTGGGTTAGTCCGCCGTGGTGTGGTATGTTGGTGGTGAAGCGAATTCTCTACCAGGAGTGACCCATGACCAAGCTCAACATCTCGATGCCGCAGCAACTGCTGGAGCAGATCGACTCCGAGGCAGAGCTGCTCGGCATCACGCGCAGCGGGCTGATCCAGGAGGCCTCGGTGCGCTACATCGCGCGCTCGCAGACTGACCGCGAGGCCGAGGCACGGCGCTTGAGAGCGACCGCCGCCGCCAAGCGAATGAAGCGCATCGGCGCCGATATCGGAATCGGTTCATCCGACACCGCATCGTTGGTGGCCGAGGCTCGCGCTGCCGAGAGCTCCCGCCATGACCGCTGAGTCACCGCTGCTGGTCGTTGACGCGAGCATCGCCGTGAAGTGGTTCATCACAGACGGCGAAGATGGCGTGGTCGCGGCGGATGATCTGCTGGAGCAGCATATCCAGGGCGTGATTCGCCTGGCGGCACCGGCGCTGCTGGTGCATGAGGTCCTGAACGTCCTGCGCCGACCAGGGCGTGTGTCGCCGGCGTTGTCTGATGCGATTCGCGCGCTCTTCGGGGTGGACCTGATGCTGGTCTCGCCTGACGAGGCGCTGATGGTCCGAGCAGCCGAGCTTGTGGCCGAGCGCGGACTCTCGACCTTTGACGCCGCCTACGTTGCGCTTGCCGAGGCGCTCAAGTGCGAGCTTGTGACCGCTGATCGACGGCTTGCGCGTGCGGTCGGGGAGAGCGTGGCGGTTCGCATACTCTAGCTGCTCGCCGCGCTTAGATCCCCAACATCCAGGCCCACGCGGGCACAGCGTGGATGACGCCGCCGTCTACTGCAATGGTTTCGGACTGATACATCGTCACAATCGTCGATTCGCGCAGTCCTGTTTCCCTCATTGCATCTTCCAGTGCCTGGACTTCGCGTTCACGGGTGTCAGCTCTCGATATGTCCACGCATACCTGCACCAATTGAGACGTCTGGTCGGTCCCGGGGTCGCCTACGATGAAGTCGACTTCGTTGCCTGCGGCCGTGGAGTAGTACGAGATGGCACCATCACGCGTGCCCCGCAAGCGCCGACGCAGCTCAAGGTACACGCAGTTCTCAAGTCGAGCACCCAGGTTTGAGACACCAGCGGGCGAGACTGCGAATGCGAGCCCGGGGTCGACCGCGTACACCTTCCGAGGATTCGCCTCTCGAACCCGTAGTGAGCGGTCGAAGACGGGCACCGTGAACAGCAAGAATGCGTCGGTGAAGTAGTCGAGAAGGTCGTACAGGGTATCCTTCCCAACTGCGATGCCCCGCGACTTCAGGTCGTTTGCCAGTCTGTTCACCGAGGTGAGCGAACCGGACGATTGCAGGAGTGCGAGCGCAAAGAATCGCACGGCGTGGACATTCCTGACCTCGTGGCGATCGATGATGTCCCGCAGCAGAACAAGCTGGACATAGTCTTGAAGGGTCTGGATGCGCTCGACCTCGGCCAATCCTTGCACGTCGGGGAATCCGCCGACTCGCAGATAGTCTTTGAATGCTGCTTCCAGTTGCGACCGCATGCGCGCCCCGGGTCTTCCCGTTGGCAGCGCGGTACCCGAGTACAGCAGCGCCTCCGCGAAGCTCAGCGGCAGCAGTTCAACCGCATAGCCGCGTCCGCGGAACTCCGTGGCGACCTCGGTCGAGAGCATCTTGGCCGACGACCCTGATACATAAAGACGGGCCGACTCGGTATCGAGGACTCGCCGCGCGAAGCGCGACCAGCCGTCCACCGCCTGGATCTCGTCCAGGAAGAGATATGCGCCTTCGGAACGGGCCGCGGGATTCAGCCGGTAGAAGGTCTCGAGGGTCAAGTCCAGCGCGTTGGGCCCAAGTGGCTGCAGGCGGTCATCTTCGAAGTTGACGTAGAGGAGTCGGTTCTTCTCGACACCCGCTTCCACAAGGCGCTGCATCTCTTGAAAGAGCAGGTACGTCTTGCCTGACCGGCGCATTCCTATGATGACCCGGGCCATGTTCGGCGCGTCTGGCATCGTCGTAAGTCGTTGACTGACCACGGGGAGTGGGCGTTCCTGGAAATCAACGATCAGTTGCTCGAGCATGTCCATGAGTGTTCCCTTCTAGAAAGGAAACAATACCAGGAATCTTTCACCGCTACAAGGAGACGTCCAGTGCCTGTCTCCTTGACCAATCTCACTCCACATCCCTTCTGCTGTGCGATGAATCCTGAATGCGTCTGGAAAATGTTTCTTTACATTCGGGGGGGGGTCGGATATCGTCGGCCGCAGTCGTGTCGAGGCGTCGCTGGAGCTGCTTGGCCGCGCTCTACATGCGAAACAAGATGCCATTGGGCATGGGCGAAGACCGCTGTTGGGTTTGGATGGGAAACGCGGCTGGCTCGATCATCCGTGGAATGTCATCCACTGGGGGCTAATAGATGACTGGTCCTATGCTGGGTCCTATAAGGACGCCGTGCGCGGCGCGACGAAGGGCATTCTGGAGGGATACGTGAATGGCTGATCAAAGACCGGTCTTGGGGGTAGGTGAATCCCAGGCATTTCGCCTCAAACTGAGCGAACTGGCGCTCCGTTTCTTCGCCCTGTATTCACCGATTGCGGCGTGCGTTGCGCTCCTCTACGCGGGGGCCGCGCTCTTTGATTTGTGGCTATGGGCGAATCTGAGTCCTTCTAGTTCTGGCCTTGTAGCTCCCGTCATCGCACTGGCGACGGGCAGTGCTTTCGGTTCCTTTCTCCTGCTGCCGCGCACGACACGTTGGCGTGGTGGGAAGGCGTTGGCTGCGGGTTTCTTGGGGCTGGCGGCGTCACCAGGACTTGGTTTCCTGATGTTCTGGGTACCATGGTCAGTGTTGCTTCCACTTGTCCCTGTGCTGTCACTCGCGGGTGCCTGGTTTGCGGTGAGCTCGGGCTCGTCGCGGCTAGGCAGATTCCGAGGCCTGCTTGTCGCCGGTCTTCCTGTCCTCATGCTCGCGTTAATGTACGCATTCTGGGGGTGCTTCTCCTCAACCGCCAATGGAGAGAGCTACCTTGGGATATTCATGACGGGAGTAGTTGACGTGCCGATGGCAGCCTTGGCTACGACTGGAATCACAGCGCTGTGGGGTAGACCCCCTGCTGAGGTTACCTAGTATGGGAGAATTAGGCGGCTCTCATCTATTACCGGCAAGGCTGCCGGAGGTTTGTATGGTGCTTGGAGGGAATCCCAATTCGCCTGCTGTAGCTGTGCGCCTCTGTCGCGCATCCCACTCCTTCCTCGGTGTATAATCCAACACCCACCCGTTAGGGGCTGCCTGGACCCCGCGTTCGGGGCCGGGACTGCCGGGAAGTAGCTACAGATGAGCGCCACCACCAGCACCAAGGCGCGCGCGTGGCGCTAGCTCTTGGCCGCGAGTCCCGAGTCCATCATCTCGATCAGGTCGGACATCACTGAGAACGCGTACTGGCGGAACTGATCATCGCTCATGTCGGCGTATGCCGTCTGAGGTTTCTGATTCAGTAGCGCATCCACGCCTGTGGAGTCCGCGCCGTCGAAGATCGCGGCAAGGTTCTTTCGGGACTTCTTCAGCCAAGCGGGCTTCCGCGTGGCGAACCTGGCAAGCTCGGCGGCAACCAGCTCCCGCCACTTCGGGAATGTATCAAGCACGAAGAAGATGTAGTAGAGGTCCTTCTCCTTCTTGAGGCGGTCTCTGCGTTTCATGAACACCAGGGACTTATGGAAGATGAAGGCCCCGGGGTTGGGAACGCGTACCGCGTAGCCCATCTGACCACCGGTGATCTCACCAAGATCGATGATCCAGGGGTCTAGGAGCATCAGCCCCACCGTCACGCGCGAGCACCGTTGGCCCCGCGAGCGTCGTACGCAGCGTGGAGCTGAACGCCTTCTACTCGGGCGCCCTCCCGGGGAGGTCGTATACGGCGCCGAGCAATGAGCGCACGTCTTCCAGTGTCATCCCGATGACCCCGAAGGACCTGGGCTCGGCACCGTCGTGCAACGCCCGCGCCACGAATTCCTTCAAGTCGCCGCCGATAGCATCTGGAAGTGCGATCCGCGCTCCCGGCGATATGAGCTGGCTCAGGCGGATGATGTCGTTGCGGTGCTTCTTGATGTCGCCACGGGAGACGTCGTCTCCGCGCTCGTGCCGGTCGGTCAGGTCGATCCACGCGCGCGCCTTGAGCGGCACGATGTACTCCGGCGCGAGCACCGACAATCCGCCATCCGCTCGGGTGCCCTCTTGGACGAAGTCGTAGTAGTCGTCATCGAGCAGGATTGCCGAGAGGCTCGAGACCTGCTCGGCGACGGGCAGAGGTGTGAGATGACAGTCCGCTGATGGCTCGATCAGCTCGGGCCTGCGGGAAAACAGCTCGAGCATGTAGGGGAAGCTCTCGTCCGTCGGCTTGCTGAATCGGTAGAGCGTCGGCTTGCCCGTGCTCTTCTCTTGGAACTCGTAGCCTCCGTCGGCGACAAACGCCCAGAAAGCTTTCGCGAACTGCGCATCGAGAGCCTCGACATGCAAGACGATGTCGAGATCCTTGGTCACGCGAAACTGCAAGCCCGCCGCGTCCATCGCCACTTCCACGGCAGCTCCGCCAATGAGGACGTAGCGGTCCTCGAAACCGGCGAAGCGCCCGCGGAAGACGTTCAGACCTCTTACCACGTGACGCCTCGCATCATCTCATCGAGCGCGGACTGGACCCTCTCGTCGGTGTCGTCTCGAAGAGAGAGGTAGAGCGAGAGCCGGTCGACAGTGGCTCCTTCCGAGAGCAGGCCCGGCTCGTAGGACCAGACCTCCACCGCGAGTTCGGCCTCATCGGCGGTGGGCAGTTCCTGGACGCCGCGAACCTCCAGCAGGCTCTTGGCCTTGACTCTGTCGAGTGCCACCACAGGGACGATCGGTTCTGCTAAGGCGGAGTAGGTGGCCAGCGCACTGAGGCCAGATGCCAGTCCCTTGCGCCCCGACGGTGCAGCGCCAGTTAGGTAGCGCCTGCGCCTGATGGGGCTTGCGAGCAGTGGTTGGGCCTGCAGCCACAAATCGGCAGGCTCACCTGCTAGCTCGAACAGGCGCTCGCGACCCTCCTTGTGCACAGTGACCAGCTTCGCATCCTCAAGTTGGTTCAGAGCCTGCCCCATCGCCATCGCCGTGTAGCCCAGCCGCCTCGCCAGGCCACTCGGAGTGCCGGGGGCGGGGGAGCGGTTTGCGAGCACGTGCAAGAACAGCACCTGCGCCGAGGGTCGCAGCCGGTCTGTGGTCTGCACCCGGGTCCGGTACCTCTCTCGAAGGTTCACGCCGAGGGCGGGGAGGTAGACCTGATTGCCGGGCACCACGAAAGACAGCCCTTCGCTGACCATTCGCTGGCGGGTGCGCGGCGTGATGCGCTCGAAAACGAACGCCACAGGTCCGGTCCAGTTCTGCTGCAGAGCACTCTCATGTTTCTTCGCTGCGCTGGGCATGGGTTCTTCTGCGCTTCTCAGGAACAGGATGTGGGCGCTGCCGACCGTGCCGTCGAAGAAGTCGTACTGCCCTGTCAGGTAGGCGGGCAGCGTGGTCGCCCCGGGCCAGTGCTCCAGACGGATCGGCGTGTGCAGTGTCTCGCGAAGGTACGTTTCGAGGCTCTTGACCTTGTGCCGCATGTCCGGTCCTCCTGAGATACTAAAGCCATATTGGCATACTAAACGCTGGAACTTTAGTATGCAAACACGGATTTAGTATCGCTCGGATCCACCTTGCCAGGAGAACGGGACAAAGACGCCGCCCCCTGACTGGATTGCGCCGCATCCCACTCCTTCCTCGGTGCTATAATCCAACCCCACCCGTTAAGGGCTGCCTGGACCCCGCGTTCGGGGCCGGGACTGCCGGGAAGGAGCTACAGATGAGCGCCACCACCAGCACCAAGGCGCGCGTCACCACCGCAACCCTGCGCGAGATGAAGTCTGCAGGGAATCCCATCGTGATGGTCACCGCGTACGACGCACCCTCGGCACGACTCGCCGAGGAGGCCGGCGTGGACTCGATCCTCGTCGGCGATTCGCTCGGCATGGTCGTGCTCGGGCACGATAGCACGCTGCCGGTCACGCTCGACGACATGCTGCGCCACACGGCTGCGGTCGTTCGCGGCACGTCGCGAGCACTCATCGTCGCCGATATGCCGTTTCTGAGCTTCCAGATCTCGCCGGAAGAAGCCGTCCGCAACGCAGGGCGCTTCCTCGCCGAGGCAGGCGCCACCGCCGTCAAGCTCGAAGGCGGCATCAGCATCGCCCCCACCGTCGAGCGCATCGTTGCAGCCGGCATCCCGGTGATGGGCCACATCGGCCTCACGCCGCAGTCGGTGAACGTGTTCGGCGGCTTCAAAGTGCAGGGCCGCGAGACCGACTCGGCCATCGCGCTCGTGCAAGACGCGCTCGCGCTTGAGGCGGCTGGAGCGTTCGCGATCGTACTGGAGCTTGTGCCGGCAGAGCTTGCCGCCATCGTCTCTGAAGAAGTCTCGATCCCGACGATCGGCATCGGCGCCGGCGGCGGCTGCGACGGCCAGGTGCAGGTCTTCCACGACCTACTCGGCCTGGGAACGTTCAAGCCGAAGCACGCGAAGCGTTACGCTGACGTTGGTGACGCGATCCGCTCGGCCATCGGCGCATACACTGCCGAGGTCCGCTCGGGCGCATTTCCCGCCGAGGAGAACCTGACGCACCTTGACGCCGAAGTCATCGGCGAGCTTGAAGTGGCACTGCCACTCACACCGGGGGAGGACGAGTAAGCATGGAGCGAGTTGTCTCCAAGGAGGAAGTTCGTCAGGCGGTTCTTGCCGCCCGACGTGAGGGAAAGCGCATCGCGCTCATCCCGACGATGGGTGCGCTGCACGAAGGCCATCTGTCGCTCGTGCGCGCGGCATGCGAGCGCGCCGACTACGTGGCGGTCTCCATCTTCGTGAACCCGACGCAGTTCGGTCCCGGCGAGGACTTCGAGGCGTATCCGCGCGACCTCGAGCATGACATGCAGCTGCTCAAGGCCGAGGGCGCCGACTTGCTCTTCACGCCGACGACGGCGTCGATGTACGCAGCCGACGCTCAGGTGGAGGTCACGCCGGGTCCGCTCGGCGAGTTGTGGGAAGGCGCTATCCGGCCAGGCCACTTCGGTGGCGTGTGCACCGTGGTCTCCAAGCTTCTCAATATCGTTCAGCCGGACCTCGCATTCTTTGGCGAGAAGGACTTCCAGCAGCTCACGATCATCAAGCGCATGGTATGCGACCTTGATGCGGCCGTGCGCGTGGTGCCGTGTCCGATCATCCGCGAGTCCGACGGTCTCGCTCTCTCCAGTCGCAATGCCTACCTTTCCCCAGAAGAGCGCCGTGCGGCCACCGCGCTCTACCGCGCGCTTCGCACCGCCGAGACGCTTGCACTCGGCGGCGAGCGCGACATCGCGCTCCTCGCCGAAGCCATGCGTGCCTGCATTGCCGAGGAGCCCCTGGCCACGCTCGACTACGCCGCGGTCGTAGACCTCGCGACACTCACGGAGCCCGCAACGCTCGACTCTCCGGCGCGCGCGATCATCGCGGTCCGCCTCGGCAACACCCGACTTATCGACAACATGCAGCTTACGACGGGAGTCTGACATGACGCCGCGCGAAGACATCACCGCCATCCAGGCCGAGATCCGGCACCTTGCGCGCGAGCGTGACGCCGTTGTCATCGCGCACAACTACCAGCGTGCCGAGGTGCAAGACGCCGCATCGTTCGTGGGCGACTCGCTCGGGCTTTCGCGCGAAGCGGCGGCCACGGACGCTTCGGTGATCGTGTTTGCGGGCGTGCATTTCATGGCCGAGACCGCGAAGATCCTCTCGCCCGACAAGACGGTGCTCCTGCCCGAGCCAGGCGCCGGCTGCCCCATGGCCGACATGATCACGGCAGAGCAGGCGCGCGCGTTCAAGGCCGAGCACCCCGGCCTGCCGCTCGTGACGTACGTGAACTCCTCGGCAGAAGTGAAGGCCGAGACCGACATCTGCTGCACTTCGGCGAACGCCGTCGAGGTCGTGCGCTCCCTCGGCGTCCCGAAGGTGCTCTTCGCACCCGACCGCAACCTTGCGGCGTGGGTCGCTTCTCAGCTGCCTGAGGTCGAGATCGTCGCGTGGGACGGCTACTGCCCGATCCACGATGAGGTCACACCCGAGATGGTCGTCGAGATGATGGACATCCACCCGCTGGCCGAAGTGCTCACGCACCCCGAATGCCGCCCCGAGGTGAACGCGCTTGCCGACGCCGTGCTCTCCACGAGCGGCATGCTGCGCCACGTGGCGAGCTCCCCGGCCGACGAGTTCGTGGTCGTCACCGAGAACGGCTTGCTGCACGGCCTGGCCAAGGCCGCGCGCGGCAAGCGCTTCTACAACGTCGAGCCCAAGATGCTCTGCCCCAACATGAAGCTCACGTCGCTCACGAAGGTCCGCGACTGCCTCCGCGACATGACCGGAGAAGTCACGGTTGCCGAGGACGTCCGAGTGCGCGCGCTTGCCGCCGTCGAGCGCATGGTGGCGCTCGGGTGAACGCGCCTGCCGGCCCACGATACCTGCTCGGCTTCGACACCGATGCGCTCGCAAAGCGTGAGTGCGACGTGCTCGTTGTGGGCAGCGGCATCGCGGGTCTGGTAGCGGCGCTTCAGGCGTCGCAGTTCGCACGCGTGCTGCTCGTGACCAAAGGCGAGCTCTCCGAGACCAACACCTGGTACGCACAGGGCGGCATCGCCGGTGCGGTGGGCGAGACCGACTCTGTCGAGCTGCACCTCTCGGACACGCTCATCGTCGGGCAGGGCCTCTGCGAGCCCGACGTCGTTCGCGCAGTCGTGGGCGAAGCGGGCGACGCGCTTGGCGAGCTCGTGTCGCTCGGCGTGGCATTCGACCGCTCGGCGGACGGGCGCGTTGCGCTTGCCCGCGAGGGCGGCCACTCGCTGCCGCGCGTGCTGCACTCGGGTGACGCGACCGGCGCCGAGGTGCAAGACACCCTCTCGGCAATCGTCAGGCGCAGCGACGCGATCGAGCTCGTGGAGGACGCATTCCTCGTCGACCTGCTCACCGAGAACGGCCGCTGTGTTGGCGCGCTCGTGCTTGAAGCCGGCGCGGCCGAGCCGACCGTGGTTTTGGCAGGCGCGACCGTGCTCGCCACCGGCGGTTGCGGCCAGGTCTACCGCGTCACCACCAACCCGCTCATCGCGACAGGCGACGGCGTGGCCGCGGCATGGCGCGCAGGCGCGGAGCTCGCCGATATGGAGTTCGTGCAGTTCCACCCGACCGCCCTTGATAGCGCATCCAGCCCCAAGTTCCTCATCACTGAGGCCCTCCGCGGCGACGGCGCGTATCTGCTCGACTGCAACGAGGAGCGCTTCATGCTCGGCGTGCATCCGCTTGCCGAGCTTGCCCCGCGCGACGTCGTGAGCCGTGAGATCGAGAAGGTCATGGTGCGCTGCGGCAGGCCGAACGTCTGGCTCGATGCGCGACACCTCGGCGCAGAGCACTTGGCCGAGCGATTCCCGAAGATTTGGGAGACGTGCCTTGAGGCAGGCTTCGACCTCTCGCGCGACTTACTGCCGGTGGCACCTGCGGCTCACTACATGGTCGGCGGCGTGCTCGTGGACATCAACGGGCGCTCGACGTTGCCTGGCCTTTTCGCCAGCGGAGAAGTCACCGCAAGCGGCCTGCACGGCGCGAACCGCCTCGCCAGCAACTCGCTTCTGGAAGGCCTGGTCTTCTCGCGGCGAATCGTGCGCGCCCTTGAGCTTGAGCGCCCGCAGTCTCACGCCGCGCACATCACCGGTGCTGGCGCGGGTGGCCCTGCAGGGGAGCCCGCGATCGCCCGCTCCGACATCGAGCGCACGATGAGCACCTCGGTCGGCATGACGCGCACCCACGACGGCCTCGATGCCGCCTGCTGCGAGCTCGAAGGCATAGCGGCGTCTCTCGGCAACACCGGGCCGGCCGTTGAGGCGATGGAGGCCCGCAATATGACGATGGTCGCCGCGCTGATCGCGTGCGCCGCCCGTTTCCGTCAGGAGAGCCGGGGCACGCACTTCCGTTCGGATCACCCCGTGCGCGACGACGACCGCTGGCGCGTGCGGCTTGCATGGACCCGCGGCGCGGATACGCCTCGCGAGATCCCTGTGGGCGTTGCTCCCGAGGCGGGCGCCGTCGCCGTCGGATTGGAGTGACCCGCATGCTGCCACCGCTGCCTCCCATCGATGACCTGATCGCCGCCGCGCTTGCCGAGGACCTGGGAGTCACTCCGGGCCGCCTGCGCGTGGCGTTTCCCGACTTCGAGCTGCTCGCCCGCGACGTCACCTCGGCGGCAGTCGTGCCGGTCGATGCTCGCTTCACGGGTGTTGTCGCCGCGCGCGCCGACACCGTCGTGTGCGGCCTTCCGGTCGCGGCCCGCGTCTTCGAGATGCTAGCGGCCGCAGTCGGTGCGCCCGACGACGTCGAGCTGCTCCCTCTCATTGCCGAGGGGACGCTCGTCTCGGCAGGTACACCTGTACTTGAGGTGGAGGGTAATGCCCGCCTCGTCCTAGCTGCCGAGCGAACCGCACTCGACTTCATGATGATCCTTTCGGGCATAGCTGCCGAGGCACGCCGGTGGCAGAGTGCCGCAGGCGCGACGCTGCGCGTGCACGACACCCGCAAGACGATTCCCGGGCTGCGCGCGCTCTCCAAGTACGCGGTCGCGGTTGGCGGCGCGCACAACCATCGCGCCGGGCTGTGGGACATGGTGCTCGTGAAGGACAACCACCTCGCGCATGCGGGGAGCGTGAGCGCGGCCGTCGCGGCCGCGCGCGAGGGCGCCCCCGGGCTGCGCGTGGAGATCGAGGCCGACACGCTCGAGCAAGCGCTCGAGGCTGCTAGCGCTGGTGCCGACATCGTGATGCTCGACAACTTCGACGACGCCGCGCTCGCCTCGGCGGTGCGCGCGCTTCGCGAGGCGGGAGCGACCTGCGAGATAGAGGCATCCGGCGGAATCCGCTTTGAGCGACTCGCCGCGCTGGCGGCCACGGGTGTCGATATCGTGTCCTCAAGTGCTCTCGCCCTTGCCCCGCCCGCCGATTTCGGGCTAGATGAAGTGAAGCCGTAGGTCAGTCAGCGCTAGAGGGGGACACGTGAACGAGTATCCCGGGCAGCCGCTCGATATGAAGCTCTTCCAGAAGACGTTCATCGTATGCGCGATGATTCCGATGATCCTGTTCGTGATGACGTTCGTGCTCTGGTTCATGCTTGAAGATCCGGTTGAGCCCGGTGCCGCAGTGCCGGTGCTGCAAATCGCCATCTTCGGGGCCGTCGCGCTCGGCGTGGTTCTCTTCGCTCCGAGGCTGCGGGCGAAGCTGCTTAGCGCAACCGGGCCCGTCAACATGAAGAACGGCGAGCGCCTTGAGGGTGATCTCGCCGCGCAGCAGCGCGTCTCGATGGCTGCGGTCGTTGGGATGAGCCTTGCGGAGATTCCGCTCCTTCTCGGTTTCGTCCTCGGCTTCCTCAGCATGAGCTGGACGCCGTACATCCCGTTTGCTGCGCTCTCGGTCGCTGGCTGGGCGTACATGTATCCGCGCCCGGCTCAGATCCGCGAATGGTACGAGCGCCAGATGGCCAGCGCGTCCACACTCGGCGCGGCGAACTGACGTGAGGCGCCCGTGACGCAGGAAACTGAGAGGATCAGAGTCGCCTATCTCGCATGGGTCAGAACCGCGATGGTTCCGGGTCTCGGGTTGGTGGTCCTGATCGCCGCCGAGCAGCTCGCTGTGCGCTTCCAGTTCTGGGGAGCACCCGGTGGCGAGGAGCCGCTCCGCTTCATCGTGTGGGCGGTAGCCACGGCGGGCGTTGCAATGGGCAGGAACCTCAAGCGTCGTGGTCCTCGCAAAGCACCAGACAAGCTGGCCGAGACCCGCTCGTTCTCTTGGAAGCTCGTAGCGCTGGCGTTTGCGCCAACCCCACTAGGCTTCGTACTATCGTTCTTAACGAGGAGTTCACTCGATTTCTTTGTCATGCTGCTCGTGTCGCTCGTCGCATTCGCTATGCTGTTCCCAACGTACGCAATGTGGCTCGACTGGAATTCACCGGATGCGCCTGCCGACGAAAGCGAGCCTTCATGACCCCACAAACCGGTGTCCCGATCCTCGATTGGTTTCTCGCCGCCCTGAACGACTGGGGCTACCTCATCGTGTTCATTTTCGCCATCTCGGAGAATCTCTTCATTATCGGCTCGGCCACGCCGGGCGAGACGATCGTGATGGCAGCCGGCTTTGTGACCGTTAAGGGCTCGCTTGATCCGGTGCTTGTGACGGCGTGCGCGGTGGCGGGGGCGATGGTAGGCGCTAACCTCTCGTTCCTTTTCGGGACGCGCGGCGGGAAGGCAGCGCTCCTCAGATGGGGCGGACGGTTCTTCGACGAGGAACGCATAACGGCTGCCGAGGAGTACTTCGAGCGGCACGGCAACAAGACGCTCGTACTCTCACGCTTTGCCGCGATATTCAAGAACTTCGTGCCGGTCATCGCCGGTGTATCGCGGATGCGCATCTGGGTCTTTGAAATCTGGATGTTCATCGGCGCAACGATCTACACGGTGCTGATGCTTGCACTGGGCATCATCTTCGCAGAGAACTTCGACCGCGCGCTTGCCATTGGTCGCAACCTCACCTGGTTCGGGATGTTCCTGCTCGTGGTCATGGTTATCTCCCTTATGTGGGGCCGGAGCCGTTTCCTGCGCTCCAGAGTCGAGAAGCTCGCGGGGCGCTCCGACAGCTCGAAGGCTGATTCTTCGGACGTACCCGATGAAAAGCCGTAGGTCCGAGATAGCCTCGGCGCTTGTTGCGACCGGATCGTCCGGGATATCCGGCGAGAGGCTTGCGGTCACGTTCGGCATCAGCCGCGTTGCCATCGGCAAGCATATCTCGGCGCTTCGCGAGGCCGGCTACGCCATCGATGCTGCGCGCGGTGAGGGTTATCACCTTACCTCGCTGCCTGCAGGTCTGGTCCCGGTCGAGGTCGAGCGGCTTGTCACAGACACTTTCTGGGTGCACATCGAAGGTGCCGAGGAGACCGGCTCCACCAATGACGACTGCAAGGTGCTCGCGCGCGCGGGCGCCGCCGAGGGAAACGCCATCGTTGCGTCCCGACAGACGGCAGGCAAGGGGCGTCTCGGCAGAACGTGGGTGTCGCCCGAGGGCGGCGCGTACCTATCAGCACTGCTTCGCCCGCCGTGTGCGCCCACCGAGGTGGCATCGCTTGCGCCTGCGTGCGCTCTTGGTGTGGCGTACGGTCTGGAGTCGCTCGGGGTGCCGTGCAGCCTGAAATGGCCGAACGATGTGCACATCAACGGAAGAAAAGTGGCCGGCATCCTCCTGGAGATGTCGGCAGAAACCGATAGAGTGGAGTGGGTAGTCGCTGGCATCGGCGTGAACGTGCGCGCTTCCGCGGATTCCCTCGGCGATACGGCGTTTGTCGAGGAGCACGCGGATGCGAGTCCCTCGGCGGTTGCGGCCGCTGTGCTAGACGGACTGGCGCGTGCGTATCGTGAGTACACGGAGGCGGGATTCGCGGCGATGGTGGACGCGTACCAAAGCAGGCACACGCTGAGTGGCTCCGAGGTGGTCGTCCGTGATCGCATGGGTGCCATCGTGGCATCGGGCGTGGTCGAGGGAATCGACGCGTCAGGCAGATTGCTCGTGCGGGGTCCCGACACCACAACGCCAGTGGTTGCGGGAGAGGTAACGCTGCGTTCGTAGAGGGGGAGCGTTGTGAGGGATGTTCGACCGAGAAACATAGGCGCGGTCATCGATGATGCGCTGGCGATGTACCGGGGGAGCTACAAGCAGCTGCTGTTCGTCTCGGCCATATTCGTGTTCCCCGCGGCGCTGATCGCTGGACTGGGGCAGGACTTCTACCTGCGCGGTTTCACGGAGCTTATCGGTTCCTCGGTGAATACCGCCGCCGAGCCGAGCGCGGCGTTCGTCAACACCATGATGATCTCGTACATGGTGATGGGAATGGCCGCGCAGGTTCTGGCGCTTGGTCGCGCATATCTCGACAGCAGCGTGTTGCGCGCAGCTCCGGGGATGCTCTATGCACCCGCCGAGAGCGGCAAGAGCGTGCTCAAGGGCGGGTTGGCGCGCTTCGGTTGGTACCTGCTGGTGGTGATCGTCGTTGAGTTGATCATAGGAGCGGCTGCGGTCGCATCGTTCTTCGTGCTTGGAGCGGGGGCCATCGCTGCGTGGGCCGCATTCAGCCTTGCTGGTGTGATCTGTGTGGTCGAGGACGCGAATCTCGTTGTCGCCATCCAGCGCTCGATGGCGCTCGTGAAGGGCAGCTACTGGCGAGTGATCGGCTACTTGCTGCTGGTGAGCGCGTTGACGGCCGCGTTTGAGGGTGCGATAGGGTCGCCAGCGATCATCCGGCAGCTCGTTGCCAGCCTGCAGAATCCGGAGGCTGTGTTCCAGCCACTGTCGGTTCCCTGGAAGGTCTTTGAGGGGCTCACGCTGGGAATCGCGATCGCGCTTCCGGCTCCGTTCATCCCGCTTGCGATGTTCAGTCTCTACCTCGACCTTAGGGCGAGGAAAGAGGGTATGGATATTATCGTTCGCGCCAGGGAGCTGACTCCCTCGGCATGAGACGCCTCCGCCGCACCATAGCTGCCTGCGTCTTGGCAGTCTCGCTCCTGACGCCGGTCGGCGCCGGAGCGATCGAGGCGCCTGTGACCCTGTCGCAGGCCGAGTATGCGTCTCGTGTGACCGAGGCACGCGTGCTGGTTGAGCGTGAACTCGCCAACATCGACGAGTCCACGACCGCACAGTCAGTAGCGGTCTCCGTGCGCGAACTCATTCCCGACACCGCCACGATCACCTTTGGTGAGCAGACGGTGGCGCTCGATAACGGGACGCTCGTGAGCGTGGTGGCGCGGCTTGACTCGGCTCGCTGGCCCGACGTGCGCAAGAGCGTCGCAGATGAGCTTCTCGGCCAGCTTCGCTCACAGGAGGCTGCGCTCGGCGAGCCCGGCACACCGCCTTCGGGCGATGCGGCGCTACTCAAGCAGATCCTCGCGGATGAGGGCGTGACCAAGGCAGACGAGAGCGGGCAGCAGCTATTTGACTGGCTCATGGAACAAGTCGAAAAGGTTCTCAACTGGGTTGCCGGGGCACTGGGCACGGGCCCTGCGAAGACATCGATGCGGGCCATCTTCTACGGGCTGCTCGTGATAAGCGCGTTTGTTGTGGCGTGGATCGTGTTCGTGATCGTCCGTCGCTTACGCGCAGTGGTGGGTCGCACTGCAGGAGATGCCGACACCGCCGACGATGCGGTAGTTTCTGCTGCGGTGGGCCTGCCGGATGACGCACTGGCGTTCGCCGATGCCGAGGCGGGCGAGGGGCGCCACCGCGAGGCGGTGCGTGCGCTCTTTGGAGGCGCAGCGCGCGAGCTGGTTGAACGCGGCGTTGTGCCGAGAACGCGCACGCGCACCAACGCGGAGCTTCTCGGTGATGTTGAGATTGCGCGGCCAGCAGTTCATGAACCGCTGATGGCGCTTGCGGGCGCGTTCGAGCCGGCGTGGTACGGGCATGTGGATCCTGGCGCGGACGGCTACCGAGATGCACGGGTCGAGTACGTTGGACTCACCGCCGTGCTTGAAGGTGATGTCGAATGAGGCGTAGGCTCAACATCGATCCGCGGCTGTTGACCGCTCTCGCCATCACGCTAGTGGTCATCGCGCTCTACTCGGCTGCGGTTGTCGGCGCCAACAGTTACGTGAAGTCCGGCCTCGACGACTCCACAACGTTCTCCTCGGCGCCTGCGGGCTTCAAGGTCTTCTATCGCTACCTGGACGAGCTTGGCCTCAAGCCGCAGACGCTTCAGCAGTTCGAGAGCCTGCCCGAGACGGGCACGGTCCTAATCGCCACAAGCCAGCCGTTCGCCAAGCCTGCCAGCGTTGCCGAGATCAAGCGCCTTGCCGAGTGGGTTCGCCAGGGCGGGCGCGTCGTCTTTGCGGGACCGTATGTGACCGAGTTCGCGCAAGCGCTGGACGCCAGAGCAAGCACGCGGTTTGGGCAGGCGGTAGAGCTTCGACCGATTCTGCCGTCGGTCTACGTCCAGGGTGTTGATTCGGCAAGCGTGGGCTCCGCCCGACTGCTGCCCGAGGATGGCATGTGGGCCGAGGTCCTCAAGGACAGCGACGGCTCGGCACTGCTCGTACGGCGCGTAGGCGCGGGCGAGGTCGTGTGGCTTGCCGACTCATATGCTCTCTCCAACGAAGGCATCGCGAAGGCCGATAATGCGCAGCTCGCGGTGCTCATCGCGGCGATGCGTGGTCCGGTCTACTTCGACGAGTACCACCACGGTTTCGCGCGAGGCGGTGGCATCCTTGAGCGTCTCGGCGCGGGTGGACAATCCGCGCTGCTAGTCTTCGCTATCGGCGTGGCGCTCTTGCTCGCCGCGTACGGACGCCGTCTCGGCCCGACGATCGGGGTCGCCGAGACGCCCGTGGCGCGCACCTCGGCATACATCGACTCGCTCGCGGGTCTCTACCGCAAGGCCGGTGCCCGCCGAGAGGCACTGCAAGCGCTTGCCGATGGGCTCACGCGCGCGCTCACAAGACGGTATGGATCGCCGGTGATGGGGCGCAAGAGGCACCCCTCGGCTGGCGTTGCACTTGAGCGGACGCAGGTCCTGCTCGGCAAGGAAAAGATCGCAGAAGAAGAGTTCGTGCAGGTCGCGGGCATGCTTGCCCGCGCGCGACGGGAGGTCGAAGGTATCAATGGCTGACACCGACAGGGTCCAAAAGCTCGCGGCGGATGTGCGCGCCGAGGTCGCAAAGGCGGTCGTGGGGCAGGCCGAGACGGTCGATGCGCTGCTGGTCGGCCTCATCACGGGCGGCCACGTGCTGCTCGAAGGCGTGCCGGGCACCGCGAAGACGCTCTTAGCCCGCGCGCTCGCACACACGCTCGACATGTCGTTCAAGCGCATCCAGTTCTCACCCGACCTCATGCCGGCAGACGTCGTCGGTACCAACATCTTCGACCTGGAGCGCCAGCAGTTCTTCCTGCGCCCCGGGCCGGTCTTCGCCAACATCGTGCTGGCAGACGAGATCAACCGCACGCCCCCGAAGACGCAGTCCGCGCTCCTCGAGGCGATGCAGGAGGGCCAGGTTACGATTGACGGCGTGGGCCATGAGCTGCCTAAGCCGTTTCTGGTCGTCGCGACGCAGAACCCCGTTGAGTACGAGGGCACGTACCCGCTTCCCGAGGCGCAGCTCGACCGCTTCGGCCAGAAGGTGCTCGTGAATTACCCCACCGCCGAGGAGGAACTGCAGATCCTCGCGCGCCACGTCGGCGGCATGGAGATGACCTCCCTCGACGATCTCGGTGTACGCAAGGTCGCCTCGGCGGCAGACATCCTTGCGGCTCGCGCCGAGCTTGACCGCGTCGTCGTGGACGAGGGCGTCGTCGGGTACGTCTCGGCGATCGTTCGTGCCACGCGCGAGCATCCGGCGGTCTTCCTGGGCGCAAGCCCGCGCGCTGCCGTGAGCGTGCTCGTCGCCTCCAAGGGCCGCGCGCTTCTGGCTGGACGCGCGTTCGTGACGCCGGATGACGTGAAGACCGCGTGCCTGCCGTGCCTGCGCCACCGCATCCTGCTCCGCCCTGAGATCGAGATCGAAGGCACCGGCGTGGATGCCGTGCTCGCCGACGTGCTCGCGCAGGTGCCGGTACCGAGATGAGCGGACGGCTCATAACAGCCATCGGCAAGCTGCCGCACGTGACGCCGCGCGCGGCGCTGGTGACGGCTGCCCCGGTGCTGCTCCTGCCGCTTGTGCCCGCGCCGTGGGCGTGGGTTGCGCTTGGCGCGTGGCTGCTCGTGGTCGCGCTGCTCACGGTCGCGGACATCCGCGCCACGCCGCGCCCGGGTGAGATAGAGGTCGTGCGCACATTGCCCGAGAAGCTCTCGATCGGTGCCGCCAACCCCGTGACGCTCACGGTCCGCAACGCGTCGGCATACGCCGCCGCGCTCACCCTGCGTGAGACGCCGCCCGTCGGCTTCACCGGCGAGCGCGTGATCGGCCCCTTCGCCCTTGCACCGCACGCCGAGGAGGAGTTCGCGCTGGCGTTCACGCCGCCCGGTCGGGGCGAGTTCCGCTTCGGCGACGTGGGCGTGCGCGCTATCGGTCCGCTCGGCCTTGCGGGCAGGCAGCTCACCATCCCCACTGCCGAGACCTGCCGCGTCTATCCCGACATCACCGCCGTCCGCCGCTACGCGCTCCTGGCGCGCCGCGGGGCGCTTCTCGACCTCGGCATCAAAGCCGCGCGCTACGCCGGCGTGGGCACCGAGTTCGAGTCGCTGCGCGAGTATCAGAGCGGCGACGCCTACCGAGAGATCGACTGGAAGGCGACCGCCCGCCGGGGCAAGCCCGTCATCCGCCGCTTCGAGGCGGAGCGCTCCCAGACGGTGATGATCGCCGTCGACACCGGGCGCCTCATGACGCCGATGGTGGGCGGCATGAGCAAGCTCGACCGAGCCGTGAACGCCGCGCTCCTGCTCGCGTATCTCGGCACCGAGGCGGGCGACCTCGTCGGACTGCTCGTCTTTGGCCGGGACGTCATCACGTACCTGCCGCCGCGTAAGGGCCACCGCCAGTTCCTCGCGATCCTCGAGGCGCTCTATTCCGCCGAGGGACGCGTCGAGGAGCCTGACTACACCCGCGCGCTCACGTACCTGGCGGCGCGCCTCTCAAAGCGCTCGCTCATCGTGCTGTTCACCGACATCCTCGGCACCGAGCCGTCCAAGCGCCTGCTCGGCGTGCTCGGCGGACTTGCGCCGCGACACCTGCCGCTCGTGCTCACGCAGCGCAACCGCGTCATCGAGGCCCGCGCGCGCCAAGAGATAACGACCGAGGCCGAGGCGTACGCTTCTGCGGTCGCCGAAGGCGTGCTGCGCGACAAGGCCGAGGCGCTCGGGGTCCTCTCGGCCAGGGGTGCGCTTGCACTCGACGTGGAGCCCGAGCAGCTTTCGGTGGCGGCGGTCAACCACTACCTGGAGATCAAGGCGCGCGGGAGGCTGTAGGGGAAGGCGCTCCCGATTGACGCGCTCCACCCTCGGGCATACTCTTGGTATGAACGCCGGTATGACCAGGAGGCGCCATGACCGCCAAGATCACCATCTCGGTTCCCGATGACCTGCTCACGCGCCTCGACGCCGAGGCCGAGTCTCTCGGCACATCGCGCAGCCAGCTCGTGCAAGAGTCGGTTGCCACGTACCTCACGAAGACGCCGGACGAACGCGCTGCCGAGGCGCGGCGTGTGCGCATTCTCGGCGCCATCGAGCGGATGCGGCATTTCGACGAGGGGCGCACCGTCCACGACGACCGGCCCTCGCTCGAAATCCTGCGCGAGGTACGGGAGACGGGCGACGGGAGCCCCTTGCGATGAGTCCAGCAACTCGGTTGATGGTTCTCGATGCGTCCATCGGCGTGAAGTGGTTCAAGCCTGAGTTCGGCCGAGAGGCGGCGCTTGAGCTGCTGGACCGAGCCGTCGCCGGCGAAATCGCCATTGCGGTGCCGACGCACTTCGTTCACGAGGTACTCGCGTTCGTGCGCCGACACTTCGCGCACGAGGACATCATCCCGGCATGGGAGACGCTTGAGGACGCCGGCGTCAGCGTCGTTCCGCTCACAGACGAGGTCGTGCGCGAGGCCGCGCGGCAATGTGGGCTCCTCGGCTGTTCGTTCTACGACGCGCTTGCACCGGCGTGCGCGGCGCTCCTCGGCGCAACGCTTGTGAGTTCGGACGCGCGGGCGCACGGAGCCTACCCGGACGTGCAGCTCATCACGCAGTAGGCGCGATCTTCCGTCCCGGCAGCACCACGTACGCCACTAGCAGCAAGAACACCGCTGCCCCAAACGCGATCTTGAGCCCGGGGTCGATTCCGCCGCGCGGTGTCAGGAACGCTTCGATGATGCCCGCGACGATGAGCAGCGGAACGGCGCCAAGCACGAGTCGCACCGCGTCACCGGAGTTCGCGCGCAACGCATCTGAGCGTGTGAGGTCGCCTGGAAAGAGCAGCGCGCGCGCCAGCACCAGTCCCGCCGCGCCTGCCAGCATGATCGCCGGCAGCTCTAGCGCGCCGTGCGGCACGATGAGCGCCCAGAACCCCAGCGCTCCGCCGCCTTTGGTGAACATCCCGGCAAGCACTCCGAGCATTAGGCCGTTCATCGTGAGCGCGTATGCGGTGAGCGCGCCAAAGGTCATGCCACCCGCAAACGCCATGAGTGAGACCTGGATGTTGTTCGCGGTGATATACGACGAGAACACGGGCGCGTACTGCGCCATCTCCTCGTTGGAGCCGTCATTGCCGCCGCGCTGGATCGAGTCGCCGATCGAGTCGCGGTACTGCGCTGGCAAGAGCGTGCGGGCCAGCGGGTAGTTGGTGAACGCCAGGGCGAAACCAAGCGCGGACGCGACCACAAAGATCGCAGTGGAGATGGCTATCGGCTTCCAGTTCTTGCGCATCAACCGCGGATACCCTGCCGAGAGGAACGTCCAGATCGCGGCAAGTCGTCTCGGCGGAAGGCCGTAGAGCTCGCCATGCGCGAAAGCGACCAACCGGTTCAGGTATACGACCGTCTCGGAGCCCCGATAGTGCGTCTGCGCGTAAGCGAGGTCGGCAGCAGCGTGGCGGTAGTCCTCGTGCATCTGCTTGAGCGCGGTCGCGCTGATTCGGCGAATCCCGCGTTCGCGTGCCTCGGCAACAGCGACGGCGAGCCGCTCCCATACATCTTTGGACCCGGCAACGAACTCCCGCTCCTCCACACGCTTCCTTCCGCCCGTGAGATTCCTCGACTATGCTAGCACCCGGGTGGGACACGTGCGCGAACCAAGGAGGGCACTTGAGCGGGAACGAAGGACGTCCGGATCTAGTTGCGGTTGAGACGCCGGAGTCCGTCGCATTCGCATACGAGCTCGCGGGTGCAGGCTCGCGAGGAGCCGCGCTCCTCGTCGACACCATCCTCATCTCGCTCATCATCGCAGCCGAGGTCGGCGTTGGCATTCTTGTAAGCCTCGCGCTCTCCGCGGCTAACCTCGACGAGGCGCCTATCTGGTTGATCGGCATCGTCATCGCGGTGGCGTTCATCAGCTACTGGGGGTACTACGTCTACGGCGAGGTGTTCCGCAACGGACGCACCCCGGGCAAGCGCTACCTCGGCATCCGCGTTGTGCGTGACGACGGCTCCAGGGTCAACGCGGTCGACTCCGTCATCCGCAACGTGATGCGCATCGTCGACTCGCTACCCGGCTACTACGCGATCGGTCTGGTCGCGATGCTTCTCTCGGCCAAGAGCAAGAGGCTTGGCGACATGGTGGCGGGCACGATCGTGGTGCGCGACTCAGGGGAGCTCGAGCTGCGCTTTGCAGGTGGCGCGCAGAATCGCCGAGAGGCCCTTGCCGCCGAGTACCTGGAGCGTCGCGCCGGTCTCAGGCCGGAGGCGCGCTATCAAGTGGCTGCGTCTGTTCTCGGCATGTACGGCGAGGAGCCCGGCCTTTGGGACGAGCCGACCATTGCGGGGCGTATCGCGGACCTTGCGGGCCTGCGTCCGGCCGCTGAGGAGTCGCCCGAGGCTCAGTAGGCCGCGCCGTCCGTCGGTTCTTGGCCGCCAATAGCGCCGCCGACGGTGATTCCCAGGCAGCAAGATGCGACCACGGCCAGCGGCAGGAAGAACTCGCTTGGCAGCGTGTTCGTGAGCATCGCCACGATTCCCGTCAACGATGCACCGCCGAGAAGCACCGCCGCGCCTTTGACGTAGCCGGACACTCCCCGCAAGACGCCCCACGCCAGCAAGGTCAGTGCAAGCACCAGCGCGCCATAGTGGACAGCAAACGCGGAGAGCTGGACCAGGTAGATGCGGTTGGCGCTCTGTTGCGAGTAGTACAGATCCGCCACGGGGTACGCATTCAGCCTCGCGGGAAGCAGCCGGTGACGGGTGATGAAGCTCTCCCGGATCTTCCGGTTCGCCTGCATCCTGGCAGGGGACAGGTCCTCGCTTTCAAGGAGCTCGCTGGTGGAGATGAACCGCACTTCATCAATGCCGTTCACCCGGTGAAGGCTGTCCACCAGCTCGTGCATCGCCATCCCGGTCGTGCCGTCAGCAGACCCGGGCTTCGCGATGTCGTACTCGTGGATGGTGAGGACCAAAGTCGCGTCGGTGTGACCGCTCGCTACCGCTGCTGCAACGACGTCCTCAAGCCGACTCGGCTGCGGTCCTCTCGGCAAGTAGGCCAACCCGCTGTCGTGATGTATCGGACCGCCCGGTCCAGCCGAGATGAGCGTGTAGCCGCTACCCGCAAGCGACTTCAGTGTCTGGTCGTCGTAGTGGTTGTATGGAGGGATGAAGGACCCGACTTTCGAGCCAAACGTCGACTCCAAGTGCGCCATTCCGGCTGTTACCAGGTGATCCTGCGACTCGCCGCCGAGACCGGCGAACTCAGACTTCGGGCCGGAGGCCGCGTTGTTGGTGTGGGCGAAACCATGAACCGCGATCTCCACGACTCCTCGCGACGCGTATTCCCTGAGCAGCGCCACCTTGCGCTCGTGAAAGGCGGCCAGAATCGGAACCTCGTGCGAGCCGGGTGGGTAGGCGACGGATTCATCAAACGGGATCACCCCGACCAGGACTCCGCATTCAAGGTCGCTGGCAGCCTCAAAGAGAGCTCGCTCGATTTCAGTGTCGCTCGCGTGCGAGTAGTCGTCGTATCGCAAGATGATCTTGATGTGGGAGGCCTCAGCCGGCAGCGGCGAGGCGAGTATGAGCAGCGCGGCCAACAGAAGCGCAAGGCGCATCGAGGTTCTCCCCGGAGCGATGACCGGAAGGCATCCCGGTCTCGGACATTTAGCGGGCAGAATCGCTGCCTTATGGCGGCATTATGCCTTAGTCGGCACGGAAGTGGAGAGTCTTTGCTCGCATTGACGTGCCGCCCCAAGCCGATTAGGGTTGACCGAGCCGTCTTTCATAGACGGCATCTGATTCATCTGACCGAGGAGGTCCCATGCCTGTTGTTTCCGGTGATACCGTTACAGTCCACTACCGCGGCACGCTTGCCGACGGTTCTGTGTTTGATGCAAGTGAAGGTCGCGAGCCTCTGTTGTTCACGGTTGGTGAAGGCGACGTGATCCCGGGTTTTGATAGCGCCGTTCTCGGCCTTGAGGTCGGCGAGAAGAAGACCGTCGTGATCCCGTCGGATGAGGCGTATGGTCCACGCTACGACGAGGCCGTCCAGGTTGTTCCTGCCGACGCCTTCGGCGAGAGCACCCCTGAGATCGGCGCGATCATCACCGTAATCGCCGATGACAGCTCACGCATGGCTGCGCGGATCGTCAGCATCAGCGAAGACCTCGTGGATGTCACTGTCGACTTCAATCACCCACTCGCGGGCGAAGAGCTCACATTCGAGATTGAACTCGTCGAGATCGTCCCTCCGCAGGAGTAAGACGTTTCCGATTCGTTGACATGGTTTGGTGCTCTCTCTATTGTGAGGGCAAGGTCATGCGACCCCCAGCGACCACGCCGTCCGGTAGCGGCACAGATATGGTCCAGGGCAGGTGCCGGTAACACCTGTGCGCAAGGCGGAGTTCGGACCCACAAAGCATGACTTGATGTGGTCAGTTAGAGCCTAGGGTGGGCGCTTGCGCGCCTGGTCCCGGCACGAGGGTAGGGGGTGGCGGCGATTCTTCTCGCTGAAGTGAACGTCTGGCTTGACGTGATATTCGTGATTCTTGAGATTCTGGTCTTCGGCGTGTTTTTCATTGTTCACCTTGGCGTCAGCATTCCAACTGGAAGATTCAAGAAGCAGTGGATCGACAAGCAGTGGCCCAAGCACGACTGGGCGCCGCCCGCGCTTCCGAAGTTCATTCACTTCCAGCACCTGGTAATGATGCTGCTGCTGGGGATTTCCGGCATGTACATCCGGTTCCCGTTCTTCGATGGCGGACGCACCGCGATGCGCTATGTGCACTACGTGGCGATGGTCATTGTCGGCCTCAACTTCCTCTGGCGCCTCTGGTATGCGTTCTTCTCCAAGGAGCGCGACTGGAAAGAGTTCGCAGTCGGGAAGAAGGACCTCGCCACGCTAATGGGCGTTGCCGCGTACTACACCTACTTCAGCAACGTCAAACCGCACGTCGCGAAGTACAACGTCATGCAGAAGCTCGCGTATGACCTCTTCGGCGTCCTGATGATCGCCCAAGGACTAACCGGAATCGCGCTTCTAACACAGCCGTTCGTTTTCGGCCTGAGTCCGCGTGAGATTCTGCTCGGCTGGTCGCTCGCTCCGCTCGTTGGCGGTCTTGCCATGGCAGGCGCCTGGGTGCGAGTGCTCCACTACTCGATCAACTGGCTCTTCATTATCGTGACCACCGTGCATATCTATCTGGCGGCCGGCATCGACTTGCCGTGCACGCTCGACTTCTTCGGCATCAAGAAGCTCGAAGTCGATCCAAACGCTTACCACCACGACCACGATGACGACCATGCGGATGCGCCGGCGCACTTGCCTGCTGCAGCCGAAGCGGACTGAAGGGCCGGAGGTGAAGAGCGTAGTGAAGAATCGGTTGTCGGTAGCGGCGGGACTTGCCGCGATGATGCTCGTGCTCGTGCCAACTGTCGCGCTTGGAGCGACGGCCACGACTCCGATGCCGTCTGTCACGTCCACGCCGTCGATCTCGGCGACTGCGCCCTACGCACTCGACTTCACGCTCCCTACTGAGAGCAAAGCCGGCTGCATGGTCTGCCATGGTGACGAGAACCTGACGCGTCTCAAGGCTGGCAAAGAGATCAGCTACTACATCGATGCCGAGGCAATCGACTCGTCTGTCCACGCGAAGACGCTTTGTGTTGGATGTCACCTCGACTTTGCGTACAAGGCACCGCACACCGACGGCACCAAGTGGCAGTCGACAGCCAAGCTTGCTTGCAAGAACTGTCACGAGAAGCAGTTCCTGACCTTTGGCCGAGGCGCGCACCGTCGTGCTGTTGACGCAACGGGCACTGCCGCCGAGACCGAGGCCAAGAAGCCGCTGTGCGGTGATTGCCATGGCAGCCACGACATCATGCAGTTGACCGATTCGCCTGCGGGCAAGGCCGCTCTGCATGAGAATGGCTATGAGATCTGCGGTCGCTGCCACCAGGATTACTGGGACAGCTACGATGACTATTACCACGGTGCTGCCTACAAGGCCGGCGCCGAGGATGCACCGGCTTGCTGGGACTGCCATGGGTGGCACGACATTCTACCCTCGGACGACCCGGCATCGCTGGTCAATGAAACTCACCTCGTCGAGACCTGCGGTACGGGCGCTTGCCACGACCAGCACGGCACTGCGAGCGATGAGTTCATCAAGAACGCCGCGGCCATGATTCATGGAAAGAGCGCGGTGCGGGAAGAGAATCCGGTCCTAGTGTTCTTCGGACGCGTTCTTGGGTCGATTGGGAACCTATTCGGCAAGTAGCCGAAGAAGAGTCGCCCTGAAGCGAACGCGATTAGCGAGTAGGTAAGGGGAAAAGGGTGAGAAGAGAGGCACGCTCCGGCAAGCATGTCTCGCGAGCTCTGCTGATACTGGTCGTACTGGTCGTCGTCGCAATCGCGCCGGCAGCCTCATCGGCTATCACGATTCAGCTAGGCGGCGAAGTCTACAAAGAGAACTGCACTTACTGCCACGCGAACTACGCCGAGGTGAAAGATCTGAGCATCAACTTCACCCACGGCTCCCATATCACCACCGCATGCAACGCCTGTCATACAGAATCGCCACACGGCCCCGGTGGTCTGATCAAGCGCGTTCCGATGAAGGAATGCTTCAACTGCCACGGGCTTACTCATGGGTCTCAGGGCGAAATGGCGACCTCGCTGTGCTCTGACTGTCACAAGGCCGGGCCGATCAAGCTGCGGCCGAAGTCGCACACGGCGGACTGGAAAAACAAGCCGCACGTGACACCTTCGCTCGCGAAGACGAATACCGAGTGCGCGATGTGTCACACGATCTCGGACTGCAACTCATGCCACGTCAAAGAGGGCGTTGAATGGCAGCCCAAGCAGGCCTTTGCGTACGATGTGGGCAGCGGATGCCAGGCGTGTCACGGCAACCCGAACCTGACCAAGCTCTCCAATGGCCTGATCAAGTCGTATCAGGTTGTGGGCGTGGAATCCTCGGCACACCGTGACATCACTTGTGTGCAGTGCCACGTCGACTTCACGTATGGCGACGATGCGCCTGAGCCCAAGACCAAGCTCTGGTACGTCAACGCAGGTCTTTCCTGCGCCGCGTGCCACGACCACGATGACCAGAAGGCCGCATATGAGGCTTCTATTCACGCCGAAGAAATCGCGAGCGGGAATTACGCCTCGGCTACATGTGGTTCCTGCCATGGAGGTCACACGATTCCGCTCACGGACACCAAAGAGGCAAGCATGACGATCCATGCAGCCTCGTACGACATGTGCGGCAAGTGCCATAAGGATTACTACGATAGCTACAGCGACTACTATCACGGCGCGGCATACAAGGCCGGTGCCGAGGACGCTCCGGCTTGCTGGCAGTGCCACGACTACCACGGCATTCAGCCCAAGGCCGACAAGGAGTCCAACGTGAACCCGGCGAATCTGGCCGCATCATGTGGTGCTGGAAGCTGTCATGATCAGCATGGTACCGCTACGGAGGAGTTCACCAAGAGCTCAGCAGGTATGATTCATGGCAAGGCAGATGTGAGAGCGAACAACCCGGTTCTGAAACTGATCGGGTCTGTCTTTGGAGGCGGCTCTTAATCTGATGGCACGCTTCAGCGCATCGAGAGCAATGGTACTGGTGGCGGTCGCGGCGATTTCGACCGCCGCCTTCCTTGCTGTCCCCGCACTGCAGGCCCGAAGCGTCGTTGACTCTCCGCCGATCGACCTCACGGCTCCGGTCGCCGCACGCAACTGTACTCCCTGTCACGCGGTCATCGGTGCATCGAGGAACCCCTCGGTTATCTTCAAGCACGCCGCGCACCTCACGGCGGACTGCTCCTCTTGCCACTTCGTCAATCCTCACGAGGGCGGCAAGACGACCGCGCCCACAATGGCATCATGCTTCGCGTGCCACGGCCTGGTGCATGGTCCTACAGGTCAGATCGCGAGTGGCGATTGTGTCGACTGTCACCCTGACGGCGACACACGACGCCCCGAGTCGCACGTGAAGGACTGGAAGGCTAAACCACACGCGACTGCGAGCAAGACCGGGGGAGTGAACGGCTGTCTGCTATGCCATGAGCCGGTCAAGGATTGTGACACCTGCCACGAGACCGAGAAGGTCGATGTAGGCCCGATGCCCGCTGTCTTCCTGCGCACCGTGCCTGTGAAGGCTGATGAACCCTCGAAGCTTGTCGACCCGGATGAAGAGACAACCATCGGCCAGTGCAACTACTGCCACCCCGATATCGACAAGTTCGAGCCCGGGCGTATCGTCTTTGCGCATGACGATCACCTGAAGCGTGACTACAAGTGCACGGTCTGCCATCCGCGATTCGCGCATCAGCCGACAGTGACAGACAAGAACTCAATGCAGGACTGCTATCGCTGCCACGGACTCGTGCATGCAGCCAATGGACCGGTTGCCACGGAGAAGTGCGAAGACTGTCACCCCAAGAGCTTCGAGCTCACACCGGTGACTCACACTGTGAAGTTCTTGAGTGGTGAGCACAATGACTCAGCCAAGGCCGGCGTGTCGTATTGCGCTATGTGTCACAAGGCCAATGTGTGCGTGAAGTGCCACAACGGTGGAACGAAGCTTGCTAACGGCAAAGTCGGGCTGAAGGTGATTCCTGCAGACCACCGCAAGCCGCAGTGGTCATCCGAGCACGGTGGCCTCTTCCTCGGCCAGAAGGGTGACTGCGCTGTCTGTCACGACTCAAAGTCATGCCAGCAGTGTCACCAGACTACGATGCCGCACCCGACTGACTGGCTCGATGTCCACGCCACGAGAGGTAAGCTCTCAGGCGAGGACTGTCGCGTCTGCCACAAGGACCGGGAATCATGCCAGGACTGCCATCACGCAACCGTCCGTTCAGCGGAACTTGTCGCGAAGAATTGCGTGAAGTGCCATCCTGAGATGGAAACCGAACCCGCCACGGACATCAAGGTAGCCGGACTCGCCGAACATGCAGTCCACTTCAATGTGGCCACTAAGGCCGAGTATAAGAAGGACACGCCGTACGTATGTGACGACTGTCATATCGGATTTGGGTCTACGGGCATCAGGGTCGACAACCCGCTCACCGGGCCTCACGACATGCGAGGCTGTTACGATTGTCATGGAGCTCTCGACATCAAGAACATACGAATCGCGCCATGGCCGGGTTCTGAGCTCTGCCGGCGCTGTCACACAGACCTCAACCTCTGATCGAGCAAGTGGAGTGACTCTCGAGTGAAACTACGCATGAACTCACATGTTCTTGGTATCGCAGTCAAAATCGTCGGCCTGCTCGTTGTGGTCGCGCTTGTCTATCTTGGCTACACGGTCTTCTCGACCCAGCGCGGTGTTGAGAAGAACTCGGTCACCGGACGCGCGATCGAGTCGCTGGTCGCCCAGGTCAAGAAGTCGCCGAAGGACGCCGGTGCACGCATCCTGCTGGCTCAGGCGCTCGCATCCGACGGACGTCTGGATGACTCGGTAGAGCAGTTCCAAAACGCACTCAAGATCGAAGAAGACAACGCGGCTGCGCTGGAAGGCCTCGGTTTGATCGCCATGAAGCGCGAAGAGTGGCGCACTGCCGAGGGGTACTGGCAGCGCCTCGTCGACAACCTGAAGTCCGGGCAGTTCGCCAGTCAGGACCAGCGCCTGGAGCGTGCGTATTACTACCGCGGCGTGACACTCCTCTCCCTCAAGGATTACGAGGATGCGGTGCTGTACCTGAAAGAAGCGCTTCGTATGAAGCGCGACGATGCTGACACTCACTACGCGCTCTCGGTTGCATATCGAGAGCTTGGCTCGGATTCAAATCAGCGCAAGGAGCTCGAGACAGCACTCGCATTCGTGCCGACTATGGCCGAGGCCAACTACGACATGGGACTGCTGCTTCTCGCAGATGGCGATAAGGCAGGAGCGGCCGAGCTGTTCCGTCGCTCGGCCGATAACGCTCCCGGCCGAGCCGAGCCGCTTGCGGAGCTTGAGAAGTTCGGTCCGGCTGGAGACCACATAGCTCTCGCCAAGTCACTCCAGAAGAGCGATACAAAGGAAGCACTGGTAGAGGCGCGTATCGCCATCGCGCTCGCGCCCACTAACATCGAAGCTGCTCGTCTTGTCGCGCAACTGCTTGAAGGCTTCGACAAGGTCGATGAAGCAACCGCCGCCTACGAGCGGGTTCTGAAACTCGTTCCTCAGGATCCTGACGCAACCGAGGCTCTTGCTCGGCTCGGTAAATAATCAGCTCGCGATGAACACGGAGTGTGAAGCGTGACCGAATCCAATCGGAAACTGTCGAACTTTCTCGCAGAGCGCGAGCGCCGCGGCCGGACGAAGAGAATCGTGGCCCTGGTGCTGCTGGTTCTTCTTCTGCTGTTGCTCGTCTGGGCGACGTTCAACTACCTGGAGAATGGCAGAATCGTCGTGCCGTTCATCGGCGGCGGCGAGGCTAGCGTCACTCCACCCGAGTACCTGTATTCCATCGCAGGCCCGGAGGGCGCTGACGCACTCACGCAGCCGATTGGCGTGGCGGTAACCAGCGGGGACCGTGCTTACATCGTCGACAACAAGAACAAGGCGATCCGGTGCTACGACACAGACGGCTCATACAACTTCTCATTCCGCGCAATCGAGAGTGATGCTGCAACTGCGCTCGCGCAGCCGGGTCGCGTTGCGGTTAGCGCTGACGGCGAGATCTGGGTTACCGATCGTCTTCTCCAGGGCGTATTCGTGTTCTCGGCAGACGGGAAGTTCATCCGGGAGTTCAAGGCGCAGGGTGATGCCCCGACCGACTGGGCGCCGATCGCTATCGCGTTCGACGCTGAAGGCAATGTCCTGATCGCCGACGTGGGTCGCAGCAAGTTGCATCGCGTTCTCGAGTACACACCCGATGGTGAAGAGATACGCCGCTGGGGCAAGACGGTCCAGGCCGCGCGCATGGAGGATTCCCCTGGCGGCTTCTACTACCCCAACGGTATCGTCGTTGCAAAGAACGGAGACATCTTCGTCTCGGACAGCAACAACAGGCGCGTTCAGGTGTTCTCTTCCGAGGGCGAATACAAGTACATGATCCCAACGTCGGGAACGCCGCGTGGGATGGCCATTGACGCGGATCAGCGGTTGTACGTTGTTGATGCGTTCTCACACACGGTGGACATCTATGAGCTCAATGGCCAGCGCATAGCGGGCTTTGGCGGCAACGGAGTCGGTCTCGGTCAGTTCCAGTATCCGAGCGACGTCTCTCTCGACAGCGACGGCAGGATCTACGTGTCCGACCGCGAGAACCACCAGGTGCAGGTTTGGGGCTGGCCGAGCGTGGGTCTCATCCCTTCGTTTGAGGCACCCAAGACGCCGCTGGGCTGGACGATATGCCTGTCACCGCTTCTGCTCTTCCTCATCCCTCTCCTGCGTCGTAAGCGTTCGATAGTGGTGACCTCCGATTTCATCGAGGGAATGGCTTTGGCCGAGAAGATGGACTTCATGAACGACCGCCGTTTCAAGTGGGTCGTGCCGGCCGAGGGATTCGCAGAGTACGAGGGCCGCAGCCTCGACGGAGTGGCGTTGAATGACTTGCTGCACCCCGAGCCGCACTCGGAATCGGATGTGGCCGAGCTTGTCCAGGAAGGCGGGGTCGATCGACCGACTGCGATTCTGCTGACCATCGCCCAGCGTGTCTCTCGACTGGCAACTGAGGACGAGGAACTTGCACGATCGGCCAGAGCGATGAGCGTCCAGGTTTACGACCGTAAAGCGTTTCTAGACACATTCGGCGGTGGGACTGCGTGATACGTGCTTGTTTACGGGTACTCACAGGATTGACACATCTCGGCAGTGTCGGTACGCTTGATAGAGAGTGTTTGTAACTCTAGTTACAATCCCTGGAACAATGGGTCCCGGCAGATTCACCAGGGTAATTGAATAGGCCGTTCGTCTCCGAGCCTCCTGACCTAAAGCGCGCCGCGCAAAGGTTTTCAGGCCGATAGGGTGCCACTGGAAACGGTGACGCCTCCCCACTTGGAAAGGAGACAGCGATGCGAGGCTCCCCGGCAAATGGGGTCCGTGTCGCGTCATCTCTGGGGTAAGGGAGGCAATCGCCTGACAGAACCGGTTACACACGCAGAACTGACGCGTGAGTAGACCGGTTTTTCTTATTCCCCCCCGAGACGGCCCCGAACTAGAAGGAGGTGTGGCGGAGAAGGTCGGTTGGACCGGAGGTATCTTCGGACCATTGTGGGTCACCAAGGATCCACGAATAGAGAGGGAAAGGTATGGCTACACACGATAAGGAAACAGAAGGGAAGTTCGAGCTTTCACGGCGCGACTTCCTGAAGGCAGGCGCTGCGGCGGCTGTGGTAGGGGCTACCGGTGCCGACATGGTATTCACCGCGTCCCGTGCCGTAGCTGCTGAGGTTGCTGCGACGTACACGACGACCTGTCCTTACTGCTCAGCGCAGTGCGGCCAGAAGGTCGACGTGGATGCTAGCGGCAACGTACTTGACGTTTATGGCGATTCGAACAACCCGACCAGCCGAGGCGGACTGTGCTCCAAGGGCGCTGGCTCGTATCAGTTGGTAAACAACGTTCGTCGTCTTGGCGTGCCGGAGCACACTGCGGCCGTCGATGGTTTTGATTTCACAGGTACTGCGTGGAAGCGCATTGGTAACGGTGCCTGGTCTGCATTGGCACTGGACACGGCCATGACCGAGATCGTTGCGGGCGACGGTGTGAACCACACCGGCCTCAAGGCAATCCGCGACTCGCTCGGCGCAGTAACACCCGGTTCCACCGCAGCTTCGAACGCAAAGACGGTCATGTTCTTCGGCTCGTCGCACATGAACAACGAGCCCAACTACCTGTACCGCAAAGTCATCGCCGAATTTGGCACAAGCCTGGTCGAACACCAGGCCCGTATATGACACTCGTCCACAGTGGCCGGTCTTGGCCGCACATTTGGACGAGGCGCTATGACGAACAACTGGGTGGACCTAGATAACTCCACCATGTTCTTCGTTTGCGGGGCAAACCCCGCTGAGAACCACCCCGCGTCGATCGGTCACGTGAACACCGCTCGCTTCGACGTCAACGGTCGCGGTAGGAATGCCGCTCTGGTCGTCGTTGATCCGCGGCAGACCCGTACCGCCCGCATGATCAACAGCGGCTACGTTGCCTCGAACGTCAACGACATGCGTAAGCATGACCGTTATGTTCGAATTCGTCCCGGAACCAACATCGCGTTCATCAACGGTGTGCTGAACTCCATCATCACGTGGATGTACGCGAATCCGACGAGCACCGCAGCCGTCAACTTCTTCGCGTGGCACAACAGCACTGCAGGAAACGCAGCCTCCTACGGCCGTGCATTCATCGACGATGGCGGCACGCAGCGCACGTTGACTTCCGGCGAGCTTGCGACGGCTCAGTACTCGACGGATGGCGGATCTACTTGGTCTGCCGCTCCGCTCACCGCGGGCTGGCCGAAGTACTGTGACTCGCGCATCAAGGTAGACACTGCAACTGGCGACTACAAGCGCGCGATTCTCCGCAGTGCCTCCAACACCGGTGGCACCGCCTGGCAGTGGACGAACATGCCGGAAATCGCGGCCAACGTGGACGATGCCGAGTGTGTCTTCCAGAGGCTCAGGACCCACGTCGCGAAGTACCCGGCTGCCACGGTTGCGCAGATCTGTGGTTGTACCGAGGCTGACATTGCAGCTGTTCGCGATGCTTTCATCGCTAACAGCCGCTGCTCCAGCTCCGACTTCGGTGCTGCTTCGCAGGATCTCACGGGCCCCGGCTACCGTGCCGCGTGCATCATGTACGCCATGGGTGCCACGCAGTTCACGAGCGGCTCGCAGGGCGTTCGCTCCTACGCTGTCATCCAGACTCTCATGGGCAACATGGGTCGTGCGGGAGGCGGCATCAACGCCCTTCGTGGTATCCACAACGTCCAGGGTTCGACAGACATGGGCACGCTCTTCGATCTCATCCCTGGTTATTCCGGTAACCCGGGTGTCGGTCAGTCTTACGCCGACTACTGCAACAAGTTGTTTGGCAACCGCGTACTGGGTACCACGACAAAGAGCGCTTACAACGAAGGCGACATTGCTTGGCAGCAGCGCGGTTTCTACAACATGACCCGCGAGTGGTTCGGCAGCCGTGCCATCACCAGCTCAGACGTCGACACTCTTTCGTTCGACAAGCTGTGGGCCTGCTGGCCCAAGGGCAACGGCGTACCGCACATCGAGGCGTTCCGTCGAATGGACCCGGATTGGGCAACGGCAAACTCAGTTCCCAACATCAAGGCATGTGTGGTCTGGGGTCAGAATCCCGCCGTCACAGAGCCTAACCAGAGCGCGGTGCGCAAGGGTCTTGAGGCACTTGACCTGCTGGTCTGTACCGACATGTTTGCCACCGAGACCGCCCAGTGCAAGCGCAAGAGCACGGGTGTCACGTACTTGCTGCCGGCCTGTTCGCACGTTGAGGAAGCCGGATCGGTCACGAGCTCGGGCCGTTGGATGCAGTGGCGCGATCGTGCGGCTATGCCCAAGGGCAATAGCAAGACCGACCTTGAGTTGCTTCATCGTTTCGCCAAGGCTCTCAGTGATGCCGGCGCATTCAGCCACATCACTGCCGAGTGGGCAGGCACCCCGCTTGCTGGTCTCAACGCGTATGACGTCCTTTGGGGCAAGTACGGTTGGAACGGCACGGGCAGCTTCGAAGCCGTCACAGGCGTGGACTACGAGGGCAAGACCCTTGTCGGCAGCGAGTATGTTGCCGAGCAGGTCTACAAGGAGATGTGTGCTCCGCTCGACGGTTATGCCGGTACGGGTGCAGCAGGCTTCGTCGCTGGTCACAAGGGTACGATGTGGATCTACTCCACTGGTAACTCAGGTGCCCAGGGTGGTGGCTTCAACCCGGATCAGGTAGGCAACGTAACTCCGGCCGCGACTGACACGGACGGCGCAGCGATGCCTTGGGGTATGGCAAACAAGGCCAAGTCTCGCCAGGGCGCCGAGAAGTACGCCGGCGCGCACCTGCAGTACCCGCGCTATGGCTGGGCATGGCTGCTCAACCGCCGCATTTTCTACAACAACGGCGAACTTGCCGGCGATGTGGGCGACGTGTTCGTGGCTCCTGGCTACCTTGCACGGCTGTGGACAATCGGTAGCACCAACACGCTCGCCGACTGGTCCTGGCTGTACCGCACCTACAACCAGCTCAAGGACGTTCCTGATGCTGGCGTAGGCACGAACCACATGTACCCCGGACGTTTCCCGGCCTTCACTGAGCCGTACGAAACGCCGTACGACGGTACTGGTACTCTTCCCAACCTTGTTGCGGCCTGGGGCCGTAACACCGTCGGGACTGTCAGCGGCGCTGTCGGTGCCGTGAGTAGCTGCATCTTCTCGGATAGCGCGAGAGGCACGGCTGCCAACTTCCCGCTGGTGCTCACGTCGATTCGTTGCGTCGAGCATTTCCAGGGTGGCCCGATCACTCGTAACAACCCGTGGAACGTTGAACTTGAGCCGCATCCGTGGGTGGAGCTCAACTCTGTTGACGCTCTCGCCGCCGGAATCAAGGAAGGCGACTGGGTCAACATCGTTACCGCTCGCGGTAACAGCACCACGGACATGGACGATCGCACCATCATGACCGGCCCGCTTGCGGCCGGCGCATGGAACAAGGGTTGGCAGGCTCGCGTGGGTGTCGG
>DDWM01000047.1:0-13835 GCA_002345925.1 Actinobacteria bacterium UBA2286 | reverse complement strand
GAACACCACGATTCCTGAGTTCAAAGCATGCTTGTGCCGCATCGAGAAGGTCACACCGTAGAAAGGGGGTGGTGAGTGATGAGTACTATGGCGATTCTTCAAGACGTCGATAAGTGCATGCGCTGCAACGGCTGTGTCGTTAGCTGTAAGCGCACGTGGAAGATGAAGGCGCTGAACCCTGGCATTCACAAGACTGCTCCGGATCAGCGGGTGATCATCAAGTCTCAGAAGCGTGTCGATATGGGTCCGTTCATGCGGTACACATGCTGGCACTGCACCAACCCGCCGTGCACCAAGCGGTGCCCGTTCGGAGCCATCAACAAGATGCCCAACGGCGCTGTAGCTATCGATCCCGAGAAGTGCACCCCCGGTGGTACCAATGCGGCTGGCGTGCAGTGCGTGCAGCAGTGCCAGATCGACTGCGGCCGCGGTGGTTATCCCAAGATCGGCGAAGGTAGCGACCTGTACGCGACCTCCAAGTCTTGGAAGTGCACTTTGTGCTACGGCCGCGCCGGTATCGGCGAGAGCCTCATCCCTGCATACGGGCCTGCGTTGCCAACGAAGGCGACGGCCGCTGAGATCGTGGCCGTGCCCGAGAAGGAGCATCAGCCCTCGTGTGTGTTCACGTGCCCCGCAAAGGCCATGAACTGGGATACAAAGGACAACATTCTCGCTTACATCAACACGGCCTCCAACGGGTATATCTCGGCGCAGGGCGACGGTTCGATGTACTGGGCAAGCCGCAAGTACCTGTTGATCGCTCCGAAGGCAGACCCGTTTGTGGAAGACCACGTGTCTCCGCTTATGTCGAGTCTTGTCTCCGGACCTTTCGCGAAAGCGGCGCTTGTGCCTACACTGCTGGCAGGCGGACTTGTTGCCGTCATTGCACGTCGTCAGCGTATCGCCAATGAGATGGGGGAGGTGTGATGGCTGTGAGGAAGCGTTTACTTCTCATCGCGGTTTTCGCGGTGGCCGCAGCGGTCATGCTGACTCCTGGGGTCGCGTTCGCGAACTACTCGATTCACGGTAGTTACACGATGAGCACCGATGCCTGCGCCGGTTGTCACCGCGCGCACACGGCAGCGAGCAGCATCACGTGGACGAAGACAGACCTGACGGAGGGCAGCGCTCTGCTGCTCGGCACGTCGACCAGCATCGATGATTTCTGCTACACGTGCCACGGCACGGCGATGCTCGGTGCTGACACGAACGTGTTCGATGGTGTCTTTGAGGCCGATGATGGTATCGGCTCAGACGATACGCTCAACGCGTTCGGCGAGGACCTCAACGGCGGTGGCTTCAACCCCGCGATGTTCCCGACGCAGCACTACCCGAACAACACCACCTGGGTTGCTTATGGTGGTGGCACCACCGGTACCGACGGCATCTTCAGCACAGGTGGTACCCAGGTAGTCATCGGTTGTTCCGTGTGTCACGACGTACACGGCTCGTCGAACTACCGTCTGCTGAAGGACGTCGTCAACGGTGTAGCCGTCGGTGGTTACGACGGTACCGTTGATCCGGTCGAGCCGACACCGACCCCGTGGGTCATCTCGGCTGAGCCTGGTTACCCGACAAGCGGCTGGCTGCTTCACGAGCCCGGCGCAGCTCAGGTCGCCCTGTACACGCCGGATTACACGAATCCGCGGTACGCAAAGGCTCCTGGTGTAGATGCCACCAAGGGCATCAGCGGTTGGTGCGCTTCGTGCCACACGCAGTACGTCAATACCACGTCGGATTATGACGCCAACGACGGTTTCGGTTATGTGACCCGTCATCGCCATCCGACGAACGTTCCGCTCACCAATTATCTGGGCGCCCGTTCGCTCATCGTGACCGACAACGTGCTTCCGTTGGCTCACGATAGCTCCGCGGACTACGCCACGCAGGATTCCACAGACTGGATTGACTGCCTGACGTGCCACGTTGCTCACGGTTCCAATGCACTGATGACCGGCTACGCCGCTGTCGCTGACTCGACGGATCCGCTGCCCGACTCAAGCTACGGGGTCACCCCTGGCGACGGTCTCGGAAGCGTTCCGCCGGGTGACGGCAACGCACTGCTTCGGTCTAACAACCGCGGCGTGTGTGAGGCTTGCCACAACAAGTAAGTGAGCTGATGACGTCTAATTCAAACGTCATGCGTGAAGGGAAGGGTCGGGGTTTCCCCGGCCCTTCCTCTTCGCGGTTTGAGATCGCTGTGCTCGTTGCAGTGTTCGTGCTTGTGATTTCGGCGGCGGCCGCCTTTGCCGTTGGGATCGAGGCACGTCGCACGCTCTCAGCTGAGGTACTGGCGGCTGTCGCGGCGCTTAGCTCGGCCATCGGCATCATGTTGGTGAGCAGCGACGCACGTCGGATCCGACTCAGCTCTGCATCTGATCCGCTGTTTTCGCTCGTGCTTGGAGCTGCAGGACTTTTCGGCGCGCCTTATCTGGTTCTTGTGCACCGCTACTCCGATGTACCTGCCGGCAGCGAGATCCTCTTCCTGACGACGGCCGGTTGGGCTGCAATTCTCGTCACCCTCACGTTTCGGCGTCGAATCTCCGAAGTCATCCCGCTCGCCGGCGCGCTTCTTGGCCTGGCTGGCGTTGCGGGAATCGTTGGCAACTGGGAGCGCCCCAGCTCGTTCTCGCCGTTCGTGCGATTCGCTGCCGAGGAGCTCTGGATGCTCGCGGCAGGTGTTGCCTGGGCGGCGCTCTGGTGGCATCTTGGCCGCGCGCGTGAACGCGGAGCGCTTGATGCCGCCGCCGTTCCTGCGGCAGCGGGTGGCGCACTGGCGGCGATTCTCATGCTCGTTGCTCGCTGGAACACCGCCGATGTCATCCCCGCGCTTTCGCATGGCGGCGTCTGGCTCTACGCGGTCGCCTGTGCGGTCACGGCGGCTTCCGCTTTGGTCGTGCTGCGCTCGGCAGGCCCTCGGGCTATCGCCGGAGCGTACTTCTTGCCCGGAGTAGCCATCACGGCTCTCACCATAGTCGAGCAGGCGACTGGCGCATTCGGACCGCAGCCGATTCAGCTTGCTGCAGCCTCGGCAGGGTCGGTGCTCGCTCTGGCCGCCACTGTGCTCGTGTGGCCGAAGGATGCTGCTGCCGAGAGCCCATCTCGCTCCGTACTCTGCCGAACAAGCATCGCAGTAGCCGGGCTCGCAGCGCTGGCGGCGGTCGTCGGGCTGTTCCTGCCCGCGCTCACAGGTCACGCGAACGGCCTGATGCAAAGCGGCGCCGATTTCAAGGCATCGTTCATCTTGCATGGGGTCGAGGTCGTCGGTCCCTGGGCAGCCCTTGCGCTCACGCTCGTCGTTCTCGGCATGGCGCTTACTCGCGACACACGGCTTTCACGCATCGCTGCACTGGTTGCAGCCGCCGTTGCGTGGCCATTTGTCTGGGCCACGCCGCTCCGTACGCTCACGACCTTCATCCCATCTGAGGTGCAGGTCGACTTTGGAAGTGAATTCGCCGCGATCTCGTTCAGAGCGCTACCGGTTGTCGCATCGTATGTTGCGCTCGGTGGCGTGGCGCTCGCGCTCGCGTTACTGTTGACATGTAGTTCTAAGTCCGGCGCCTCGGGTGCCGATCAACCGCCGAGAGGTGATTGTCAGTGAAACGCTTCACTCATGTTCTGCTCGCGCTAGTCCTTGTCTTCTCGCTCGCAACGACTACGGGCTGCAAGCAGCGAACCGTGACCGTCAAGACCGGTGAGATCGTGCTATGCACCGCAGGTGAAGTCGTTGAAGACAACACGGAGGACATCCAGGTTCCCGAGGACAAGGTCGGGGAGTACTCGGTCACCACGAGGATCATCACTTGTCCGGATCATCAGAACACAGGAGCGCTCTACGATGAGGCTCAGGCCGCGCTTGCGGCTGGAGATCTCACGACGGCGACCGAGAAGCTCAAGGCCGTCATCGCACTCAATCCCAACTACAAGAACGCATCCTCGCAGCTCAAGGATATCGAAGGCGGCACCACGCCCGAGCCTGACTCTACCGGCGGCAGCACTGCGACCACCTCGACGCCAGCCCCCGATGAGCCTGTCGATGCCGTCTCAAACCTCGCCAAGTACGTTCCTGACTCCATAACTGGCTACTCGGCACAGGGAATCATCGCCGACCCGGCCTCTATCACGCGCAACTACATCCCCACTTCCGGCAATGCCGACCAGCTCGTGATCTACGCCGAGCAGACCGTTGATACCAAGAACGCCGAGGCGCTCGCTGAAGAGATGAAGCAGCAGTACCCCGAATCGAAGGCGACCGTGACCATCGGCTCCAAGAAGGGCTACTTCGGCGTGCGTGACGACTTCGCCGTTGTGGTGTTCCTCGACGGACCGGTCCTGATCTCAGTGGAGCTGCACGCGAAGAAGGGCAAGGCCGTCGACCTCAAGAGCGCGGTCGTCAAGGTCGCCACTATGATCGCAGGCTAGGCGAGCGGTGGAGCCAACGCGGTCGGGTACCACACGCAAACGCGTGATCACTGCAGCTCAGCGCCGCGCGCGCTGGCTTCTGGGCGGTGCTGTCGCGCTCTTTGTCGCAGCCGGCGTCATCCTTGTGCTCATGCCTCCGGTGTCACGCCCGGTGCCAGCGGTCGGCGATGTCGGCGCTGCTCTCGGCAGATATCCGCAGTTCGAGTTCGCGTTTCCGAGTGAGAGCACGCCGCCGCTCGAGAGGCCGGTCGGTGTCGTTGCCGGCCCTGGGCGCGTGTACGTAGTCGACTCCCAGGCTCGCGTGATCCGCGTCTTCGACAACCGCGGCGCTGAGAGCTCGGTCATCGGCAGCGGCACGCTCGGCATCCCTGTGTACGCTGCGCGAGATGACGCTCGCGGCGTCTTGTACGTGACCGACCGTGAGCACAAGACCGTCTTCATGTTCGATGACACCAAGGGCACGCTACTCGGCGAACTGACGCCGAAGTCGTCCGAAGACGACACGCGCAGCGCGGAGAGCACCGCATGGGCGCCGCTCGGCATCGATGTGGCCGAGGATGGCACGGTTTGGGTGAGCGACGTGGAGTCGCGGCACCGCGTGCTGGAACTTGAATCCGATGGCACCGTGGTGCGCGAGATCGGCGGAGCAAAGGCTGCCGAGGAGGCCACCGGTGTGGCGGTCGTGCTTGACTATCCCAACGGCGTTGCTGTGAGCGAGGACGAGGTCTGGGTCTCGGATAGCAACAACCGCCGGATCGTGGTGTTCGGGCGCGATGGCGGTTTCAGACGAGTACTGCAAGTCGATGCGCTCGCCCGCGGGATGGCGTTTCTCCCGCCCTCTGCCGAGGCAAGCGGCCTTGTGGTCGTCGCCGATGCACTGGCGCAAGACATCGCGGTGTGGGATCAAGCCGGGACAGTGCTTGGTCGCTTTGGCGGGCCGGGTACCGGGGACGGAGAGCTGTCTTTCCCCAACGACATTGCGGCGGACTCATCGGGCGAGCGACTGTACGTAGCCGATACGGGCAACAAGCGAGTTCAGGTCTGGACTTGGGTCGATGCCGACAAGCTGCCTTCCGGTGGAGTCGCGGGCCAGGCCGACGCGAGCGGGCGATTGCCGTTCATTGTGATGTCGATCGTTCTCGCGCTCCTTGGCGCAGGACTCATCGTGGTCGCGTTCGCTCCGCAATCGAAACGCCCGCGCAGCTGACGGAGAGCCCCGCGGCTGCTAGAATGTAACGGTTGTTACTAACGACACCCGCAGTAATAATGGCGACCGGCATCGCCTTGAGGACGTGGTGAAATGAAACAGTTCAGGCGCCGCATCGCGGCAGCCCTGGTCGTGGCTCTCGCATTCGCGATGCCGCTCCCTGTCGTGGCCTTCGCCGAGCCGAGCGCGACAGTGGCCCCGGCACCAGTCACGCCGACCGCAGTGACTACAGCAGACCTCAAGTGCGTGACGATGGTGAGCGATACTGTCGGTTACGCCGCAGGTGCTCTCGGCACGATCATCAAGACCACGGACGGCGGGAACACCTGGGTGAAGCTCACCACGGGAACGACGACCGCAGACTTCCGTGGAATCGCCTTCTGGAGTACGACCGTGGGCGTGGCAGTGACGTATGACCGCGCGGTGTATAGGACGATCAATGGTGGTTCGTCGTGGACGGTCGCGAGTGCGGACATGACCGCGAACCAGCAGGGTGCGCCAGCGATCGGCCTGAGCGGGGTCACTGCGATTCCGGGCTCAACGGACGGGGCGACGGTCTTCGGCGGAACAAGACCTAATGATGGCCTGTACTACTCTGAGCAGGTGTGGCGTTCGGAGTACAACGGCGGCGCCTTCTGGGGGCAGCAGCCGGTTCTTGCTCCTAAGATCCACTACACCCCGGACCCGCTAGGCAACCCATACTGGTCGGGCGAGGGCGAGATGCTTTCGGTTGATTTCTTCGACAACACCCGGGGCTGGGCGGTAGGGGACGACATGTTCCCCAACGAAGACACATCGACCGTGCACGCCACGGCTGACGGCGGCTACACCTGGACCCGTAAGATCTTCCCCGTGGCGCTTCGGCTAACCGGCGTCGCGTTCGGCACGGCGACTGACGGAGTCATCGTGAGCTCGGTCGGCCGTGTGTTCCGGAGCTCCAACGGCGGCACGGCATGGACTGAGGGCACGGGCGTTGGAACCACAGCGCTTAACGGTGTGGATATGACGAGTGCCACGAACGCATGGACTGTGGGTGCCGGCGGAAAGATCCTCCGCACGATCAATGGGGGCTCCAGCTGGACCCAGTCTACAAGTCAGACGACCATGGATCTCGCCGCGGTGTCCTTCATCGGAACGCGCGGTGTTGCTGTGGGCCTGGCAGGCACGATCGTCGTTACCGCCGACGGCGCAACCTGGAGTATCGCCGGCACAGTTCCGGTCCCGGACACCACTAAGCCGACGATGACGTCCCTCACCTCAAGCACGCATCCCGTTCAGGCGAGCTGGTACAGCGGCTCCTCTGCGACGTTTGCCTGGAGCGCCTCCGACAATATCGGCGTGACCGGCTACTCGTACGTGCGCGACACCTCGTCCACGACCCGCCCCGCCGAGACCACCCTGGGCTCCGCTGTCACAACGACGGTCGCCGTCCCGGAGGGTGTTAGCTACTTCCACGTGATAGCACGCGATGCTGCGGGCAACTGGAGCCTCACGCCGCTGCACTACGAGGTACGCACCGATCGCACAGTTCCTGATACAACCGACAACCATGTCGCGTCGTATGCTGACGGCATCGCGCAGATCACGCTCACGCCTACCGACGATCGCTCGGGCATCCAGAAGACCCAGTGGGCCGTCACTGGCACTGCCGCGAGCTCCGGCACCGGCACGAACGTTACGGTCACCGGCGCGGGCAGCTACTCGCTGGCGTACGCATCCACCGACAACGCCGGCAACAAAGAGCCCACCGCTACGGTTGCGTTCAGCATCGTCGGCATGCCGCCGGAGACCGTCTACACCGATATCGAGGGCGCCAATCGATACGAGACCGCTGTCGAAGCCGCGAAGCTCGCATTCCCGAGCGGAGCCGACACCGTAGTGATCGCGACCGGCGCGAACTGGCCGGATGCACTCGGCGGTGCCGCGCTTGCGGGCTTTGAGGGCGCGCCGATCCTGCTGACCGATCCAAACACGCTTCCCTCGGCAGTCAAGGCTGAAATCGAGCGCCTCGGCGCGACGAAGGCGTACATCCTCGGCAGTGAAGCTGCGGTTTCGGCCGGAGTGGCGAGTGCAATCGACGCCATTCCCGGCATGGCCACTCCTGATCGTCTGGCCGGCAGCAACCGCTACGCAACAGCCAATGAGATCGCCAAGAAGGTCAAGTCTCTGAACGTGTCCTACGACGGCGTGATGTTCGTGGCCACCGGAGCGAACTTCCCCGATGCCCTCGCTGCTTCTCCAATCGCTGCCGCGAAGGGTTGGCCGCTCTACTTGGCGCCGGCGACTGGGACGATTCCGCAGGCGACGCTCGATATCATGAAGGCCCGTGGCACACGAGTGATCATCCTCGGTAGCTCGGCTGCAGTCTCCACTTCGGTGGAGAACCAGCTGAAGACCGCATTCCCGGGCAGTGTCCTGAGGCTAGAAGGACCCAACCGATACGCTACCGGTCTTGCGGTCGTGGACTATGGAGTCACTAGCGCTGGTCTCAGCTGGCGTGCGCCCGCGATTGCAACAGGTACGAACTTCCCTGACGCTCTTGCAGGCGGAGTTCTACAGGGCCTCGACGGCTCTATCTTGCTGCTCACGGACGGCACCAAGCTCACGCCTTCTGTGGGAGCTGCAATCACCGCCAACAAGGCCTCAATCATGGAGGTCCGTTACCTCGGAAGCACGGCCGCTGTCTCCGCGGCGGTGAGGACCGCTGTTCAAGACATTGTTCAGTAGGCAGGAACCGCCGGATAGGCAGAGAATTCCGCTGCTAGAGGGTGCAGAGTCCGACGACTTCGTCGTATACTCTGCGAAGGGGTTGTGCGGCGCGTTTCCGGCAGATTCGCGTCGTCGCACACGACAATCCAGGATGGTGTAATGGACTGGGGTCCGGGGTATCGCCGCCGCAGGGCTACTGCGGTCTTGACGTTCGCGCTTGCGTGCGTCTTTTTGGCTTCCCCGGTGGCTCTTGCCGAGACGGCACCTCACGTGGCTACCACCCTCGATACCGACACCTGCGCGATGTGTCACCGCGCGCACAGTGCACCCGGATCTTTTGGCCGAGTGACCACCGATAGCTGGGAGATGACCTCCAGCGCACTCGCGCTAGCAGTGCCTTCAGACACTGGCGACACACAACTCTGTTTCGTCTGCCATGGCTACGAGGCGCTCGGCTCAGGCACGGATGTGCAGTCGTCGTTCAACGCAACCTCCGCGCACACCCTTGCGCCTGTCGCCTCGCCGTACGGTCCGTCGGTCAAGCAGTGCAGCAGCTGCCACGACTCGCACGGTGCCGACAAGATCAGCGGCACCACTCCGTTCCCCAAGCTGCTCCGCTCGCGGATGTCGACGGGTACGCCCGTCTTCCAGGCCGAGGAGTACTGCACCACCTGTCACGCAGACCGTCCACTCGACACCTTTGACGGGCTCACGGTCTACCGCCAGACCGGTCACTACACGCAGCTTCCGGATCCCGCTAACGGGACCAAGGTCCGCTGCTCGGTCTGTCACGTGGCGCACGGCTCGGCTATCGCACCGCTGATCGTGGGTCAAATCACGCCACCGGCGCTTGCCACGACGTTCACGGTACCTGCTAACGACAGGCGCCTGTGCTTCGGCTGCCACCCAACATCGCAGGGCACGTATCCCGGCTCGGCGGTATATGCGACATCCGGACACGCCGTTTCCTCGGCGGTCACGACTATCGCTGGCGAGTGGCCCGCTACAGGCGCCACGCAGCTCACGGGCGAGTGCCAGGCATGTCATGCCTCCATGGGACGCGACGATGGCACGGGCAACGCAGTCCCCAAGCTTGCTGACGCGGCTGGTCGCGCGCTATGCGACCGCTGCCACGACTCAGATGGTCCTGCCGCGACAGACCTCGCGACGCTCGGCTACCCGGCTAGCGCTGCCGGTGACCCTGAGCTTGTCGTAGCGGTCTCGCCGTCTGCGGAGACGGCGGTCTTCGGCCGGGTCGCTATCTACGGTACCGAGGCAACCGCCACCACACCGCGTACGATCCGCGGGCCGCGTGAGTACCGCGCTCCTGCCGGAGTCGGCGACATGGCGACCGGCGACATCGACGGTGATGGCACGGTTGACGTGGTTGTCGCAGATCCCACAGTGGCACGCCTTGCGGTGTTCATCCAAGACGACCTCAAGGGCATCACCACCAACTTCGGGCCCGGTATCCAGGCGATCACCGCTACAGCCGAGTTCGTCGCTGTGGCCGATGTCATAGACGACGTCGACAACCTCGTCGAGGTTCTCGCGCTCGATGCCGACGCCGGTAACCTGTATGTCTATCGCTGGGACGGTCTCGGCTCGCTCACGCCTGTCGGCGGCCCCATCGCCGTTGGTGGCACGCCCACCGGCATCGCGACCGGAAACGTCACCGGCACCGCGTTCGCCGACGTTGTCATCACGGACAGCTCGGTTCCTGAGTACAACCTACTCTCCGAGGCGGTCCCCGGCACGCTTTCGATTGTCGATACGGCCGCCACCAAGGTCGGCCCACGCGGGCCTAGCATCGGCGATGTGTGGCCTGCGGCAGGCGTCGAGATCGTGATCGCCAACAGCGGCGATGCTGTCGACAGCGTGTCCATCTTTGCAGCAGACGGCACACTTCTCAGTGATGAGAGCGTGAACGCCGAGGCGGGCGCGCAGGCGTGGGACACGCTCGTGGCCGATGTGCTGCCCTTCAGTGCTACCGCCGAGCTTTCTGTGGCCGTGTATGGCGCTGATGGCACAAGCACCGTGAACGTCTTCTCGCAGTCTGGCCCTGGCTTGAGCGCTCCACAGCGCTTCGACACAGGCAAGGGCTTCGGCACCGGTTCGCTGGCAGCCGGCGATATCGACGGCGATGGCCGCGTGGAGCTTGTCGCCGGTAACGGTGGCTGGTGGGACCGCGACACCGCAAAAGCCGCCGAGCCGAGCGTCCAGGTCTTCAATCACAACGTCGCAGGCACTACGCTTGCCGGCATACTCACATTCTCCGGCGGCGGTGTTGAGCGCGCGGGCGTCGCTCCTGCACTCGCAATCGCCGACCTCGGCATGGTTGGGTATTCTCGCCATCCGGTGAGCGCCGTCGCTGACGCACATAACTCCACCGAGACGCCCCCGTTCGCTCGCCACGTTGAGTGCGCGGACTGTCACGACCCGCACGAGGCCACCTCGACCGTTGCCGTCGCTCCGCTTGTGTACGGCAGGCTCAAGGGCGTGTTCGGCTCGGGGATCACCAACACCGGAGTTGGCGCTGCGATCACGTACAGCAACGTTCAGCCGGTCGTGAACGAGTACGAGGTCTGCCTCAAGTGCCACTCGGCATACTCCGATCTTGAGGGCGGCCGCGATATCGCCGCCGAGGTGAACGATCAGAACGCATCCGTGCACGCCGTAGAGGGCGTAAGCGCGACCGTGGCGCAGAACGGATCGTTCGAGGGCAGCTGGACTAACAGCAGCGTGCTCTTCTGCAAGGACTGCCATGGCAGCTCTAACCCCGCCACTCCGGTCGGCACGCACTCCTCGGCACAGGCACCCATCCTGCTGAAGCCGTACCTGGGCGTGAGCCCGTCTGACGCCGACATGCTCTGCTACTCGTGCCACAAGTATTCGGTCTACTTCACGAGCGTGGAAGACACCGGCACAACGGGCAGCTTCTTCTACGACAGCGCCGGTGTGGCTCCTGAGCTGCACGGACTTCACGTCCGCGAGCAGGGCTTCGGGTGCGCATCCTGCCACGTGAGCCACGGTTCTCCCACCGAGGAGCGCCTCATCCGCAGCGACATCGGGTTCGTGCTGCCCGACGCGCCCGATGACGGCAGCTGCACCAACGCCTGCCACACCGCCGGCGCGAAGCACTCCTACACGCGTTAGCTCCCAGAAGTGCGTTGACGGTACTTCGCTGTGCCAGTACAGTAAACCGCGCACGCAATCCAGTTTACAGCCGAGGAGAACACATGAACCTTGCTCGCACCCGCACCACCGTTACGGCAGCGCTTGTCGCCGCGCTTATCGCGGTTTCGGCGTTCATCAGCATTCCTGTTGGTACGGTGCCCCTCACGCTGCAGGTAATGGCAGTCGTGCTTGCGGCACTCGTGCTGTCGCCCGTCGGCGCCCTCGCAGCCACTGGCACATATCTGCTTATCGGTGCGATCGGTGTGCCGGTCTTCGCTGGCGGCAAGGCCGGCCTGGCTGTGCTTGCCGGACCGACGGGTGGCTTCCTTCTCGGCTTCATGCTCGGCGCATTTCTCGGCGCGTGGGTACGCAAGATCGCCGAGAAACGAATCGGTCTCCTGCCCGCGTACATCGCGGCCTCCGCGATCGTCATCATCGTGGTTTACGTGGTGGGATGGCTCCAGTTGTCGTTTGTGACCGGTATGGGCCTGTCTAAGGCGTTTGCGCTCGGTGTGGTGCCGTTCGTGCCGTGGGATGCGCTCAAGGCCGCAGCGGCCATTGGATTCGCGATATCGATTCGCAAAGCGGGCGCACTGCCTTCGCTCTGAGCCTTTCTTGTGTCAGACCCTCCCTATAGGATAGAGGGGTGCCGGGGAACCGGGGACTGACGGAGGGCCAATGGGCAGACCTGTTCGCTTCATACACGCAGCCGACTTGCATCTTGATGCGCCGTTCGGCGGCGTCGACGCGCAGGATACGCGCGTGCGCGACGCACTCGCTGCCAGCACGTATCACGCGCTTGAGTCGCTCGTCGCCGTCTGCATAGAGCGAGGCGCCGACTTCCTCGTGATCTCCGGTGACGTATACAACCAGGCCGAGCGACGCGTTCGCTCGCAGCTCGCGTTCGCCAAGGCTGCCGCCACGCTCGAGCATGCGGGAATCCGCGTGTTCGTCGTACACGGCAACCATGATCCGTCTTCGGGTTGGTCGGCAGGTATCGCTATGCCCGGCAACGTCACCGTCTTCGCGGATGACCGCGTTGAACGTTTCACGGTCGAACGCGACGGCGATCAGATCTGTGCGCTCTACGGTCGCAGCTATCGTCGCTCGGCAGAGACCAGTAACTTCGCCAGCGGCTTCAAGCGCGAGATCGGCGACACTGTTGCCGTTGGGGTGCTGCACACGAACGTCGGTGGCCGGCCGGGATATGACGACTACGCTCCTTGCACGCTCGACGATCTTCGCTCCGGCGGCATGGACTATTGGGCGCTCGGGCACATCCATAAGCCGGAGATCCTCTCGGAGGCACCGTTCGCGGTCTACGCGGGATGTCCGCAAGGACTCGACCCCACGCAGTCTGGTCCCCGAGGTTGCTTTGAGGTCACCATCGACGGCGGAGTGGTCAGCGCGGAGTTCTTGCCGCTGGCCTCGATCGGCTGGCACCAGGCCGAGGCAGACCTCACCTCCGCAACCCGCCTCGACGACGTTCGCGACGCGATTGCCGCTGCGGTCGATGTCGCGCTTACGGCCTCGCCCGTACCGATGATCGTGCGCCTTGACCTTACCGGGCGCTCTGATGTGCACTCCATGCTGCAGGCCCCGGGTGCACTTTCTGCGCTCGTAGATGACGCGCGCGATGAAGCGCTCGGCCTGGAGCCTTGGGCGTGGATCGACCGTGTGCGAGACCGCACCCGTCCGGCAATCGATATCGATGCGCTTCGAAGCGCCGAGGACTTCACCGGAGACGTCGTGCGTCTAGTCGATGATTTGCTCGTGGACGCTGAGCATGGTGCGGCGTTCGTCGACGAGGTCGCCTCGGCGCTACTTGATCGCGTTGCCGATTCGACCCTCACTCCCGACGCTGCGGATGTTCTCACACGCGCACGCGATCTCGCACTCGACCGGCTTCTGGAGGGCGATGCCCGATGAGACTCCGGCGAATCGAAGCGGCGTCATTCGGCGCACTTTCTGAGCGTACGCTTGGCGACTTCGGCGACGGCCTGACGGTCGTTCTCGGCCCAAACGAAGCGGGTAAGAGCACGTTCACTGCGCTCACGCGATATGTCCTGTACGGATTCCCGACGGCTCGCGAGAAGGAGCCGCAGTACTCTCCGGCAAGCGGGCGTCGAGCTGGGCGCCTTGTGTTTGAAGAAGACGACGGCCGCTGGGTCGTTGAGCGCACCGAGGGGCCGCACGGCGGGCCGGTTGCTGTGCGCACTCTTGCGGGTGCCACGCGAAGCGCACTTCACACGGAGCTGACCCAGGGCGTTAGCTCGCTCGCGTACAAGATCGTCTTCGGCTTCGGCCTGGACGAGATGGC
>DDWM01000052.1 GCA_002345925.1 Actinobacteria bacterium UBA2286 | reverse complement strand
CGCACTTGCCCTTGAGCAGCGAGTAATCGCGGAGCTCGTTGAAGACCTTGGACTCGGTCCAGATCTGGCTGAACGGCTGCTCTTTCACGTTGCCAAGCTGCATGTCGAAGTATCCGCAAGGCTGCAGGTCGCCCACGTGGCTGATGAAGCAGAATGTGATGCCGCCGAGGCACCCGCGCGTCATCGCGTCCAGGCCGTACTCCTCGCGCGTGACCTTCTTGCCCTCGGCTTTCGCCTTCTGGCGGATGATGCGGTAGTAGTGCGGCGCATCGGTCGGCTTGAAGTGCAGAGGCGACGTCTTCTGGCGCTCGTAAGCCCACTCGAGCACCTTCTCGTACTCCTCGGGCGGGAGCTCCTTGTCGAGCAGGTCCTCGCCACGACCCGTGGGCACCAGCATGAAGATGTGGAACGCGTCCACGCCGAGCGATTCGGCCAGCGTGTGCATCTCTTCCATGCGGTCGGCGTTCATCGTGGTGACCGTCATGTTGATCTGCACGCCCACGCCGTGGCGCTTGGCGATCTTGATGCCCTCGATCGTCTGGTCGAAGCATCCAACCTGACCACGGAACTCATCGTGCTCTGCAGCCGTCGGGAAGTCCACGCTGACCGAGATACGCGGGATGCGGTGCTCGGCCATCTTCGCGGCGATATCATCGGTGATGAGCGTCGCGTTGGTGCCGATCACGGGCATGGCGCCCTTGTCGTGCGCATAGTCGACGATCTCCCAGATGTCGGGCCGCATGAGCGGCTCGCCGCCAGTGAGGATGATGATCGGATTCGTGATGGTCACGATATCGTCGATGTTGCTCTTGATCTGGTCGAGTGTGAGCTCACCGTGGTAGTGACCGAACTCTGCAGCAGCACGACAGTGTGCGCAGCTGAGGTTGCAGGAACGGGTGATCTCCCAGGCGATGATGCGCGGCGCCTTGATGCCGGTGCGCGCTTCGTACGCCATGGCAGCCTCGCCGCCACCGGGCCTGAAGCCCATCGACCGCGCACCGCCATGTCGCTGCGTCCCGCCGGGGTGTCCGCCGGGGTGTCCGCCGGTCATCGGCACGCCCGCAGGATGACCCATCGGAATGCCGATGGCGGCCTGCCCGCACCCCTTCTCGGCGTCGGCCATCTCTTGCTCGTCTATAGTCGGACGCTCGTCCCCGAACTCCTCTTCAAGTTCCAGATCGGGACGCGCGTCGGCATTACCTACGTTGTCTGCCATCTCATGTTCCTTCGTGTCGGTTCGTGTCAGTCGGTCACGGGAACAACGACTACGGCCGTTCCATACGCGAAGATCTCGTTTGCCGGCGCAATCGATGTCGAGTCGAAGCGTGCACCCACGACGGCGTTCGCGCCCATCTCGGCCGCATGCTCCTCAAGGCGCTTCAACGCTTCAGCACGGGTGATTTCGGCGAGATGGACCAACTCCGGGATCTCGCCTCCGCCTATTGTTCTGAGTCCTGCAACCGCCGAGTTCACGATATCCCGGCTACGCACGGCAACGCCCCAGCACAGCCCTATCGTACGCTCGACTCTGTATCCAACGGGAGCATCTAGCGTCGTGTAGACCGGTATGCGCTGCACGCTCGCCTTGGGTGGCTGCGGCGCATCAGCCGGCTCGGATCGCTTCTCTCCGTACATCGCACTCACGGTAAGCCTACGCTTTCTTGAGCCAACGGGCGGCGTCCTTGGCGTGGTAAGTGATGATGAGGTCAGCTCCAGCACGCTTGAAGCCGAGCAGCGTCTCGAGCACGATGCGCTTCTCATCGACCCAGCCGTTCGCCGCAGCGGCCTTCACCATCGCGTATTCACCGCTGACGTTGTAGGCGCAGGTCGGATACCCGAACTCGTCCTTCACGCGCCTGATGATGTCCATGTACGCGAGCGCGGGCTTGACCATGACGATATCAGCGCCCTCTTCGATATCAAGCGCGGTCTCCCGGAGCGCTTCCTCGCCATTGGCGGGGTCCATCTGGTAAGCCTTGCGATCGCCGGACGTAGGCGCGCTATCGGCGGCGTCACGGAACGGACCGTAGTACGCGCTTGCGTACTTTGCCGAGTACGCCATGATCGGCACATCGGTGAAACCCTCGGCGTCGAGTGCAGCGCGGATAGCACCCACTCGACCATCCATCATGTCCGAGGGAGCGACCATGTCGGCGCCTGCCTCGGCGTGGCTCAGAGCGGTGCTGGCGAGCATCTCAAGCGTAACGTCATTCATGACGCAGCCATTGTCGTCCAGCGCACCGCAGTGGCCGTGAGAAGTGTACTCACACATGCACACGTCGGTGATCACGTAGAACTCGGGATCATGCGCCTTGATGATGCGAATCGCCTGCTGCACGATTCCATCCTCGGCATAGGCACCGCTGCCGGCCTCGTCCTTGGAATCCGGGATGCCAAAGAGGATCACGGCAGGGATGCCGAGAGCCTTGAGCTCGTCTATCTCGGCAGGAAGCATGTCGAGCGAGATGTTGAACACGCCGGGCATGGAGGAGACCTCACGCCGCACGCCCGTGCCAAACTCCACGAACATCGGGTAGATGAGGTCGCTTACATCAAGCGAGGTCTCGCGCACCATGGCGCGAAGCGTCTCGGTGCGCCGTAGGCGGCGCGGCCGGTACGAGGGAAACTGCATGGGAACCTCCAGCTGATCGGGTGCTAACGCGCAGTGGTGCTACTCGACGAATTCGTCGATCTTGATCGTTGAGGGAGCAGCGACCTTCTCACGTACGGTCGCGCCGATCTTGTGGTCAACGAGCCGCTTGTACGCAAGCGCGCCGTAGACAGCAGCGAAGCCGACGGCGGCCCAGAAGAGCATCTGAGCGGCGACGAAGATGACGTTGCCCCAGGAACTGAACCAGGTCAGGAACTCACTCGTGGTACCGGTCATTGAAGACTCCCCTCATCAGATGCAGCGTCATGTCTGTGAAGCAGCCGAGGCGACCTGCTTTGCAGGCCGCCTCGACATCGTATCCTTTGGTGGAGATGAGCGGGCTCGAACCGCCGACCTCTGCGTTGCGAACGCAGCGCTCTCCCAGCTGAGCTACATCCCCTTGTACACGACCGCTCGGGCGGTCAGCGCAAGTGTATACAATGCCGAGCGAATCGCTCTTTGTCAACGCTTGCAGCCGCCTTTGCGGCCACACATCAGATGCTAGTCGACTTCGCAGCCGATCGGTGCATCGCCGACGAGCATCTCAGCCTCGGCGCGGTCCGCCAAGTCGGCCACGTCGCCAAGTCCGATCTCCTCATCCGTGAGGTAGCATGCCGGATCCGGCGCCCACAGGTCGCCCGTGGCGGCCTCGGCACGTACGCGGAAGTTTCCGCCGCAGATCTGCAGCCACTTGCACTCAGCGCAGCGACCCTTCACGTAAGGCTTCTTGTCCTTGAGACGCTTCATGAGCTCGCTCTGCTCGGTGTCGCCAGAGACATCCGTCCAGATCTCGGAGAACGGACGCTCGCGGACGTTGCCCAGCGAGAAGTGGCGCCAGAACTGGTCGGGGTAGACCTCGCCATTCCAGCTCACGCAGCCGATGCCGTTGCCGGTCGAGTTGCCCTGGTTCCACTGGAGCAGCTGCAAGACATCCTCGGCACGGTCCGGGTTCTCCTTGAGCATCTCCATGTAGAGGAAGGGACCGTCGGCGTGGTTGTCAACGGTGAGGACCTCGGGCTCGAGGCCATCATCAAACATCGCCTTGGTCTCATCCATGATGAGACGTACGGCTTTGCGCGTCTCCTCGTGGTCGAGGTCTTCCTTCATGAGCTCAGTGCCGCGGCCTGTGTAGACCAAGTGGTAGAAGCATGCACGGGGGATGTTCTCTTCCCTCATGACCTTGAAGATCTCGGGGATGTCCTGCCAGTTGAGCTTGTTGATCGTCATACGCAGGCCGACCTTGATGCCCGCATCCCTGGAGTTACGAATGCCGACAAGCGCCTTGTCGAAGCTGCCCTTGAGCCCACGGAACTTGTCGTGGGTGTCGCGGCTGCCGTCGAGCGAGACACCAACGTAGGACAGGCCTACCTCGGCGAACTGCTTGGCCTTCTCCTCAGTGATGAGAGTGCCGTTGGTGGAGATGACCACGCGCATGCCCTTGGACTTGGCGTAGTGCATGAGCTCCAGCAGGTCCTTGCGGATGGTCGGCTCGCCACCCGAGAAGAGAAGGACGGGAGCGCCGTAGGCGGCCAGGTCGTCGATCATGGCCTTGCCCTCTTCGGTGCTCATTTCACCGGGATAGTTGCGATCCTCGGACTGCGCGTAGCAATGCACACACTTGAGGTTGCAGCGCTGGGTGCAGTTCCACACGACGACCGGCTTCTTGTCTGCGGCGAACTGAAGCAGTTCGCTCGGCAGCTGGCCGGACTCGCGGTTGTAACGGAGAACATCGCTGGGCTCAACGGCCCCGCAGTACAGTTTTGAGATACCGATCATGTCTTCGCGGTCCTTTCGCTCTCGCCGAAACGGCGCTATTCTTCCTCGTCCACATCGACCCCGAAGTACTTCGCGACAGCAGTCACGAGACCCGGGATCGTATACTCCTCGGCTTCGACGCCGACACTCAGACCGGCAGCACGAGCCGTGTCCGAAGTGATCGGGCCGATTGACGCGACAAGCGCGTCCTTCAGTACCACAGCAAGGTCAATGCCTTCTGTGAGGCTGATGAAGTTGGTGACCGTCGATGACGAAGTAAAAGTCACCGCATCGACGTCGCCGTCGCGTAGCCGCTCGAGCACCGCAGGCTCACCCTCGCCCACCACCGTGCGGTACACCGGGACGACATCCACGCGCGCACCCGCAGCACGGAGCTCCTCGGGAAGGATCTCGCGAGCCTCAAGCGCACGGGCGAGCAGCACATTGGTGTCCTTGCCGACGCCGCGCTCGAACAGGCCGTCGAGAACTCCCTCGGCACGGTACTCATCCGGCACGTAATCGGGACGCACACCGCGCTCGATGCATGCCGCCGCGGTCGACGGGCCAATGGCCGCAACACGAAGCCCGGCAAGTGCGCGGGCGTCCTTGTCGGCGTACTCGAGGCGGTCGAAGAACTTGTGGACGCCGTTTACAGATGTGAGTACGAGCCACGCGTAGATATCGAGGTTACGGATGGCCTCATCCACCGGCTCCCATGTCTCCGGGTCGATGACCTTGATCGCCGGGAACTCAAGCACCTCGGCGCCAAGATCCTCAAGCGCGTCAGTGAGCACGGAGGCCTGAGCGCGTGAGCGAGTGACAACGATGGTCTTGCCGAAAAGCGGACGTGTGTCGAACCACGCGAGCTTCTCGCGCAGGTTCACGACCTCGCCAACGACCGTGATGGCCGGAGCCTTGAAGCCAACGGCTGCGGCCTTCTCGGCGATGTCAGCGAGCGTGCCGACGAGAACCTCCTGCTGTGCGGTGGTGCCCCAACGCACGAGCGCTACCGGCGTGGTCGTCGGGCGGCCGAACTTGGTCAGGTTCTCCACGATGTTCGGGAGGTTCTTGATGCCCATGAAGAAGCAGACGGTGCCCACGCCCTTGGCGAGGTGCTCCCAGTCGATGTCACTCTCGGCCTTCGTGGGATCCTCATGGCCGGTTACAAACGCCATCTCAGTCGTGATGCCACGATGCGTGACGGGGATGCCCGCGTACGCCGGCGCGGCGTAGCCCGAGCTGATGCCTGGTACGACCTCGAAGCGGATACCGGCATCCACGAGCGCAAGCGCCTCTTCGCCGCCGCGACCGAAGATGAACGGATCGCCGCCCTTGAGGCGAGCGACCGTCTTGCCGCCTTCTTCGAGCGCCTTCTCCACGATGACAGCGTTGATCTCGTCCTGCGTCACGTGCTGAGTGAAGCCCTTCTTGCCGACGTAGATCACCTCGGCGTCCTCACGGGCATGCGCGAGGAACCGCGAGTTCGCGAGGTAGTCGTACACGACAACATCGGCCTCTGCAATGCACTTGAGGCCTTTGACGGTGATGAGCCCGGGGTCTCCCGGGCCGGCACCTATGAGGTAAACAAGCGGACGACCCATCCGTCCTCCTTCTGTCACGATCGAGCGGCTCTTCTGGCCGCGAAACTGTCAGGTCTGAAGCAGTGTGCTCACTCCGCCGTCGCCGGCAGCGCGAATCTCGGCAAGAATCTCCGAGGCGCCCATGTCGAGCATGACCTCGACCATCGCCGCGCCGAGCGCCTTGGGGTCGGCCATCGTGCCGGTGAGCGTGTGCTTGAGCAGCGTGACGCCGTCAAGCGTGCCCACGAACGCGTCCATCTTGAGGCCTCCATCGCCCGTCGGCGTCGCGTAAGCGCCGATCGGCACCTGGCAGCCGCCCTCGAGCGACCGCATGACGACCCGCTCGGCGGTAACACAGGTGAAGGTGACGAAGTCGTTGATCTTCGCGCAGACATCCTGCATGAACTCGTCGTCTTCGCGGATCTCGATGCCGATAGCGCCCTGGCCTACAGCCGGCGTCATCTGCACCGGATCGATGTAGTGGGTGATGCGATCAGCCCAGCCCATGCGCGTGATGCCGGCACTCGCGAGGATGACTGCGTCAACCTCACCGTTCTCGGCCTTGCGCATGCGGGTGTCGAGGTTACCTCGAACGTCCACGATCTCAAGGTCGGGGCGTAGCGCCATGACCTGCGAGCGGCGGCGCAGCGACGATGTACCGAGACGCGCGCCCTGCGGCAGCGTGTCGAGGTCGTAGCCTGCGCCCGAGACGATCGCGTCTCGCGGATCGACCCGCATCGGCGTCGCAGCGATCACGAGGCCTTCGGGAAGCCCGGTAGGGACGTCTTTCATCGAGTGGACGCAGAGGTCCACAGTGCCGGCCATGAGCTCAACCTCAAGCTCCTTGGTGAAGAGTCCCTTGCCGCCCACCTTCGCCAGCGGTACGTCGAGGATCTTGTCGCCTGTCGTCTTGATGATCTTGAGGTCTACCGGCAGGCCAGTGATCTCTTCGACCTTCGCTTTGATGAATTCCGACTGCCAGAGCGCGAGTTTGCTACCCCGCGTTCCGATCGTCAGCTGTGTGCGCTCAGCAGCCAAGCGAATCTCCTATCTCGTTCCCCGTTGTCTCAGTCACGTCTTTCGCACGCTTGGTGAGCAGGTCCCGGAGCTTCCCGTGACCGCGCCCTTCGCTCTCATCGAGCCCGTAGAGGTGCCGTGCAGTCTCGATGTACTCGTAGCCATCCTTGGCCTCGGCAGCATGCTTGAGACGCTGCGTCGGGCCGTGAAGCATCTTGTTCACGATGGCGCAGGTAAGCGCATCGATGGTCTGCAATTCCTTCTCCGAGAGAGACCCCAGCCGCTTGCACGCTTTCTCAAGCTCGGAGCGCCTGATGAGGTCCGCGCGCGCCCTGATCGCAGCGACTGTCGGCTGCACCTCAAGCGACTCACGCCAGCGCGAGAACGCCGAGAACTCCTCGTCGATGATCAGCTCCGCTCGGCGGGCTTCGCGCATGCGCTCTTCAAGGTTGGACTCAACGACACCGCTCAGGTCATCGATGTCGTACAGGAACACGTTGCCGAGTTCGTTCACGGCAGGCTCGATGTCGCGAGGCACCGCGATGTCAATCAGGAAGAGCGGACGGCCGCCCCGACCGCGCATCGACTGCGCAACGTGGTCCTTCGTGATGACGTAGTGCGTTGCCGCCGTCGATGAGATGACGATATCCGCATCACGCATGCGCTCGTAAAGGTCGTCATAACGTATAGCCTCACCATTGAAGCGCTCCGCAAGCTCGCGCGCACGCTCGAATGTGCGGTTCGCGACGAGCACGCTCTTCACGCCCTGGCTCACCAGGTGCTTCGCGGTGAGTTCGCTCATCTTTCCAGCACCGAGAACCAAGATGGTGCGGCCTTCGAGCGTGTCGAATACCTTCTTCGCAAGCTCTATGGCGGCGTAACTGATGGAGACTGCGTTCTCGCCTATCTCCGTCTCGGTACGGACGCGCTTGCCGACTTCGAAACTCTGGCGGAACAGCTTGTTGAAGACCTTGCCTGTTCCCCCATTGTTGAGCGCATGGTCGTACGCCTCTTTCACCTGACCGAGGATCTGCGCCTCACCGATGACCATCGAGTCAAGCGACGCGACTACCCGGAACAAGTGACGGACGACGCTCTCGCCATGATTGATGTACAGCGAGCGCACGAGCTCGTGACGGTCGAGCGAGTGGAACTCTGCCATGAAGTCGATGACCGCATCGACGCCTCCCTCAACAGAGGCTACCGCGTAGATCTCAGTTCGGTTGCAAGTCGAGATGATGACCGCCTCGGCTACTGCCGGGTCCGATGTGAGAGCAGCAAGCGCCTCCGCCTGCCGATGCGCAGGGAAGGTCAGTCGCTCCCGTATCTCGATTGGCGCGGTCTTGTGACTCAGACCGACAAGGATCAAGTGCATAGGACTCGCTTCATTGCGTTGAGGAATTCAGTCGTGCGTGAGGACATAGGTCGCCCCCGCCGGAGCGGTGCATTGTTGTTCAGGCAAGCAGGCCCGGCGGGGGCGGTGTAAAGCGATATGAAACGCACCTTGTGCGCTTGCCTGAACGAAGTAATCTTAGCATTTTGGAGGGTGGATGAACACCGCGTGTGAGACGTTTCACGAAGCATCTTGAGGCACCCTTCCCTTCCTAATAGCAGCCACGTCACGGTCAAACACCGCGAAGAACAGCTCCGGCCAAACGCCCTTCAGGCGATATAGCAAAGCGTTCGCCACTCCGGGCACCACGAGGTACTTTCGCTTCTCAACCGCCGCGACCAGCGCCTCGGCCATCGAGCGCGGCGAAGCAGTCTTGCTGCCGCCGTTGATGGCCGCCGTCTCGGCGGGCTCCATGCTGACCTCGCGTGCATAACCGGGGGTGTCCACGTTCGGCGGACAGAGTACCGTCACGCCGATTCCGTGCGGCTTGAGCTCACTGCGGAGCACCTCGGCCAAGCCCATGACGCCAAACTTCGCAGGGCTATATGCCGAGTAGCCATAGACGCCGATGAAGCCGCCCATCGACGACACCATCGCGATGTGACCGCGACCCCGCTCCATCATTCCCGGAGCAACCGCGCGAGCGGGATATGTGACGCCGAGAAGGTTCGCATCTATGTGCGACTGGAACTCCTCGATTGGAAGCTCCGTGAAGCGCATCGGAGTGCAGAAGCCCGCGCATGCCATGAGCAGATCGACGGGTCCGAGCTCACCCTCAACGCTCGCGACCATCGCAGTCACGTCATCGTACACAGAGACGTCGCATGAGATCGCCGTGACGCGCTGAGAGTCATTGCGCCGCGCTGCCGAGACAGCCTCGCGAGCAGCCTCGAGGCGCTCCGGGTTCCGCGCGACGATGGCAACATTCGCACCACGGGCAGCAAGCAGCTCGGCGGTGGCAAGGCCTATACCACTTGAGCCGCCGGTAACGATCGCCGTGATGCCGTCGACCTTCACGCGTTCTTCCCCGCAAACTCAGCAAACAGGTCCTCGGCACTCGGAAGCTCGCCCGCACGGATGCGGTCGAGCAAGTCCGAGTCGGCCAGCGCCTCAAAGATCGGCTTGCGGTCCGCTTCTCCGCCGGGCACGCGCTCCATCACGAGCACGCGCACCTCGCCGAGAAGGGTCACATACGTCTCCCACTCAGGGCCAAGGTGCTCCTGCACATGCTTACGCAGGCGCTTCGCGACGGTCGGAGCCGCACCGCCGGTAGAAATCGCCACCGAGAGGGTCCCCCGGCGAACGATTGACGGGACGATGAACGAGCAGAGGTCGGGCACGTCGACGACGTTGACGATCGAGCCGCGCTCTTCTGCCTCGGCATGGACGGCGCGGTTGACCTCTTCGGAGCTGGTTGCACACACAACGATGAACGCACCTTGCAAGTCGCCGCGAACGTAGCCGCGTCGCTCAAGCTTGATAGCGCCAGAGGCAGCGAGCGCTTCGACAGCCGGTGTGACTTCTGGCGCGATGACCAAGACTCGCGGTCCGTACTCGAGCAGCGTAGCGATCTTTCGCTCGGCAACTCCGCCGCCGCCAACGATCACCGCGAGGCGATCAGCCAGGTCGAGGAACACGGGATAGTAAGGCTTGGAGTAATCAGGCACGCTTGCTCCCTACAGTCCGAAGACGTGGAAGCCCGCTGGCACAGTGCGCGCAACGACCGCGACTATGCTCACGACCGCTACGCCCGCAAGCGCAATCCACGCTGTCATGCGTGCCGAGGCACGCTGCGTGTAGTGCAATCCGATATACGTCCCGAAGATGACCCAGACCAGACCCGCGAGCATGACGCGAGGGTCTGCCCACCAGCCCGGCGGGTCGGTTTCAATCGCGCGAAACACGCCGAGCAGTAGTCCGCCGGTGTATGCGGGGTACGCAAAGGCGATGGCGCGGCGGGTGAGCAAATCGATGCTGGTGAGCGGTGGGAGTCGCCTGAAGAGCACATTCGTACGATGCCGCTTCAGCTGCGATTCCTGCACCAGGTACGCAAGCGCGCCGACCCCGGCGATGAAGAATCCGGCGTTGGCAAAGACGACAAGTGCAACGTGGATGCCGATCTTCCAATTCTCCACGAGGGGCGAGACCGCGCCGACCTTCACGGTCATGAGCTGCGATGCAGCCATGAGCACGAGCGAGACCGGCACGAGCAGAGTTCCGTAGACCTTCACCTTCACCAGGTGTTCCATCACGAAGTACAGCAGCACGAGTGCCCACGCGAGCAACACAAGCGTGTTGGGCCCGCCGAGGTTCGTGCCGCCATCAGCCGAAGAGCGCAAACCGATCGACGCCGTGTGGCAAAGGAAACCCGCGCCGGTGAAGAACGTCGCGTACCAGGAATAAGATGCGCGCCTGCTCAGGAAGAAATACGCGTACAGCACCGTCGCCGACACATACAAGATGGTCGCGAACCAGAACAATATGACGGCGACTTGAGCCAACTCGGTGCCTCCTCGGCAATCGGACTAGGACTTGGTGCGACGCTCCACGGACTCTTCAAGAACGCGCAGTTCCTTCTCAAGCCGCCCGATGCGATTGAAGACCATGAATACAAAGCCAAGCAGGCCGACCCAGATAAGACCGTACGCACCGATAACGTAAGGCGCCTGTGGGATCACGGCAGCATAAAGATCAGTCATGGTTAGTCTCCCAACTCGATCTTGAGCGCTTCAAGGCGCTCGGTGAGTTCTTCTTCGCGCAAACGGAGCTGGTAGAACGCATAGCCGAGCATGAGCATGCCGACCTGCGCAACGATGAACGTGATCAGCATGGGAGGCTCAAGTCCGGAGCCTTCGCCACCACCGAACACGATCGGGTGAATCGAATTCAACCAGCGAGTAATGAAGAAAGAAATCGGCGCATCGATGAACGCCAGAATGCCGAAAGCCGCGGCGTAAACGGCACGCTTCTCTTCGTCTTCGACTGAATTGCGCAGAACGAAGTACGCAATGACGAGGAGTGTGAGGATGAAGTATGTGGTCAGACGAGGCTCCCACTGCCACCAGACGTTCCACTCGACTCTCGTCCACAGGATGCCCGTGGCCATCGTAAGGAGCACGAAGAACAGCGTGACCTCAGTGGCGATACGAGCTTTGGTGTCGTATATCCGCTCGCGCGTCATCAGGAACTTGATGCTGTAGAACGCCGTGAAGATGAACACGAGGAACGATGCCTCAGCCACCGGCACATGGAAGTAGAAGATCTTCTGCGCGAAGTCCACACGACCGTCAGGGTAGACAGTCGCCGGGGCCCAAAAGAACGTCATGAAGAACGCAGCCGAGGTCAGAATACCTCCCAGACCGAGCATGATCTCGGCAAGGCGGTTTCGCTTCATCGGTTCACTCCCTCCTTGCTTCGTCATACGCCGACTACAAACTCATAGAGCCCGTATGCGGCGAGGACCATTATGACATCGTATCCGGCGACCCACATCATGAACGCCCAGAACGTCTCGACCGTCCCGGGACCGCCGATCACTGCGGCAAAAGTGGCGCCAACAGCGGCGCGCAGCAGCGGGTACATCAGTGGCACGAAGAGCACGGACAGCATGACGTCCTTGCCCTTGGTGTTGACGGTCATAGTAGCGAGCAGCGTGCCGACACCGGAGATTCCCACAGATGCGCCGAAGAGCACGACCGCCACGAGCCAAATCGGATTCCCAAAGCCCTCGCGCCCCTGCAAGAACAGGAACGAGAACACCGGGAGCGACAAGAACTCGACCACGAGCAAGAACAGCAGGTTACCCGCGAACTTGGCGAAGAAGATCACCGGACGGTCTACCGGCGAAAGCAACAGAGCGTCGATGCAACCCTGGTCTTGCTCATGCACGAATGAGCGGTTGAGGCCGAGCATGGACATGAAGATGAAGGCGACCCAGATGAGCCCGGGCATAACGAGTCGGACGTCGAAGTTGTCGCCCGCCTCGGCAAGAGCGATCTGATAGACGACCATCGTGAGCAACGCATACAGGCCCATCGAGGTGACCATCTCTTTGGTGCGGAGCTCCATAACGAGGTCCTTGCGCAGGATCGCTTTGAACTGGCGCCAGCTATTGGACTTCGCCATCTATGCCACCCCCGTGCCGACGGTAGCGCGGTAGGTCTCGCGGAACTGCTCAACGTCAATATTGTCGCGGTCCTCGAAGAGCACGACCTTGCCGTTGGCGATGATGAGCGCGTGCGAGCAGAGCTCAAGCCCCTTGTCGAGGTCGTGGCTGATCATCACGAACGTGTGGTCCCCGCGAATCTGCGCGATGAGACCATCGAGGATCTCTACCGCGTGAGGATCCAGTCCCGAGTACGGTTCATCCAAGAAGAGTACGTCCGGCCGATGCAAGAGCGCCCGGGCGATAGAGAGACGCTGAAGCATGCCGCGAGAGAACGTGCGAACCACGTCGAGGCGACGGTGGTCGAGCTCGACGTCCACGAGCAGCTCGCGGACTCGCGTCTTCGGGTCGTCGAGACCGTACATCTCAGCAAAGAAGAGCAGGTTCTCCTCGGCGGTCAGATCCTGATAGAGCAGCGGATTGTGGCTGATGAGGCCGATGCGATGCCTGAGCTCGACGGCCTCTGTGACAACGTCGTAGCCACAGACACGCGCCGTGCCGCTGCTCGGGTTGAGCAGCGTGGTCAGCACCTTCACGAGTGTGGTCTTGCCGGCTCCGTTGGGCCCGAAAATGCTTAGGAAAGCACCGCCGGGCAGGTCGAAGCTCACATCGTTCAGAGCTTTGCGCACGCCGAAGGCCCGGGTTAGTCCCCGGACCTCGACGGTGTTGTCGCTTTTTGCGTTATCCCCCATCGGGCGCGCTACGCAGCCTGCGGCTGTCGCTTCGGCCACATGGCCAGCCCGCTGCCGAGGATGGTGATGATGAAGCCCATCCACACCCACCACTGCATCGGGAAGAACTTGATGGTCACGTTAGCGTTGCCACTTGCATCCAGGCCTGAGAACGAAACGAACACGTCCTTCAGTGGCTGCTGCATGAGCGACACCTTCTGCGTTGACTGGCCCTTAGACTCTAGCTGCTTCGGGAAGACCAGGCGCGGATTGAGCTTGGCAGACGGCTTGCCGTCAGTTGCCACATCAAGGTGCGCAGTGTAGATGGTGTCGCCATTATCTGCGGTCGTATCCTCAAGGCCGGTCAGCGTGAAGGTGTACGCACCAGCCACGACGCTCGAACCCGCCTGCTGGGGCAAAACGGCCTCGACTGTCTTCACGTACATCGTTGAGCCGATGAGGCCAACGAGGATGATGCCCATGCCGAGATGGGTCAGGTACCCGCCCGACTGCGTACGTGCCTTCGTGAGAATCTGGAAGAGCGAAGCGAAGAAGCCGTCGCCCTTCGCCGCCGAGCGCTTGCGAGCTCCGTCGATGAACAAGTAGATCGGCAGTGATATCGCCAACGATGCAGTCATGAGACCGAAGATCGCGGTCGCGTGATGAAGCGCAGGTGCGCCACTTGTAGCCGAGTAGTACGGCATCATGCCGAACGCCCAGATGGCTATGAAGCCGGCGCTCAAGACTGCCGCGCCACCGAGCGGCCACTTGGCCTTGTTCAAGAATGCTGAGAACCCGGCGCCGCCCCATGAAAGAATCGGGCACACCGCCATCACAAGGATGTAGAAGATGCCGAGCGGACGGGCGAGCGCATTGTATGTGTCCGCACCGAATGCCATTTTGCCGCCTGGCATCCACGACGGGAATGCCGAGGAGAGCGTCAGGTATGCGACAAGCAATGCTGCGATGAGCATGATGACGTTGTTGAAGTAGTACGAGCCCTCTTTCGAGAAGATACGCTCGAACGAGTCGTTCTTGCCCTTGAGCTTCTCCCAGCGAAGCGCGACGCCGATACCCATCGCGAGAAGCGATCCGGCCATCATCGAGAGGAAGAGCCAGAACGATAGCGGGTCTTGCTCAAACGCATGAACCGAGCTCACAACGCCTGAGCGCGTGATGAACGTGCCCAGAAGCACCAGGACGAAAGTAATCGCGGCCATGATCATCGTCCATGCCTTGAAACCGTCGCGTTTGCGATAGACAGTCATCGAATGCAGGAGGCCGACTCCTGTAAGCCACGGGAGCAGTGAGGCGTTCTCCACCGGATCCCATGCCCAGTAGCCGCCAAACGCAAGCTCGATGTACGCCCAAACGGCGCCAAGCCCGATGCCGATGCCGAGCATCAACCACGCAAATACCGTGATCCTGTCGGAGATCTCAACCCAGCGCTTGGAGGTGTCTCCGGTGAACAGCGCCGCAAGAGCGAACGCGAACGGAACAGTGAGTCCCGCATAACCCAAGAAGAGCGTCGGCGGGTGCGCGATCATCGCCCACGTCTGCAGCAGCGGGTTCATCGCAGCTTCGATCAGGAGATTGCCGTTCGCATCGAGATACTGCGACGGCAGGAGCCTGAAGGGGTTGTTGAGCGGGATGAACAGTGCCGAGAGGAAGAACATCTGCACGAAGTTCATCACCCCGAGGGCAACGCTGGCGAGGCGCTCTTTCTTGACCAGGAAGCGCAGAGCAACCCAGCCGGAGAAAATAGCGAGCAGCCACTCCCAGAACAACAGTGAGCCTTCTCGGCCAGCCCAGACTGCGGAGAGCTTATAGAGCCAGGACCATGGCCCAACGAGCGTTGGGTGGTTATATGCCACGTACTCAAGGCTGAAGTTCTCGCCGAGGAATGCGGAGGCCAACAGCAACACGGCCATCGATGTGAAGAACAGTGTCGCCAACGTTAGGTAGTGACCGGCCTTGCGTGCACCGTCACTCCCTCCCGGCAGCGTTCCAAAAGCCAGCGCGCCGATCGAACCGATCGCCGCAAGGCTCGCCATTATGAGAAGTCCATTGCCGAGAGACGCCAAATCCATGGTGGCTCCGTTCGTTACCGGGCAGCAACATGCGCCGCACTGTTGTCAGAAGATGCTGCTACTTTTGCGAGTCGTCGAGCGCCACTTCAGTGGCATAGAAGATGCCGTTGTCCTCAAGCGATCCGGTGATTACAACCTTCGCGGCATCTTCCACACCCTGTGGAAGCGCCCCGTCAAACGCGATTGCAACACTCTCGCCACCGGAAGCGAGCGTCCCTACGGAGAAACGCTCGGCAGAACCGGCAGGCAGGATGCTGCCGTTGACAACGTAACCTGTGATCTTGACCGTCGCGCTACCGAGAGTGCTCTTGAGCAGCGCGTCGATGCTGAGCGCATCGGTCGCCGAAGCGTACTTCGACGGGCACTGGGTGATGAGCGTCTTGGCGGTGACCGATCCGTCAGCGTTGACGATACCGGTGACGATCGCCATGGTGCCGTCGCCGAATGCGCTCGGAATCGGACGATCCCATGCGATCACGAGACCCTCGGCGTTCGGATCCGCTTCATCGCCGATCGAGAAGGTGAACGGAGAGGCGCCCGGCGTCCACGTGCCCTTGAGCACGGGACCCTGCACCTGAACCTGCTTGCCAACGAGGGCTGAGTCGGAACGAATCTCAGAGACCGTCTTCTTGTACGCGCCGCCTGCGGTGCCGCTCATGCTCGTGCCAAAAATGAGCGCGCCAACGACGATAAGGACGATCACGGTCACACCGATTAGGCGTTGCCTTGCTCGCTTGTTCACAATTTCACTCCCTCGGGCGCAGAAGTGCGCTTAAGACCGGCATCTACATGTCGTGAGTGAGCGCCCTGGGACCGTAGTGGTCCGAGCGGAGAAACACCGCTTGCGTCACCTGCTTGCCTGAACACTCGGATAGTACCACCGCACGGGTTGTCAGACAACGACGACAACCCCCGGGTTCCAGAGCAAACCCTATGCCGGAGACGGCCCGAACGCGCTAAAGATTACGCCCGTAAATGATGATGAGGCCTCTGAGCGTCAAATCAGGCGCCACATGCTCGATGGTGTCGCAAAGCGGTGACATCCGCTCGGCAAGACCTCCTGTTGCAACGACCGCACACACCCCGCCCAGCTCAGCCCATGCGCGACGCACAAGCCCGTCGACCATCGCGGCCTCGCCGAGCATGAGCCCGGCCTGCACGGATGCACGGGTGTTCGTCCCGATGACCTTCGTCGGCGCCTCCAGATCGACTTTCGCAAGTCGTGCGGCACGCGAGAAGAGCGCCTCGGCACTGGTCTCGACCCCCGGTGCGATCGCTCCGCCGAGATACGCGCCTGCCGCGTCGACGACGTCAAGCGTGGTCGCCGTCCCGAAGTCGATCACAATCACCGGACCACCGTAAGCCTCGAAAGCAGCGACACCGTTCACGATGCGGTCCGCCCCAACCTCATGCGGGTTGTCGTACAGAATCGGCATGCCGGTCTTGAGCCCGGGACCAACGACCATCGCCGTGGTGCCCGTCGACCGCATAGCCATCTCTTCGTAATGACCGGTCAACGTCGGCACCACAGAGGAGAGCACTATCCGCTCGATGTCGCTCCACTCAAGGCCGTCAAGAGCGAGCAGTCCGCCGATCTTCACACGCAGCTCATCGGCAGTGAGCGTGGCATCTGTGGCAACGCGCCAGTGACCGTCAAGCTGCTCGCCCTCAAAGAGGCCGAGAACCGTCTGCGTGTTGCCAACATCTACGGCGAGGATCATCGCCGGCTCCCTTCATCGGTCCCAAATCAGCCGGGACACTTGTATCAAGCGCGCGTCGCGCCGCTGACGGCTCGTCAACGTGAGCGAGTGCCAGGTAACGCGGTGTTATCATCGCATCGTTCCGAGAAATCCTTTGGCACTGGAGGCGACCGATGACTACTGCTCGCATCCTCGTCGTAGACGACGAAGACTCAATCCTGCAGTTCGTATCGTACAACCTTCGCAAGGAAGGGTACGAGGTCACTTGCGCGAAGGACGGCGACGAGGCGCTTGCGCACGCCGCTGCCGAGAACTTCGACTTGGTCATTCTCGATATCATGCTACCAGGAACCGACGGTTACGAAGTCTGCCGCAAGCTCCGCGCGATGGGCGATGTGCCGGTGCTGTTCCTCTCGGCTCGCGACACTGAGCTCGACAAGGTCGTTGGGCTCGAGCTTGGTGGCGACGACTACCTCTCCAAGCCGTTTGGCATTCGCGAGCTTCAGGCCCGCGTCAAGGCACTCTTGCGGCGCTCAACCGGCAAAGGCACGACAAACATGATTGCCGAGGGGACCCCGATCGATGCAGCCGGCATCCACCTGGATGAGGGCGGGCACGAGGCGACCTTCGACGGCACACTGATCGACCTCACACCGCGCGAGTTCGAGCTGCTCGCCTGCCTCATTCGCCACGCGAACAAAGTGCTCTCCCGGGAGCAGCTACTGCGCGAGGCCTGGGGCTGGGAGTACCTTGTGGAGACCAAGACGGTCGATACGCACGTGAAGCGCCTCCGCGACAAGCTGACACAGGCGGGCGCCGACCCGGCGATCGTCGAGACCGTTCGCGGGTACGGCTACCGCATCTCGGCATAGACCGGGCCCGTGCGAGCATCCTCCATACGCACGCGCCTGCTGGCGGCGTTCCTGATCGTTGCGGTCGTTGCAGCGGCTGGCCTCTCCTTCTACTTCCTCAAGGAGCTGGAGGCCTTCGCGCTGCGCAAGCTTGAGGAGCGTCTCCACACGCAGGCACGCGTACTCGCCGCCGTTGCATCCACCACGTACCTCGATGGCGCCGGGGGCTTCTCGGCAAGCGACGCCCGTATGTTGCAGTCGGCACTGGACCAGGCGACGCCTTACGCGGCCTCCCGGATGCGCGTTCTCAATGCTGACGGAACCGCGATCGCCGATACAACGCCGGGTGATGTCGGCGACCCGTATGGCGACCGCATCGAGGTGAAGCACGCGCTCAAGGGTCAGTACGGTGCCGCCACGCGAATCACCGAGCTTGGCCGAGTAGCGCTTTATGTGGCCGTGCCTATCACGCGCGACGGACAGATTCGTGGTGCCGTGTACGCCTCATCGACGACGTTCTCCATCGTCACGCTGCTGCAAACGTATCGCACGCGGCTGCTCATCGTCGTTGTGCTCTTCATCATCGTAACCCTGGTGCTGACCGAGCTTCTCGCTCGCTGGCTCTCCCGGCCCCTGCAGAGCCTCTCGGCTACTGCGACTGCATTTGCGGGCGGAGACCACAGTGCGCGCGCTGTCCCGAAGGGTTCCAGCGAGACGCGCACGCTTGCCTCGGCATTCAACGCGATGGGCGACGAGGTCAGCCAAGTCGTGACCGAACTCAAAGAGGAGGAACGACGCAAGAGCCGCTTCGTCTCAGACGTGAGCCATGAATTGCGCACACCACTCACGGCAATCCGCGGTGCCGCCGAGACGCTTCTTGATGGCGACGTGCCGGAGCAAGATGCGCGGCTGTTCCTGGAGACGATCGTGCGCGAGAGCGACCGGCTCACTCGCCTCGCCAACGACTTGCTCACACTTCAGCGCATCGAAGGCGCAACCGGAGAGCTACCGATTCGGCGCATCAACCTGCGCACCACGGCCGAGCGCGCCGTAGGGGCACTTGCACCGCTGATGGACGCGCGTAGCGTCGAGGTGACGATCGAAGGCGAAGCGCCGACGGTGTTGGGCGACATCGACCGTCTGCAGCAAGTGATCGCCAACCTGGTCGACAACGCTTCGCGCATGACCGGCGCCGGCGGACACGTGACGGTGCAGCTCTCACGCGAAGGCAACCTCTCGGTCCTGAGCGTGCTCGACGAAGGTCCCGGTGTTCCCGAGGACGCGCTGCCGCACCTCTTCGAGCGCTTCTACCGCGCGCAGGCCAGCCGCGACCGGTCCACTGGTGGCGCAGGGCTCGGCCTCGCTATCGTCAGCGCCATCGTGCGCGCGCACGCGGGAACGATCGAAGCAGCCAACCGTCCTGAAGGCGGCAGCGCTTTCACGATGAAACTGCCGGTCATCGGCGACTAGACCACCCGCTCTAATCACTTCGGTCACGTTCCGTCACCGTGCCTCCACCGTGCCGTCAACTCCAACGTTCACACTGGATTAGACAGCTACAACCCTTGGAGGGGAACGCCATGACGGTTCTGCGTCTGATCGCCATCGCACTAATCTTCGTGCTAGCCGCAGGTGCATGGTTCGTGCTCGCGGGCACCGTGGATTACCGCACCAACGACTCCAGCTCGGCTCTTGGTGAACGGGTCGAAGGACTCTGGGGAGGACCGCAGGCGCAACTCGCACCCACGTTTGCGGCGGAGGCGGCCGGCAAGCGTGGCGACCTCGACTTGCTCGGCAGCGATATCACCGCCGACTTCAAGCTGGATCAGCGCCGCAAAGGGCTGCTGTGGTACGCGACTTATGCTGTCGATTTCAGCGGGGCCTACCGCGTGAAGAACACTGCAAGCGCACCCGCCACAGCAACGTTCGCGCTCGATTTCCCATCCGCCGAGGGGCAGTACGATGGTTTCATCGTCAACGTCGACGGCAAGCCGGTGCCAGTCACTTACGCAGGCAGCTCGGCGACCGCCACGTTCAGGATGCCGGCCGGCGCCACAGCTCTCATCGAAACCGGCTACACCACGCAAGGACTCGATAGCTGGAGCTACGTTCCTACTCGCGACGGCGTGGGCGTCGTGAAAGACTTCGCGCTCACCATGAAGACCGACTTCGCTGATGTCGACTTCCCTGACGACGCAGTCTCCCCCACCAGCATCGCTGGCCAGGACGGCGGGAAGACGATGACGTGGAAGTACACAAACCTCGTGAGCGGCCGTCCGATCTCGCTCACGATGCCCAAACCGATGAACCCCGGTCCGCTTGCCACGCGCATCTCGGTGTTCGCCCCGGTTTCGCTGCTCTTCTTCTTCGCGGGGCTCGTGTTGCTCACGGCCACTCAGGGCATCAGGCTGCACCCGATCAACTACGGCTTCCTGGCGGCAGGTTTCTTCGCCTTCCACCTGCTGTTCGCATACCTGGTCGACCGCGTGGATATCAACGTATCGTTCGCGATCGCCTCGGTGGCATCGGTCGCACTCTGCGTGGGGTATCTGTGGATGGTGCTGGGCGCGGGCAAGGCGCTCGTAGAGATCGCCATCAGCCAGTTCGTATTCCTGGTGCTCTTCAGTTACAGCTTCTTCTTCGAGGGCCTCACTGGACTGGCCGTGACCATCGGCTCCGTGATCACGCTCGGCTACTTCATGGCCAAGACGGCACACGTGGACTGGGAGAATGTGTTCTCCAAGCCGAAGGAGCTCCCGATTGCCGAGCCGTTCAGCAGCGGTCCAAGGTAATCTGAGTACGGTCCGGCGCTATCTGTGCAAGCAACTCCGCGGTGTCGGGATGGCAGGTGAACAGCACGATCTGGCGCTCGCGCGCAAGATCGGCCACCGCCATCGCGGCACCGCGGCGGCGTTCCGGGTCCAGGTTCACAAGCACGTCATCCATGAGCAGCGGCAGACCCGGCCCAACATCGCCGAGCTGCGAGATGAGCCCCAACCTGAGTGCAAGGTAGAGCGCCTCGGCAGTGCCGCGTGAGAGCTGTGCGCTCTCTTTGGCCGCCGAACGGTCGTCGAAGACTTCAAGCCGATTGCTGCCGAGTGGAACGCTCAATCCCACGTAGCGATCGCCGGTCATAGCCCGGAAGATCTGCTCGGCTCGCTTCACTACCTCCGGCTGGCGCTCTCGCTCGTAGCGTTCCTGCGCCCGAGAGACTATCCGGGCAGCAGTGGCCGTCACGACATAGCGATCCACCGCATCCGCCAGACGCTCACGCGCGGACACTTCGCCAAGGCGCAGCTGCGCGCCGCGGTCGTCACTCGAGAGCGTGTCGAGTGTGCCCTGGAGTCGCGAGCGTTCGGCTGCGACCTCATCGTAGACGCCGTCCGCGTCGCGGGACTCCGCCTCGGCAAGCGCGAGCTGCTCGCGCAGTGCATCGAGCGAACCGGTCTCCTCAAGTCCGCGCTGTCTGAGGATCTCAAGCGCCTCGGCTTTGCTGCGCACGTGGCGTTCCTCGGCAGATGTGATGCGCTCCTTGAGGTCGCGAACCGCGTCGTCATGCTGGGTGTGCCGGACGCCGGCATCGCGAGCAGCCGCCAGAGCATCTTTCAGCCTGCCGACGAGCCCGGACACAGCGTCAGGCTCGACCGCAGCAAGCGTAGAGAACACCGCGCTCGCAACGGAGGCTACCCGGGCCGAGAATGCATCCACGCGTGCCTGCAGCACAGAGACTGCATCAATCTTGGAATGGAAGCTGACCGAGGCGCGGCGGGCCTCCCGCACCAGAGCGATCGTCTGCGCGGCAGCAGCAGGCGTGGTGCCCGCAGCGAGCCCGGCATCCGTCATGCGCACCGCGAAGAGAGCGGCGCGTGTGGTGTAGGTATCAGCCGCGAGCGTGGCCTCTGAAGATGCGGCGTCTGCACCGGCACGGGCGTCCTCCGCAGCACGCCAAGCGGAACGCGCAGCATCGAGCGCCCTACGCGAACGGAAAGTGTCAGCGCTCGTCGTTCCCGCCACAAGCGGAATCGGTCTACCCTGCAAGAATCCACGGACCACGAAGAACGCACCCGCGAGGACGGGCACGACCGCGATGATAGCGACGACGGTCTCGCTGAGAATCAGCCCGGCGACCAGTGAGGCGAGACCAGCCAGGAGCATCACGAGCGCCGGGACGTCGACGCGGCCATTGGCACCAGCGGAGGCGCCGGACTCGGCAGCGTCAAGCTCAGCCGCGAAGTTGTCGAGCACTCGTCCCGCGTCCGGCCCCGGCGAGATGCCGAGAGGCTCGAATGCGACCTGTAGCTGTGCCTCAACGCGATCTGCGATTGCCGAGAGACGCTCGGCCTCTCGGCTTCGCGCATCTCGATCTGCTTCAAGTCGACGGAGGGCGTCGCGCGCCTCTTCAACGCCCGCCAG
>DDWM01000024.1 GCA_002345925.1 Actinobacteria bacterium UBA2286 | reverse complement strand
TTCTTGAAGTAGGAGTGCTCCAAGACGAGCCCATCCATCATCGCAACGAGCATCGTCGCCAGGAGTCGGCCATCGACACCCGGCCGTGAACGTCTCAGTGCGAAGACACCCTCGATGGCGGGCCGGAACAGTTCGATCAACTGTTCTCTCGAGGAGACGACGAACTGACGCAGCTCGGTCTCAGCAGGGGAGAGCTTAAGCATCAGAGCGTTGACGAGGTTTCTCTCGCGCATCCCGAATTCCATATAGTCCTTGACCATGCGCCGGAGTTGCTCCTCTGCCGGTTCGTCCAGGCGCTCGGTGCACAGGCCCGCGCGCAGGTCCACCAGGACCTCGTCGAGGACCGTCACGTAGATGTCCCTCTTGCTGGAGAAGTGGTAGTAGAGGGCGGCCTTCGTGATTCCCAGACGCTGCGAGATGTCCTTCATGGACACGCCGAGGTAGCTGCAATCAGAGAACAGGTATCGCGCTACATCGAGGATCTGCTGGCGTGTATCTCGAAGGGCGCCGATCTGTCGGTCGCTCGTTGCTTCCATTGCTCGACGTACCTCCTGACTCATCGAATCGAGAGCTTACCGACCGGTAAGTAAGTTGGAGATTACCGTCTCGTTTGCGCTGAGTCAAGCGTCTGCAGCTGCCCGCGCACGAGTCCGCGAAGGCGAAGGCCGTTGTGGCGATAGGATCGCTGGCGTCGCAGTCTAACGGCCGGGCTTGCAGCGACCGTTTCGCGAGCACTCCCCAGCGCAAGCGGGGTCCGACCACCCAATAGGGGAGGTTGAGGCTGCGTGCGTTTGGGAGTCGGATCCGGTCTCCGGTCCCGAAGCCTGGGTGTCTCCCGCGTGGGGGTGGGGGTCTGCTGATGCCTTCAGCATGTCCATACCATTGACATGCGGGGATTGGGCACACATAGTTCGATACTCAAATGATTCGACAATCGAAAGAGTATCCATGTCTACCTCGCCCGAACTCATCGAAACCACCTCCGACGAACTGCTCGACCAGGTGTCGGCCAACGTGATGATGATGGGCCGTTTGTTCGTCGCACAGTGCGAGCGCGCTCATCCCGCCCTCCTTGTCGACGGACCGCGCCTTCTCCTGCTACGCGCTCTCTCTGAATCGGGCGAGAAGAGAGCCGGCGAGCTCGCGCGACTCCTCGGGATCAAGGCTCCGGCGACTTCGTCGCTCATCGAGTCGCTCGAGGCCGAAGGCCTCGTGCTGCGCAGCGGCGACGCGCATGACCGACGTGTGGCCATCATCTCGATTACGGATGAAGGCGCCCGCACCCTCCAGGATGCTATGGCTCCTCGGCGCGAGCTTGCGCGTCGACTCCTGTCATCACTTCCCGAGGAGGACGTCGCCACCCTCGTGCGCATCCAGCGGTCACTCGTGGCGACGATGACCGACATGGGCCGCTGACCTGCGGCCGTTTCTCGATACCCACTTCAGCCAATCGGAAGGAACCACAGCATGCTGCGTGTCAAAGACGTGTCCAAAAGCTACACGACCGGGGACTTCACGCAGGTCGCGCTCGATGGCGTTAGCCTGGAATTCGGGAAGACGGAGTTCGTCGCCGTCCTGGGCCCGAGCGGCTCCGGGAAGACCACGTTCCTCAATCTCATCGGCGGGCTCGACAAGTACGACAGCGGTGACCTGATCATCAACGGTAAGTCCACCAAGGACTTCGCGGACTGGGAGTGGGACGCATACCGCAACAACAGCGTCGGGTTCGTCTTCCAGACCTACAATCTCATCACCCACCTGAGCGTCCTCGATAACGTCGAGATGGGCCTGACCTTGAGCGGTGTTCCCGCCGCCGAGAAGCATGCGAAGGCCGTGGAGGCGCTCGAACGGGTTGGACTCAAGGACCACATCCACAAGAAGCCGAACCAGCTCTCCGGCGGCCAGATGCAGCGGGTGGCCATTGCCCGCGCGCTTGCCAACGATCCGGACATTATCCTCGCCGACGAGCCCACGGGCGCCCTCGATACCGTCACCAGTGGCCAGGTCATGGACCTGATCAAGGAGATCGCTGCCGATAAGCTGGTGATCATGGTGACCCACAACCCGGAACTGGCGGAGCAGTATGCCGACCGCATCGTGAGGTTCCAGGACGGTCACGTCATCGCCGACAGCAACCCGAAGCGGGCCTCGCGAGGCGAGCAAGGCTACCAGCTCAAGAAGACCAGCATGAGTTTCCGCACGGCACTCAAGCTCTCCGGCCGGAACATCGCCACCAAGAAGTGGCGCACCACCCTTACCGCCCTGGCCTCGAGCATCGGCATCATCGGCATCGCCCTCATCCTCAGCCTCTCGAATGGCTTCGGCGTGCAGGTCGATCAGTTCCAGAACGATGCGCTCTCGGAGTTCCCGGTGGTCATCGCGCCGACCTCGATGGAGATGGATGCGGAGACCATGGATGAGATGCGCGGAGAGTTGCCGGCATCCCGCCTGATGGGTGAGACCGAGTACGCCGACACCCGGGAGGTCGCCCTCTACGATCCGGCTGACGAGACGATTGCCCACGTGAACGTTATCACCGACGAGTACGTCGAGTACGTGGAGGCGATCGATCCGGAGATCTGTAACGGTGTCGGCTACCTTCGCATGGTGGGGATGAACCTGCTGCGCGAGGACGACGGCGAGATCGTGCCCGCAGCGATCTCGATCGGCACCACGAACCCGGACAGCATGCAGTCCATGTCCCCCGGTGCGGGAGATCTGTCCAGCATGAGTGGTGTCGGCCTCAGCTCCTATCCCGAGCCCCTGGACAGCGCCTCCACGCCATACCTCGAGACGAACTACGACCTGCTCTCAGGCGAGTACCCGACTCAGATGACCGATCTGGTCCTGGTGGTCGACAACATGAACCGCATCGATCGCGCGGTGTTCGAGAAGTTGGGATTCGATGTCGAGGCCGCCGATGAGATCCCTTTCGAAGAACTCGTCGGGGCCGAACTGAAGCTTATCGACAACGACGACTACTACACCAAGACCCCGATGGGGAACTTCGTCCCGGGTACCGACTTCGAGGCCATGTACGACTCAACGAGCAGCACCACGCTGCGGATCTCCGGCGTCGTGCGCCTCAAGCCCGACGTGGCGATCGGCCTCGTGGGTAACGGCATCGCCTACAGCGACCGGCTGGTGCAGCTCGTCACCGACAACGCCGCCGACTCGGACATCGTGAAAGCCCAGCAGGACGCCGATTACAACGTGATCACGCTCGAGGCGATTGACGAGAGCACCAAGAGCACCACTCTCGCATACCTCGGCGGTGAGAGCGTGCCGCTCATGACGTTCCTCTACCCGAGAGACTTCGAGTCCAAGGACGCCGTCCTGGCATACCTTGACGACTACAACGTCGGGCTCGACGAGGCGGATACCGTGGTCTACACCGACCTCGCCAGCTCCGTGACCGAGATGACCGGCGGCATCATGGACGGCATCACGCTCGTTCTAGTGGCCTTCGCGGCGATCTCGCTCGTGGTGTCGCTGATCATGATCAGCATCATCACGTACATCTCGGTCCTGGAGCGCACCAAGGAGATCGGTGTCCTGCGGGCGCTCGGAGCGCGGAAGAAGGACATCACCCGCGTCTTCACGGCCGAGACCTTCATCATCGGCGTGTTCTCAGGACTGCTGGGCATCGGGATCGCCTACATCCTCACGATTCCCGCCAACACCATCATCGAGAACATGACTGGCCTCGCGGAGGTGTCGCAGTTGCCGCTTCTGTACGCACTCGCCCTCGTGGCGATCAGCGTGGCTCTCACGCTCGTAGGCGGGGCGGTCCCCGCGCGGATGGCGGCCGACAAGGACCCGGTGGAGGCGCTCCGGAGCGAGTAAGGGAGAGACTGGGACAAGGGCAGTCGATACACGACGCCGCTGCATCAGGTCGCTGCCGGCACTTGGGGCACGCACAAGGACAGAGCGCCACCTTCGCATCCATCGGGTGGAGCCAAATCGCAGGCGGGTATCCCTCCATCCAGGGTTCGGTTCCCCACCTCTCCGCCAGGAAGACTTGACGCAGCCCCGGTCACCGAGAAGGTGCCGGGGGCTGTCTATCGCTGAGCGCGTCCGTCCACTCGTCTTGAGTCCGCATGCCCGTGATTGGATGGCCGCAACGACAAGACGTTCAGCAGTCAGGCTCCCGTGACGCGATGCGCGAGTGCTTCGCGGACCGTCCGCCGGACGAATGCCAGCGCAGATACGGGCGGCCTTCCCGTGATATCGAGCACCGCATCGCTGACGATGTCGTATCCCCCGCGGGATATGCCTCCGTAGTAGTCGGCCATCACAGCGTTGGGTCCTCCTGCGAACTCGTCCAAGGAGACAGGAGCGTAGGGGACGTCGTGTCCGGCTGCTTCGGACGCGACCGCGGCCAGGTCAAGCCATCCAACGGAGTCCGGTCCGGTGATGTCGTAGATCCGATCCTCATGCCCGGAAGTCGCTAGCACGCTGGCTGCGACAGCCGCGCAATCGCTGCGGGTGACTGCGCCCACCCTTCCATCTCCCGCGGGAGAGCTGAGCACGCCTGCTTCGATCGCTCCGAGGACTTCTCTGACCAGCACGTCCGCGTACAGGTTGTTGCGCAGGAAGGTGTACGTCATGCCAGCGGAACGGATCGCGGCCTCCGTCTGCTTGTGCACGCCTGCCGTGGTGGTCCCCTCAGCCTGAGTACCGCTCGTATACACGACATGAGGGACGCCGGCTGCTGCGGCAGCCGCGACGGCTCCGAGGTGTTCTGCCACGACACCGGGACCGCGAGTCGAGATGATGAGAACCTTGTCGGCGCCGGTGAACGCGCGCACCATCGAGTCGTGATCAGTGAAGTCGGACTCCCGCACCCCGACACCGGCGGCAGCCATGTCGACCGCCTTCTGCGGGTCTCGCACGCTCAGTGCGATGGTCGATGGCGGGACCATCTCCATCAGCCGCTCGACCACCTGTCGGCCCAATTGCCCTGTCGCGCCGGTGACCACGATCATGCCGTCCTCCTCGCGGATGCGTCTCTGTAGCCGCAAGGGCGGTTACGCGTGAGACGTTGCTTACTCTTGGGAACTACCCTTACCCTTAGTCCCAAGTGACGCAAGAAGGCACTTCGTCGCGCCCAAGGCACACGGAGGTAACCGTCCAATGGCAGACCGACCTGCACTGCACCCAAATCCCGGTCCCTACGCGGAGGACTGCCCGGTTCGCGAGATCCTCGATCGCGTGGGCGATAAGTGGAGCGTGCTCGTTGTCGTGAACCTCGGCGACGGTCAGCTGCGCTTCAACGAGCTCCACCGCCGATGCGGGGGCATCTCTCAACGGATGCTCACCAAGACGGTCAGGCAACTCGAGCGCGACGGTCTGGTGTGGCGCAAGGCGACCCCTACGGTCCCGCTGACCGTCGAGTATGGACTGACTCAACGGGGGGAGACGCTGCTCGGACCGCTGCAAGTGCTGGCAGCGTGGAGCGTCGCCAACGGTCCAGCCATCGCCAAAGAGCGCGCCGCTTTCGATCGCCGGCAGGAGCGATTGAGGGGTGTGGATGGCGGCGCCTGATGCTGTCAAAGCGCCGGGGCAACTCGGGCGAGGAACCGCCTGAGTCCAAGTCTGAGGCGCAACACGTCGCTTTCCGAAGCGACTTCTTGCGATCGTGCATCGCGACGTTGAACTCCACCCCGGGCGCTTCCTCGATGCTCATCTAGACTTCTCAGTGACCGATTCGGCACCACTCCGCGACCCTGGGCCGCCGCTCAGACATGTGCCCGGATGGTCCCGGGAGCTGACGCCTGTCCCTCGTCGATCGTGGCAACGCTCGAAGGGTAGGGGAAGACCGCCCTCGTGCTCGGCGACGACTCCGGCCCGTATGGAGTGCTGGCTGAAGTGTCCAAGAGCCTCAATGCAATACAACTCTTGCACAACGCAACACACGCTGCTATAACACATGTTGTATCCCATAGATCTGGAGACTCTGATGTCAAAACATCCCATCGGTCAACCGTGGCTCACCGCCATCTACCGCGTGCCGACCAAGCCGTCGACACTGCGCGTGGGGGTATGGAAACAGGCGAAGGAACTCGGCGGATTGGCCATTCAGCAGTCGACGTATTTGTTCCCGGATACTCCCGAGGTGCGCCTCGGCCTCTCGCAGCTCATGCGACAAGTCGAGCAAGGAGGCGGTGAGGGCACGATCCTCGAGATCCCGTCTATCGACCCCGAGAAGGAAGCGCAGTTCGTCGCGGACATGGATCGACTTCGTGACGAGGAGTACGCCGAGGTCGCCGAAGACCTGGAGGAGATCATCAGTCACATCGACAGAAAGGTCGCACGCGGCACCTTCGATGAAAGCGAGATCGAGGATGCCCGCGGCGACCTTGATCGTGCTCGCGCACTATTCGAGTCGATCACCTCCCGAGACTATTTTGTCGCGCCGCAGCGCACGCGAGTGCTTGAAGTGCTGCAGAGGGCGCAAGCCTGTCTCGAGGAGTCTTCCACGCCTGCGCTCACGTCGAACATAGCGAGCGGTTCACAGGGAACCGCCCCCCCTGAGGATGCAGCTCCGGCAGTGAAGATCAAGACGCGCGATGTTCTCGCGCGAGCTGACATCATCGAGCGCCTGCACCAGATCGTCGATGAACTGGAGCGCGACCAGCTCGCTGTCAACGAGACACAAGTCGGCACGTTGCCGCCGTCTGCGGTGCTTGAGGTCAAGTTCCTGGATCGAAATGGCAAGCGCAAGCTGGAACTCGAGGTCGAGTGGTAGGTCCTGCCGCTCGACGATCCTCACGCGAACACTCGGAGCTGATCCTATATGCGCACGCACCACGACGGCCTGACGTCGAACGAGGCATCACAGCGACTTAGCGTCGCGGGACCCAATGTCATCATCTCCCCCTCGGGCATCACCTTCTGGGACATCCTTTGGGAGGAGCTGCGGGAGCCGATGATCCTGCTCCTGCTCATCGTCGGCGTCCTGTACTCCTTGCTGGGCGAGCCAGGCGACGCGGTAACCATCTTTGCGGTCATCCTCTTCCTCGCCCTGGCTGAAGTGCAGAACGAGTACCGCGCCAAGAAGGCCATCCAGCGCCTTTCGGAGATTACGAGTCCCAGGGCCACCGTGATGCGAGATGGCCTTGCGGTTCAGGTCGACGCCGCTGCCATCGTACCTGGCGACCTGCTCATACTCGCCTCAGGCACAAAGACAGCAGCCGACGCCACGATGCTTGACACCGTCGGTATCCACATCGATGAGGCCTCCATCACCGGCGAGTCCTTCCCCGCCGAGAAGGCCGTGGGCGATGAGGTGTATGCAGGAACCGTGGTGATCGCTGGGGACGGCATCGCCGAAGTCAGCGCCACGGGCAAAGCGACGAGGCTCGGCGCGCTCGCCGAGGGTCTCAAGACCGTGAGACCTCCGAAGACCCCACTGCAGAAGGCGATGAAGGATCTCTCGGGGAGACTTGTCTGGGTCGCCGTGGCCTTCTCGGTCGCGATCCCGCTCATCGGCCTTCTGCAGGGCAGACCACTCGATGAAATGCTTCTCATCGGGTTGTCATTGTCTTTCGCCACCATCCCAGAGGAGATGCCGATCATCATCACGATGGTGCTCGGCCTAGGATCCTATCGGTTGTCCAAGAAGGGGTTTCTCGTCAGACGTCTCGCGGCCGCCGAGAGTATGGGAAGCGTGAGCGTCATCGTCACCGACAAGACCGGGACACTGACAGAGAGTCGCATGACACTCACCGGCATCTCCTCACTTCTCACGGATGAAGACGCGGTGGCCGCCGCGTTGGGCGCGGTCTCTGCGATCGACACCACACCAATCGATCTCGCACTGATGCGACATGCCGAGGTACTCGGCGTGTCGCTCGACTCCCGCGAGATCGTGCGCAAACGCGACCTTGGCGACGGCAGCAAGACCAGAGCGGTGCTGCGAGAAGATGGCACGCTCTTCGTGAGCGGGGCACCCGAGCAGGTGTTCGAACGGTGTGCGTTCGTGCCGGACAGCGTTCGGGATACCCTTGACACGGAGACCGCCAAGGGAAGCCGCCTCATCGCCGTCGCGCTGGCGAAGGTCACCGACGAGAACGCGGATGTACCGTTCGGAGAACTCGAGCGGGATCTAGGGTTCGTTGCGCTGTTGACGTTCTCCGACCCCCTCCGTCCCGAGGTGCCCGGGGCGATCGCAGCCATGAAAGACGCTGGCGTCCGAACCATCATGGTGACCGGCGACCATCCCGCAACCGCCGCCGCGATCGCCCTCAAGGCGGGCATCGGCGACGGGACGCCGGCCGTCGTTACCGGCGACGCGCTGAACGCGATGGATGATCAGGCGCTCGGCGAGTGCATCAGGCACGTGAGCGTCTTCGCGCGAACCACAGCACAGCACAAGTACCGTATCGTCGCTGCGCTACAGCATGCTGGCCTGAGCGTCGCCGTGACCGGTGACGGCATCAACGACGCACTGGCGATCAAGGCCGCAGACATCGGCATCGCCATGGGAGTCCGTGGCACCGATGTCGCCAAGGAGGCGGCAGATGCCGTACTGGCTGACGATGACTACGCAACGATCGCGCATGCGGTGTTCGAGGGACGCAGCTTCCACGACAACCTCCGCAAAGGCGTGAAGTATTACCTGTCGGTGAAGGCCGCGCTGATCCTCGTCTTCCTGCTCCCGGCTCTGTTCGGTCTTCCGCTGCCCTTTTCACCGGTGCAGATCATCCTCTTGGAGCTGTTCATGGACCTCGCTGCCTCGGCGGGCTTCGTGGCCGAGCCGGCCGAGGGCGACATCCGCACACGTCGCCCTGAGGCCATGACCACGAACATCTTGGACGGACCGCAGCTCAAAGACCTCTTCGTTAAGAGTGCGTTCCTCTTCGTGCCCGTAATCGCCGCCTACGGGTATGCCATGACGAGCGGGATGTCCGTCGACCAGCAGGGCTCACTCGCCTTCCTCGCCTGGATGGTGGGACACGTCGCCCTTGCCTTTGTGTCACGCTCAGACCGCCAGTCACTCGCAAGCGTCGGGCTCTTCTCCAACAAGGTGGTCAACATCTGGGCACTTGCGACCGCGGTATTCCTCGCCGTCAGCTTCGGGGTACCTGGAATCGCGATGCGGCTCGATCTCTCAGCGCTGCCGATCAGAACGGCACTCATAACACCACTGCTCGTCGTTGCCTGGATGTCCTTGCTTGAGGTGCGCAAGCACGTCAGCTCACGTACGCCACAGATGATCGAGGTGCGCGCGGATGCCTAGTCCACAAGACGATGATCTTGAACCCCCGACCTGCGAGATCTCCCCGGGGGATGCGGTCGAACCAGACACTCGGCCCGCGTGGCGTCGCGCACTCTCACCGAACGTACTGCGGCTCGGGCTCGTCTCCTTCTTCGCGGATGTGTCGTCCGAGATGCTCTACCCGCTTATGCCGATCTTCCTCACAAGCGTGCTCGGCGCCCCCGCATCGATCGTCGGCATCATCGAAGGTGCGGCCGAGGCGACCGCATCCATCCTCAAGACCGTGTCGGGCCGCATTGCCGACCGAACGGGGCGACGCATCGAGCTGGTCTTCGGCGGGTACACGCTGTCGGCACTCGCCAAGCTGCTGATCGGGATCTCTCACACGTGGCCCCTTGTGCTCGTCGCAAGACTCCTCGACCGGACCGGGAAGGGCTTCCGGTCCGCTCCACGTGACGCGATACTCGCCGATAGCACCGACCCGGCAGTGTGTGGCGCGGCCTTCGGCTGGCACCGGGCCATGGACACGCTCGGCGCGGTCGTTGGTCCGTTGCTGGCACTCGTACTGCTCTCGACGGCCGGCGGGGATCTGCGCAAGGTCATCGGTCTGGCCGTGGTCCCCGGGCTCGTTGGAGCACTGTTGGTCCTGACGGTATCCGATCCGGCCCGCCGGAAGCGCGATGTCGCTATCGCTGAGCCCGAAGCGCATCTATCCTGCGCTGATGAGAAGCGTGAGCCACTGCGCTGGGCGTCCATCCCGTCGCGCTTCAGGCTCTATCTTGTAGCGTGGCTGCCGTTCGTGCTCGTCAACTCGAGCGACGTCTTCCTGATCCTGCGTGCCAAGCAGCTGGGCTTCACGACGACCGCCGTCGTGCTCGTGTACACGCTCTACAACCTCGTGTATGCGCTTGCGAGCCTTCCGTTGGGGCATCTCTCCGACAAGCTCAGCCGCCGCTCGGTTCTCGTGGGCGGAATGCTCGTCTTCGCGGCCGTCTACGTCGGGTTCGCTTTCGCTACGGAGACCTGGCACGTCGTAGTCTTGTTCGCCATCTACGGCATCTACATCGCTGCGACCGACGGTGTCGGCAAAGCATTCGCGGTCGATCTCGTACCCCGTGAGCTGAGGGCCACGTCCATCGGGCTTCTGGGCACCGTCACCGGCATCATGACTCTCGTCGCGAGTGCTCTTGCGGGGCTTCTGTGGGACACGGTCGGCCCGTGGGCGCCGTTCGCACTAGGAGCTGTCGGTGCGGTCGCATCGGCCGCACTGTTCATGACGCTTCCTGGGCTGCGTGTCCCGGCGCTGACCGAGACATCATGAGTGGGGCGCTTGGCGGTTCTCTGCGATGGGGGGACGCACGTTGACAGAACTAAAGGACATCGGGCTTGTCGGACTGACGTCCGCCGAGGCGGCGGAACGGCTCAGCATAGACGGCCCCAACGAGTTGCCGACCGCGAGGAAACGCACCCTGCTGCGACAGGCATGGGACGTCATCCGTGAGCCCATGTTGCTGCTGCTTCTGGGTGCAGGGACTGTGAACTTCCTCCTGGCCGAGCCGTTCGACGGTGTCATTCTCATGTCGTTCGTGGTGGTCGTGATAGGCATCGAGGTCTATCAGGAGCACAAGACAGAGAATGCACTGGGCGCGCTGCATGACCTATCGGCACCACGAGCGCTCGTGTTGCGGGACGGCAATCGCATACGGATTCCCGGTCGTGATGTCGTGCGCGGTGACTGCCTGTTGCTAGCCGAGGGCGACCGTGTGCCGGCCGACGCCGTGTTGATGGAATGCATGAGCCTCTCGGTCGATGAGTCTGCGCTCACCGGAGAATCGGTGCCGGTTCGCAAGGCCGAGTGCGATCGAGATGTACTCACGGAGCCGATCGGTCGGCCAGGGGGTGATGCCACGCCATGGCTGTTCTCCGGCACGCTGGTGGTCAAAGGTCAAGGTATCGCACTGGTGAAGGGAACGGGCATCGCGACCGAGCTCGGCCGCATCGGTACTGCGCTACGCGATATCGAGCCCGAGCGGACGCCTCTGCAGCGCGAGGTCGACCGCCTTGTGCGCACCATTGCCACACTCGGACTGGGCGCGGCTGTGATTGTCGTTGTGGTCTACGGTCTCACGCGGGGCCATTGGCTCGAGGGACTGCTTGCGGGCATCGGCACCGCGATGGCGATGCTTCCAGAGGAGTTCCCGGTCGTACTGACCGTGTTTCTCGCGCTCGGCGCCTGGCGGCTCTCGCAGAAGCACGTGCTGACACGGCGGACGCCCGTGCTCGAGACACTCGGCTCCGCCACAGTCATCTGCGTCGACAAGACCGGCACACTCACCATGAACCAGATGACCGTGCGCGAACTCATCATGGACGGGGAGGCATTCCGCATCGGCGAGGGGCCGCTACCTGAGCGGTTCCATCAGATCGCAGAGTTCGCCGTTCTGGCTTCACCGGTCGATCCCTTCGACCCGATGGACACAGCCTTCAAGGTGCTCGGCGAACAGTACCTCGCTGAGACGGAGCATCTTCATGCCGACTGGGACCTTGTCCGCGAGTACCCGCTCTCTGAACGGCTGTTGGCGCTCTCGCACGTCTGGCGCTCCCCGGACGGCGACCAGTACGTGATCGCAGCGAAGGGGGCTCCGGAGGCGATAGCCGACCTGTGCCATTTCGATGCCGGAATGCTCGCAGGGCTGACCGCCCAGGTCGAGGCGGCAACCGCCAATGGGCAGCGCGTGCTCGGCGTAGCGCAGGCGTACTTCAGCCGTGAAGAAGGTCTGCCTCCTGAGCAACACGACTTCGACTTCAAATACCTCGGGCTTGCCGGTCTGCACGATCCGGTCAGACCCGGTGTCGCCGATGCGGTCGTGCAGTGCGCGGGCGCTGGCGTTCGCACGGTGATGATCACCGGCGACTATCCAGGGACCGCACTCGCGATCGCCCGCGAGATCGGCCTTCAAAACCCGACCGAGTGCATCACCGGTCCGGAACTCGAAGCGATGTCTGACGAGGAACTTGCGCGCCGTATCGGCTCGGTCAGTGTCTTTGCGCGAATGGTCCCGGAGCAGAAACTCCAGCTGATTCGCGCGCTGAAGACCAACGGCGAGGTGGTCGGCATGACTGGCGACGGCGTGAACGACGCCCCCGCGCTGCGAGCGGCCGATATCGGTATCGCGATGGGCGCACGCGGTACGGATGTGGCGCGTGAATCGGCAGCCATCGTCATCACCGATGACGACTTCTCCTCCATCGCGGGAGGCATACGCCAGGGTCGTGGCATCTTCGACAATCTGCGCAAGGCGATGTCATACATCATCGCAGTACATGTGCCAATCGCCGGGATGTCGCTCATCCCTGTGTTCGTGACCGACTGGCCGCTTGTGCTGATGCCGGCACAGATCGCGTTTCTTGAGCTCATCATCGATCCCGCCTGCTCGGTGGTCTTCGAAGCTGAGCCCGTGGATCCCGACATCATGGACCTGGCTCCTAGAGGGCTCGGAGAGCCGATGTTTGGACGGAGAGTACTCACAATCGCATTCCTCCAGGGCGCATCGACGCTCGTGGCAGTGTTCGGCGTCTATATCTGGGGCATCCTTACGCACAGATCTGATGACGTGGTGCGGTCCCTCACCTTCGTGACTCTCGTCGTGGGTAACCTCGCGCTGATTCTCATCAACCGCTCGTGGCGGTTGTCGATATGGCGTTCATTCAGAGAGCGGACGAACCGCACACTGCCCTGGATGTTCGGCATCACGTGCGCGCTACTGCTCGCGCTGCTAACAGTGCCAGCAGCTCGGAACGCGTTCCATTTCGGTCAGATCTCGCTGCCCGAATCATTGATCGCTCTGGCCGCCGGATTCGCTGGTGTGGCCTGGTTCGAGGCATACAAGGCGATTTCGGGATCGAGAACGCAGGGGCATTCCAGCACCACTCGGTAGGACCTCGCGGTCCAGGCTGCCGGGATGTGCCGTCACGACAAACGGAGGCGATGTACTGTGGGAACAACAGAGCATTTGCGTCAGAGGTCGACCGAGTATGCGGTCAAAGAGGCCATGAGGATCCTCGGAGACAAGCCCGAGAAGCAACTGACGCGCCTTGTGGACCTGGCGGAACGCATAGCGACGGCCGAGGATCACAAGCAGGTCATCGCGAACGTGAGGAAGTACGTCGAACCGGGAGAAGACGGTGAGCTGCCGGCTCCGGTACGCACCGCCCTTCGCGGTCTGCGACAGACGGCGCCGGACTGCCGCGCGCGCCTGTTCACCAACGCGCTCGTCAACGGTACCTGGAGGGGTCGTACGAAACGAGATGCGGCCCTGCGAGACCAGGGCTTCCGCCCGCCGAGTATCATGCTCATGAGTCCGACGATGCGCTGCAATCTGCACTGCACCGGCTGCTATGCGGCCGATTACACCAAGAACGACGATCTGTCTTATGAGGTGATGGATCGCGTTCTCTCTGAGGCGAATGACCTAGGCATCAGCAACATCATCCTGCTGGGCGGCGAGCCGTTCGTGCGCTCTGACGTTCTTGACCTTGCGGCAAGACACGATGACATGGCATTCATGGCATTCAGCAACGGTACTCTCCTGACCGAGCCGCTCGCACACCGGCTGGCAGAGCTCGGCAACATCTCGATCTCGGTCAGTGTCGATGGCCTGAAGGAGGCGCACGACTCCCGACGCGGCGACGGCGTGTTCGATCGTGCGATCGAAGGTCTTCGCCATCTCAGGGCGGCAGGCGTGCCCTTCGGATTCTCCTCGATGATAACCTCGGCGAACTGCGAGGACATGATCGCCGATGAGTTCATCGACATGCTGGTGGACGAAGGATGCCTCTGGGGTTGGCATTTCCTCTACATGCCCGTCGGCGAGGACGCCGACCCCGCGCTCATGCCGACGCCGGAGCAGCGAGAACTTCTCAGGCAACGCGGCGCGCAGTGGATCCGCATGAACAAGGAGGTCTTCGTCATCGACTTCTGGAACGACGCGCCGTACGTTGGGGGATGCATCGCGGGAGGACGGCAGTACTTCCACGTCAACGCGAACGGCGATGTGGAGCCATGTATCTTCGCGCACTTCGCCACGGACAACATCAAGCACGTACCGCTTGCCCAGGCGCTCAACAGCCCGCTCTTCCAGGCCATACGGTCGCGTCAGCCCTACAGCGACAACCTTCTGCGACCGTGCATGATCATCGACAACACCGACGTGCTGCGTGACGTGGTCGCTTCACATGGCGCCTACGCCACTCATCCGCAGGCACGCAGGCTGCTGGGTGAATTCGCTCCCATGCTCGACGACTACGCCGAGTCGTATCGGCGGATCGCCGATATCGCATGGGAGGACATCGGTCGAGGGTCTCAAGCGCCGTCCTGTGTGGCCGAGAAGACCTGCGCCCCGAACGCCAGACAGTGAGACAGCGGTACGGCACGAAGCTCTCCGCCAGCCGCCAGCAGCGTGTGGCGCGAATCGGGGTGGTCACCGTGGCGGCGCTTGCTGCCACGGTGACGATCGTCCTAGCGGGTCGCGATGGAGTCGTCGACGCCCTGCTCGCCACCCCCTGGTGGGCGGCCGCTGGTGCGGTGATGCTGGGGGCGATCAGTATGGTGGCCGAAGGCGCCGTGCTTGCGATAATTGCTGGCGATCCTCGGCCTCGAATGGTATTGCGCATGACGCGCGCCTACGTCGCTGGCAACTTCGTCGGGGCGGTCACTCCGTACGCGATCGGCGGAGCGCCCACGTGGCTTTGGGCGCTCACGCGCGAGAAGGTCCCGGTTGAGAAGGCCGCCGCGCTTGTTGTCGCCCGTTCGGCGGTCGCGGCGATGTTCTTCACCGGAATGACGCTGACCGCCGCGCTTGTGCTGCCGGGCATCCCCGGGCTTCCTCAAGCCGCCGCGTTCATCGTCGTGCTACCGTGCATGGCCGTGCTCCTGATGATTGTGATCACACGAAGCCCAACTCGCTCGGGTGTGAGCGTCGCGAGACTGCTGAGCTGGCTAGGTGAGCAAAGTGGTCTGGAGTGGCTGGGCAAAGCCGGAGACGCCGCGCCGGCGTACATCGGACGATTCGCTGAGACGTTCGCTGAGCTTGGACGACGCCCTGGATCGATGATCGGAGCACTCATAGTGTTCGCTGTCTCGCGCTTCAGCCAGCTCGCGGCCATTCCCTTGCTGTTCGCAAGCGCCGGAGCGACCACATCGGGAACGCTTCTCACGGGGCTTGTTGCCGTGTGGGTCATCTCCTCGATCACTCCTGCGCCGAGCGGAGAGGGTGTTGCACAGGCGGCTATCGTGACGGTCTTCGGCCCTCTCGTGGGATCGCAGTCGGCAGCAGCGGCAGCACTCGGATGGCGCGCGTGCGTCTACTACCCGATGTTCCTCGCCGGGACGGTGTTGTTTGCGAGACTCGTACGCTCTCCTGATGTCGGCTGAGGATATGCAGTGCCCGGCATGTCTGCGCTGATGGTTAGGGCACCTGCATAGCGAGCACGTATGACTTGATCGCCTCCAGGACGGGGCGCATCCTGTCCTCTGACAGCCGGTAGTAGACCAGTCTCCCGTCGCGGCGGTAGTCGGCGAGTCCCGTGCGATAGAGCAAGCGCAGGTGATACGACGCGGCTGCCGTCGTCGCGCCCACGACCGCGGCGACGTCGCAGACGCAGAGCTCCGACTGACTCAGGGCGTACAGCACTTTGAAGCGGGTATCGTCGGCAAGGTTCGCCACCATCTCGCCGACGCCATTGAGCCCGCCGACGACAGGGCGCAGCGCATCGACCTTGTCGGCGTGCACGCATTCGACTTCGCATACGGGCGGGCTGACCTGCTTGTCCATGGGACCTCCAAAATACTCAAGTGACTACTTGACCATCGTGTTGGATGGCGCGTACACTCAAACACACGCTTGACTATGGGAGTATATCCCGCTTGCGCCTAGGAGGCAACCGATGCCAGCACTGGTCGACACACAAAAGCACACCCTGCTCGTCGAAGGAATCACTTGACTCGACTGCGCGGCCAAGTTCGAGAAGAACGTGGCCAGACTCCCCGGCGTGACCGGGGCACAGCTCAATCCGACGGCGGGCAAGCTCGTGATAGAGGGGGCCCTGGACCTCGACGCCATCAGAACCGAAGGTCGCAAGGAGAACTACCGCATCCAGACGGCCGAAGAGCGCCGTGCCGTCCCGCAGACCGAGGAGGGTGTCGACTGGGAGCTTCTCCGGACGATCGCCTCGGGGGTCGGCGTCGCAGCCGGCTACGCCGCGGAGAATCTCGGTGCCCACAGCGTCGTCTTCATGCCGCTGTTCATCGTCGCGATCGTGCTCGGCGGGTGGGGCAATTTCCGCAAGGCGGCATTCTCGCTTCCGAAACTCGACTTCAACATGAGCGTCCTCATGTCGGTGGCGATCCTCGGTGCGGGCGCGATCGGAGCGTGGGAGGAAGCTGCCGTCGTCGCCTTCCTGTTCTCCGCATCCGAGATGCTCGAGTCTTGGACCATGGAGCGTGCACGGCGCTCCATCGGCGACCTGATGGGTGGGATTCCCAAGATCGCTCGCATCCAGCTACCTGACGGCGATATCACGGAGACGGCTGTCGAAGATGTAGCCGTGGGGGACCTGATGGTGGTGCGTCCTGGCGAGAAGCTCGCGCTTGACGGCATCATCGAGTCGGGGGCCTCCAGCCTGGACGAGGCGACGATAACCGGTGAGTCGGTGCCCGCGGAAAAGACCGAAGGCGCGGAGGTGTTCGCCGGCACCCTCAACGGCGAAGGCCTCTTGCGGGTGCGTGTGACTCGCCTGGTGGACGATACGACGGTCGCACGAATCGTTCACATGGTCGAGGAGGCGCAGACCAAACGGGCCCCGTCCCAGGCGTTCGTCGACAAGTTCGCCGCAGTCTACACGCCGGTGGTCCTGGCACTTGCCGCCGGGGTTGTGCTTGTGCCCCCGCTGCTCTTCGCTCAGGCGTGGGAGCCGTGGATATACCGTGGACTCTCTCTGCTCATCGTCTCGTGCCCGTGCGCACTCGTCGTCTCCACTCCGGTCTCCATCGTCAGCGCCATCAGCAATGCTGCCAAGCGCGGCGTCCTCATCAAGGGCGGCATCCACCTGGAACAGTTGGGCGCAATACGGGCCATCGCCTTCGACAAGACCGGCACGCTCACTGAGGGTCGGCCGTCGGTCACCGATGTGGTGCCTCTGAGCGGCGCCGATGAGACCAGGCTGCTGCAGCTGGCGGCGTCGCTGGAGTGCGGTTCGCAACATCCACTCGCGGCTGCGATCGTGCGTGAGGCCGAGGCACGCTCCATCGCGCTGCTGCCGATCCACGAGATGCAGTCCCTCTCGGGGCTCGGAGTCAAGGCCGCGGTCGACGGACATGAGATGGCGGTGGGCAGTCCTCGGATGCTCGCCGACAACACGGACTTTGCTCATGCGGACTCTGCCGTCAAGGGGCTGCATCGGGATGGCAAGACAGCCGTGCTCGTCGAGCGGGACGGGGTTCTCATCGGGGTCATCGGTATCGCCGATGCGGTCCGCGATACGAGCCGGGATGCCGTTGCGGCACTGAAGCGTATGGGGATCGAACACACGATCATGCTGACGGGTGACAATCCTGCAGCAGCGGCAGCGATCACAACCCAAGCTGGCATCGATGAGTTCCGGGCCGAGCTGCTGCCTGAAGCGAAGCTCGATGCCGTGACGAGTCTGATGGGCGAGTATGGCCAGGTCGCGATGGTCGGCGACGGCGTGAACGACGCTCCGGCGCTGGCGACCGCGACGGTCGGCATCGCCATGGGCGGAGCAGGAACCGACACCGCGCTTGAAACGGCCGATATCGCCCTGATGGCCGATGACTTGGTGCAACTTCCCTTCGCCGTTGGACTGAGTCGCGCGGCGCTGCGGACGATCAAGATCAACATCGCGTTCGCGATCGGCATCAAGATGCTCGCGCTGCTGCTCATGTTCCCCGGATGGCTCACGCTGTGGATGGCGATCATGGCCGACATGGGTGCATCGATCATAGTCACAGTGAACGGGATCCGGCTCCTGAAGTGGAGGCAATAGGCGGCCTTCTGGCCGCAGCTGTAGCCGTCGCTGGAACAAGCGAGCCTCCTGGCCTATTTGGGTCAGGGGCTCGTCGATTCTCATGACGTTTGGACGCCTAGTTGGTGAGAGGAGGCGGTCGTCTCGCATTCTTGTTCCCTAGGATGCTGAGCGGCCGCCTCAGGAATGCGTGAAACGGTGCCATTTGTCTCGAAGGTTTCCAAGGAGTATGGTGATTCCTGTGTGGGAAACAGATATTGCGGAGGAAACATGGCTGCTACCAGTATGGATGACGAGTATCGAGGTCTGGAGCGCGCGCTTCGGGAGATCTTCCCCGGCGCGGCCGTCGAGGTGAGCCCGAGTCAATCGCGAGGCCATGCACCGGCGGCCCGGGCTGACGTGCACCTCGCGAGCGGGAGTCGTCATCTCCAAGTCGAGCTGAAGCACGCCTTCAGCCGGGCGCAGCTGATCGACGCTGTCGAGCTGGCGCGCCTCGCTCCGTCGTATGACGGCTCCTCGATCCCGGTCATCGCCTCGCCGTACTTCAGCCCGGACAGCCAGCAGTTGCTGCGCGATGCGAATGCAGCGTTCATCGACTACGCGGGCAACGCGTGGCTCGTGGCGCCGGGGATCCACATCGATCGGCGCGGCTTCGCCAACCCTCGCAAGGAGGAGCGCGGCCAACGCGACCCCTTCTCCGACAAGGCGTCACTCGTACTTCGCACCCTGCTCGTCTCGCGCTCGCCAATGGGCGTGCGCGAGATAGCGAGCACCGTCAGCTCGAAAGACGAGCGGATTCGGCTGACCCCGGGCTATGTGTCCAAGATGGTCGGGGAGCTCGAGAGACGCGGCTACGTGTCCAGGAGCGATGAGAAGATCATGCTTCGCCATGCCGACGAGCTGCTGCGCGACTGGACCTCGGCGTATCGGGGCCGCCGCCGGCCGGTCCCGGCAAGCTACTTCGTCCTCGCGCCGAGCGCTGAGGACCTCCTGCCCCGCCTCGCCGAGGCGTTTCACGCCAAGGGTGCCGACTACGTCTTCACCGGTCACGCCGGTGCGAGTCTCGTCGACCGCTACACCGCGTTTGACGTCGCAGAGGTCTACGTCAGGGAGCTCGAGGACGTGGCGTCAGCGCTTGCAGACCTCGGCGCACGGCGAGTCGAGCGCGGCGGCAACGTCAACATATCGGTGCCCTACTATCGGGAGTCCGCGTTCTACGATCGGCAGCTGTCGAAGGGCGGGATCAACGTGGCCTCCGACCTCCAGCTCTATCTGGACCTCTACGACTATCCCGTCCGTGGCCGGGAGCAGGCCGAGCACCTCTACGAACGCCGTCTGCGCTCGCTTGTTGAGCGGGATGATCGACCGTGAGTCGGCTCGACCCGGTCCTTGCGCGCGGCCTTGCCGCCATCGAGCCCTACCTCGACGTCGTCGTCGTTGCCGGGGGATGGGTGCCGCATATCTACGAACTCCTCTACGATGCCGCCGCCGGTCGATCACCTCGAACACGCGACATCGATCTCGCCGTGCCCCGGTCGGTGCCGGTCAGGAGCATGAGCATCGATGAGTTGCTCAAGGGAGCCGACTTCCGCTGTGAGTTCCACTCGCTGGATTCGCCGCCAGTCACGAAGTACGTCGCGACCCACGGCGATGGCAACATAGAGATCGAGTTCATCACCGACGCGCCGGGTGCGTCCGAGGCCGCGATCATGGTGCAGCCAGATCTCACGGCTCAAGAGCTGCACTACGTCGGGCTCCTGCTCGATAGCCCGTGGCCGGTCGACCTCGCCGGCCTGACCGGCGGAGACGTCGAGCTCACGATCCTCGTTCCGAGGCCCGGCGCCTTCGTCTTCCACAAGTCGCTGGTGTTCAGGAATCGCCGGGACCGGCTCAAAGCGGAGAAGGATCTCTACTACGTCTTCTTCGTGCTGGACGCATTCCCGGAGTGGCGAGAGGCGATCGACGCGGAACTCGGGCGCCTCGCCGCGCGGAAGCCGACATGGTTCAAGAAGAGCCTCAAGAACCTGAATGCGATCTTCGACGGACCGGAGTCTAGCGGTGTCGATTCGCTTCTCAACCAGAAGCCGCCCACGGCCTTCCCCGGCCTGAGCGACGAGCAGTTCAGGCAGTACGCCTTCTCGGTGATGTCGGGATTGATCGCGACGATGGAATCGGCGGTTGACGACTGACCCGACGGATCGGCGCTGCTCGAGACGGGTCCGCTGCATCCCCGTGGTGCCCTCGGCTATCAGCCATCGCGGGATCTACGCGGCTCCGACAAATGGATCACGCTCGGGCCACATGATGTCGTTAACGACTCATGAGGTCCTTCGCATGACGCCCCGGAATTGTCGCCCGATTTGTCGCCCAAATACCTGGTGACTGTTGGTACTCGTTGGTACCTNNGGGACTCACCGCAGCTCTTGAGTACCAACGAGTCCCAAGTAGTCCCAATAGTCACAAGCACTTTCAGGATTCGAATTCCCTTGGGGGCACCATATTTTCGCAGGTCACAGGCCTGAGTAGCCCGATTTCGAGTGTGAAATCGGGCTATAAATGTCTTCGGGCTGAGAGCGGGAGCGGGGTGAAGGCGCAGGTCAGAGGGTGTGTAGATGCCCTCATGCGGCCCAGGAGTAGCGTAAATGCAGTATGCAGTCAAGAGTGGAAGCTGTGCACCGTCGTCGTATACTTTATGCGATAAGCTCAGCGCATTGCGCGGCCCCTTTCGGTCGCCTGGGGAGCGAGTGGGTCATTTGATGGGGGGACAATAATGCTCGGTAGAAGATGGAAGTCCATCACGACAGTGGTCCTGGCGGTGGCGATGCTCGTCGCGCCGGTGCAGGTTGCACGGGCCGACAGCTCCGGAGGCTTCGAGTACACGATCACCGCAGGAGCCGCCACGATCACCGGTTACACCGGTCCCGGTGGCGCAGTGACCATCCCCTCGACTCTGGGCGGCAATCCGGTCACCACCATCGGGTTCGAAGCGTTCAAGGACCAGGCGGGTATCACGAGCGTGGTCATTCCCAACAGTGTGACGCGGGTTAACGGGAACGCGTTTGAAAGCTGCGACGGCCTCACGAGCGTGGTCATTCCCAACAGCGTGACGTACTTCGGCGATAGCGCGTTTGCCTATTGCAGCAACCTCGCGAGTGCAGTGCTCTCAAGCAATGCGAAGACAATCGGACAGAGTGCATTCAATGACTGCGCGAAACTGACAAGCGTGACCATTCCCTATGGCGTGGAGCTGATCGGGGAGCAGTGCTTCCAGTCCTGCGGTGCCCTCACAAGCGTGACTCTCCCGAACAGCGTATGGTTTATTGGCTACCAGGCGTTCGCGTTTTGTAGGAACCTCACGAGCGCGAATATCCCAAGCAGCGTGACGTCATTAAAGGGAAATGTGTTCGTCTGGTGTACCGGTCTCACCAGCATGACTGTCCCTGGTAGCGTGACATACATGGAGCCCGGTCTGTTCTTTAACTGCACGGGCCTCAAGAGCGTGACCATAGGTGAAGGTGTGACAAAAATCCCCTGCAGCATGTTCGAGAACTGCCCCAGTCTTACAGACGTGAGCATCCCAAACAGCGTGACGGAAGTGGGGGGCTACGCTTTCATTGATTGCACGAGCCTGAAGCGCATAGCGTTGCCTGAAAGCGCGGCGATTATAGGGACGCCGGCGAGCAGCACTGACTACTACGGTGGTGGGGTCTTCAGGGGCTGCACCAGCCTCACGGACGTGACTTTGCCGAGCAGCGTTACAAACATGTACTCGACCGGTATGTTCAAGGGCTGTACCAGCCTCGAGAGTGTGATCCTGCCCGAGGGCACACGTAACTGCAACAAGGAGACGTTTGCCGGCTGCACCAGCCTCACGGATGTGACGATTCCCGATGGCCTGACATCACTCGGCGAAGATACGTTCAACGGTTGCACCGCCCTTAAGAACATAACCATCCCTGATAGCGTGCAGGGGTGGGGCGCTGGGGTCTTCCAAGGCTGCACCAGTCTCGAGAGTGTGGTCATCCCCATGGGCGCGGATACGCTCCGCAGTGACGCGTTCGCTGGCTGCACCTCACTCACGAGCGTGGCCATCCCGAGCAGTGTGACGAGTATCGAGTACCGGGTCTTCGAGGGTTGCAGCAAGCTTGTCTCTGCGTATTTTCCGGGGAATTCCCCTACGCTTCTCGGGAACTGGGGGACCGTCTTCGCTGGCTGCCCCACCAGCTTCAAGGTCTACTTCAAGAGTACTGCCACCGGCTGGCCTACTCCTCCCGATCAGTGGTATGGCTACAACACAGCCTACTTCCAGAACACTGATCCGTACCTCTCAGTGATCGGGTCGAGGTCGGTGTCGGTCGGTTCGCCCGTCACCTTCACTGCGAGCGCCAATGATGACGGCGAGACCGAGACGTATACCTATACCCTCGCCTCGGGTGCTCCCGTGGGTGCGAAGATGAACCCGAGCACCGGTGTCTTCACCTGGACACCCACCAAAGCACAAGCCGGCAGAGTCTATGACATCAAAGTGAAGGTGACCGATGGCCGGGGAGGCGTGGACTACGACACGCCGAGGTTCACGGTCGCCCCATTCGTGCCTACCACCATCCCCATCGAAGGCGGGAATCGCTATGCGACTGCCGTCGCAGCGTCGAAAAAGGCCTTCCCGTCAGGCGGTTCCACCTATGTGGTGATCGCCACGGGCGAGAACTGGCCTGACGCCCTTGGTGGTGCGGCATTGGCAGGTGCCCTTGACTGTCCGATCCTGCTTACGAAAAAGGCGTCGCTGCCCTCCGAGATCAGAGCCGAGATCGTGCGTCTGGGCGCCGATACCGTCTACATCCTCGGAAGCGAGGATGCCGTCTCACGTGACGTGGCACTCGCAGTCGACGCCATCCCCGGCGTGGGTATAGAACGCATCGCAGGCTCCAACCGCTACGCGACAGCGCGCCTGGTAGCCGAGCGCACCATCGAGCTTCAGGGTGCGGGCTTCGACGGCACCGCCTTCATCGCGACAGGCCTCAACTTCCCTGACGCACTCGGCGCATCCCCGCTTGCCGCAGCGCACGGCTGGCCGATCTATCTGTCCAACCCGGCACAGGGCGACAACGCCACGCTCATCTCGCAGATGGACGCCAAGGGAGTCACCCGCGCACTCGTCCTCGGCGGATCCAACGTGGTCGCCTCCTCGATCGAGACCAAGGCACGCGCTACGCTCGGTCAGGCGACACGCCTCGCGGGAGACGACCGCTACAAGACAGCGGTGGCGGTTGCCAAGTACGGTGTTTCGGTAGGCCTTTCTTGGGACAAGCTTGCCATCGCCACCGGTACGAACTTTCCTGACGCGCTCTCTGGCGGAGCACTCCAGGGGAAGAACGGCTCGGTCATGCTCCTTACCCCGGGCACGAAGCTGAATGCCGACGTACGTACCACGCTTATCAGCAACAAGGCGAGTGTTTTGGAGGTGCGGTTCCTCGGCGGGCTGAGCGCGGTCTCTCAGTCGGTCAGGACCGACGTCACCACCAGTCTGAAGTAACAAAGACTTCGCACTCATCATCGACCCCCGGCAGGAGCGATCCTGTCGGGGGTTTTGTCTTACAGGGGACGGAGCCGCGGCCTTTGGCACAATCGCTCTTTGTTCTCGTGCTTGTCTTCTCACTACTCTGCGTCTCGCCGGCATTGAGGGTACTCGCCGCTTGAGGCGCTCGCTGACAAGGAGTTCAGCCTCGCGGCGCTGAAGCAGGCGGCTGGGCGTGGTCGGCTCGATGCGATCATGGGGCCAGACGGGCGCTACCGATCCAGTCGAGCCGCCGTTGAAGCGTACAGGGCATCGAAGTACTCGAGGGGCGGCAAGGCCTGATGGCCCTCTCCGGGAGCGCTCGGACTTGGTGCCCGATTTGGTGCCCAAATACATGGTGACTGTTGGGACTCGTTGGTACCTACTGGGACTCACCGCAGCTCCGCCGTACCAACGAGTCCCAATAGGTCCCAATAGTCACAAGCACAATCAGGATTCGAATTCCCTTGGGGGCACCAAGAACTTCAACAGGCCAGTGGCCTGAGTAGCCTGATGCCGAGTCTGGAATCGGGCTACACATGTCTTCCGGCCGAGAGCCCGCGTGGGGGGAACGCCCCAGCTCAGACGGGGCGTAGATGCCTTCATCCGGCCCAATTGCATTCCCTGTTGCTGGGAAGCGCCCGCGCTTTCTTAAACGAATCACATGACCGACAGATGATATCGTTAATGACTCACTGAGTCGTTCTCTCCAACATCGCGTCGCGCCCGCCCTTTGTGCACCTGATCTCACCATTGTCTCGAAGCTCACCGAGTACACGCACAATCGTGGGACGGCTCACTCCCGGACAGGCTCGCTCGACATCGGCGTATCGGAAGGTCGCCGGGAGGTGCCGGATGCAGTCGATCACCATCTCGCGCTTCGCCCCGCGCTCTCGTCGAACTAAGGTGAGCAGCAGGGGGCAGTTCTGTCGAAAATGGCCTGCAAAGTGTCAATAGATGGCACAATACGTGTAGGAATTGACAATTTCCCTGTCAATACGGACAATCTTCGTGTCAAACCACGACACGATAGGTGTGCGAAATGACAGCCAAGCGGAACGTAACAAAGCAGATGGCTCCGCTGGTTCAGCAATTGGAGCTCGAGCAGCCGAGAGTTGTGACTCGAGAACAGCTCGAATCATGGTCGACGAGCGTCGGCCTGGATTGGCCGGTCCAAGTCACCGTTAGGCGGCTGCGGGAAGCTGGTTGGTTGCTGGACCTCAAGACCCGTGGAGTATGGGAGTTCGCTCCCGGCGCCCGAGCCGGGGCATTCGGTTCGGGAGATCCCCTCATCGAACTGCGGGCAACATTGGCCCATCGACCTTCTTTGCCGCTTTCGGTCGGCGCCGAGTCGGCAGCCTACCTCCTGGGTCTTGTAAGTCGACGCCCCGACGTGGAGGTGATCGGTGCGCCTGATGGTGTGAGGCTTCCGAAAGCGCTGTCCGAAATGAGACTGGTGCGATGGGTCCCCAAGGAGAGCCGCGTGGTCAAGGGGGGTTTGCCGGTCTGGTCGGTGGACACGCTTCTTGCCTTCATGGGGGCGAAGCCGGCTGCCTATCGTGACTGGCCCAACGTTGGCGAATGGCTCCGGCAGGGTGTGGGACGGGCGAACCCACAGTCTATCGAAGAGGAACTCCAAGGACGGTCGCGCAGCGCCTGGGCGCGCGTCGCCTATCTTCTCTCCAAGGGCGGCAAAGAACTTGAGGCGCAGCAGCTTCTGGACTCGGCGCCTCCGGGAACGGGTCCGTTCTATCTGGGAAGAAGACGCGGTTCAGGACGCTATGACGCCCGATTCGACGTCGTGGACACCTTCGGAGTGGAGGTGTCGGCCGAGTGATTACCGAGGGATACCTAGTTCGCCACTACCAGGGACGCAAAGGAGGACGCGGGCCTGCG
>DDWM01000050.1 GCA_002345925.1 Actinobacteria bacterium UBA2286 | reverse complement strand
CGCCGAGCGAAGCGTCGACGCGAGCGACGTACACCTCGGCAACCGGGTCACCGAGAACAGCGACTCCAGCTGCCTCAAGCGCGAGAAGCGTGCGCTCGAAGCCGAGCGCGAAGCCCAGGCCCGGCGTGGGAGCGCCTCCGTACTCCTCCATGAGGCGGTCGTACCTGCCGCCGCCACCGATGGCGTTCTGTGAGCCCAGACCAGCGTCGACTTGAACCTCGAACACCGTGCGGGTGTAGTAGTCGAGGCCGCGGACAAGCGAGGGATCCTCGATGTACGGTATGGCCAGGTCATCCAGATGACCCTTCACTGCCGAGTAGTGCTCGGCACAATCGTCGCACAGCTCGTCGCGCAGAAGCGGAGCCGAGGACATGACGTCCTTGCAGCCGGGGTTCTTGCAGTCGAACGCTCTGAGCGGGTTCGTCTCGGCGCGGCGGTTGCACTCCTCGCAGAGCGCTTCAGAGTGGTCGCGGATGAAGCTCGCGATCTTCTCGCGATACGCGGGACGACAAGCCTGATCGCCCATAGTGTTGATCAGCAGGCGCATGCTCTGCCGAGGAAGACCGAGCTCCTCGAAGTAACGCATGAGCATGACGATGACCTCGGCGTCGATACCCGGCTCGGCCATTCCGATAGCCTCGGCGCCGATCTGCCAGAACTGCCGCATGCGACCCTTCTGCGGGCGCTCGTAGCGGAACATCGGGCCGGCATAGTAGAGCTTCGCGGACTGCCCGTTAGCAGCGATATTGTGCTCGAGAACCGCACGCACGACGCTCGCGGTTCCCTCAGGACGAAGCGTCAGAGAGCGTCCACCCTTGTCCTCGAAGGTGTACATCTCTTTGGAGACGATGTCCGTCGCCTCGCCGATTCCCCGCGTGAAGACCTCAGTGTGCTCGAAAGTCGGCGTGTAGATAGGCGCGTAGCCGTACCTCGCGAAAAGGCGCTGCGCGGTACGCTGCATATGCTCCCATGCACGTGCGACATCAGGGAGCATATCGGCGGTGCCTTTAGGAGCGCGAGCATTCATCGAGAGCCTTTCGGGAAGGTTTCTACGGCTAAAGAACTATACGCCAAGCACGGAGCGCGACCAACCCTAGGCGCGGCTCGGAAGCCTAGGCCCTCGGAAAGAACGGGTTCACCTTGCGTTCCCGGCCGATGGACGAATCCGGACCGTGACCGCTGTGAACGCGCGTATCATCTGATAGCTGCGACAGCCGCGCGATCGAGCGACGCATCGCCTGAGAGTCGCCACCGGGAAAGTCCGTGCGGCCCACGCTTCCCGCAAACAGCGTGTCCCCGGCAAACAGATGACCGTCACCGAGAAGACACATGCTGCCCAGAGTGTGACCCGGCGTGTGCAGAACCTTCAGCCGCAGCTCGCCAGCGACGATCTCGTCCCCATCCTCAAGGGTGCGATCCGCCCGAGGAGCCGAGTAGTCGAAGCCGAACGCAGCACCGCCCGCGCCGGCGGCCGTCGTGATCGCAGCTGCATCGGCAGCATGCACCAGCAGCGGCGCACCGGTTGACGCGAGCACCTCGCGCGCAGCACCGAGGTGGTCGAAGTGACCGTGAGTCAGCACCACCGCAGCAACGTCCCGGTCGCCGATTTCGGCCAGCAGCTGAGCCGCGTCGCCCGCAGGGTCGATCACGATGATCTTCCCGCCGACGTCGTCTCCGACCAGGAAGCAATTAGTCTCAAGTGCGCCGAGAATCAGCCGCTCGACTCTCATTTCGCACCCTTGCCGCGTGGACCGACATCCGGCATCGCTCGCCGCGCTTCGAAGACGCCACTCACACCGCGAACGGCGCTGAGCACCTTTGTGAGTTGATCCATACTGCCAAGCTCAAGCAAGAAACGCATCGTCGCAATCCCCTGCCGGTCAGTCGAGACCGATGCCGACAGGACATTGACGCCCGAGTCCGCGAGGACGACCGACACGTCTTGCAGCAGCCTGGTCCGGTCGAGCGCCTCAAGCACGATCTCAACCTGGTACGTTGATGCAGCGCCTGTGTCCCACTCGACCGCGATTATGCGCTCAGGCTGCGCGACCAGCTCCTTGGCGTTCGGGCAGTCGCTCCTGTGAACCGAGACACCTCTGCCGCGGGTTACGAACCCGACTATCCCATCGCCTGGCACCGGGTTACAGCAGTGGCCGAGTCTCACCAGCAGGTCATCCATTCCAACAACACGCACACCGCCACCGCTCTTGCGGCGCTTCGAGCGCGGAGCAACCATCGGCGTGGTGGGCAGAAACGTCTTTGGCTCTTCCTCGGGCTTCACCGGAACGCCAGTCGCCACCGAGATCAACTTGATGAGTTTGGTCACGACCTGCTTTGCGCTCGCCTTCCCGCCACCGATCGCCGCGAGAATGTCATCCGAGGACTGAAGGTTCATCTCCTTGGCGACTGCTTCGAGCGCCTTAGGCATCCCCTGACTGCCAAGTCCGAGCCCGTTCTTGCGTAGGACTTTCAGCAGCTCGTCTCGCCCGGACTGAAGGTCATCCTCTCGGTTGACCTTTGAGAAGTGCGACCGGATCTTGCTTCGTGCCGAGGATGTCTTGACGATGTTCATCCAGTCCCGCGACGGAGTACCCGTCTTGGAAGTGAGGATTTCAACCCGGTCGCCCATCTGAAGCTCATAGCTTAGAGGAACAATCGAGCCGTTCACCTTGGCGCCCACGCAGTGATGGCCAACTTCGGTGTGAATTGCATACGCAAAGTCGATCGGCGTCGATCCCCGCCTCAGTGACTGAACGTCACCTTTTGGCGTGAAGACGAAGACCTCGTCTTCGAACAGATCGATCTTGAGCGCCTCCATGAACTCCCGCGGATCCTTGAGCTCGGTCTGCCACTCAAGCATCTGACGCAGCCACGCGAGTCGCTCGTCGAACGCCTCATCAGTGCGCCCGCCCTCCTTGTACCGCCAGTGAGCGGCGATACCGTACTCGGCAGTTCGGTGCATGTCCTCGGTGCGCATCTGGATTTCGAGCGGCCGTCCTGCGGGACCGATGACGGTCGTGTGCAGCGACTGGTACATGTTGAACTTGGGCATCGCGACGTAGTCTTTGAAGCGCCCGGGCATTGGTTTCCAGATGCTGTGCACAGTCCCAAGCGCACCGTAGACGTCCTTCACGGAATCGACGATCACCCGAAGCGCGATCAGGTCATAGATTTCCGAGAAGTCCTTGCCGCGCTGCGACATCTTCTGATAGATGCTGTAGAGGTGCTTGGGCCGACCGGAAATATCCGACTGGATTCCGACCGCTTCGAGCTCGGTAGTGAGCTGCTCGATGACCTGGTGCAGGTACGCCTCGCGTGCGGCGCGACTCTCGGCGACCATACGCTGTATCTGGTTGAATTTCTTTGGCTCAAGATAGAAGAAAGCGAGATCCTCGAGCTCCCACTTGATTTGCGAGATACCGAGCCGGTTTGCAAGCGGCGCGTAGATCTCGATGGTCTCCATCGCCTTCTCGTGCTGCTTCTCAAGTGGCAGTGCCGAAAGAGTCCGCATGTTGTGCAGTCGATCGGCAAGCTTGATCAGGATGACCCGAATGTCCTTGGCCATGGCGATCAGCATCTTGCGGAGGTTGTGGCTTTGCGCCTCAGCCAGGGAGGTGAACTTGATGCGGCCAAGCTTGGTTACGCCGTCAACGAGGGCCGCGACCTCTTCCCCGAAGCGATCCTTGATCTCTTTGAGCGGGACTCCGCTATCCTCCACGACATCGTGCAAGAGCGCCGCCTGAAGCGTGCCTGTGTCGAGATTGAGCCCCGCGAGGATCATGGCGACCTCAAGCGGATGACTGATGTACGGCTCACCCGACTTGCGCATCTGCCCGGCATGTTTCTCAAGCGCGAAACTGTAAGCCTCCTCAAGACCACTAGTGTCCGCGAGGGGGTTATACGTCTTGAGCTGAGCTTCAATACCTTCTAGCGTTGCGGACATCTAGACCCTTCAGGACGAAGTCGGGGTGCCTCGGTGCGCGTGCGGAAGAAGAATCCCGCTGCAGGCTTGGCACAAACGTACACCCTACAGTCGTAGTATACGTTCCCGCCCCGCTCGAGGTGGGCACCAAAACGGCAAGAACGAGTCAATGGAGCCGAGTAATTGCATGGCCACAGAGAATACCGTCCGCGGCCACAACCCACAACTTGAGTTTAACGCTACTGCACCGTCGTCTCGCCCGAGACGACACTGCCTTCCGGCAATATGGGACGATTCACGCGGGCAAGCAGCACGTCCGACTGGGCTTCTAGCGCCCACGACTTGAAATCGGTGAACTCAGCGACTTCTTCAAGCCCCTCTGCGTATCTGACCGAGGATTCAAGCGCGAGTTTGCCCTCGGGAGCAGGGAGAAGCTGGAGCCGACGATACGCGCCGGTGCCTTCGCTCGACACGAGCCCAAGCTCTCTGAACACGCCGACAGACGCAGAAACTCCCTTGTCGTTCATCGCGGTCTTAGGTCGGCGCCGTTTCACCTGATCTGCCAGTTCTGCGTTCGTTACCTCGATGCTTCCGCCACTCTCGGCTGCACAATCCCTAAGCGCAAGGTACAGCGCGGCAAGGTCATCACGGCTTGGCGCGACAGACTCGAGGATCATCGAGTTGATGCGCGCGTCCTTCGCACCAAAGAGCAGATGTATTCGTGCAGCTACGCCATCGCGACCGGCGCGTCCGCACATCTGATTGAATTCGACCGCGTTGAACGGCAGGTGATACAGAACGACATGGCGTACGTCGGGAATGTTGACGCCCTCGCCAAATGCGCTTGTCGCAACGACCACGCGCACTGAGCCCTCGCGAAACGCGTTCTCAACGGCGTGTCTCGAATCGCGCGTCATGCCGCCGTTGTAGAAGGCGACAGCATGCAGAAGCTGCGGCACGCGTGAGCGAACCTGACGCGCCAGCTGAACGCTCGTGTCGCGCGAGTTGACGTACACGATCACCTTGTCGCCCGATGCAGCGAGCGCCGAGACGACCGCGACCTTGTCGGCAGATGCACGCCTGTCCTCGATCAGCAGGTTCTCGCGAACGGTGGGGTCTAAGACGACCGCCTGGACTCCGAGTACGGAGCATATTGAAGCCGCAACAGAGGCATCTGCCGTTGCTGTGACAGCGAGGACCACGGGATGACCAAGCTCCTCAAGCGCGGCACCAAGACGAGTGTAGGCTGGACGATGACCCGCCCGTGACAGTCCCACGTGATGTGCCTCGTCGATCACCACAAACCGCACTCGACCTGCCGCCGCGAAACGTGCGGCATGATGATCCAGGAACTCAGGTGTCGTAAGAATGACATCGCCGGAGCCATTGCCAAGCGCCTCAAACGCCTCGTCACGCGCGCCAGGTGAGGTTTCGCCGGTGACGGTCGCCACGCTCAATCCCAGCTCGGCAAACGCATCGCGCAGGTGAAACGCCTGGTCGGCAACGAGCGCCCGCAGCGGGTAAACGAACACGCTCGCCTCTCCTGCGGCGATCGCCCGCCTGGCAGCGTGCATATGGAAGATAAGCGACTTGCCACGGCCGGTGGCCATCACGACAAGCGTGCTCTTTCCCGCCGAGAGATGCTCAAGCGCATCGGATTGAGCCTTATGCAGCTCACGGTCGCCGATGAAGTGACACACAAGACGCGCGTCTAGCTCTGCCGGCGAGAGCCCCGCGAGCTCGGCGCGCATCGTGGCAGCCGCCTCGGCAGTCATCTCATCTGCATCTGCAGCATCATGCCGGGAAACGAGCACATTCACACCGAGGCTTTCGCCTTCAGTGCCGCCCGTCACGTCGGTGACCGCGATATCGTATTCGACACCAGCATCCACAAACGGAACGAGCGCGGCCGCGAGACGGCGATTGAAGAAGCCTACCTGGTCGCCGAACGGATCGTACAAAGCGCACGCATTCGGGTCGTACTGATTCTCCGGCTGCCGCACAAGCCTAAGTGGCGTTCCCGAAACAAGGCGCGCTACGACATCCTGCCGACCTTCAAATGTAACGCCCGCAAGCTTCGTATGGAAAGCGTCTGTCTCGCCGATGCCCGCATACTCACTCCGAGCCAGAATCTCGTCGGCGTGTTCAAAGAGGTCGTCAACCAGGGCGGCAGCGGGTGCATCGGCCGGAGCCTCTTGTACGCGCATGTCACGTGCAAGCAGCTGCATTCGCTCCACGCCTTGCCACGTGTCCACTTCCAGCTCGTAAGCGATGTCCACCGCTGACGCCGTGCCAAGCATCTCGCCTATGTCCGGACACCTGAACATGATGCCCGGAACGGACGCGACGCCGTCGAATGCGGTGAACTTGAGATGCTCCCCGTTCTTGCCGACCGCACGTCGACCGCTCAAGAAGACTCCCCGCGTCCCAAAACTCGGACGTGGATTGCTGAAGCCGAACGGTTCAAGCTGAGACAACTCGGCCGCAAGCTCCTTGTCCAGGCTATCGAGCTTGACCTCCGCATCAACACGGACGGCCTGAATGAAGGCATCCTCAGGAACAGATGACATCCACGCCTGAAGCGCGGAAGTGAACTCGCCGATGCGATCCGCAGGCAGAGTGACGCCCACGGCGGCGGCGTGTCCTCCGAACCTGATCAGCATCTCTGAGGCCGAATTTACGGCCGCAAATAGATCGACTCCGGGCACCGAGCGACCGGAACCTTGAGCCTGACCCTCCTCTATGCAGAACAGCAGAGCGGGAATCCCAAAGCGGGACACGACGCGTGAGGCCACAATGCCTCGCACGCCTTCATGCCAGCCCTCTCCTGCAAGTACGAGTACACGCGCGCCCTCGCGGTGCACGCGCTCTGCCTCGGCAAGAGCAAGATCCATGAGATCCGCCTCGGCGGACTGCCGCAGGCGATTATGCTCGTCGAGCGACAGCGCCCGTTCGCTGGCACGATCGGGATCCTCGGCCACGAGCAAGTCCAGCGCGAGTGCCGGGTCTGCCATCCTGCCGGCTGCGTTCAGGCGAGGAGCCAGTCCAAAGGCGATTCGCTCGGCACTCATCGTCTGCGTGTCAACGGACGCGACAGTCGCGAGCGCGGCGATGCCCATGCGAGGCGAGCGTCGCATCTGAGCGAGACCTTCGGTCACGAGCGCCCGGTTCGCGCCAGTAAGCGGAACGATGTCGGCGACCGTGCCGAGCGTAGCGAGATCTGCCAGCTGCACCCACACATCAGTGCGATCCAGCAGCTCCCCAACCGCACGAACAAGCGCAAGCGCGACCCCTGCTCCAGCGAGTTCGAGCGCACCTTCCCCTGCGAGCTTGGGATTGGCGACAGGAATCCCCTCGGGCACCAAATCGCCCGGTTCATGGTGATCGGTGACAACGACATCAACGCCGTGCTCTCGCAGCTCTGCAACCTCAGCAGCGGCAGCGACACCGGTGTCGACCGTGATGACCAGCTGCGGCGTCATCCCGAGCAGCCGCGCGATTGCCGGCGGCGTCAGCCCGTACCCTTCACGAAAACGATGTGGAACCGTCGCCTCAACGACCGCACCCATCTCGCGAAGACCTAGCATCGCTAGAGCCGCCGAGGAGATGCCGTCCAGGTCGAAATCGCCGAAGACCACGATGCGTTCGCCGTCGCGGACCGCGCGTGCAACTCTCTCGGCAGCTTGTTGCATGCCGGGAATATCGCCGGTCGCAGGCCAGTCACGATCGAGCGACGGTGCGAGGAACTCACGCGCCTGATCCACGGTCGCCAGGCCACGGACCGCAAGTATCCCTGCAGTCACCGTGGAGAGTCCCAGCCCGGCCGCAAGCGCACTTACAACCGTCGCATCCGGCTTGGCTATCGCCCATTCGGTCCTAATTGAGTTTGTCATAGCACCATTCTATACAACGGGACCGACACGCACGCTGCGCATCGGTCCCGAGTTCGATATATACAGCAGTGAAGCCGCTACGATGCCTTTGCAGTCGTCTTTGCGTACTTCTTCTTCAGCGACTGGAACTTCGGCTCACGCTCTTTCCACATCGCGTAGACCGGGCTCGCAACGCCAACTGAGGAGTACGCACCGGAGAGCATGCCGACCATGAGTGCGAACGCGAAGTCCTTCAGCGTCTCGCCGCCGAAGAAGAACAGGCAAGCGACCGGGATGACAGATGTAAGGCTCGTGTTCACCCAGCGCATGAGCACCTGGTTGATCGACTCGTTCGCCATCTGCATGAACGTCTGCTTCTGTAGATTGCGCGAATTCTCACGAATGCGGTGGAACACAACGATCGTGTCATACAGCGAGTAACCAAGGATCGTCAGCAGTGCCGCCATGGTGTTCGGCGTCACCTCGCGCCCTGACAGAGCGTAGATGCCGAGCACGATGACCGTGTCGTGCACGAGCGCGAGGACCGCCGTCAGCGACATCTTGTACTCGAACCGCAGTGAGATGTAGATCAGGATCGCAAGAATCGAAATCGCCAGCGCGAGGAGCGCCGAGTTGGTGACACTAGCGCCCCAACCAGGACCGATCGTCGTGACTGTGACATCTTGCGCAGGAAGGTCGAGCGCCTCCACAACAGCATGGAAAGCATCAGTGGATTTCCCTGAGTCGCCCTCACCAGTGCGGACAAGGAACATGTCGTCCTCGGTCGGCTGGATGGTCGCGTTGCGAGCATCGGCAACGCCAGCATCATCGAGTGCGCCGCGAATGTCCTCGGCGGTTGTATCGCCCGATGTCTGGAATGTCATGACCGTGCCACCCTGGAACTCGATACCGAAAACGAGCCCCTTTGTGAGCAGTGCACCAATACAGATGACCAAGACAACCGCAGAGATCACGAAGAAGACGTTGCGCTTGCCCATGAAGTCGATAACAGGTCTACGCATTGATATCGCCACCCTTCAGGCCGAAGAGCCAGGGTGCCTTGGGGATCACATTCTCGGCAAGCAGGATGACAGCTGTCCTGGTGAACAAGATCGCCACGGTGAGGTCACACGCGATACCGAGCATAAGGGTAAGTGCGAATCCCTTGACCGGACCGATCGCGACGATGAAGAGCACAATCGCGCTCACAAACGTCACGAGGTCGGCGTCGAGGCTAGTGCCGATTGCGTGGCGGGTACCCGACTTCGCGGCCGTGCGATACGTCTTGCCCATGCGGACCTCCTCTTTGAAGCGCTCAAAGATGAGGATCGAGGAGTCAGCCGCGAGGCCAACCGTTAGGACCAGGCCGGCGATACCGGGCAGCGTGAGCGCGAAAGCACCCATGCGGGACAGCAGCGCTACCACGCCGAAGAGAAGCGAAAGATACGTGCCAAGCGAGAGCAGCGACAAGATGCCGAGCCCCCGGTAGTAGACGACCATGAAGATGATCACAAGCCCGAGCCCGATGAGGCCGGCCAGCAGGCCCTGCTTGAGAGACTCGCCGCCGAGGGTGGGACCGACGATCTGTGTGGACGACGGCTCAAGTTCTACCGGCAAAGCACCCGCCTGAAGAACCGCCGAGAGACGCTTTGCCTCTGCAGCATCGAAGCTGCCGGAGATCTGAGTCGAACCGTCCGTGATGGGTTCGCGAATCTGCGCGACCGACTGCACAACGTTGTCGAGCAGAATCACAACATACTGGCCAACGTTTGCGGTGGTGTACGCGCCCCACTCATCCGTGCCAGCCTTGTCGAACTCAACAGAGACAGCGGGCTGATTCTGTGAGTCGATGCTGGCGCCGGCGCTCTTGACGCTTGCCCCGGCAACGACCACAGATGAGGCGTCGTAGCTGCCTTCCGGAACCTTCACGCCGTAAGTCAGGTTCTCACTCGTGACGATACTGCGAAGGTCGACGAAGTCGAGGCGACCGGTGGATCCGAGAGCCGCCAGAGCATCCTCGGAATTCTTGATTCCCGGCAACTGCACCAGCAGGGAGTCGTTGCCCTGGCGCTGCACACTCGCCTCGCTCACGCCGAGACCATTGACCCGCTCGGTGAGAATAGTCTCAGTGCGGCTCATGGCTTCCTCGGTCAGAGCCGTGTTTCCGATTGGCTTAGCCGTCAGGATGACCTGAACTCCACCTTTGATATCCAATCCCTGGGTGACTTTGGTGTTGAGCGGCCAGAAGAGCCACCATGACACCGCCACAAGGGCGATGATCGTGGCCAATGCCACGACATTACGTGTCTTCGGATCCATGTCTGTGTCTCGTCCTGCCTTCCGGTCGTTGGTTCCGTACGAAATCTACTCTTCGATCTTGCGTGCCACGGCCGAGCGGGCCATCGTTATGGTCACTCCCTCGGCAACCTCAAGCGAAACAGTCTCATCTTCGAGGACGCGTATCGTGCCGTAGATTCCGCCGATGGTGATCACGCGATCGTCCACCGCAAGCGAAGCCATCAGCATCTTCTGATCCTTCTGCCGCTTCATCTGCGGGCGGATGATTAGCAAATAGAACGCGGCAACGAGCACCACGAACGAAATGATAGAGCCCTGCGAGCTATCCATGAAAACCTCCACTGCGCTTTTGTCCGATCAAGAAGCGACCGGGAGCATACACGGCCACTAATCATAGCACCACACATGCCATACGGAATCCACCAAATCAAGCCGCTCTTCAACGCCTCTAGAAGTCGTCGGCACCGGGGCTGTTCATCCAGTCCCGCATGAACGCCGCATACTCTCCAGCCTCGATCGCAAGCCTCGCGCGCGTGGTCAGATCGATCAGGAAATGCAGGTTATGAACCGAGAGCAACATCGAGCCAAGCATCTCCTTCGACTTCACGAGATGCCTGATGTAGGCGCGTGTGTATTCGGTGCACGTTGAACACGAACACGCCGGGTCCAGAGGCGAGAAATCGCGAGCGAACTTCGCGTTGCGCATGTTCATCCGCCCCTCGGAAGAGAACGCCGTGCCCAGTCGCGCCGTGCGAGTGGGCAGAACGCAGTCGAACATATCGACGCCGAGACCGATCGCCTGCACGAGCGTTGTCGGGTTGCCGACGCCCATCAGGTATCGGGGCTTGTTGGCGGGAAGCTGCTCACACACCGGCACGAGCGACTCCAGCATCAGGTCATGCGGCTCACCCACCGAATACCCACCTATACCGTAGCCGGGGAAGTCGATCTCACCGAGGCGCTCGACGCTCTCGGCACGCAAGTTCGCGAAGACACCGCCCTGCACTATGCCGAAGAGCGCTTGCGACTCGCGCACGTGAGCGTCCTTACAGCGCTTCGCCCAATCTGCCGAACGACGCACAGCCACCGCGACCGCGCTCTCCTCGGCAGGATACGGCGGGCACTGGTCGAGCTGCATGATGATATCAGCGCCGAGGTCTTCCTGGACGCGCATGTTGTCTTCGGGTGTCCAGCGGTGCCACGCACCATCGATGATGCTGCGGAACGTCACACCGTCGTCGTCGAGCTTCAGGGTGTCGGCAAGCGAGAAGATCTGGAAGCCGCCGGAGTCGGTGAGAATCGCGCGGTCCCAATTCATGAACGCGTGCAGCCCGCCCGCCTCGGCAACGAGGTCGCTGCCGGGCCGCAAGAACAGATGATAAGTGTTGGCGAGCACGACTTGCGCACCGATGTCGCGCAGCTGCCCGGGTAGCACGCCCTTGACGGTTGCCCGCGTGCCCACCGGCATGAATACCGGCGTGCGAATAGGGCCGTGGGCCGTGTGGAAGACGCCGCTGCGAGCAGACGTCGTCGGATCTGTCGCTATGAGGTCGAAATCATGAAGTTTCATGTCGCCGATTCTAACAGGTGCCGGGGAGGGGTATGCTCTTCAGCGAACCTCAAAGGTGTCCACGGCGTCTTAAGGGGCAGATGGTGAGTGCTATCGCGCTTTCGGACCAAGAGCTCGTCCGCGCAGCCCTCTCGGGAGAAGAGAAGGCATTCGAGGCGCTTGTACGCACCCATGCTGACGCAGTGTACGGGCATGCGTTCCGCTTCTTTGGCGACCAGGCCTCGACGGAAGATGCGACGCAGGAGGTGTTCATCAAGATGTTCCGGTCACTTGCCACGTTCGATGGCAGATCGGCCTTCTCCACGTGGCTCTTCCGCGTGACACGCAATGTCTGCCTGGATATGGCGCGAGCGGACAAGAAGCGCCCCGTGCCGACGGACCTCACGCAGGTCGAGGCCCCGACAACTCGAGATTTCTCTGACGATGTCGTGATGGCGAGGACGGTTGAGACCGCGATTCGCGCACTTCCTCCCGAAGAACGCGACGCGCTTGGTGCGGTAACGCTCTACGGAATGAGCTACCAGGAGGCTGCACAGACGCTTGAGGTTCCCGTCGGCACCGTGAAGTCCCGCGTCTTTCGCGCCAGAAGATCGCTCGCATACGTACTCGAGCCAGCGGAAGGAGGTGCGTGATGGAGTGCCTGAAAGCACAACAGCTGCTCTCGGAGTCAATTGAGGGCATCGCCGATGAAGTCGAACTCGAAGAGGCCCACGCGCACTGTGCTGGCTGCGCGGAATGCGCTCAATTCCTACGCATGACCGAGCGCCTCGCCAAGCTTCCCGCGCCAAAGGCTTCGACCGAGCTCATCGATCGCCTGGTCTGCCTGGGCTCCAAAGAAGCGATTCTGCTTCGAGAAGGTGCGGCATCGGCAACGGAGCACGTCGAGACCGAGAAAGCCCCGTCGGCGGAGAAGCCTACACGCTTCCTGCCGAACTGGTGGGCCCCGCGTCTAACCGCGTTCGCCGCAGTTGCAGCCATGCTGCTTGTTGCGCTCGTCGCAACCGGCATCAGCCTCGGCGGGCTGCTCGGACAACAGGCCGCGACCGACACGCTCTCGCGCGACGGCGCCGACTCCGAGACGGTGAAGGACTCGCCAGTAGCAACGGCGCCAAGTACTGCAGAAAGCACGCAGGGGGCGGCAGAATTTGGCCAGGTCACGGCTCCACCCTACATCGTCATCGACGGCCTCGTGTACGCCCCGACAGGACCGCGCACAGTTGAAGCAGCATCGCTCATTACTGCGACACCGGTTCTCACTTCACTTGACACGGGAGCCAACCCCACGACTCTGCAGTCCTATCGAATCGACAACGTGCCGCTTGTGGCGGTCCTCCAGCTGGCGGACGGGACATACCTCGGCTTCTCTGTGGTCACGCGCAGCTTCGGCGGAGCCACATTCGTGCTAGAGAGCGGATCGCTTCTCACCGCGTACGGACAATGGCCAACGCTGCCAGCGAGATTCCAGATTCCCACATCGCCCGATGGCTCCCCCACGTTCTCCTTCTTTGGGAAGGACGATGCCCGGGTTCTGATCTACGTGCCAGCCGGCGGACAAGCGGCAAAAGGCTTCGCCGTGGCTCCGGGCACTGCGCCCAACGATCCGGCCGTTGGCAACCCGAACTGGACGTGGTGGCGTCCTGAGTGACCGCTAGAGAATCAGCATCGCGTCGCCGAAGCTCAAGAAGCGGTACTTCTCGGCCAGGGCGGTATGGTACGCGTTCATGATCTGGTCTCGGCCAGCGAACGCGCTCACCATCATGAGCAGCGTCGAGCGCGGCACATGAAAGTTCGTGATCAGTCCGTCCACTGCGCCGAAACTGAAGCCGGGCAAGATGAACAGATCGGTGAGTCCCTCGGCGGCCTCCACAAGTCCGGTGCGCTCGTTGTACGCGCTCTCAAGGGCCCGAACCGATGTGGTTCCGACGGCGATCACTCGCCCACCCCGCTCGCGGGTGGAGTTCACGACATCCGCCGTGTACGACGGCACGCGATAGTGCTCTGTGTGGATGTGATGGTTCTCGGGATCATCCTCCGAGACCGGCCTGAACGTGTCCAGGCCAACGTCGAGCTCAACCCGGGCGATATGCACGCCGGCATGCTGAATGGTATCGAGCATCTCCTGCGTGAAGTGCAACCCGGCAGTGGGCGCAGCAACGCTGTGTTCTTCGGCAGAGTAGACAGTCTGATATAGCTCGGGGTCATCCAGCCGAGACGTGATGTACGGGGGAAGCGGAACTTCGCCCAGGGCGTGGACAGCCTCCATGAAGGTGCCCTGCTTCGTCGTGAAGCGCACCAGCCGGCCGCCCGACTCCTCCAGTATGTCGACCACGAGTCCTGTGAGCATTCCGTCGCCGAATACGATGCGCGCACCCGGCTTAAGACGCCTGCCTGGCTTGACCAGACACTCCCAGGTGTCTTCGTAGCGCGGGCGAAGCAGAAGCACTTCGGCTGCTCCGCCAGTCTCGTCCTTGGCACCGACAAGGCGTGCCGGAAGCACACGCGTTTCATTCACGACAAGTAAGTCGCCTGCCCGGAGATACTCGGGAAGGTCTTTGAACGTGCGGTGCTCGACCATGCCACTCGTGCGCTCCAAGGCCAGAAGACGACATGAATCCCGGGGTTCAGCTGGGTGTTGGGCGATGAGACCGGTCGGCAATTCGTAGTCGAAGTCGTCTGTGCGCACGTATGAGTCCTATTCTCGCGTCGATGAATCGCTCGGGAATAGTGTACCTCTATGGCCAGCTTCGGGTACCATCGCGTCATGCTCGAAACGTGGTCTGCCGCAGACATACACATTCACACCTCGATCTCAGACGGCCTTGCCTCACCGGCGGCCGTTGTTGAGTGGGTTTCCGAGAACACGGATCTCTCGGTAATCGCCATCACCGACCACAACGCGGTCGAGGGTGCGCTCGAGGCAGCCGAACTCGCAAAGGGCTTGCCACTTGATGTCATCGTCGGCCAGGAGATCGACACGATCAGCGGTCACATCATCGGTCTCTGGGCGAGCGAGCGCATCGAGCCCGGCGGCACGGCGCAGGAGACCGTGGATGCCATCCACGCCCAAGGCGGAATCGCAGTCGTGGCTCACCCGTTCGCTCCGCGCTGGTGGGCCAAGCACGGTCTGTGTCGCGGAGATGCCAACGTGTATGACTGCGTGAACTTCGACGCTTTCGAGATCTCGAACTCCACCCCGCTCATCTTCCACGCGAACTGGCTCGCCCGCAGATACATGCGTGATCACGGGGATCGCCTGGCCGTGACGGGAGGCAGCGACGCACACATCCTGTCGGCAATCGGCGCGAGCCGCACGGTCTTTCCGGGAAAGTCGGCAGCCGAATTGCGACTTGCGATCGAAGAGCGCACAACAAAAGCCGACGTTGGAAGCTTCTGGCTTGCTCGCAACCTTCGCTACGCACGCAACCTGCCGGGCATCCTAAGACGAGACCCCGATCAGGGCCCGGCTCGCCGCTAAGAGCGCTCCTCGCGCCGCGCTCGCCGTTCTTGTCGCCGCGCCTCACGCTCGCCCTGCGCTTCAATATCAGAGAGCATGCACCCACAGTAGTTTTGGCGGTACATGCCGAGCTCGCGCGAACGCCGTGTCGCCTCCGGATACTGCTCGCGAAAGTCCTCATCCAGATAGACGATACCCGCCTCGGCAGCCGCTGCCTCTCCCGCCTCGGCAACAGAGACCTGATCTTGATACGGACTCACGGTCAGGGTCGTTGCGATCGCCTCGAAGCCGAGCGACGCTGCCGTCTTAGCTGCAATGCCGAGTCTCAACCGAAAACACGCCCGGCATCGCTCGGCGGGAATACGCTCCAGACCCGCCACAGCCTGCATCCACGCCACCGGGTCGTACGGCTCTTCGATAACGTCGATTCCGTTGGCAGCCGCGTACTCTAGGAGCGTATCGCGGCGGTGGCGATATTCCTCGGCGGGGTGAATGTTCGGGTTGGCGTACAGCACGGTCACGTCATGCTCAGCCACGAGCGCGTCGAACGGCTCGAGCAGACACGGACCACAGCATGCATGCAGCAGGACTCTCAAATCACACCTCCAAAGACATCGCGATTCTACCCCTTAGCGCGCAAGGTAGGGCACGGCGATGGTGAATACGCCAAAAGCGATAAACGCGAATCCGGAGATACGCGTCAGGAGCCTCTCGGGCAGCCGCTTGCCGAGAATAGATCCAACGCCAATGGCAAAAGCATCCGCAAGCACCATGCCGAAGGTAGACCCCAGGGTGACGCCCCAGAATCGAGCCGAGGCGGTCAGCCCGGTGCCTGTGCCGATTCCAAGCGCAGAGAGCATCTCCTGCACCGCGACACCGGAACCCTTGAGGATATGAAGCAGCGCCCCGCCGGGATCGGCCGCGATGGTGATAGTCATGATCTGGGTCTTGTCGCCCAGCTCGGCGAAGAAAAACGCAACCGCAACCGCGAGAATCGGCCCGAAGCGTGCGCCTCGGCCTGCTGCCGCATCTTCGTCTTCGACCTTGTCGCCGCGGAGCGTCCATGCGCCGAAGAACAAGAAGAGCAACCCGCTCACCCAGGGCAGCACGCCCTCGGGAATGAGCCCGCCAGCGAGCATTCCAAATCCTGCAGAAATGAAGTGCACTGTGAATGTGGCGAGGAAGATGCCGAGCAGCACATGTGACGCCTTGTAGCGCGTGGCGAGCACCAGGGCTAGGAGCTGCGACTTGTCGGCAAGCTCACCCACCATGATGAGGACGAACGAGACTATGAACGTGTAGAGCAATTGCGCCTCCGTCAAATGAAGAAAACACAGAAGGGCGACTCTGAAGTCGCCCTTCTGTTGCGTGCTATGTGTTCCGCGAAGACTAGGCCTTGCGGACGTTGCTCGCCTGGAGCTTGCCGTTCTGACCGGTGGTCACGTCGAACTCAACAGCCTGGCCCTCGTCGAGGGTCTTGAAGCCGTCGCCCTGAATCTCGGAGAAATGGACGAACAAATCGTCGCCATCCTCGCGCGATACGAAGCCATAGCCCTTGTCCGGATTGAACCACTTGACGGTACCCTGTGCCATGCCGATCCGTCCTTCCCCCCCGCGTACTAATCGCGGGCTCACACTCGTGCGACGTGCCTGTCGTGCTCTTTGCGTCTCTTGCCACACGTCAACGACGGGGTGGATCGATGGCGCCTTCATACCGACAAACCGTTTCGCAGCCTATCTGGGGCTTGTGCCCCCGATCGATGTCAATATTATCACAACGTCAGGTAGCGCAAGTATTCAGCGCCACCCCACAGAGCAGGTGGAATGGGCACCTACTCCCAGGTAAACGCCTCGTCGTCATCCTCTGGCTCGACATCCTTTGGCGCTGTATCTGCCGAGCGTCGGCTGCCTGCGACCGGCGCGGTGGCAGGGGTCTTGCCCGAGCGCTGGACTGGTGCCGATTGATTCTGACGAGCGACAACCACGATGAGGGCTATTACCGCGATCACCAGAAGTCCAATCGCGACGAGCAGGATAGGCGACATCGCTCCACCGAAACTCGTCGCCGTCCCTCCCCTGGTGTACGCGACTTCGATGTCGAACGTGCCGTCCTTCTCAAGCCGCAATGGGGTGAGCGAATATAGCGACTCACCATCAGCGTTGGTCTGCGGCGCGCCCTCAGGAGCCGGCGTGATCTTGATGTCCGAGACCTTCGGCTCAAGCCTGACCGAGAACGTGTATGTGCCAGCGTCCGTCGTGTTCAGCCATGTGAGGTTTGCGTTGACCTTGTCACCAGCAGCAACGGACTGCGGAAGCTCTGCCTCCACTTGCGCGATTCGCACAGTCTCAAGCGTGAACTCCGCGTACTGTCCGTCACCCGATTTCGTGAGAGTGACCTCGCGCTGAGGGTCATCAGCCGCGCTGCCGCCCAGGATCTCGCCCGCCCACACCACGACGGCGCCTGACGGAAGCGGTACGCGCACCTTGGCCGGGAGTTTGGTATCCGGCGACAGAACAACGTTGACGATCAGATCCATCCGGCCATTGAGTCCGACCGGGGCGAACTGCACCTGGTACTCACTTACGCCCGCGTACGCCAGAGCTGGCACACACAGGATCGATATCGCGAGAAGAAGCACCGCTGAAACGGCGCGCATGCGGAACCGGGACATACGATTCACCTGCCGGGGTTCGGAGATATGTCGAAGCCGTATTGTAACTTACAGACCGGCACTCTCTGCGGCGGCCACCGTATTCTTCAACAAAACCGCACGAGTCATCGGTCCGACACCGCCGGGAACCGGTGTTATCGCCGAAGCAAGTGGTTCGACCTCCGAGTACGCCACGTCACCGACGAGCTTATCGCCAACGCGATTGATTCCAACGTCGATTACAACAGCACCGGGCTTGATGTAGCTGGCGTCGATCATGTGCGGGCGACCGATGGCGGCGACAAGAATATCGGCTTCACGACACACACCAGGAAGGTCTTGTGTGCGCGAGTGGCAGACCGTGACTGTAGCGTTCGCCTCGATCAACAGCAGCGCCATCGGCTTACCGACAAGAACAGAGCGTCCAATCACAACGGCGCGCTTGCCCGATGGGTCGATGTCATACGCCCGCAAGAGCTCCATGACACCCTCGGGAGTACATGCGTGCGCAGAAGGGAGCCCGCGGACAAGCCGCCCGATGCTGACCGGATGGAAGCCATCTACGTCCTTCTCCGGGGCGATTCGCGCGATGGCCGACTCGGCATCAAGACTTGCGGGAAGCGGTAGCTGCAAGAGTATGCCGTGAACCGCCGGATCGGCGTTGAAGCCGTCGATGATCGCCTCAAGGTCAGCCTGAGATGTGTCAGCGGAGAGCCGGGTATCGAAAGAGCGGATGCCCACTTCTTCGCAGTCACGTTCTTTCATCCCCACATATGATTGCGATGCAGGATCTTCGCCAACGAGGATGACCGCCAATCCGGGCTCGATGCCCTGGCCGCGCAAGACCGCGACTTCCTCGGCCACCTCTGAACGCACGCGCGCCGCTACTGCCTTGCCATCAATGATGATTTCAGCCATATCAGAACAACCCCACTACGTTGCCGTCGGAATCGATGTCGATCTTCTCGCCCGCGGGTCTGCTCGGCAGACCGGGCATTGTGAGAATATCGCCGCACAAAGCGTACAGGAAGCCGGCCCCGGCTGCGAGACGTACGTCGCGAACTGGCAATCGCCATCCACTAGGACACCCGGTGAGCGCAGGGTCGTGCGAAAGCGACAATGGTGTCTTCGCCATGCAGACAGGGATCCGATCGAAACCCATACCGGTCAGCACCTGCATCGCACGCACTGCGGCGGGTGAGAACTCCACCCCATCGGCGCCATACACCTTCGCCGCGATAGCCTCGATCTTCGCTGCTATCGGGTCTGCAGTCTCATACGTGAATTCGAAAGCGTGCTCGACCTCACAAGCGCTCACAATCGCCGAGGCAAGATCGACACCGCCCGCGCCGCCATCACTGTGCATCGTGTGACTGAGTGCCGCAGCCGCGCCGGACTCAAGCGCGATGTCCCTGATGAGTTCGTGCTCGGCGACGGTATCGGTCGGGAAATGGTTGATCGCGACGACCACCGGCACCCCGAATGCGCGAACGTTGGCTATCTGCTTCACCAGGTTGCAGGAGCCCTCTCGAAGCACGTCCAGGTTCTCCTCGGCCAGTGCCGGGTCAAGCGGACGCCCGGGCTTGATCGAGAAGCGCCCGGAGTGCATCTTGAGCGCGCGCACCGTACACACAAGCACCACGCAGTCGGGCTCAAGTCCGGATGTGCGACATTTCACGTTGGCGAACTTCTCAAACCCCATGTCCGCACCAAAACCGGCCTCGGTGATGACGTAGTCGGCAAGCTTCAGGCCGAGCCTGTCGGCGATGATGGAGCTGTTGCCGTGCGCGATGTTCGCGAACGGTCCCGCGTGCACGAGCACCGGCCCGCCCTCGAGGTTCTGGAGGAGATTAGGCTTGATAGCGTCGCGCATGAGCACGGTCATCGCGCCAGCCACCTGCAGATCCTCGGTCGTGACCGGGCGGCCATCACGAGTCGTTGCAACCACGATACGTCCGATTCGAAGCCTAAGGTCATGCAAATCCTCGGCGAGGGCGAGAATCGCCATGAGCTCGCTTGCAGCCACGATGTCGAAGCCACTCTCTCTCGGCATGCCGTTCGCGCGGCCGCCGAGTCCTACCACGATTCCACGTAGCGCCCTGTCAGACACGTCAACGACATGGCGCCACGTGACTGAATGAATGTCTATGCCAAGCGTGTTGCCGTGGTGCAGGTGGTTATCGAGAAATGCCGCGCACAGATTGTGTGCCGCAGAAATCGCGTGGGCGTCACCAGTGAGGTGAAGGTTGAAGTCTTCCATCGGCAGCACTTGCGAGTAACCGCCGCCCGCCGCACCGCCCTTGATACCGAAAACCGGCCCAAGCGATGGCTGGCGAATCGTCGTGATCGCGGTGTGGCCTATGTGCGCGAACGCTTGCCCGAGGCCGACCGTCGTGAGGGTCTTCCCTTCACCGAGCGGTGTGGGGGTTATTGCCGAGACAACCACATACTTCCCGGACGGTCGATCGGCCCGCGCCTTGATCGCCGAGAGTGAGACCTTGGCCTTGGTCGAGCCAAAGAGCTCGATCTCGTCGGGCATCAACCCCAGCCCTGTGGCCACATCGCTAATGGGACGCGGCGTTGCACGCTGCGCAATCTCGATGTCTGAAAGCACGTGTCACTCCGATCGAAGAACTGCGCCGAAGCGCTGCGGGTGGTGTAGTTGAGAGCGGTACTACGGGGTTGCCGCGTCCAGCGCCTTGACGAGACCGAGAACCGTCCGGAACTCATCGGTTCCGGCTAGGCCAAGGGCTTCGTAGAGCAGCGCCTCGGCGGTTGTCACGGCCACACCAGCAAAGCGCATCCGATCGAAAGCGATGTCAGCGTCACGGTCTCGGCGCGAGCAGCAGGCGTCGGCCACAACGTGAACCCGGTAGCCATCCTCGGCAAGCGCAAGCGCGGTCTGCGTGATGCAGATGTGTGCCTCCATGCCCACGAGTACAACCTGGCCGCGCCACGTGCCGGCAAGCTCATCGGAGAATCCCGCGTCTTCTCGGCAGCAAAACGCCATCTTGTCGATCGGCGTGTGCTCTCCCAGGGCCTCAGCCACCTCTGGCACCGTATCGCCCAACCCAACTGGATTCTGGCGCGTCACAAGAATCGGCATTCCGAGGACCTTAGCTGCCTGCACAAGGGTGATGATCCTTGCGACGACCTCGTCCCGATGCGGCATCGCCGAGGCGAGACGCTCCTGCACATCAACGACGACCAGCACGACATCCGCACGATCCGCAAGCCACGGGCTGAGAGACGACATACGCTCCTCCTCAAGTGAAGTCGTCATGGATTGTACCCTCGCGGGCGTCGCAGGTGAGCGTAATCGGGTATGTAACACGGTGCATGACCCACGAAATCGGCCCAATCACGCCTTCCGAGGAGGACGAACATGCCCGAATCTCCCATGCTTGGCCCCGTGAACTTCATCGCAGACCTGGAGTCCGCTGGCGACTTTGAGAAGAAGCACACCCCACACATCGAACTCAGCGCCTCAGGAGACGTCACTGTTGTGACGGTTACCGTCGGCTGGGATGTCCCGCACCCAAACCAGCCTGATCACTTCATCGCCTGGATCGAAATCTACGCTGGCGAAGCTTCAATCGCGCGCTTCGATCTGTCGCCTGTTCTCACAGCTCCCATCGTGTCGGTCGCGGTCAGCCTCGAGCCGGGCACAGTCATCAGAGCAGTCGAGCACTGCAATCTTCATGGGCTATGGGCTGCGGAAGCCACCATCTGATCGTGTCCGCGTTGTGATACGAGAAAGCCCCGCAACCGCGGGGCTTTCTCGTATTCCTGCCGCGAGTGGAGCTGGTGCTACTCCTCGTCCCTGCGGCGCATCGTTGAACGTACTCCAAGAAACGTGCCGATGCCGATGACCAGCAGGCCAAGTACCATCCCCAGTATCGATTCAAGAGTGAACATGCGTTCCTTTCCCGACGTGGCCTGCGTACCCAGGTGCATCGCACCACTAGCTGCCTGTCAGTATGCCCCTCTGGCGACGCTGAACGCGACCCTCAGACCGGCTCGCTAGACAGACCGTCTGTACCGAGAACCTCTCTCAATCGGTCAAACCGCCGCCGCTCAGAACGCTCCACAGCAGGCTTTCCACTCGTCGAGAGGTAGAAGATGCCGTCATAAGAAGCGTCACCGTCCGCGATCTGATTCGAAGAAGTGATAGCTTTGCGCAGCGCCGAGAGCATTGGAGAGGGATCCTTCAACAACAGCATTCCCTCGGCATCGGCCTTTTCGTGTCCTGACCGGTGAATAGCCCGACCCCATGCAGTCACAAGCCATGCGGCCAAGACGACTGCCACATAAGTGAGCGCGACCACGACCGCAGCGAATATGGCCAGGCCGATTGCCGCCAGACATCCACCCGCAGAATCGGCATCGCCGAAGCCATCGAACAAGCAACCGCAACCCTCATCCGCACAGCCGGGACTTGAGCAGCCGGCGTCCACGCATCCCGCAGCTATGCCGCCCGCCGAGCCTCGCGACTCTCGAATCGCTTTCAGCGGCCCCATGAGCGCCGCCATCGCGGTGCCGATGAGGATATCGCCGCTGCGAATTCGCGCGACGAGTGTGGCCAGAACCGCGCGCTGCTCGTTCACATCGAGCGTGCTGAGCAGCCCCCGAGTGACCCCGATAACCGGACGTGCTCGGCTAAGTCCAATAGCACATGCATTCACGCTCTCGGCGTCTAAGACGATGAGCCTCGGCGCCGCGGGGAGACCCGACGCGAGGGTCATGTCCTCGAGGGTCTGAGACAAGCCGACTTCCGTACCAGGTTCAAGATCGCTGCCGCCGAATCTGCCCCGAACCCAGTCCTCGGCATTCGCCAGCTGCACTGCGGCGATGATCGCGCCGAGTGCAAGCATGAGGGCAAACGTGCCCAGGAATACCTTGAGGACCCAAAGCCAATAGCCCGGAAGATCGCCTGTCTCACCGAATTCGAGCGCCCAGCCGATCAGCGAGCCAGGCACACCAATGAACGCTAGCGAGAGCAACAATGCTGAGCCGACCACGAATGACACAACGAATGCGGCGAGTTTGACCCGATTCTGGTCTACACGCACCCATAGAGGCTGCGGCCTTATCGCGCGCGGATGCCGGGTGGACTCCATACTCTACAGCAGGCTTTCCTGGCCTGGCTCGCCCGCAGGAGGACGCAGCCCCAGGTGCTGATATGCGCGTGCGGTCGCCTGGCGACCTTTCGGGGTGCGGACGATGAATCCGAGTTGAAGCAGATACGGCTCGTACACATCCTCGAGTGTGTCGGTCTCCTCGCTCACAGCTGCTGCAAGAGTGTTCAGACCGACCGCTCTCCCGCCGAACTTGGTCGTAAGCGTCTCCAGGATCGAGATGTCCATGCGATCCAGGCCAACATGGTCGACCTCGAAGAATGCGAGGGCCTCGGCGGCGATATCCTCGGTGATCTGTCCGTCATGTCGCACCTGTGCGTAGTCGCGCACACGCTTGAGTAGGCGGTTGGCCAGACGTGGAGTCCCTCGCGAACGCCTTGAAATCTCATTGGCGCCATCGTCCGTTATCGGCACGGACAGGATGCTCGCCGAGCGACGAACGATGTCTGAGAGTTCTAGCGGTGTGTAGTAGTCCAGCCGGAACGCCATGCCGAACCGATCGCGAAGTGGACCGGTGAGCAGCCCCGTGCGCGTCGTGGCGCCAATCAAAGTGAACCGAGGCAAGTCCAGTCTCAGTGACCGCGCAGCCGGGCCCTTGCCGATGATGATATCGAGCGCGAAGTCCTCCATCGCTGGATATAGGACCTCCTCCACCGCACGATTGAGGCGATGAATCTCATCGATGAAGAGGACGTCGCGCTCCTCAAGGTTGGTGAGAATCGCAGCAAGGTCGCCCGCCCTCTCGATCGCAGGTCCGCTTGTGGTCTTCAGCTGAACATCGAGTTCAGCTGCCACTACGCCCGCGAGCGTCGTCTTCCCCAGCCCCGGGGGCCCCGAGAGCAGTATGTGGTCGAGTGGTTCGTCGCGTGCGCGAGTTGCCTCGATGAGCACGCTCAGGTTCTCTTTCACGCGTGTCTGACCCAGGTAATCCTGCAGGCGCTTCGGGCGGAGGTTTCGATCGATCTCTAGGTCGTCCTCGGTATGCTCTGCCGATACCAACCGCTCCGCTTCCGGCGATGACCACTGATCGTCTTCCCATACCGTACTCATCACACACCGCCCCCGAGGCGGCGAAGTGCATGCCGCAACAGTGACTGGCTGTCATCCGGAGCACCTTCGTACTTGTCGAGCGCCGTTGCGACCTCGCCTGCCGAGAAACCCATGCTGAGCAGTGCGTCGCGGGCCTCGGCATGGACACTGGCTCCGGCGCGAGCGCCGCCGGATGTCAGATCGGGTACACCGAGTTTGTCCTTGAGTTCAATGATGACCCTCTGGGCGGTCTTCTTGCCAACGCCCGGAATGGAGCTCAAGAGCGCGACATCCTCATGTGCCACCGCTTCTGCGAACGCCGAAGGGCGGAACGACGAAAGGGCCGAGAGGGCGACTCTGGGACCGATTCCGCTCACAGTTATGAGCTTCTCGAAGAGCGTCTTCTCGTCTGAACTCTCAAAGCCATACAGCGAGAGTTCATCCTCACGCACCTGTAGATGTGTCCTGACCGTCACGGAGTCGTTCTCAGCCGGGAGCGAGGCGAGTGAGCCCGTGGACATTGCGATATGCAGACCAATGCCGCCCACGTCGAGGACCACGTGGCCTGAGCCCTTTTCGGCTATGCGACCGGTCACGAAATCTATCACAGCGCCGCCCTCGCAAGCGCAGCACCGGTGCGCGCATTCGCATGGCAGATCGCAGCAGCAAGAGCATCTGCAGCATGGTCGGGCTTGGGCTCATCTTTCAGGCCGAGAACGATTCGCACCATGTACTGCACCTGGTGCTTATCAGCGTCACCAGCACCTACGACCGCGAGTTTGATCTCCCCGGGGCCATACTCCCCGACCGGGATACCCTTGGCCGCAAGGATCGCAACGCCACGCGCCTGCCCGGTCGCAAATGCCGTCTTGGCGTTGTTGGAGAAGTACACGCTCTCCACTGATGCCTCAACGGGCCGGTAGCGCTCAACGACGCCGCACAGCGATTCGTGGATACGAGCGAGCCTCTCGGGAAGCGGCATAGTGCCCTCAGTCGTGATGCATCCATACGCCACGCAACGGAAGCGAGAGCCAGACGTCTCGATGACGCCCCACCCCGTATTTGCGAGACCTGGATCGATGCCGAGGATGATCACGCGCTCCCTCTCCCCACGTGGTGAATCGAACATATGTTCAGGATAGCACCACGTACTGACAAGGTGAAGGAACTACGCGTCGAGAGCCGCCACGATCTCCTCAGTCATCTCCATGTTGTGATAGACCTCTTGGACGTCGTCATTGTCCTCAAGCACATCAACGAGGCGCATGACCTTCTTGGCGGTCTCTGCCGTCACCGCCACCGGTGTGAGAGCGCGCATCGTGAGCTCGGCGCCTTTGACCGTTACCCCGGCCGCGACGAGCGCGTCCTTCACTTTGTTCATATCTGACGCACCCGTGACGATAACGAAGTCCTCATCGGTGTCTTCGATATCGTCGCCCCCGGCGTCAGCGACAAGCATCATCAGCTCTTCTTCATCGGGGGCATCGGCTTTGTCTACGAGGATCTCGCCGTTGCGAACGAACTGGAATGCGACGGCACCGGTTGCGGCCAGGTTGCCGCCCGCGCGGGTGAACGCCGAGCGAACGTCCGCTGCGGTGCGATTGCGGTTGTCGGTCAGCGCCTCGATGTAGATCGCCACGCCGCTGGAGCCATAACCTTCGTATACGATCTCTTCGTACTGCTCGCCCTCGCCAGCGCCAGCTGCCTTCTTGATCGCAGCGTCGATCTTGTCTTTCGGAAGGCTGTACGATCTGGCCTTGTCCATCGCCGCAGCGAGTGAGGCGTTGTTAGCAGGATCCGGTCCGCCGGTCTTGGCCGCAACGTAAACGATGCGCGAGAGCTTGGAGAACATCGCGCTGCGCTTCTTGTCTTGCGCAGCCTTGCGGTGTTTCGTGGTAGCCCACTTTGAATGTCCAGACATACTGGCTCCCTTTGCCGCTGCTTTACGCCCCGACCACCGAATCTAGGAAGAATCGATGAATGCGAGGATCGCCTGTCAGTTCCGGATGAAACGTCGTAGCCATAAGGTCACCCTGGCGGGCGGCGACGATGTGGCCGTCGTGTTGGGCAAGAACCTCAACGGAGTCGCCGACTGACTCGATCCACGGTGCGCGGATGAATACACCCCTGAAGGTGCCATCACCGAGATTACGGACATCAAGATCCGCCTCGAAGGAGTCAACCTGCCGTCCATACGCGTTTCGCCTGATCGCCACGTCCATCAGGCCGAGGGACTCCTGGTCCGGCAGCGCGTCAAGCACTTCAGTGGCCATGAGTATGGCCCCGGCACACGTGCCCCAGACGGCCATACCCGCGTCATGCTGCTGACGAATCGCATCGTAGAAGCCGTACGCCCGCATCAGCTTCCCAATGGCCGAGGACTCTCCACCGGGGACGATCAGACCAGATATATCTCCCAGCTGCTCGGGCAGCCTGACCGCAACACCTGACGCGCCGAGCGCCTCAAGCGTCACGATGTGCTCCCTGAACGCCCCCTGAAGGGCCAGAACGCCGATTCTCACCCTACCAGCCCCGCTCCTGCATGCGCTCCGCGTCAGGAATATCCGAGATGTTGATGCCGACCATCGCTTCGCCAAGATCGCGTGAAACGCGGGCCAGGATATCAGCGTCCTCGAAATGCGTTGTCGCCTCAACGATCGCCTTCGCGCGCTTGGATGGATCGCCGCTCTTGAAGATTCCACTGCCAACGAACACGCCGTCGCAACCAAGCTGCATCATGAGCGCGGCGTCAGCAGGCGTGGCAATACCGCCAGCCGAGAAGTTCACAACCGGAAGCTTGCCGTTCTCGGCAATCCACTTCACCAGATCGTACGGAGCCTGAAGGTCCTTGGCCGCCGTGAAAAGCTGCTCTGGGCGAAGGCCCTTGAGCCATGCGATCTCATCGTGAACCGTGCGGATGTGACGAACGGCCTCGACTACGTTACCGGTACCGGGCTCACCCTTGGTGCGAACCATCGCTGCACCTTCGGCGATGCGGCGAAGCGCCTCACCGAGGTTGCGGCAGCCACAAACGAAGGGCACTGAGTAATCCCACTTGTTCACGTGATGCTCTTCGTCAGCGGGAGTGAGCACCTCGGATTCATCGATGTAGTCAACGCCGAGGGACTGCAGTATCTGCGCCTCGACGAAATGCCCGATGCGGCACTTGGCCATGACCGG
>DDWM01000015.1 GCA_002345925.1 Actinobacteria bacterium UBA2286 | reverse complement strand
CTGGGGCATCGGGCCGTCGGCAGCCGAGACGACTAGAATCGCCCCATCCATCTGGGCGGCGCCGGTGATCATGTTCTTCACGTAGTCGGCGTCGCCCGGGCAGTCGACGTGCGCGTAGTGGCGCTTGTCAGTCTCGTACTCGACGTGAGCGATAGCGATAGTAATACCGCGCTCACGCTCTTCAGGCGCCTTGTCGATCTGGTCGAACGGAGTGAAATCCGCCTGACCCTTTGCAGCGAGGCACTTGGTAATCGCAGCAGTGAGCGTCGTCTTACCATGGTCGACGTGACCAATGGTACCGATGTTCATGTGCGGCTTAGTGCGCTCGAACTTCTTCTTTGCCATCTGTTCTGTGTCCTACTTCTCTTCCGGGTACCGCGACTAGCCGCGTACCTTGCTCACGATCTCTTCAGCGATTGCCTTCGGAACTGCCTCGTACGCCTTGAACTGCATGGAGTACGCCGCGCGGCCCTGCGTGCGCGAACGGAGATCCGTTGCATAGCCGAACATGTTTGCCAGCGGCACCTTGGCGCGGATGGTCTGCGCGTTGCCGCGAGGCTCCATGCCTTCGATGTGGCCACGACGGCTGGACAAGTCGCCCATTACGTCGCCCATGAACTCCTCAGGAGTGACGACCTCAACGGCCATGTACGGCTCGAGAAGCGTCGGGTTCGCCTTGCGGAGACCCTCCTTGATTGCCATTGAGCCGGCAATCTTGAATGCCATTTCCGAGGAGTCAACCTCGTGGTAGCTACCATCAACGAGCTCGACTTTGATGTCGACAACCGGATAGCCGGCGAGCACACCAGACGTGATCGCCTCCTGGATACCCTTGTCGACAGCCGGGATGTATTCCTTGGGAATAGAACCACCGGTGACCTTGTTGGCGAACTCGTAGCCTTCACCCGGCTGCTGCGGCACGACGTTGATGACAACGTGACCGTACTGACCGCGACCACCGGACTGGCGTGCGAACTTCATGTCGATGTCGTCGACACGCTTGCCCGCAGTCTCGCGGTACGCGACCTGCGGCTTGCCGACGTTCGCTTCGACCTTGAACTCACGCAGGAGTCGGTCGACGATAACCTCAAGGTGCAACTCGCCCATTCCGGCGATGATGGTCTGACCGGTTTCCTCGTCCGTACGCACACGGAACGTCGGGTCTTCCTCGGCCAACTTCGCGAGACCGGTACCGAGCTTCTCCTGCTCAGCCTTGGTCTTGGGCTCAATGGCGATGTCGATAACCGGATCAGGGAAGATCATCGACTCGAGAAGCACAGGCGCGTCGTCGGTGCACAGCGTGTCACCAGTCGTCGTGTTCTTGAGACCGACGGCGGCGACAATGTCACCGGCAAAGACCTCGTCGGTGTCCTCACGGTGGTTAGCATGCATCTCGAGCAGACGGCCGATGCGCTCCTTGTGGCCCTTCGTCGAGTTCAGCACGTACGATCCGGAGGACAGTTTGCCCGAGTAGACCCGGAAATACGTGAGCTTGCCGACGAACGGGTCGGTCATGACCTTGAACGCCAACGCGGCGAAAGGTGCATCGTCCGACGGGGGTCGCTCTACTTCGAGGTCGGTCTTCAGATCGATACCCTTGACCGCTGCGATGTCCAGCGGTGAGGGGAGGTAGTCAAGAATCGCGTCAAGAAGAGGCTGAACGCCCTTGTTCTTGAAGGAAGCGCCACAGGTAACCGGCGTGACCGCACAGGCGATCGTGGCCTTACGAAGCGCTGCGACGAGCTCCTCGACGCTGATCTCCTCGTCGCCCAAGAACTTCTCGAGCAGCGCGTCATCAAACTCAGCCGCAGCCTCGACGAGCTCATGCCGATACAGTTCAGCCTCATCGGCGAACTCAGCAGGAATCTCTTCGATGGTCGGGTTGATGCCGTTGTCGTCCTCATTGAAGTGAATCGCGTTCATCGCAACGATGTCGATGATGCCGGTGAACTGATCCTCGGCACCGATCGGGAGCTGAAGAAGCAGCGGCCGCGTTGCAAGCCGATCCTTCATCATCTGTACGACGTTGAGGAAGTCTGCGCCGGTACGGTCCATCTTGTTGATGTACGCGATACGCGGAACGCCGTAGGTGTCAGCCTGGCGCCATACAGTCTCGGACTGCGGCTCAACGCCGCCGACTGCGCAGAAGACAGCCACGGTACCGTCGAGGACGCGCAGCGAGCGCTCAACCTCGACCGTGAAGTCAACGTGGCCGGGAGTGTCGATGATCTGGATGCGATGGTCCTTCCAGAAGCACGTCGTCGCGGCGGACGTGATAGTGATACCGCGCTCCTGCTCCTGAACCATCCAGTCCATGGTTGCAGCACCGTCATGAACCTCGCCGATCTTGTGCGACTTGCCTGTGTAGAACAGGACTCGCTCGGTCGTCGTGGTCTTGCCGGCATCGATATGAGCCATGATCCCGATGTTACGGGTCTTGGCGAGAGGGAATCGCTTTGAAGCCATTGAGTATCGTCGTCCTTATCCTGCTTCGACTACCAGCGGTAGTGGCTGAACGCCCGGTTGGACTCGGCCATCTTGAACAGGTCCTCGCGCTTCTTCACCGATGCGCCCGTGTTGTTCGCGGCATCCATGATCTCACCGGCGAGACGCTCGGCCATCGTCTTCTCGCGACGCTTGCGGGAGTAACCGACGATCCAACGAATAGCGAGCGTGGTCGAACGGCGGGAGTTAACCTCGATCGGCACCTGGTACGTTGCGCCACCGACACGCTTCGGCTTGACCTCGAGGGTCGGACGCACGTTGTCCATGGCCTTCTTGAAAGTGGCCAACGGATCGCTGCTGGTCTTGGTCTCCATGATGTTGAACGCGCCGTAGACGATGCGCTCAGCGACGGACTTCTTGCCGTCAAGAAGAATCTTGTTGGTCAGCTGGGTCACGAGCCGGTTGTTATAAACCGCATCCGGCATTACTTCGCGACGCTGCGCTGCTGCACGCCTGGGCAT
>DDWM01000026.1 GCA_002345925.1 Actinobacteria bacterium UBA2286 | reverse complement strand
AACGCATTTGCGCATCAGCTGCGCGCCGATGCCATCCACCAAGTTTAGCGCTTGTCGCATCTGCTGGATGCGCTTGTTAGGCGTGGAGACGAGCGATCAATCTTGGTTGAGATCGATGTAGACCCGCGACACACGGTCTGACTCGAACTCAAACACCAGCCACTGAGGGCGGAGGGTCTCCCCTCTCAGGTACTCAAAGACCATGTCGTCGTCGCTATGGGCGCCTGTCGCCTCGCCCAAAACCGAGGTCACCGTTTCGCGGGTTGCGCCGGTGAGCTTGCGTGCCCAAACCTTGTCTTGACGCTCGGGCGAGGATAGAACCGTAGGTTCGCCCATAGAGCGAAGCGCGTGGATCAGAACCAGCCGCTCTTCTCGAGCGTCGGCCGGTCCGTAGCTGACTACCAGATAGACATCAAAGGCATCTCCGCCAGCGACGGCACCGCGGTCGCCTGCGGCGGCACTCACGACTCGAAGGTTCTGAGGCTCGGGCGTATCGACAAGCTCCAGGAGCATCGATTCCCCTGTGGCGGAAGATTCGAGTGACTCAAAGTAGTCTTGCGCCGCTGCGAGGACCTCCGGGTCCGTCTGCTCAGCATCAGAGGGGCGGGCGTTCATCTCCTTCAGAGCAGAATCCCAGAACGAAGGATCCCATGGGTGCGCTGGCTCCGGTGCGCCGCAGCCAGTCAGCAAGAGAGCGGACGATAGGGCCACGCTTGCAAGGAGGTACGGCAGGCCGCCATTCCGATGCCACCACTTCGTGACGTCCACCTCCTACGCCTAACGTGTTTGCGCATCAGCTGTGCGCCGATGCCTTCCAATTAGTCTAGCGGTTGTCGCATCTGCTGGATGCGCTTGTTAGGCCGCCCGCGCGATGACCTGCCCGACCTGTTTGCGTGAGGCCCCAAGGGTTAGGAGGGATTTCACCAACAAGTCAACAGACACCGAGAGGTCCGCCGCTTCCATCTTCGCAACCCGGGACTGGCTAGAACCGAGGAGGCTCGCAACGTGCGTCTGAGTCCAGCCGTGCTGCACGCGGATGTCACGCAGATAGTCGGCGAGTGCCAGCTTCAACTCCACGAACGCCGCCTCCTCTGCGGTGAGATCGAGGAAATCCGCAGAATCCCCGGTCCGCCAACCAGCGGCCTCGAGTCGGCTCTTCTTAGTCTTGTCCACGTCGCTCACTCCTTCCCGCCCACGATGGCGTCGTACTCCCGGAACCTTCTCTTGCAACAATCGATGACCGACTTCGGCGTCGCCTGCGTCTTCTTGCTGAATACGTCGCCAATCACGATAGCGTCGGTGTCTGTGCGGTAGACGATCCGCCACGTCGCGCTTTCATCGACGATGCGCAACTCATGACATCGCGAACCGATCGCCGGCATGGGGCGCGAATGCGGCAGACCGAACGACTCGCCGCGCTGAAGCCGCCGAAGCAGCACACCGGCTTCCAGGCGTGCAGCAGCGGACAACGGCGGCGTCTTCACCTCGCCGTGCAGCCAGACCAGAGGTTTGTTCAGAGAACTGCTCATCGACTCGACAGTATGTCAGATACGACATATAACGTCAAGGAGAGAAGGGCCCACATGGGGACGGCCTAACGTTGTAGCGCTTGACCTGCAAACCGAGGCCGAATGGCCTCGGGGTTTACGGTAGCCCTATGGCCGAGGTTTGTCAGTGTCGAAGCGCTTGTTAGTGAGCACGCTGACCGCCGCATCGCGCCACTTCTTCATTGAGGCATCAACTATTGTCTCGGGACGATCCTCCGTGTACTCGACGAACCAGCGCATCAGGCCATCCCACTCGCTGATATCACCAGGGGGCTGAAGCGACCACCCCAAGTCCTCAAGCGAGTAGTTGCCCTTCGCGCTGTTGCGTGCCATGGACGTTGTGACCCAGTTCGATTCGTCGTCAGCGCCTCCCCGCGACGCGGCTTCCAAGTGGTCGACGGTTGCGGTGAGTTCCCAGTAGGCGGGATGAGTCACCTCCATCTTCCAGTTGGGGTGATAGGGAAACGCGTCTGGAAGTCCGAGAGATATTGCTCGGAGCACTGGCGGGAACACGACCCGCAGGCCCGAAAAGCGATCGATGAATCCGTCCCGGACAAATACTCTCGTTGCTTGCGCCGGACCGTAGCGACGCGGCGTCGAGGGAGTGCCGAGGAAGGGGTAGCTTCGATTCAAGACGTCGGTCGCGCTGTCTGAATCGCCATCTGTGAGCGCGCGACAGACGTCAGCAAGCACGCTCGCTCGGTCCTTCATGCGGCTCCCTCGTGTCTCACTAACGTGTTGCGCATAACGCGCGCGCCAATAGGTTACCCCGCGCAGCGGCGAGGCGCCTTGGCGCGTCGTGTTGATGCGCTTGTTAGGCATGCCGCGCTACCGTGTGGGATCGTTGACGACGCCGAGAAACAGCATCGAACCACTGGCTTCATCGACGATGGCGAACAAGTAGGGGCGATCGCAGAAGATGCGAACCGGCTGCGCTACGGAAGCCGCTCCCGCCGAGACCTCCACAACCGTGACCGCAGCAGCTTCTGTACCCGTCTCGTCCACCTTGATTGCGGTGCGATGCAGAACATCATCGATGTAGATGGGATAGTCGCTTTTCGCCATCGCGGAGAACTGAGCGCGGGCGCTGTCGAAAGCCAGGGGCATCCCTAGGTCGCTCAGGGGCTTCTTGAGACCGACACCCAGCTCCGCGTCGAGCTTGGGCAGCCCAAGCACTACCTGTGTCGCCTCCCCGGACATCATCGAACGCCTGATGCTGGCGAACCCCGATCCGCTGAGACTCGCGAGAGCGGCGCCCACCCCCACTCCTTCACGCGGCAGGAAAACGTAGTACGCCGTGTCGTTGCCCTTGTAGAGCAGACGTGTCGCCTGAAGGGTTTCGGACTCGACGTAGGGTAGGTGCTGGAATGAGTTCATCATCTTGACGTCGACCTTGGTGCCATCGCCCGAACGAACGGTGTCTCTTGAGTACTGCGGGCCTCGAACGGCTCGTTCCAGTCCCCCTTGAAGTACACAGCGTTGGCCAGGCAGAGAATCGCCTCAGAGGGAACCTCCTTGACCACCTTCTTAATCATGCCGTGCGTGTTGACGTCAGCCCACTCGTTGATCGCACCGGCCACGTCGTCCCGAAGGAAATCGAGAACGGAGAGCTGAGCGCCGAAAGACGTACGATCCGCATCGATGAACGGCTTCTTGAAGTCGACGTCCTTGTTCCCCCACATCGCGTTGGCGATCTCCAGGGTCTGTTCAGGCCCCCGGTCGCCGAGCTGTTTCAGCAATGATGCCCACTGTGCGTTGGCCTCATCAACAGGAATGTCACCGGTATGCAGCACGCCGCGCATCTGCTTCGCAGTCTCGTCAGTCGCGCCGTTCGCCGTCATCGACAGCGCCGCGTGGATGGAAACGGGCGAAATGATGGCATTCGCTTTCTTGCTGGTCGCGAGGCTTCCGAGCAAGTCGATGCCGAAATCGTTGATCGCTCCGACGAACCGATCCTCCGGTTGCGCCGGGGCGGCAGCCGAATCCGGAGTGCCCGGCTGCACAAGAACCGTGGCATTCGCGGGAGGGACACTGCAGCCCGAAAGCGCGACGAGACCGGGCAATGCGGCGCACAGAAGCGCACTGACAAGCAGAAGCCGACGAGTCATTGGTGGGTCCCCTCAACGAATTGCACCTACATCTCTTTGGACGCGAACGATCCCAAGAGGGTTCGGTGATTCCCCTGCTATGCCTAACGTGTATGCGCATCAGCTGTGCGCCGATGCCTTCCAGTTCAGTCTATCGGTTGTCGCATCTGCTGGATGCGCTTGTTAGGCATGAACCGATGCGTCAGAACCTGTACTCCGAGGCGTACCATCCGTCACCGAGCGGATAGAGCCAGTATTGCGGCGCATCAGGACTCCGCGCGACATCGAGCGTGACCGTCTCAACATCTGGCGATGCTGTGTAGTAGTAGCCCGACTCGCGACCGGAGACTGCGAGCCCCTCGCTTGAAGTTGTCACGTCGACCGCGTGATCAGAGGCCGAAACGTGCTGCGCGCCGACGTCGTGCAGCGCGGTCAGAATCGCCGAATAGCCTGGCACGTCGGTGGAATCGATGTCGTTCGAACCGAGGCTCCCGCTGGAGACGTCAATACCGAAGGTCGCTTCAACGGAGGCCAACTGCGCGATGGTACGAAACTCACCGATGTGGGCATTGTAGTTCGCCACGAGTTCGTCGACACGATGCTTCTGCGGCGCCGCACCCGACGATTGGACAAGGAGATAGATCACCGCTGCAACCAGCAACACTAGGAGTGCTGCGGCGCCAACTGCGATCAGACGTGCGGGATTGTGACGAGGAATCGGCTCCATGGGTCAACCTTCTCACACCTGACCGCCAGAGGATGACAGCGATACGCTCCTGTCACCCGTTCTATGCCTAACGTATTTGCGCATCAGCTGCGCGCCAATGCCTTCCATGTCAGTCTACCTCGTGCGCGTCAGCTGGATGCGCTTGTTAGCCTGCGGATCCGAGAACACCTCTCATGACGTGAGCGCAATCCACTGCCGGACAATGTCCAGGAACGAAGCGAGACGATCATCGACTTCTGCGGCGCTTCCAAAGGTGACGCTCGCCCTATCGACAGACGCCCACTTGAGCAACCCCGCTGGATCCGAGATCTCGAACTGGACCGCATCCGGATTCACCTTGGCGCCGGCGTGAAGGACGATTTGCACCCGGTCGGGATAGTGCAGATTGAATGTCGCGAAGTGGTCGTCGATGAAGAAGCTTGGTGCATTCCACTTGATGGACTCGTTCACGCGCGGATCCGCGTCAAGGATGGCGGCACGCAACTTCTCCACCTGGGCCGTCATGTGGTGATCGAGTGTCGCCATGTAGGCGTCGACCTCAGCCGATCGTGTCATGTCGTCCTCCAAGCGAGCGGCCGAAGTCGCAAGTCACGCTAACGCATTTGCGCATCAGCTG
>DDWM01000035.1:96462-97766 GCA_002345925.1 Actinobacteria bacterium UBA2286 | reverse complement strand
GTTGCGCCGCCGCCGGAGATATTCGAGCTCGATCCGCGCCGCGTGTTCGGGCTGGTCACCTCGGCAGATATCCTTATGGAGATCCGTACGGCACGCATGTCTGAGCTTGGCGGATGGATCCCGGGGTACGCCGAACGCGAGACCGTCGAGCGCGAGATCGAAGAAGCGCGCGCTGTGATGAGGCGCATCGGATGCATCGTNNATCAGAACCGATGATCGCGCTATCGAGGAGACTTCTCGCGAAATCACCGCCCACCTACAGGGCTACGAGACGCACGACTAGGCCCTTTACGCCTAGTTAACCGCGTTACGTAGAACTGTCACACACAACGCTTGTCCCGCAATGCCTTGTTTACGCTATCATGCTCTCGTCGGTCGCCAGCTGTGAGGGAGAAGTGACTTGTCTGACGTCAAGCGCGTATATGCCTTTGGTGGGGGACGTACCGAAGGCAACAAAAGTATGAAATTCATCCTCGGCGGTAAGGGTGCAAACCTCGCCGAGATGGCCAATATGGGACTTCCGGTCCCGCCCGGGTTCACTATCACCTGTCAGGCGTGCATGGAGTATTACAACTCCACACCGCCGGCGTTCCCGGCTGGACTTGCCGAGGATATCGATGCGTATGTTGCCGAGCTCGAAGGCAAGATGGGCAAGCGCCTCGGGGATCCTGCCGACCCGCTGCTTGTCTCTGTTCGCTCGGGTTCCGCATTCTCGATGCCCGGGATGATGGACACGATCCTCAACCTCGGCCTCAACGACGTGTCGGTGCAGGGCCTCATCGCCCAGACCGGCAACGAGCGTTTTGCGTGGGACAGCTACCGTCGATTCATCCAGATGTTCAGCAAGGTAGTCCTGGATGTTGACGGCGACCGCTTTGAGAACGCCATCAACAAGATGAAGCTCGACCGCGGTGTGAAGAACGACACCGACCTCGACGCAGCTGACATGCGTGCGCTCGTTGACCAGTTCAAGGAGATCGTCTCTGCCAACGTGAGCGCCGAAGAGTTCCCGGTTCTTGCCGTTGACGGTACCGTGGTCTTCCCGCAGACGGTTTCCGAGCAGCTCAAGCTCTCGATTGAAGCCGTCTTCAAGAGCTGGAACAACAAGCGCGCGTTCGACTACCGCAAGATGGAGAAGATCGCTGATGACCTCGGCACGGCAGTCAACGTGCAGACGATGGTCTTTGGTAACAAGGGCGAGACTTCGGCTACGGGCGTTGCGTTCACTCGCAACCCGGCCGACGGCACGAACGAGTATTACGGCGACTTCCTGACGAACGCCCAGGGCGAAGACGTCGTTGCCG
>DDWM01000035.1:96192-96383 GCA_002345925.1 Actinobacteria bacterium UBA2286 | reverse complement strand
ATCGAGTTCACCATCGAGCAGGGCACGCTCTGGATGCTGCAGACCCGCGTCGGCAAGCGCACCGCGCGCGCTGCGCTCAAGATCGCCGTCGATATGGTCGAAGAAGGCATGATCGACCGTGAGGAAGCGGTGCTCCGCATCGATCCCGCGCAGCTCGATCAGCTCCTGCACCCGCAGTTCGACGTGAACGC
>DDWM01000035.1:94860-96122 GCA_002345925.1 Actinobacteria bacterium UBA2286 | reverse complement strand
TCCTCGTACGCTGGGAGACCACGCCGGACGACTTGCACGGCATGGTCGCCGCGCAGGGCATCCTGACCTCGCACGGTGGCAAGACGTCGCACGCGGCGGTTGTCGCTCGCGGCATGGGCAAGCCGTGCGTCTGCGGTGCCGACATGCTCAGGATCGATGCCGAGAACAAGATCGCTCGCATCTCGGGCACGGATATCGAGCTCAGAGAAGGCGACATCATCTCGATCGACGGCACGACCGGTAAGGTCGTTCTCGGCGCTGTGTCTTTGGTTGAGCCCGAAGTGTTCGAAGAGTTCGACACGATCCTCACGTGGGCAGATGAGTTCCGCACCATGGGTGTTCGCGCCAACGCAGACACGCCCGACGATGCCGCGCTCGGCCGCAAGTTCGGTGCCGCAGGCATCGGCCTCTGCCGTACCGAGCACATGTTCCTCGGCACGCGTAAGGACATCATCCAGGACTTCATCCTGGCCGATGACCAGCACACGCGCGAAGAGGCTCTCGCCAAGCTCATGAAGGTGCAGACCGAGGATTACCTCGGGATACTGAGCGCGATGGACGGGCTGCCGGTCACGGTTCGCCTGCTCGACCCGCCGCTGCACGAGTTCCTGGACAGCCCGCGTGAGCTTGAGGTAGAGATCGTGCGTGACGAGTGCGCTGGCGTTCCCGCGGCCGAAACCGCCGTGAAGCGTCGTTTGCTCTCGCAGATCGACTCCATGACCGAGATGAACCCGATGCTCGGACTTCGTGGTTGCCGTCTCGGCATCATGTTCCCTGAGCTCTATTCGATGCAGGTTCGCGCCATCGCNNCGTGCGACTGCGGAGCTCATTCAGGGTGGCAAGGATCCGCGCCCTGAGATCATGATCCCGCTCGTTTCAGTGAAGGCCGAGCTCGACGTGCTTCGTGCCGAGAGCGAGACAGTTATCGCTGAGGTTGTCGCAGCCACGGGTGTTGCGCTCGATATCCCGATCGGCACGATGATCGAGCTGCCGCGTGCTGCTATCACCGCCGATGAGATCGGCACGGTTGCCGACTTCTTCAGCTTTGGTACCAACGACCTCACGCAGACCACCTTCGGCTTCTCGCGCGACGATATCGAAGCCAAGTTCTTGCCGCGTTACCTGGAGCGCAAGGTTCTCATTCGCAACCCGTTTGAGACCGTCGACTCCGGTGTGGCCGAGCTAGTGCGCATCGGCTGCGAAAAGGGCCGCCAGGTGAATCCCGGCATCAAGCTTGGCGTTTGTGGTGAGCATGGTGGAGA
>DDWM01000035.1:57160-94837 GCA_002345925.1 Actinobacteria bacterium UBA2286 | reverse complement strand
CGTCTTGCGGCTGCTCAGGCAGCTCTCGCGGACAAGGCAGCTGTGTCCGACAACCGCTAATTCCAGCATCTCCCTAGCGTTTATGCGTGCCTCCGGCGATACTTCGTAGGAGGCACGCAATGCGTTAGGGGCCTGAATGGCGAGTAGGACCAAACTATACCAGCGAGCTCAATCACCGCTTATTCAGGGACGCTCAAAGCGTGAGCGTCCGCTTTGGCAGCCTCTCCTTGTGGCGTTTGTTGCGGCCCTGTTCCTGCCGCTTTTCGTGTGGTGGCTCATCGCGATGGTGGCCGGAGCACAGCCCGGTGAAGCGGTTGCCGTCCTCGGCGCAGACCTGTTTGCGATTCTTGGGCCCATGCTTCCGGGGGCGATCGTCGGCAGCTACGTCGGGGTCTGGGGCGCCCGTCAGTGGGGGACTCGTCGTGCATGGCTCGTCGGCGCGATCTTTGGTGCTGTTCTCGGCGGCGCTGGCCTGCTCATGTTCGGCTGATCGGGGAGCACACGTGAGCGAAATCATCCTTACACGCGAGGCAGCTGAGGCCGAGGAGCGCTCGCGCCTTTCGCCAAGAGCTGCGTTCTCTGATGCCACGGTTGGCCGAGAGATTCTCATGGAGCCCGATCCGCTTCGCACTGAGTTTCAGCGTGATCGCGACCGGATCATCCACTGCAAGGCCTTCCGGCGGCTCTCACACAAAACACAGGTCTTCCTGGCGCCCGAGGGCGATCACTACCGCACCCGCCTCACGCATACCCTCGAGGTCGCACAGATTGCCCGCTCCATCGCGCGGGCGCTCCGATTGAACGAGGACCTCACTGAGGCCATTGCGCTCGGACACGACCTCGGTCACACGCCGTTTGGCCATACGGGCGAAAGCGCGCTTTCGCAGTGCCTTGCCGAGGTGGCTCCGGAGTACCCCGGTATGCCGCATGCCTACGAGCACAACTTGCAGTCGCTGCGGGTGGTTGAGGTGCTCGAATACGACGGTCGCGGCCTGAACCTCACCTGGGAAGTGCGTGATGGTATCCGGAATCACACCGGAGAAGACGTACCTGCCACGCTTGAGGGACAGATCGTGAAGACCGCCGATCGCATCGCCTACGTCAACCACGATATCGACGACGCCGTCCGTGCTGGTGTGATGTCGGACTCCGAGATACCCGAAGCCATCACGACGGTGCTCGGCAGGCATCACGGTGCGCGTATCACGGCACTCGTGCAGTCGATGGTAACGGCAAGCGCTGATCAGGACCGCATCATGATGACGCCGGATGTTGAAGCCGCGATGCTCGCGCTTAGGGCGTTTCTTTTCGACCGCGTCTACCTCTCGATGGACGCGAAGGGGGAGGACCCGAAAGCGCTCGAGCTCGTGAAGCGGCTCTTCGGCTACTACCTGGCGCATCCGTCTGAGCTGCCCGAGGAGTTTGCGCTCGAGTCGCTCGGCCCGCTGCCACAGCGTGTCGTCGATTACGTTGCCGGGATGACTGACCGGTACGCGATCCGCACTTACGAGCAGCTCTTCATGCCGTCCAGATGGAAGATGTAGAGCACCTTCTGCGGTCATTGGCATGTGGATTCAGTGAAGTCGCCTGTCTATTTAAGTCAGAAGCTGTGACTTCAGCTTGACTACGGGTAAGTTAATGAGTTGAGAGGCTGATGGCTGCCCGGCCTCCTAATTTATGCGGCTGATTCCGTGCCGCCTGACTGCAAGGGGGTACATATGCGTGAGATCATGCGTGTGAACATGTCGGATCTGTCGATCAAGATGGAACCACTACCTGAGAAGTGGTCTCGCTACGGAGGGCGTGCGCTGACCTCGGCGATTGTCTTCACCGAAGTTCCTGCCGACGCAGATCCGCTCGGCCCGCTAAATAAGCTTGTACTCGCCCCCGGGCTTCTCGGCGGAACGACTGCGCCGAACGGTGGGCGTCTTTCTGTTGGCGCAAAGAGTCCCCTCACCGGTGGCATCAAGGAGTCGAACACCGGCGGCACGGCTGCACATGCTCTGGGTAAGATGGGAATCGCCGCGGTCGTCATCGAAGGCATGCCGTCGAACAAGAACTGCAGCTATGTGCTTCGTCTGTTCCCGGACGGTAAGGCGGATATCGTGTGCCGCCATGACATGAAAGGCCTTGGAACGTACGAGACCGTCGCCGTTGCCAAGGGTATCGAGGCGACTGAAGACCGTATGACCGAGAAGTCGTCTTTCCTGGTCATCGGGCCTGCAGGCGAGCATGGCATGAAGGCGGCCGGTATCGCTGTGACCGATCCGATGGGCTACCCGAACCGCTATGCAGGGCGCGGCGGCCTTGGTGCGGTCATGGGAAGCAAGGGACTCAAGGTAATCGCGATATTCGACGAAGGCCTGAAGTCTTTGGAGCACGCAGACAAAGAGGCGTTCAACACCGCCGTCAAGACGTTTGCCTCGGCACTGCGCACTCATCCCGTGAGCGGCGAGGGTTTGCCGACTTATGGCACGAACGTGCTCGCGAACATCATCAACGAGGCGGGTGGCTATCCGACCCGCAACTTCTCGGACGGTCGATTCGAAGGCGTTGAGGGAATCTCCGGCGAGACGATGCGGGAGATCACCGTCGCACGTGGCGGCAACGTCAAGCACGGCTGTCACAGTGGTTGCGTCATCCAGTGCTCGCGGTACTACGTTGATGAAGACGGACACTATATGACGAAGGGTCCCGAATACGAGAGCGCATGGTCTCTCGGCGCGAACTGCGGGATCTCGGATATGGATGCGGTCGCAAGGCTTGACCGGCTGTGTGGGGACCTAGGCGTGGACACCATCGAGATGGGTGCGACGCTTGGAGTCTATATGGACTCCGGGCAGATCGCTTTCGGTGATGCAGAAGGCGCGATGGCTGCGCTTGCCGAGATTGCCAAGGACACCGAGCTGGGACGGGCTCTCGGAGATGGCTGCGAAGCCACCGGCATCAAGTTCGGTGTGGCTCACATCCCGGTCGTGAAGCACCAGGCGCTGCCGGCGTACGACCCGCGCCCGATTCAGGGTATCGGCGTCACGTACGCTACGACGACGATGGGTGCCGACCACACCGCTGGTTATGCCATCACCGCGAACGTTCTTGCAGTTGGCGGTACGGTCGACCCGCTCAAGCCGGAGGGTCAGGCGGAGCTCTCCAAGAACCTGCAGATTGCAACGGCGATGCTCGACTCTATGGGTCTGTGTATCTTCGTGGCTTTCCCGGTTCTCGACATTCCTGAGGCCTTCACGGCCATCGTGGATATGGTCGCGGCTCACACTGGCGATCCGTGGGACGTGAACGCGGTTCTTGCTGTTGGCAAGGAGACGCTCACTTACGAGCGACTCTTCAACCAGCATGCAGGATTCACTGCTGCAGACGACCGCCTTCCCGAGTTCTTCTTGAAGGTGCCGCTGCCCCCGCATAACGTGGTATTCACGGTTACCGATGCGGAGCTTGATTCGGTCTTTGACTTCGTGCCCGAGACCGCCAAGGAGCTTGGAATCTCTTAAGCAGGTTCAGGGGTTTGGACACGGCTCGCGCCGGGCGGTTGGTTGCGTCCGGCGCGAGCACTTTGCCAGGTCGGGTGTCACCGACGCGAGCACTTTGCCAGGTCGGGTGTCACCGACGCGAGCACTTTGCCCGGTTGGAAGCGGAGGGTGGTGGGTCACGGTGGTCGTTGATGTCGCGCTGTTCGCAAGTCTGGCTTCGTTTCAACCCGACGGGCTGCCCGGCCGTCATTCCCGGCTTATCGAGTTCCCGGACGGGTTCTTGATCTCTCAGGTGATCGAGATGCTGGCCTTGCCCGACGAGCCGCGCGTGGTCTTCGTGAACGGCCGCCACGCCGAGGAGCGCATGGTGCTGCGCGATGGTGACCGGCTCGCGATCTTCCCGCCGGTTGGCGGGGGGTAGCGCGATGGATGCGATAACTGATCCCCGCTCTTTGTTGCGAGGTGCAACAGTCGCGATCATCGGTTGTGGCGGGCTCGGGAGCAATGTGGCCGCCATGCTCGTGCGTTCGGGTGTGGGGACGCTGCACCTCATCGACTTCGATCGGGTGGAGGAAGACAACCTCAACCGGCAGCTGTTCTTCCGAGACGACATCGGTCGCCTGAAGACCGAGGCGCTCGCGGACACGCTACGCCGGATCTCGCCCGAGGTGACGCTGTTGGAGACCGTTGCGTGCGTCACGGCCGAGAACGTAGCGAGACTTGTAGCGAGCGCCGACGTGATTGTCGAAGCTGTGGACGGCGCGGCTGACAAAGCGATGATCTGCAACGTCTGCACTGACGAGCTGCCTGAAGTGCCGCTCGTGACGGCGTCAGGCCTTGCGGGTAGTGGCTCGGCGAACGAGATAGCGAGCGAGCGGATCGCGGACAACGTGTACCTGGTGGGAGACCTGTCGAGCGATGTCCGAGACGGTCTGCCGCTGTACGCATCGCGTGTGATGGTTGCCGCCGCTCACGAAGCACACGTAGTGATCCGCTTGTTGCTAGGATACTGCGAGCCCTAAGTCAGGGTGCCGCACCGCTGCGTTGGTAAGTGTATGTTCGAGTTCTGTTCGGCGTGCGTTTAGTGCGACGCTGTAGTGTGCTGCTCGTGATCGCGGTGTTTGATTCGCGGACGACGCAGCAGTCCGGGTCCCATTTTGGAGTTCATCGAAGTGCTTCGATGTCTCCCGCACTCCATATCGACACCGCCCGTGTCGATATCGATGTCGGCAACTTACGGAATGTGGGCTTGCCGCCGTCGGCCAGTGAGTGATTGCGGGGCTGCTGCGAACGCCACGATCACCCGCACGTGATTCGATATCGACACGGGCGGTTTCGATAGGCACGAAGGCGGTATCGAAGCGCATCGATGAGCGTGAAAAGAGGGAGGGGAGCGCGCGCATGACTATTCCGAGGCGCGCTCGCGTTCAGGGCAGCGTTGAGACGGAGTACATCAACTTCGGACGGGGGCCGGCGTCGAATGCGCACCTGCTCTCAGCCGAGCAACCACCCAAAGGGGGCGCATCACCTATGGCCGGTCCGGATTTTGCGCAGATTCCTGACATCATCGCGATGCTCAACAATGGCACACGCCGCCGTGTGTGCGAGTACCTCGCTATGCAGCCCCTCTCCATGCAGCAGCTCTCGCAGTACGTCTCGGTCAAACAGCCGACATTCTCGTACCACATGGGCGCGCTGTTCGACTCTAAACTCGTTATCTGGCGACTCGGCGATGAGCAGCTGTATCTGAATCCCACCCACGTCGCGCTCTTGCAGCGCTACGCATGCGAGGTGCTTGCAGATCGCAACCGCGCCACCCAGAGCCTTCTCGAGACAACTCCGTTAGGGCTTCTCGGCCTCTGAGCCCCTCACACTGTATTTATTCATCCGTTTCTAAGTTGTTGCCGCACATCGACTCTTCGCATAGAATCACCGGAGCATCACAGGGGGTAAGGGAACCCCCTGCGTAAATGCACCCGGTGTGGTATTCGAAGGGAGAGTTGCGACTTATGGCTGACTGGATTGCCTGGTTTGCCCCGATCGCTGCTGTGATCGGTGTAGCCGTGGCAGCGTATCTCGGCGCATGGGTCCTCAAGCAGGATTCAGGCACTGAGCAGATGCAGGAGATTTCCAAGGCGATTCAAGAGGGCGCCATGGCATTCCTCCTGCGCGAGTACCGCGTGCTCATCATATTTGCCGCGGTCGTGTTCCTGGTACTTGGCTTTGCTATCAACTGGCTCACAGGTGTGGCGTTCCTCACAGGTGGAATCCTTTCCGCCGCTGCCGGATTCTTCGGCATGTACATCGCCACCCGCGCAAACGCACGTACCGCTCAGGCAGCCACTTCCGGCATCGCCAAAGCACTCAACGTAGCGTTCCGCTCTGGTCTCATGATGGGTCTGACTGTCGCCAGCTTCGGCCTCGGTGGACTCAGCCTCTGGGCCATCTTCATGCTCGTGACCGGCACCAACCCCGCTTCGAACGCTGAGATCGTCAACGGCTTCGCAATGGGCGCCAGCTCCATCGCACTGTTCGCTCGTGTTGGTGGCGGCATCTACACCAAGGCGGCCGACGTCGGCGCTGACCTCGTCGGTAAGGTCGAGGCCGGTATCCCCGAGGACGATCCGCGCAACCCCGCCGTTATCGCTGACAACGTTGGCGACAACGTTGGCGACGTGGCCGGCATGGGTGCCGACCTCTTCGAGAGCTACGTTGGCTCGATCCTCGCGCCGATGGTCCTCGCAATCTCGCTTTGGTACACCGCAGGCGGCGCTCGTAGCCTCGACCTGCAGTACGGCATCATCACCCCGCTTCTTATCGCTGCTTTCGGCATCATCATGTCGATCGTCGGTCTGTTCGCGGTTCGCGCCAAAGAGGGCGACAACCTTCACAACGCGCTCAACAGAGGCACCTACGTGGCCGCTGGCCTCGAGATCGTTGCGATGTTCTTCCTGTTCTACCACTGGAGCACCCGCACGCTCGAGCAGACTGGCGGCGTGAACACCGAGGCCCGTATCTGGTTCTTCGGCTCCGTCGTAGTCGGTCTTGCCGCCGGTATCGCAATCGGCAAGATCACCGAGTACTACTGCTCGGATCACTACAGCCCGGTCAAGAAGATCGCCGAGGCGTCCGAGACGGGTGCCGCCACCAACATCATCCAGGGACTCGGAACCGGTATGATCTCCACCGTGTTCCCGATCCTCGTTGTTGGTGCCGCGATCCTCGCGTCCTACGCCATGGGTAACATGGCCGTTCCGGATAACCAGCTCTCCGGTATCTACGGTATCGCGCTTGCCGCGCTCGGCATGCTTTCCATCACCGCCATCACCGTTGGTGTCGATGCGTACGGTCCTGTGGCCGACAACGCCGGTGGAATCGCCGAGATGGCCCACATGGGCAAGGACATCCGCGCCATCACGGACAACCTCGACTCGGTGGGCAACACCACCGCAGCCATCGCCAAGGGCTTCGCGATCGGCTCTGCCGGTCTCACCGCTCTCGCGCTGTTCGTTGCGTTCCGCCAGTCGCTGTCGCTTGGTGGACTCACCATCGACATGTCGCTTGAGAACCCGAAGGTCATCGTCGGCCTCTTCGTCGGCGGTATGCTGCCGTTCCTGTTCGGCGCGCTCACCATGGGTGCCGTCGGCCGTGCAGCCTTCGCAATGATCGGCGAGGTTCGCCGTCAGTTCCGCGAGATCCCGGGCATCATGGAGGGCACTGGCCGTCCTGACTACGCAGCTTGCGTGGATATCTCCACCAAGGGCGCGCTCAAGGAGATGGTCGTTCCCGGCGCAATCGCCGTTGCTGTGCCGATCATCGTTGGCATCGTCGACCTTTCCATGCTCGCGGGTCTTCTCGCTGGCGCGCTTGTCACAGGCTTCCTGCTGGCCATCTTCATGGCCAACGCTGGTGGCGCGTGGGACAACGCCAAGAAGTACGTCGAGAGTGGCGAGCACGGCGGCAAGGGCTCAGACGCCCACAAGGCTGCTGTTGTTGGCGACACCGTTGGCGATCCGTTCAAGGACACCTCCGGTCCCTCGATGAACATTCTCATCAAGCTCATGACGGTTGTGTCGCTCGTCTTCGTGCCGCTGTTCCTCAAGGTTCACGGCGCCTAAGACCGCGTCACTGCTGTAAGGTAGAATGCTCCCGGGTGCCAAATCGGCGCCCGGGAGCGTTGTCTTTGTCGAGAGGAGGTTTCGTGGGTCGCATCTCTGAACAGGACGTAGAGCGCGTTCGCGACGCCACAGACCTCGTCTCGCTAGTTTCCGAGACTGTTGTCCTCAAGAAGAAGGGTCGCCTCTTCTGGGGCAACTGTCCCTTCCACGGCGAGAAGACGCCCAGTTTCAAGATCGATCCCGGGACCGATCTGTGGCACTGCTTCGGCTGCGGACTCGGCGGTGATGTCTTCGGCTACGTTATGCGTGCCGAGAACCTCGAATTCCCCGACGCTATCAGGCGCCTTGCAGACCGCGCTCACATCGAGATCATCGAAGAGGGCGGCGCGGGCATGCCCACCGGGCGCAAAGAGCGTCTCATCGCTGCGTGCGAGGCAGCTGCCGACTTCTTCCACAAGAACCTCATCGCCGGGCGCAGCCCTGGTGCCGAGGAGGCCCGCGAGTACCTCAAGCGCCGGGACTTCGGCATCGACGTCGCCAAGCGCTGGCGTCTGGGGTATGCGCCTAGTGGCCGAGATGAGATGACGCGTGCACTGCTCGCGCAGGGGTTCACCCGTGACGAGCTCGTTGACGCGAACATCACGCTCGCCGTGGAACGCGGTGCCGTGAAAGACCGCTTCTTCGGGCGCATCATGTTCCCGATCACAGACCTCTCCGGCCGTGTCATCGCCTTCGGTGGGCGAGTGGTCGGCGACGGCCATCCCAAGTACCTCAACAGCAACGAGACGCCGATTTTCCACAAGTCGTCGAACATGTACGGCATCGACCGCGCGCGCAATGAGATCGTCGCAAGCGGCACGGCGGTTGTGGTGGAAGGCTATACCGACGTCATCGCGCTGGCCGAGCAGGGGATCGGCTACGTTGTGGCCACCCTCGGCACGGCTCTTACCGAGCGGCACGTGAAGCTTCTGGGCAGGTTTGCCAAGAAGGTCGTGTATTTGTTCGACGGTGACGAGGCTGGCCAGCGTGCCGCAAGCCGTGCCGCCGAGTTCATCGACTCAAGTTCAACGCCTGAGGCGGGCAACGCGCGCATCGACCTCGGCGTGGCTGTCATCCCTGAAGGCATGGATCCGGCGGACTTCGTTGGTGCTCGTGGCGCGGTCGAGATGCGCGCGCTCATCGATGACGCACAACCTTTGCTGCGGTTTGTGATCGACCAGCGTCTGTCCACGCATGACCTCTCCACACCGGAGGGGAAGTCCGCAGCGCTCAACGACGCCGTCCAGCCGCTCGCGGCCGTAAAGACCTCGATTCTTGCGCAAGAATACGTGAACTACATCGCAAGTCGCCTGCTCACAACCCCTGATTACGTTCAGCGCGCGCTTGCCGGCGCTCAGGTCCACAGGCCCCGGCCTGAGGCCGAAGACGAGCAGTCTGCACCGCAAAAAGCCGCGGCTCCGACGATCGACAGCAACCAGGCCCGTGCCGAGAAGGAGTTGCTCCGCACTGTGACGCTTGCGCCCTCCATCCGCGCCGAGGCACGCGATTTGCTATCGGAGGAGTTCGTAATCGACGAAAGTCGTCGTGTGTTGCTCGGCTGGATCCTTGATGCCGAGCAGGCATCGGGACAGGCGCTATTTGACAGTATTTCGAAGCGCGACAGAAATGTTGCAGAATCCTTGTCAGAGTGGTTGGTAGACGCTCCAGACGTGGAACAGATAGAATACGCATTTCGGGAAGTTTCGGGCCGTCTCAAGGAATTCGCCCTTGAGCGTCTAATTCTTACTAAGAAAGCTGGTCTTCGCGCGCTTGACGCTGTGAAGGACGCGACCGCCTACGACGGACTATTCAGGGAAATCGTCGTGTTGGAGAGGCAGCGCAATGCGCTGAGGACCCGAATGACGCAACCTGCTGATGGAAGAGTGGAGTGACTGCGTGAGCCCTGCAGCCAAGAAGACTGACAAGACCGAGATCGCCGCTGCGCCTGCAAAGGCGAAAGCGAAAGCAACGCCGAAGGCGAAGCCAGAGGCAAAGCCAGAAGTGAAGCCAAAGGCAACGCCAAAGGCGAAGCCTAAAGCCACCAAGCTCGCACCTGAGCTTGAGCTTGCTGCTGTTCAGAAGCTCGTCAAGGCCGGCAAGACCAAGGGAAGCCTCACTGATGAGGAAATCCAGGTTGCGCTGAGTGACGTGGATCTGACAGAGGATCAGTTCGAGTCTGTCTACGCGCACATCACCAAGAGCGGCATCGACCTCGTCGATGATCCGATTCACGCCTCCGCCGATGATTCCGATCACGTCGATGAGCTTCCCGAGGATGCCGTTGCCGAGGAGATCCCGGCTGAGACCGAAGAGGTCATCAAGCCGGTCAAGGCCAAGAAGAAGCCCAAGCGCAAGGTCGACGCGCACACGCTTGCGCCGCTCACGAGCGACCCGGTGCGTATGTACCTCAAGGAGATCGGCAAGGTCTCGCTGCTCAATGCACGCCAGGAAGTCGACCTCGCCAAGAAGATCGAGGCCGGCGAAGAGGTCATGGCCCGTCTGGCAGAGATCGATGAGACAGGCGAGAAGGTCGAGAAAGCCGAGCTTCGTCGCCTTCACCGCATCGAGGACATCGGCCTCAATGCCAAGAAGCAACTCGTCGAGGCCAACCTGCGCCTCGTTGTATCTATCGCGAAGCGTTACGTCGGTCGCGGCATGCTGTTCCTGGACCTTATCCAGGAAGGCAACCTCGGCTTGATCCGTGCTGTGGAGAAGTTCGACTACTCCAAGGGCTTCAAGTTCTCCACCTACGCCACCTGGTGGATCCGTCAGGCCATTACGCGAGCGATCGCTGACCAGGCCCGTACGATCCGCATCCCGGTGCACATGGTCGAGACCATCAACAAGCTCATCCGCGTACAGCGTCAGCTGTTGCAGGAGCTCGGGCGTGAGCCGTTGCCCGAGGAGATCGGCGAGAAGATGGACATGTCCGCCGAGCGGGTCCGTGAGATCCTCAAGATCTCGCAGGAGCCGGTCTCGCTTGAAACGCCGATCGGCGAAGAAGAGGATTCTCAGCTTGGAGACTTCATCGAGGACTCCGAGGCCGTCGTACCTCCGGATGCAGCCAGCTTCTCGATGCTGCAGGAGCAGCTGACCCGCGTGCTCGATTCGCTCTCCGAGCGTGAGCGCAAGGTCATCGAGCTGCGCTTTGGTCTGGATGACGGACATCCCCGCACGCTCGAAGAGGTTGGTCGTGAGTTCGGCGTCACCCGCGAGCGCATCCGCCAGATCGAGAGCAAGACGCTCTGCAAACTGCGGCATCCGTCGCGGTCGAGCAAGCTCAAGGATTACCTAGAGTAGCGTCGCTCGACCTAGCTGCTTGTCGTCTGCTTCGCCAGTTCGTCGCTCAGTCGTCGAATCAGGGCGTCTTTAGCGCTGACCTCATCCGATAGCAGATCGATAGTCAGCCGCAACTGTGTTGTTGTCTTCTGAAGATCCGCAACCTTCTTCTCCAGCTTGGCCACGAGCCGCTCGTTGTACTGGCGCATGACTGCGATTTCTTCAGCGGGAGCCCGTTTTGCCGAGCGCTTGAGCACCTTCGTCTCGCGGTGGATCTTCTCGATCGTGTGGATGAGCGTGTGTGTCTCCATGGGCTTGCGCAGGAATGCATCTGCCCCGAGTGAGAGCGCGAAGTCCTCATCGGCGTCTTCAACGTATGTGGCGGTGTAGTAGGCGAAGACGATAGGCGCCAGTCGCGCGTCTTGGTGCCATTCGATGCACAGGCGATAGCCATCCACGACCGGCATCAGGATGTCGCTGATGATCATCTCGGGCGGATTGGCTCGAGCCTTCTCAAGTGCCTCTTCGCCGTCCGACGCGGATTCGACCTTGTGCCCCCGGGCACTGAATACCGATTCGAGCAGATATCGTGATGGAGCATCATCGTCCACGACCAGCAATCGCATTTGAACCCCCCAGTTCATGGCGCATGCAAATGTGCACCGTGAGTATGCCTGTAAAGGGGCATTGCACACAACAACGCCCCCCGCGAAGGCGGGGGGCGCCTTTAGATATAAATGGCTCCTCGGGTAGGACTCGAACCTACAACCCTCCGGTTAACAGCCGGATGCTCTGCCAATTGAGCTACCGAGGAGTATCGGTGTGGCCTGAACTGAGCAGGCGCACCGACGCATTATAGACGGAGCGTGGCGCTTGACGCAACGCTTAACCGGGCGATTTGGCAGTCTGGATTCTCTGACTGCAATCAGGCATGATTACCCATTGCTCGTTAGCCGCTTCACAGGTAGGCTCACGGTGAAGTGGTCAGGCGTTAAGCTGTATGGGGGACGGGGTGTTCGGCCGAGTGTCTACTCGTGGATCGCAACGGCTTGGGCGTACGCTCAAACCTATCTATGGTGCCGTCGCAACGGCTGTTGTGGCCTACCTCGCCCTCACAGCGATAGCTGTCTGGGCGTATGACGTCCAGTCGAAGTCGGCGGAGTCTGAGGCTCACATACATCTGTCACATGTGGCTGACGGTAACGCTGCGCTCATGCGGTACTGGTTTGCCGAGAGTGAATCCGACATCGTGTCGCTTAGCACCACGTCTCGGGTGCGTACCGAGTTTGAGGATTACCTCGCAGGCGGCAAGGACTCGGTGGACTGGCTGACGATGCGCCTTGAGGCCGAGCGCAACTCACGCAACTACGTGAACATCACGCTCTTCGACAGTCTCGGCAAGGCCCAGCTGGCCTTTGGCCCGGGATCTCCAGGGCACGAGCACGAGATTGCCGAGTACGCCGCCGAGGCCGCAGAAATGGAGAGCGGCGTTCTCTCGGCGTCTCATGCTGCTCCGAATGGTGAGTACCACGTTGCGTGGTTCGCTCCGCTTCGTGTTGGTGCCGATGAGCCGGGCGGGGCTCGTACAACCGGTGTCGTGATGTATGAGTCGGATCTCAAGCGGTATCTGCAGCAGGTCATCGCGCCTGTTAACGACCCGTGGCCAACCACGATCTCGTTGTTCATCTCGGGACCCGGTGGCGACTACCAGGCGTCAACCATCGACCATTTCAACTTCGCGCTCTCCACGGATAGTTCTCGCGAGCCGGACGTCATTGGTGAACGCACCAATGTAGTCGGCTCAGATGTAGTTGCATCGGCGTACACATCCAGGCAGGAAGTCACCGACTCGCTGCGTTGGGAGCGGAACACAATCGCTGCTGCGGACATCGCCGTCTTGCTGACGTTCGTGGCCTTCATCCTGTTCTATGCGCGCTCGGAGCGCAGTCGCCAGAAGGAGCAGCAGGCCAAAGAGCAGATTGCCGAGGCGCTCGAGACGCAGGATCGCTTCCTCGCGAACATGAGCCACGATCTGCGTACACCGCTCAATTCGATTCTCGGGTTCTCTTCGATGATGCGCACCGGCATGACGGGTCCGCTCAATGAGGAGCAGCAGCGGCAGGTCACGATGATTGAGTCGTCGGGCAGGCACCTGCTGGCGCTTGTGACCGATGTCCTTGAGCTGAGCAAGATGAGGGCGGGCAGGGAAGAGCTGGATCCCGAGACGTTCCTCGTGTCGGATCTGGTCGATTTCGCAACCGATGTGCTCGCACCGCAAGTAGCCGAGAAGCACCTGACGTGGGATACGACGGTTCCCGAAGGTCTGGAGATCACCACCGACCGCCGCCTTGCGGAGCGCGTTTTGCTCAACTTGTGTGGCAACGCCGTCAAGTTCACCGTGAACGGCGGCGTGGACATCGTTGTGAGTCGGCGAGCCGATGGTGCAACCTGGATTGCCGTTCACGACACGGGTCCCGGCCTAGAGTACGGCACGCACCGCGAGATAATGAGGGAGTTCAGCCAACTCCACCGCCCCGGCACCGTCAAGCCGGAAGGCTCTGGTCTTGGCTTGGCGATTTGCTCTACCACGGCCGAGCTTCTTGGCGGCTCAATCGACGTGAACAGTGTTCCCGGTCACGGTGCAACATTCACCTTCGTCTTACCCCCAAATGGTGATGTATCATAGGTGGTCGCTGTTCAGAGGGCGTTGGCCCGCTGTCCGGCCGGGCCCGTAGCTCAACGGTGGAGCAGGGGACTCATAATCCCTTGGTTGTAGGTTCGAATCCTACCGGGCCCACCAACATGCAACCGGCACCCCGGAGGTGCATTCTTGGCGATTGGAAGAGTCGCTCGGCGAGATAGAGCGAATACCCGACGCAAACGAACGTACGTCGTGCCAGCTGCGGCGATCATAGCTGTGGCAGTGCTTGCAATCGGCACCGGCATAGCACTGGGCATCTTCCGCGCCACACCGGCAGACGTTTCGACGACGGTTGTTGACGTTTCCGCCGAGGCAGTCACGGAGTCCGTGGTCGCATCTGATGTGGCTTCCGAGGAGACAACCGCCACCGGAACCATGGTCGAGGTCCCGGATGTGACCGGCTCTCACGTTGATGACGCCGACGCGCTTCTTGAGATAGCCGGCTTCGAGGTCGTCCATGCGACGACACCTGCGGGTGACGCGAAGGTCGGGACCGTGCTTGCGCAAGACCCCGCACCGGGCTCGGTGATGGTCCGTGGCACGACGATCATGCTCACGTACGCATCCAATGACACCAACGTCACCACCACCGCCGCGCTCAAAGCTGATGCGACCACCACAGGCCGCGTCTACGTTGTGTGCATCGATCCCGGTCACCAGGACAAAGCCAACAACGACAAAGAGCCGATCGGCCCTGGCTCTAAGACGCTCAAGGCGAAGGTCACCGGCGGCGCAAGCGGCGCGGTCACCAAGCAGCGCGAATCAAACCTGGTGCTCAAGATCTCTGTGCGCCTGAAGAAAGAGCTGGAGGCCCAGGGAGTTCGCGTGGTCATGACGCGCACCACCGGAGCCGTCGACATCTCAAACGCTCAGCGTGCCGAGGTAGCAAACGCCGCCGAGGCGGACCTCTTCATCCGGATCCATGCCGATGGCAACACCAACGGCGATATCCGCGGCCTGTCGTCGCTTTACCCGGCTGGCAACGACTGGGTCAAGCCGATCACAGCCAATAGCCTCACCGCTGCGAAGGCCATCCACAACGCGACGCTCTTCACGACTGGCGCGAAGGACCGCGGCATCCTCCCGAGAAGCGATATCTCGGGGTTCAACTGGTCCAAGGTCCCGTCGGTGATCGTCGAAACCGGCTTCCTGAGCAATCCTGTTGAGGACAAGCTTCTCGCAAGTGAGGCATATCAGGCTAAACTGGCCGAGGGCATGAGTCGCGGAATCATGGCGTACTTAAAGGGGGAGTAGCGTGTCACAGCCGGGGGGCGGGGGATTCGCTAGCGCGTTTCGCACGGGAATCATCACCGGACTTGTCTTCATCGTTGTCGTCGGCGTCGCGCTTGGCGCCTACGTGGCGCTTGGACACCGGCTGCCCGGACAAGGCAAGGCCGAGTCTGGCCGCGTGCTCATAGTCGCGGGAGTGCCGGATGAGAACGGCGACTTGATCGCTCAGGTCATCGTGGACGTGGAGGCCACAGACTCCTCGGTCCCGCCGGTCATCTTCAGCGTTGACCCCACAAGCGCCGTGACGGTCGTTGGCACCAGTTACGGGCATCTGCGCGACGCATACCCGTTTGGAGGCGGAGCGCGGGTCTCAGAGGCTTACGCGCGCCTCAATGGCGGTGTGACGCTGCCGTACATCGATCTTGGGCCTGAGGCTATCTCCCAGGCGATCAAAGCCACCGGCGGCGTGACCCTTGATCTGCCGCTCGCCATGAATGTATTCGACGGCGAGGACCTCTACACGTTCCCTGCAGGCAAAGTGCTGGTGGATGCCGAGGAGTTCCGCGCCATCCTGAACGGCCTGTCGTACCTGCCTGGTGCCGAGCGCAGAGCGGTTCTTGGGCAGGCCGCCGAGAGCATCACCGCACTCGTGGCGGAGTATCCCGGGGGCATCAGCAGCGCGGTTAACGCCGGGACAGTAGCGACCGACCTTGGAACCGACAGCATCCAGGCCTTTGTGACCCGGCTCACTCAAGCCCGCTAGCTGCGCAAACCGGTTGTTTGCGAGATGTTTACATAGTGCTATGGTATTGCGGAATCTTGTAATTAGTAGGCGGTATGCATCCAGATGATGCTGCCGGGGGGCGGGATCTCGGGGATGGGCAGTGATATGACCGTTGATGACGCAGTAAGTTCAAGCAAGCGCGGCGTTCTTGTGGCGCTCTCGCTTGTAGCAGTTGTGGCCGCACTTTTGGGTGCCGGCTACTTCTTCTTTGGTGGGGCCGACCTCGTGGCCGACCTTACCGGCGACAAGACGGTTGCCGAGACGCCAAGCACGCCGGCGCCTGAAGCTGCACCCACGACAACGGATGCGGGGGCTTCCGAGTCGACTTCTACCGCTAGCACTGAGGCCACAGAGGCCACCGAGCCCGCCGAGGATACCGAGGCGGCACCTTCTGGCTTCACCAACACTGACACGAATTCCAACACCGCTGCCACTCCGCCCACGGGCGACCAGGCGGCGCGCATGTACTGGGAGCAGGTCGCCAGCCAGGAGCAGATCGGCAAGCTTGTCGCCGGCGAGATCTCCAGCGTGAGCTTTGGCACCGTCACCAAGAGCGGCAACACCGCCAACGTGCGCCTCACCGTGACCGGCAAGTCCGGTAGCGTGTCGGGCACCATGGTTCTCCGCAACTACAGCGGCGTGTGGTACTTCTCGAGCATCGCCCGCGACGGCAGCTCGCTTGCGGTCACCACCGGCAAAGCAGCCGACCTGGGCATTGTCTCCACGCTCATCGCCAACCAGGCTAGCAACCAGTCGATCGTCAACGGCATCATCAGCGGCGGCTACAAGACGTGCACCGTTAACGGTGTCTCGTCCGGCTCTGGCACCGCCACGATCAAGATGACCGTTGGTGGCGGCTCTTCGCCCTCTACGGCCGGCAGCATCGTCTGCGTGAGCAAGACCATCGGCGGGACCAAGAACTGGTTCATCACGTCGTTCACCAAGAACTAGCCCGGACACAAGAAGCGGAGACAACTGCGTGGAGCTGCGCGATTACCTCAACGTTATCCGGGCACGCAAGTGGGTCATCATCCAGGCCGTTGTTATCGTCACCATCACGGCGATAGTTGTTAGCCTGTTGCAGCCTGCCGTGTTCGAAGGTCAGGCAAAGGTCCTCATCTCAGACCGCGATACCGGTGCCGCCATCCTGGGCACCGCCATCTCTGATCTCACCAGCCAGCCTGAGCGCGGCCTGCAAACGCAGGTTCAGCTCATGCAGCTGCGTCCGCTTGCCGAGAACACCATCCGCAAGCTGGGGCTCAAAGAGACGCCGGAAGACCTCCTCAAGAACGTCACAGTCTCTGCCGTTGGTCAGACGAACATTGTGACCATCACAACGCGTGCCGGTGACTCTCGTATGGCAAGCATGATCGCCAATACGCTGGCCGAGGAGTTTGTTTCCTGGAGCCGAGAGTACAAGCGCGAGAGCATCAAAGCGGCGGCCGACGAGGTTGACGTGCGCCTTGAGCAGTCCAAGCAAGAGCTCCTAGAGCTGGGACGCCGCATTTCCACACAAGGCAAGAGTGACGAACTCTCCGCCGAGCTGGCAATTGCCACAGGCAGCTACACCACGCTTGCGGGCCAACTTGAGGGGCTCCGGATCCAGGAGCAGCTTGAGGTCGGCTCCGGCCGAGTTGTGAGCCCTGCTGTTGTGACTGAGGAGAAGGTTGAGCCCAGCCCCAAGCGCAACGGCGCACTCGGTCTGGCTGTGGGCCTCATCTTCGGTCTGGGTATGGCGTTCTTCTACGAGTACCTCGACAACACCATCAAGTCCTCTGAGGAAGCCGAGAAGGTCTACGGCGCTCCGGTACTGGGGCTGATCCCTGCCGAGAAGTACGACAAGGACGAGAAGCGCAGGCTCACCCTTATCACTCACTCCGGAACACCTGCCGCCGAGGCGTACCGCGTTTTGCGCAACAGCCTCGACTTCATCAACTTTGAGCACAACATCAAGACTCTGCTGGTTACGAGCGCCGCACCCGCCGAAGGCAAGTCCACGGTTGCATCCAACCTGGCCGCGGGTCTGGCGCAGGCAGGCAAGAAGGTCGTGCTGCTCTCCTGCGACTTCAGGCGCCCGACCACGCAGCAATTCTTCCAGGTGAACACGATGATCGGTCTTTCCGATGTGCTCACGGGTGCGAACTCGCTCAAGAGCGCGCTCCAGCGCTCGGGCGAGCTTGCGAATCTGCTCATCCTCACCAGCGGCAAGCTGCCTCCGAACCCGAGCGAGCTTCTTGGTTCCGAGAAGATGCACATGCTCATCAAGGAACTTGAGGAGTGGGCCGACTGGGTCATCATTGACAGCCCGCCGCTTCTAGCTGTTGCTGATGGTGCCGCAGTCGCCCGCTGGGTTGACGGCGCGCTCATCGTCACCAAGGGTGGTGTATCCACGCGAGATGCCGGCAAGAAGGCCGCCGAGATGCTCACTCAGGTGGGTGCGCGCGTTATCGGTACGGTTGTTTGGGGTCTTGAAAGCACTCCCGGCGGCGGCGGCTACGGCTACTACGGCGGCAAGGGCTACAAGGGCTACTACTATTACGCCGACTACTACAGCAGCGTGCCAGCCGACGGACGATCTGCCAAGCATAAGGCCTCGGCGACTCCGTCCGCGCAGACCCAGCAGAACGTCTACATCCCTCAAACGAGTCCCGGGCGCAAGTTCGCCGAGGCGGTTGGCAAGGTGCTGACAGGCGTGTTGGCCGCGCTTGTGGTGATTGCCATTGTGCTGTTGGTGGTGTACTTCCTAGACCAAGCGATGGGCTGGGACTTTGTACAGCGACTTGGCGTGGGACTGTGGTTGTAACCTATGGCGTACACTGCGAACCGCGCGCTGGTCGCGGTCGGGCTACTTCCTGTCGGCAGGGAAGAACTGCATGAGATCTGTTTCCGTATCTTGCTGACGACGCCTGAAGCGCTTCACCGCGCGGCCGCTTGCCCATCTGGCTGGACGCTGGAGGTCTTTCTCAATTCCCTCGCAGTCTGTGAGGATGCATGCGGCTGACGGAGTCGGTGTTTGAAACCAGTAGGCCCAGCGATCTCGCCCAGAAGGCGGTGCGAGGTGGGGCGGTTACGTTTGTCGTACAGGGCGGCAAGTTTGTGCTGCAGACTGGCACGACCATAGTGCTCGCTCGAATAATCTCACCATCGGACTTTGGTCTAATCGGCATGGTTGCTGTCGTTGTGGGATTTGCTCAGACCTTCAAGGATGCGGGACTTTCGAACGCTACAATTCAAAGGGCTGTCGTGAGCCGAGACCAGGTCGATACGCTCTTTTGGTTTAACGTGTTGTTCAGCATGGCACTCGCCGTTGCGGTTATGCTCAGCGCGCCTCTGGTGGCAGACTTCTATGGCAGACCGGAGTTGACTGGAATCACGGTCGCCCTGTCGTTGAGCATCTTGGCTAGTGGCATTTCAGTGCAGCATGATGCGCTCTTGCGGCGATACATGCAGTTCACGTCCATTGGGATAACTCAGATTCTCTCGCAGACGGCATACTTGGCGGTTGCTGTTTGTATGGCACTCCTGGGGTACGGCTATTGGGCAATCGTTGGTGGGACTTTAGCGGCGGCGGTTGCTGGGTCAGCGCTCACGTTCTACTACTGTCCGATTCCACCCAGGAGGCCAAGGCGGGTCTCCGGTGTCGTCGAGATGCTTAAGTTCGGTGGACAGTTGTCCAGCTTCGAGTTCGTGAACTACTTCACTCGAAATATGGACAACGTTCTGGTCGGTCGATTCCTAGGGGCTGATGCGCTCGGTCTGTACTCGCGAGCGTATCAATTGTTCTTGCTGCCGATCACGCAGATTCGGACACCAATCCTGCAGGTGGCGATGCCACTTCTGAGCAGTATGGCTGACCAGCGCGAAAGGCTGCGTCGAAACTACATTGATGTCGTTTCTCTAACTGCTCTGCTTACGGTCCCCATAGCGCTCTACTGTTTCGTTGAGGCTGATTTTCTGGTTCGAGTGCTGCTCGGTCCAACATGGCTGGGAAGCGTAGCAACGTTCAGAATTCTCTCGTTGGTGGGACTCATCCAGCCGAGCGCCTCCACCGTCGGTATCGTGATGCAGGTCTGTGGACGCGCGGACCGGCAGTTCAAGTTTGGACTCGTAACTGCGGTGTTTGTGGTTGCCGCCTTCTCGGTTGGGCTGCGGTTTGGCATTGAGGGCGTCGCCACCGGCTATGTCATTGCCAGCTATGTGTTGACAATCCCGATGTTGGAATACGGTTTTCGTGACACTGCTATTCGAGTTCGGGACTACTTCACGGCGGTGCTTCCTAGCCTCGGCTTTGGAGTCCTGTCGGGTCTAGGGCTCTTCACTGCTCTCCATGTACTTGCTTCGCAAGCTCTCTGGCTCCATGCGTCCGCAGGCTTGGGATTCTTTGCATTGTATGGTTTCCTCGCGCTGCAAGTAAGTTCGATTCGGGCTTTGGCTGCTCGGATGCTCAGATCCTGGCGAACGGATCCGGAGCCACAGTCGAATGTCGCAGATTGATCATGCGTGGATCCTGTTCGAGTTGGTCCCACAAGCCGGTTCCGACAGCTGCTCCCATGGGCCGTGCAATCACTTGGGGCACTCGGTCACGCTTCATCTGGAATGATGCGTGGCTGAAATACCGTGCGGTGCATAGAGGCGAATGTGCGCCTTAATCCATTCGCTTCGAGAGTTCTCCTCAAGTACAAATGAGTGACCGGTTACTCCCATTTCTGCTCTATCGCTACGAGACATTAGATCCGCAATCGCGTTCGCGAGCGCCTCTGGGGAGGGACTCGTGAGCAGGCCCGTAACTTGGTCGCGGACGACGTCCCTGAGTCCATACACGTCGTATGCGACAACTGGGGCAGCACAAGCTGCGGCTTCAAGTGCCGCCATTGGATACCCTTCTTTCTCCGAAGGCATCACTAGACAATCACATGCCAAGTAGAGTCTGCGCATGTGCTTCTGCACGCCGATGAAACGCACTGAGTCTGCCACGGTGAGGCTGCGCGAACAGTGAACCTCCAAGGCTTCCAGTGGTCCAGAGCCAGCGTGGATGTAGTGGACTTGAATGCCCTGAGACATGAGGAGCGCCACGGCTTCGAGGATGTCGGCGTGCCGCTTGACTTCTAAGCAGGATCCGGCGCTTAGGAGAACGAAAGTACCAGGCTCGATGCATAGTTCGCGGCGCACGGTTTCACGTTCTATTGGCGATAGAGGCGGGTAATAGATGCGTTCATCCACGTAATTGCGGACAACTTGTCCGGTATTCAGAAAGCGTGTTGTCTCATTCTCCGAGACTGAGGGACCTATGAAGATGTAGTGAACCGAGAGAATGCTGCGCGAAAACCAGCGAGCAACAATCGTTTGCAGTCGAATTCTACCGGTAAACAAGAATACGCTGTGGGTGGTGCGTAGAACCGCTTCGGTTCCGCAGAAGCGAGCCATAAGGGCGAGCAAGAAGGAATTCCGTTCGCAGTGGATATGCACTGCTCCGCACCTTAGCTCACATAGGAGCCGAACAAGTCGTCGGATGCTTGGTCGCCCATACCCAATTGGGATATGGTGAATCTTGGCACCCGAGTCTCTCATAGTGTCGGAGTACTTGCCGCAAACGGCTCCAGTGGAAAGGCAGTGAACTTCGACTCCAAGTGCTCTGAAGTCAGCGATGCTGTTGGCGATCATGGTTTCTGCACCGGAAAACTCGATCGAGTTGAAGACATGCAGTACGCGCATGCGAAAGTACCCCTTCTACAGGTGGTGCATCATGCCTTAATTGTCGCACAACTTCACCGGTGCATCTCAGTTGGTGGTACCAAAGCTTTGAAGTCTGGGTAGTCCGCGCGTTTCACGATTGCTGGTGGGCGCATTACGTTACACCGCCGGGTACTGAAGGCTCTCTCCCAATATGAATTTGCATCCACAAGGAACGGATAGAACCAATGAGTCGTCTTGGGGGTCACTCATAGATCCTGTGCGACCCAGTCATCCTGTAGAATGTCCTGGCGGCTCTGGGCGTTGTCGCCCCCGGTCTTGGTGTCCAGCGATGTCACCTTCGGCTCAGGTCGTTAAGTTGGGAGCTGGCGCACATCATTGGTTTGCAGTCGTGGGCGAGTGATCTTCCGGTCGTGTAGTGTTTGTTGTGGGGGTTGTCTTCATATTCGTTGTGCAGGGTTTGGGTGGGATAGTCCCTGCGTTGGGCGTGTCGGCCGATGGCAGAAACCCTCCCGTCTACCAAAGGTAGGAGTGACGATGTCGGAATGGTTTCATCGCCCGGTCGCTGCGGCGATGATTGTCGGTGCGGTCGGAGTTGTGATCGGATTGACATTGTCGCTAGGCGGGACTCTTGCCGTGGCGGGTGTGGCGATCGCGCTTGTCCCATGGTTTGTCTTTGAGAGAGATGAGCGGCTGATCGCCGCCTCGATTCTCGTTGCCTATCTGGTTGATTGGTTTGCCCTGGAGCTTAACGTGTTGCCTCCCCAGGCTTCCTGGTTGTTTGAGGGCATACTGATTGTGCTTATCCTTAGGGTGTTATTGAGAGGTCGAGGTGGGCTCGGACTGCCGTTCGCTGGGTGGCTGTATCTCCTCTTCGTTATTCTCAGTGCCTTTCTGGCATTACTTACGGGTCAATCTACTCCAGCGGTCCTGCTCGTCGGCTTAAGGAAGTACCTGCGATTGCCATTGCTTGGAGCGGTAATCGGATCCGCAGCGGTTGGCGGCTCGCGTCGCTACCTGTGGTGGACATTGTTCGTCGCTGGACTAGTTCAGATTCCCGTATTGGCCATCCAGTTCTTGGCGTACGGTCCTGGAGACCATCTTGGCGGTACGCTTGGGTACGGTGGCTCGGGCGTTATGGGGTTGTTTCTGAGCGCGTTGTTGTGCGTCATAATCGTATCCCCATCGTTGGTTGTGGGTTTTCGAACATCTCAAAATCTCTTGATTGCATCAGGCTGGTTCGCGGGCATTGTGGCGTCTGGCGCTGCGCTTCCGGTGCTTCTAACGCCAGCTGGTGTAGGTGTGGCATTGATTGCGAGGCACGGTGTCTCAAGACGCGCCATCATGTATGTGTTGGTGGTGATTATGGTTCTTGTTGCGGTGGCGCCCTTTGTTGTCGAGCCGCTCGTCCAAGCTAACAGCATGCGAGAGTCGAATATCAATTCCATTGCAGGGTTCTTGGCTTACGATCAAGACACGACGTCCTCCGGCGCTCAGCTCAGTCGCCTCGGCCAGGTGGCGGCCGCTAACAGTCAGCTGGTGCATGGAGGCCTATTGGCTGTGCTCTTTGGCTATGGGCCCGGGGCGGCTTCTCCGAGTGCACTAGGTGACGCATTCAGCGGCCGCATATATCTGCGTGCTCCCGTGGCGATGCGTGTTGAGACGAGTCTCGCCCGAGGGCTACTTGAGGTTGGGTACCTGGGTATGGCTGTCGGATACGTCGTGCTACTTAGGGGTTTGTGGGTGTTCTCTCGCGTGCTTCTGGGGCGGAAGGCTGTCATTCTCGACGAACTTCTCCTGCTGGGCGCGGTTGTCTGCTCTTACTTGCTGGTCTGTGCAGGCTACAACGATGCGTGGAACCAGCCGGTCAGCGCACTTCCGTTCTGGATTGCGCTGGGCGCTGTGTACAATTCGCGTAGGGCAGAAGCTGCTGTTGATAAGCGTGTTGCCACACTTGTGACTACGTAGTGCGCCTCGACATCGCCTCGCCAGAGATCGAGTGCATGGGGGCCTCGGGGGCCTCGGTGAAACGCGATTGAGTGGTTTCGTCGCCGAGGGGGAGGGACTTCATGATTAAGGTTCGGACACGGAAAGTGACGCGCTTGAACGAAGTATATGTTGTGATACCCGCTCACAATCGGCGGCAGAAGACCCTCACTTGCCTGGAGTGTCTTGACCGTCAGACATACAGGTCAATCACGGCTGTCGTGGTTGACGATGGTTCAGTCGATGGAACTGAATCAGCCATTGCGACTGAGTTCCCCGGTGTAACCGTCTTACGCGGCGATGGGACCCTCTGGTGGGCCGGTGCGACAAACCTTGGGGTCCGGTGGGTTCTGGAACGTGCGGCAAGTTGTGACTACATACTCACTCTGAACGACGACACAGAATTTGGGCCAGAGTACGTCTCTCGGCTTGTTGATACGGCCCTGGAGTATCCAAAGAGCCTCATCGGATCATTGGTGGTTGACGCACTCAATCATGATGTTGTTATTGATGGTGGAGTCAGCATCCATTGGCCGACGGCTAAGCAGAGAGACCTTGCGGAAGGCCTTACTGCGAGTGAAGTGAGAAGTTCTGCTCGCTCGATACGCAAAGTTGATGCCCTGTCCGGTCGCGGAGTTCTGATTCCTGTTGATGTATTCCGTGAAGTCGGTGTCTACAACGTTCGCTGGTTGCCGCAGTATGCTGCTGACTATGAGTTGTCCATACGTGCCGCGCGTGTTGGATATGTTCTCTACATGGACCAGGGTGCTGTTGTAGCTACCGCATTGGCCTCACCGAAGCACGGTAATGGAAGAACGGGCTTGTCGAATATAGCGCACCGACTGTTCTCTCGTCGCTCGCCGCTCAATCCGCGCTACAGAATAGCGTACGGGATACTGGCATGTCCGTGGTATTGGCTTCCGCTCTACCTGGTCGCCGACTGTCTTCGGGTTCTTTTGCGCAGTGTCCGCAGCCGTCTTGTTGCACCTCCTCTTGATCGAAAAGAGCCAAAGAAGCAGGAGGGAATCCCACCAGTTGGACTCATCGCGTATGAAGGGCTTGTGGGAAACGATGTTGTCAAAGCCCAAGTTCTTGGGTTGGCGACCGAACTTAGCCTAAGGGGTGTTGCGGTCCAAGTCTTTCTGTTCGAGCGTCTTGATCGCTACGCACTTGCGCTTGCGGAAATTCGAAAGAACAGAAGGCATCGCGGCGCCAACTCCATCCAGGTAGTTCTCTTGCCGAGGCTTCCTGGCGCATTAGGTGTGAAGGTCGGGGCGTTTACACTTTGGCCATTTGTTCGCGGTTTTCGCGGTGTGCTGCACTGCCGAGGTATGAAGGGTGTGCTTGTTGCGGCCTCCTGCCCTAGGGCGACGCGTCAGTATGCCGTCCTTGGTGATTTCCGTGGCGCAGAGCCTGAGGAGTCGGCATATCTCAGTATGAGAGCCGCGGCACCACAACAGGCTGCATCAATTGATCCACTCTCGCCTGCACCGACGATCTCGCAAGATGCCCTTGAGCACAGAGCAGTTGACCTCCTAGATAGGGCGGTATGTGTCTCCGCGGCCCTTTCGTCGCATCTTCTGTGCAAGTATCCATCTTTGAAGAGCAGGGTCTCGGTTGTTCACTGTGGTGCGACTCATGATTTTGTCTTTAGCAGTGATGACCGTGATCGAATAAGGGCAAGCTTGTGCATCGAGGATAGCCTCGTGCTTTGCTATCTAGGACGGCTGTCTGCGGTACACAGGCCTGACTTGCTGACATCCCTAGTTGGTCATATGGCACGGTCTTCGAATTCGCCCGTGGTGCTTGTGGTGATCACATCAGATTCCGCAGAGTTTGCTGAGCTACGTTCTCGTCTTGATCCAAGCGTTCGCGTCGAAAGAGTCGCTGCTGAGCGCTCAGAGATTCCGGGATATCTCTCGGCCTGCGATGCGGGGCTGCTTACATTGGATGGCGCTTATCGCAACAAGGTGTCTTTTCCAGTGAAGTTCAGTGAGTATGCTTGCTGTGGATTGCCCGTCATCGCGACAGATAGCGCTCAGGATCCCGCTAGCTACATTCGTGCGTCTGGTATCGGGGCGTTGGTTTCTGTCGATTCTGACGCTCAGTGGAGCGTCGATTGGCCTGAAGGTCTGGACCTCGGGGCCGTCGCGAACGGTCTCCGACGGGTGACGCCTTGTATGCGAGCAGCATTCTCGGAGAGCGCTGCTCAGCATATGCGATTCGATCTGACGACATCCCAATTGATCGACGAGTATCGCGTTGTTTGGGGCAGTCGCAGATGAGCGTAGTGTGTTGCCAATGGAGACCGACGAAGGTGAGGCCAGGCAGTTCGTGGCTCTTACTTGGTTTGGCTGCTGCCGGCTGTGCAGCGTTCAGTTGTGGACAATCGGAGGCCGGCGGGAGTGCTGAGTGATGCTCCATCGTAGCATTTCGAACAATGTGCCCGCGTGCTTCGCTCACGGGCCTACTTGAAGTGCGAGGTCACCGAAGCTCTTGCACTATTATGAGTAATGCATTGAACGGTGCATGCGGAAGCATAGCCATTAAGCGACATGCGAGATGATCACGACGACACCACCAACGGGCCTGGGGGCACTATGGAAGCGCTAGTCGCAATCACTTATCGGTGCAACGCTCACTGCCATATGTGCAATACATGGCAACACCCATCTCTACCCGAAGATGAACTGCGGCCAGATGACTTGAAATCCCTGCCAGGAGTCGCTTTCGCCAACATCACGGGTGGGGAGCCGTTCTTGCGCACCGATATTGCTGAGTTCGTTGAGGTGCTTCAAAAGAAGGCCGACCGTATCGTCATCTCCACCAATGGCTATTTCACCGACCGAGTGCTGGCTCTCGCCCGTGATTACCCGAACCTGGGTTTCCGTATCAGCCTTGAGGGGCTGCCTGCTGCTAACGATGAACTCCGGGGCCTCAAAGACGGTTTTGACCACGGCCTGCGGACACTCCTCGGACTTCGCGCGCTTGGCGTGAAGGACATCGGCTTTGGGATAACTCTCTCGGATCGCAACGCAGACGACTTGCTGGAGCTCTATCAACTTGCTGACGCAATGGGTTTCGAGTTTGCGACGGCCGCAGTGCACAACAACTTCTACTTCCATAAGTTCGACAACGTAATCGAAGACCAGGAGCACGTGGCCGAAAACCTTGAGGAACTTGCGAGGCTCCTGCTCAGAACGAAACGACCCAAGAACTGGTTCCGTGCGTGGTTCAACGTTGGTCTAGTTAACTATGTTAGAGGTGGCAAGCGCCTGCTTCCATGTGAGATGGGAAGCGACGTATTCTTCGTGGATCCATTCGGGACCGTGAAGCCGTGTAATGCGATGGACGCATCCATGGGTTCGCTCAAGGAGAAGTCCTTTGATGAGATTTGGCACAGCAGGGAAGCTTCTGATGTCAGAGCGCGTGTGTGTTCATGCGACACAAACTGCTGGATGATTGGGTCTGTGTCACCCGCGATGAAGAAGTATGTCAAGGTTCCTGCGATGTGGGTTCTGAAGGCGAAGCTGACCGGCGAACTACCTCAGATCAAGGGCATCCATGAGAATCCTAGTCGCTAATAAGTTTTGGTATCGTCGCGGTGGACTCGAACGAGTGATGTTCGATGAAATCGCCCTGCTGGAGGCCTCAGGCCACGAGGTAGGTCACTTTTCGTCCGCGCACCCGGAGAACATCGCGTCGCCATGGAGCGGGACTTTCGTACCGTATCTGGAGCTTGGTTCGGGAGGACAGCTGTCGGCATCCCAGAAGGTACTCGCGGCTTCGCGGATGTTCTCCAACATCGAGGCCGCTCGTAGGTTTGCGGCGGTAATTCAGGACTTCCGGCCCGATGTCGTTCACGTGCACGGCATACACCGACAGTTGTCGCCCTCGATACTCCTAGCTGCTCGCGCCGCGGGTGTCCCAGTCGTCCAGACGCTGCATGACTATCACCACATCTGTCCTGCCGATGTACTCCTTAGAGGCGGTACAGATGTCTGTAACCCACGGCGTTGCGGCACATTCTGGTACGGTCCGGCGATGTCCAATCGGTGCGTTCATGAGAGCCGCGCAGCCAGCGTGCTGTCGTCTGCGGAGACAAGCTTCCAACGCTTAAGGCGCGTCTACGAGAAGACGATTGCGCGTTTCATCAGCCCCAGTGAGTTCTTGGCTCAAGCCATAGCTGATGGAGGGTGGGCTACTCCCTGTGACGTCATCCCGAACGCAGTTCCTTTGTCGGCATGCGCATCGGGAGGGGGGTACGTTCTCTTCGCTGGACGGCTGTCTCCAGAAAAGGGCGTTGACACGTTTCTTGCTGCTGCGAAAGCTGCCGGTGTGCAGGCGCTCGTCGCTGGTGAAGGTCCGTTGGAATCCGACCTGCGAAGGCGCTTTCCTGAGGTTGAATTCCGCGGTCGCGTGGACGGCCCGACGGTACAGAGCTTAATCCAGGGATCGCTTGCGTGCGTCGTTCCGTCAACGTGGTATGAGAACGCACCGATGTCAGTCCTTGAGCCAATGGCCGCCGGGGTGCCTGTTGTTGCGTCCAGGATTGGCGGCATCCCTGAAATCATTGAAGACGGCGTAAGCGGCATACTGGTTCGTCCTGGTGACGTAAGTGAACTTGCCGCCGCACTTGTACGGCTGAGCACCGATATTGCGTTCGCAACCCGCCTCGGGTCGAGCGGACGCGAGCGTATCGCCGCGAGATTCCTACCAGCGGATCACCTGCGGCGTCTCCTTGAGACCTATGATGCGGCCAGGCTATCGTGAAGATCGCGATGATTGGTCAAAAGGGCGCGCCTGCCACACACGGTGGCGTCGAACGCCATGTTGAGGAGCTGGGTGCGAGGCTGGTCCAGCGTGGTCATGAAGTTGTCGTGTTTACCCGCCCAAACTACACAGACTCAGGCTTGATATCTCACCGCGGTATGAAGCTTGTCAGCGTGCCTACGCTCGGAACAAAGCATCTGGACGCCATCGTGCATAGCCTCTTATGCACGATGCGCACGTGGTTTGGCGGTTATGACGTGGTGCACTATCACGCCATTGGTCCGTGCCTCGTTGCTCCTCTGGCGAGGCTTCGAGGGCGCAAGGTCGTCGCGACCATTCACGGCCAAGACTGGCGGCGCGGCAAATGGGGACGGCTTGCCAGTATGATTCTCCGACTCGGCGAATGGTCTGCTCTACATGTTGCGAATGCGACGATTTCCGTGTCGGAGACGCTTGCTGAAGCGTATCGAACCGGAGGCGCTAGGCGGGTTGAGTTCATTCCAAATGGCATCTCTATCAACGAAGGTGACGATCCATCCATACTCGGTGAGCTCGGGGTTGAGGCCGGAAAGTACATCCTCTTCGCTGGCCGTCTTGTGCCTGAGAAGGGCTGCCACTACTTAATCGATGCCCTTCAGGGGGTTCAGGGAGCCCTTCCGCTAATTGTTGCCGGTGATAGCAGTAACAGCGACGACTATGTAGCCAGACTCAGGGATCAGGCGGGTTCAGAGACCGTGTTCTCCGGTTATGTGTACGGGGACAAGTTGGCTGCGCTGTTCCGTCACTGCGCGTTGTTCGTGTTGCCGTCCGATCTCGAGGGATTGCCGATCGTCCTGCTCGAGGCGCTTGCATACGGCGCCCCTGTCCTCGCCAGCGACATCCCGCCGAATATTGAGGTTCTAGGGAAGAACGGCGCGTACTTTGGCGCAGGCAGTGTCAGTAGCCTTGAAGAGGCGTTAAGCAACTGCCTGGAGAATCTCGAGACGATGCAGGCCGCAGCTGCCCAACTGAGGGAGAACGTGATACGCACCTACGATTGGGACCGGGTCGCAGACGCCACCGAGGCACTGTATATGCGTGTTCTTGACTCGGGTGCCTACTAGCGAGGCGTCTCGCACAAGCTCATTCTGATACTCTGAAGGCATCACAAATCGCCCTTGGAGGCACCTATGTCTCGTATTGCGCTAATCACCGGCATCACCGGCCAGGACGGCTCGTATCTGGCGGAGCTGCTCTTGTCGAAGGGATACGAGGTGCACGGCATTATCCGTCGCGCCTCTACGTTCAACACTGATCGCATCGATCACCTGTATCGCGACCCGCATGAGTCGGGCGCGAAGATGTTCTTGCATTACGGCGACCTTACAGACGGCACTGGCCTGCGCCGTATCCTGGAGAAGGTGCACCCGGACGAGGTCTACAACCTCGGCGCACAGTCGCATGTGAAGGTCTCGTTCGATCAGCCCGAGTACACGGCCGACGTGGTTGCTACCGGCACGCTGCGGCTGCTGGATGCGGTTCGTGACTACATGGACATCTCGGGCAATCAGGTCCGGTTCTACCAGGCCGGCTCATCTGAGATGTATGGTGCTGCTCCTGCACCGCAGGGTCTGGACACGCCGTTTTACCCGCGTAGTCCGTACGCTGTGTCCAAAGTTGCGGCCTATTGGTACTGCGTGAACTACCGCGAGGCGTATGGGATGTTCATCGCCAACGGCATTCTCTTCAACCACGAGTCAGAAGAGCGTGGCGAGACGTTTGTCACGCGCAAGATCACGCGCGCCATCGGCCGCATCAAGCATGGGCTACAAGACATGCTCTACCTCGGCAATCTGAACTCGCAGCGCGACTGGGGCTATGCGCCGGACTATGTAGAGGCCATGTGGCTGATGCTGCAGCAAGACGAGCCTGACAACTACGTCGTCGCCACCGGTGAGGCGTATTCGGTGCGCCAGTTCGCGGAACTCGCCTTCAGCCTGGCGGGCATGGACTGGAAGCAGTTTGTGACGATCGATCCGCGCTACTTCCGTCCCACCGAGGTTGATTACCTGCTCGGCGACGCGAGTGCCACTCGCGAGAAGCTTGGCTGGGCGCCAAAGGTCGGTTTTGAGGAGCTCGTCAAGCGCATGGTCGATCACGACATGGAGCTGGCGGCTCAGGAGAAGACCTTGCGCGATGCCGGTCACAGCGTGTCGCTCAGAGGCCTCTCGAATGATTAGGTCCAGCCGTATCTATGTTGCCGGGCACAAAGGGCTTGTTGGTAGCGCGATCCTGCGGCGGCTTGAGGGTTTGGGACATGAGACGCTCATCACGCGCACCCGCGCTGAGCTCGATCTCACCCGTCAAGACGACGTGATCAGCTTCTTCGCTGAGACCCGGCCCGATTACGTGTTCATGGCCGGTGCGAAGGTCGGCGGAATCCTCGCCAACAGCACTCATCCGGCCGATTTCATTCGCGACAACTTGCTCATCCAAACGAATGTCATCGATGCTGCGTACAGAAGCGGCGTGGGCAAGCTTCTCTTTCTCGGCAGCAGCTGCATATATCCCAAGATGGCTCCGCAGCCGATGGTGGAGGAGTACCTGCTGAGCGGGCCGCTTGAGCCCACCAATGAGGCGTATGCGGTCGCCAAGATCGCTGGCATCGTAATGGTGGACAGCTACCGTAAGCAGTACGGATTCAACGGCATCAGCCTGATGCCTACGAACCTCTATGGGCCCGGAGACAACTTCGATCTGACCTCGTCGCACGTGCTGCCGGCTCTCATGCGCAAGTTCCACGAGGCCAAGGTCGCGGGTGAGCCACAGGTTGTGGTCTGGGGCACAGGAACGCCAAGGCGCGAATTCTTGCATGTGGATGATCTTGCAGATGCAGCCGTTTTCCTCATGGACAAATACGACGACGAAGGTATCGTGAACGTCGGTGTTGGAAATGACGTGAGCATCGCCGAGCTTGCCGCGATCATTGCGGAGGCTGTGGGCTACGAGGGTGAGGTCGTATACGACGCCTCAAAGCCCGACGGCACACCCAGGAAGCTTCTGGACGTTTCAAAGCTTGCCGGTCTCGGCTGGCGGCCCAGGATCGGCCTGAAAGAGGGGATTGCCGCAACGTACAAGTGGTATGTTGCCAACGCGGGATAGCAACGGATTCTTTTCGAGCTTCGGGGGGAGCAGTCTTGGTAAGCGAAGATTTAGAGTTGGGCTTTCTTGAGAGACAGCGCAGGAAGCGGCTGATCGTTGGAATGCTGGTCGCGACCGATGCGGTCGCCCTGCTGCTAGCGACGTTCCTTGCGTCCTACATTCGGTTCCACAACCTAGATGCGCTTGCCGGACTCGAGAACATCACCGCAGATGTGAGCTACTACGAGATCTCTGCTGTGGTTTCGCTCATCTGGCTAGGCTTCTTGTGGTCTGAGCGACTTTACGACCTTGAGCAGCTCACTTTTGGCGCCGGCGAGTTCGCTCGCGTGCTTCGCGCGCTGGCCATGGGAGTTGTTGGCTTCATCCTGGCCACCTTCGCGCTTAAGACGCCCGGCCTCTCGCGCGGATGGACGATTCTGGCGTTTGGCTTTGCGGTGCTCCTGGTAAGCGGCGGGCGGTTCCTTGTGAGGCAGTTCCTCGCATGGAAGCGCTCCCGGGGCAGACTGCTCAGGCGCACCGTCGTTGTCGGCTCCAATGAAGAGGCCGCGAGCATCCTTAGGATGCTGCTGCTCAACCCCTCGCAGGGCCTCAGGCCCATCGGCTGCCTGGCATCTTCACGCCAGGATGTGCTGACGCTTGATTACTGCTCCGAGCTGGTGCCCGGCCTTGGTGCCGCACGCGATCTGGTGCAAGTCATCCGAGAACATCGAGTGGACACCGTGATCATCGCGTCCTCGGCATTTGACCACGACGTGCTCGCGCGAATGATCGCTGAGCTGCGGGGTGTCGACGTGTCGATCCACGTGTCGTCCGGGCTCTTCGAGGTGCTCACATCGCGCGTGCTTGTGCGTGAGATCGCAGGCGTGCCGCTAGTGACCGTGCGCGCGGTGTCCCTCTCGGCAGGGAATCTGGTTACCAAGCGCATCTTCGACATCGTTGTTGCCTCGGCGGTGCTCTTGGTTGGGCTGCCGCTGTGGATCTTCGTAGCTGCAGCTATCTACGCCGATTGCCCCGGGCCGATCTTCTATCGGCAGCGGCGCATCGGTCAGAACGGCGCTGAGTTTGACATGCTGAAGTTCCGCTCCATGTGCGTGGATGCCGATGAGCGGTTGCGTGCGCTCCAGGCAGTGAACGAGGCGTCCGGCCCGCTCTTCAAGATGAAGGACGACCCGAGAGTCACGCGCATCGGTAAGTGGATGCGCAAGTTCTCAATAGATGAGTTCCCGCAGCTTCTGAACGTCTTGAACGGCGACATGTCGCTCGTGGGCCCTCGGCCGCCTTTGCCGGTGGAGACCGACATGTACTCGGAGCAAGACTGGCGCCGCATGGAGGTTCCTCCGGGCATGACCGGCCTGTGGCAGGTCTCCGGGCGCTCGTCGCTCACATTTGAAGAGATGGTCCGGCTCGACTTGTTCTATATCGAGAACTGGAGCGTCGGCTTCGATCTTTCGCTGCTTATGCGCACCCTTCCGGCGGTGCTTTTCGCCCGCGGAGCGTACTAGCGCCCTTCTCCCGAAACCTGGTGCATGTGTTCTTCATGCGTTAGTGTTGCTGAAACGATGTCGTAACAAGGGGACGACATCATCGTTTTGGCACGGCAATAAGGGTGACGCGTGTCGGCGCAGGCGAGACCTGCTACCCGGCCCCGTCTAATGCGACAACGGAGGACAGCGTATGAAACGGATGGGTGCGATTGTTTGTTTGGTGCTCGTGGGAGCTTTGATGCTTCCCGGATGCGCCGCGAAGACCGAGTCTGAAGGTGCCGCAACCGGCGACACGATCATGATCGGTGCAGCTCTTTGCCAGACCGGTATTCAGGCCCCGCTTGATGAGCCCGCGCTTCGCGGTGCCCAGCTGGCCGTTGACGAGCTCAACGCCAATGGCGGCATTCTCGGCAAGCAGGTCGAGCTTGTTGCGCTCGACGGCAAGAGCGACCCGGTGACGGTTGGTAACGTTGCCAAGCAGCTCATCGACGATGGCGCAGCTGCCATCATCGCCCCCAGCGACTTTGACTTCGGTGGCCCCGCAAGCCGCGAGGCGCAGAAGGCCGGCATCGTCGGTATCTCGCCGTGCGCTTCGTCGCCGCTGTATGGCTCGGCCGCGCTTGGTGACAAGCAGTTCACGCTCTCCATGTGGAACACCACCATGGGTGCCGTGACCGCCGAGTACGCGTTCAACGAGCTTGGCTTCAAGACCGTCTACGTCATCACCGATGACTTCATCGACTACACCAAGAGCCTCTCCAAGTACTTCATCGTGCGCTTCGAAGAGCTTGGTGGCACGGTTGTCTTCGAGGACACCTACACGCAGGGCCAGGCCGATGTCTCGGCACAGCTTGCGCGTATCAAGGCGCTCCCCGAGAAGCCTGACTTCATCTACATCTCGTCCTACATGCCCGACCTTGCTCTGATGATCCGCACGCTCCGCGAGAGCGGCGTCACGCAGCCGGTCGTTGGCGGCGACGCTTACGACGATCCGTCGCTGTTCGAGGCGCTTGGCACGCAGTACGGTAGCGATATCTACTTCGACACTCACGGCTACCTCGACAACGCTGCCAACCCCAAGTACGGCGATTGGGCAGCCGCGTACGAAGCCAAGTTCAATGCGGCCCCTGAGGCTGTTTGGGTAATGCCTGGCTACGACGTTGTCATGACGCTCGCGCAGGCCATGGAAGCCGCTGGCACGACCGATGGTGAGGCTGTGGCCAAGGTCATGGAGACCACCACCTTCGATCTGCTGACCGGCCAGCTCCAGTGGTCCGACGCTGCGTCCGGCCACGAGCCGAACAAGGCCGCGGCCATGGTCCAGCTGACCGATGGTAAGCCGAGCTTCATCGGCTGGGTCGTGCCGGAGAAGATTCCCGCTCCGTAATCGATCTGCTTGTTGATTTGAACTTACCAGGGGGGAGTCCGAAAGCGGGCTCCCCCCTGGACTGAGCAGCATCGCAGGTGAACGGTCCGTGCCCTGGAGGGCTGAATGCAATCACACGATTCACAACCACAAAGCGTCCTTGAGGTATCTGGTCTGTGTAAGTCGTTCGCAGGGCTCAAGGCGGTAAACGACGTCAGCTTCACCGTTCGCTCCGGTGAGATCCTAGGACTCATCGGCCCAAACGGATCGGGTAAGACCACGCTGATCAACGTCATCACGGGACTCCTGCCGGCAACAAGCGGTACGGTTTCCGTTGATGGCTACGTGACCAGCGGCAGAAAGCCGCATCGTGTGGCTCGTGCGGGAATCGCTCGCACCTTCCAGACGATCCGGCTCTTTGCTGAGCTCACTGTTCTTGAGAACATCGAGGTCGCCGCAGTCAGCATGGGCGCTTCTCGGCGTGCCGCGACTATCACCGCGGCGCGGCTGCTGGACGAGATGGGCCTCTCGGAATGGGCCAAAGTGCTTGGCTCCGAGATTCCGTTTGGACATCAGCGCAAGCTAGAGATCGCCCGCGCGCTTGCCACCAACCCGAAGTTCTTGTTCCTCGATGAGCCCGCAGCCGGACTCAACGAGGACGAGTCGGACGTGCTTCACAAGCTGCTCCGGGATATCCCGTCACGCTATGGCGTGGGACTCATCGTCATCGAGCACGACATGCGACTGATGATGGCGCTCTGCCCGCGTCTGCACGTGCTCAACTACGGCCAGACCATCACGGAAGGCACTCCTGCCGAGGTTCGTGCGAACCCCGAGGTCGTCTCCGCGTACCTAGGGAGCAGTGCCTGATGACAGCGATGCTGACAGTAGAGAACCTCTCCGCTTCATACGGAGTAGTGCGCGCGCTCAACAACATCTCACTTGAGGTCAACGAGGGGGAGATGGTCGCGCTTCTCGGCGTGAATGGCGCCGGCAAGTCGACCACGCTCAAGTCCATCACGGGCGTTCTGCGTCCGGTGAAGGGCTCCATCAAGTTCCTCGGCCAAGAGATCGCCAACGGCAAGCCGGAGGCCACCGTCAAGCGTGGTCTGTCGCTTGTGCCTGAAGGCCGAGAGATCTTTGGCACGCTCACGGTTGAGGAGAACCTGCGCCTGGGCGCGTTCGTGTCGTACCAGCGCGACCGCTACAAGGCCGACCTCAAAGAGATGTTCGAACTCTTCCCGATTCTGAAGGATCGCTTCACGCAGCCCGGCGGGCTGCTTTCCGGCGGGGAGCAGCAGATGCTCGCCATCGCCCGTGCGCTCATGGCGCACCCGAAGTTGCTGATGCTCGACGAGCCGTCTCTTGGCCTGTCGCCTGCGATGACCGACCAGATCTTCGAGCTCATCAAGGGGCTCCGGGACCGCGGTTCGACGATCTTGCTCGTTGAGCAAAACGCCGAGCGCGCTCTTGGAATCGTCGACCGTGCATATCTGCTCTCAAGCGGTGAGGTCCAGTACTCGGGCACTGCCGAGGAGATCAGGCGTCAGGTCGACATCGCATCCGTCTACTTCGGCGGCGACGATGCCGCAACATGTGAGGTGCCCCTGTGATCAATCTTGAATTCATGATCAACACGCTTAGCCTGGGGAGCCTCTACGCGCTGCTCTCGCTGGGTCTGGTGTTGGTGTACGGCATTCTTAAGCTAGTGAACTTCGCATACGGCGAATACATCATGATCGGTGGCTACGGGCTGTACTTCTCGGCCACGGTCCTGCACATGCCATGGTGGGCGACTGTGCTCTTTGGCATCCTGGCCGCCATCGTAACGAGCTATCTGACCGAGCTGGCCGCGTTCCGCCCGGTGCGCACCAAGTCGGCGAACGCGCTCATCGTCACATCGTTTGCGGTGAGCATCTTCTTGCAAAACGCAGTGCTCATCTTGGTGTCGCCGCGCGCGCGTGCCGTCCAGTTGCCGCCGATCTTCTCGCAGACGGTCAACATCTACGGCGCTATCACGCCGGTGCGCAACCTGCTGATCATCGCCACCACCATCACGGTGCTCATCTTGCTGTCGCTGCTCATGAAGAAGACGGTGCTCGGCATCGCTATGCGTGCCGCCGCCGACAAGTTCACCACCACGCGCCTCATGGGCGTTCCGGCGAACCTGGTCATCTCGGCAGCGTTCATCATCAGCGGAATGCTTGCGGGCATCTCGTCGATCTTCTGGATCGGCCGCTCGGCATCCGTTGATCCGGTCACCGGTGCGGCTCCGCTGCTCATCGCGTTCATCGCGACCGTTATGGGCGGCATGCACAGCCCGACCGGCGCCGTCGTTGGCGGCTTTGTGTACGGACTGCTCTTCAACGTGCTCAGCATCACGCTTCCGGCCAGCATGATCAGCTACCGCGATGCGTTCATGTTCGTGATCGTTGTCTTGTTCTTGCTCTTCCGCCCCGAAGGCATCATCAAGGGCGGCTACACCGAGGAGCGTGTCGGATGAGTCTGGTTTCGCGCTTCCTCACATGGAGCCGACAGCATTCCACGCTGGCGCTTCTCATGATTCCGCTCGTCTTGGCCGGTCTCGCGATCAACGCGTTCGGCTCGAGCCTGCTTCTCAACATCTATACGTACTTCTGCGTGAATCTCATCATGGTGCTCGGCCTTCAGATGTTCATGGGTAACTCCGGCATCCTGAACTGGGTGCACATCGGTTTCGTCGGCGTGGGCGCGTATGCGTCAGGCATCTTGTCGACGGCACCAATGGTGAAGAGCATGGGCGTGCCGAACATGTTCCCGGCGCTCGTCGCGCTCAACATGCCGGTGATTCCCGCCATCATGATCGGCGGACTGGTCGCGGCGGTTCTCGCGGCGCTCATCGGATACCCGCTCATGCGTCTGTCGGACTTCGTTGGAGTCATCACGCTCTTTGCGACTCTGATCGTCTTCCACGTGGTCATGACGCAGTGGGACAACGTCACCAACGGGCCGCGCACGTTCTTTGGTGTGCCCGAGTTCACAACGCTCACAGTAGCGCTCATAGGCGCACTCATTGCGCTTGTTGTGGCGTACTGGTTCCGCGAATCCGGCCTCGGCCTGCGTCTGCGTGCATCGCGTGATGACCGTTATGCGGCCATGTCCGTGGGCATCGACGTTGTTCGCGTGCGCTACTACGGCTTCATCACGAGCGCGCTTGTCGCCGGTATGGCTGGCGGCGTGTGGGCGCACTTCATCACATCGTTCTCGCCCAAGGCGTTCTACATCGCCGAGATGTTCATCTTGCTCAGCATGGTGGTCATAGGCGGGTCGGGGAGTATCTCGGGCGCGTTCATAGGCACCACGTTCGTGACGATCACCCGCGAAGTGCTGCGCCAGGTGGAGGGCACCGTCAACAACGCGCATATGCTGCCGTTTGACGTGTTCGGTCTGACCGAGGCGGTCATGGCGGTGTTGATGATAACGATTCTCATTTGGCGTCCGGGTGGCGTCGTTGGCGGCCAGGAACTCACATGGCCGCTCTTCAAGCGTAAGAGTCCGATCAAGGAGGTCGAAGATGGCGTGTGATCTAACGCGTGACAAGGCATTCTTCGCATTCTCGGC
>DDWM01000035.1:20783-57112 GCA_002345925.1 Actinobacteria bacterium UBA2286 | reverse complement strand
AGACGCTCGACTGGTCGATCACCAACCCGGCCACCGGCCCCGTCTACATCGAGGGCACCAAGCCGGGCGACCTGCTGCGCATCGACTTGCGCGAGGTCAAGGCCACCGGCCCCTCGGTCATGGTCGCGGTCCCCAACGTTGGGGCTCTCGGCGCACTCATCACCGAGGAAGAGACGGTCATCGTCGAGCACGTGGGCGACACCGTGGTGTTCAAAGACAAAGTCGTCGTGAAGCAGCGGCCGATGCTCGGCGTTATAGGCGTTGCCCCTGCCGAGGGCGAGATCCCAAACAGCACGCCTGGCACTCACGGCGGCAACATGGACTGCACGCTCATCACGAGCGGCTCCAGCCTGTACCTGACTGTCGGCGTTGAGGGCGCGCTATTCGGCTGCGGCGACATGCACGCGGTCATGGGTGACGGCGAAGTCGTCGTCTGCGGTGCCGAGACTCCCGGCGAGGTGCGGCTCACGCCGCAGGTCGTAGACATCCCCGGTATGCCCACGCCGTTCATCGAGAACGACGAGATCGTGGCTGTTGTCGCCTCGGCAGAGACTGTGGATGACGCGTACAAGCTCACGCTCGACATGATGCACGGATTCCTTACCAAGGTCGCTGGGATTCCCAACAACGACGCGGCAATGCTGATGAGCCTGGTGGGCAACCTGAAGTTCTGTCAGGTCGTCGACCCGCTCTTAACCGTGCGATTTGAGTTTCCCAAGTCTGTACTCGCGGATTATGGGTACGTTCTACCGCGTTAGATCAATTTGAGGTTTTGGCGGCAGGAATGCCGGCTGCCTGAGATGCAAAGCCCGGGTGCAGTCTTGGCACCCGGGCTTTGTGCTGATCTGGAGCATTGGGTAATTTGGTTAACACTTGACATGTTTGAGTTCGCAGCGGGTAGAATCGCAGTCGAGGACACAGCGAAGTGTGGAGACAAAGTGAATCACGTCCCTCGGCGAATTGGCTCACAGCTCCTTCTGGTCTGGACCGCGACGTTTCTGGTAGTCGCCGTCGCAGTGGTCTTCTCGGTGAACTACTCTCTCCATGATTTGGCGCGGCGTGAAGCACGCGAAAAAGCGGAGATCATCGCAAACCGGAGCCTCGCGATTCACTACTACTTCAGCGATGAGCTCAAGCCGAACGTCTTCAAACTCTCTGAACAAATCGAGGGACCTGACTACTTCGACCCTGTGTGGATGTCATCGACGTACGCAGTTCGCGATATCCAGAACCGCTTCAGCGAGATGATGGACGGCGACTACTACTACAAAGAGGCAGCGATCAACGCGCGCAGTCCCGAGTACGAAGCGGATGCTGTTGAGAAGGAATTTCTCGTGCGCGTGAATGAGGACTCGACCTTCAAGAACGAGTCTATGGTCCGCACGTTCGACGGAGAACCGTTCTATGTCGTGCTCGAGCGCGGCGAGCAGATGGTCGAGTCGTGTCTGAGGTGCCACACCGATCCGTCGCTCGCGCCGAAGGATATGGTCGCCGAGTACGGACCTGTCCGAAGCTTCAATCGCGAGCTTGGAGACTACTCCTCGGCGATCTCGGTTCGAATCCCGCTTGCGCAGGCGTATGCGGCTGCCAACGAGACAACGCGGAACCTCTCGGTGCTCTTGCTCGGCATCTTCGGGCTCAGCCTTGGTGGCATCTACTTGTACAACCGTCGCGTTGTCTTCGTTCCCGCGCGCCAATACGAGGCGCAGGCCCAAGCCCTCCGCGGGGCCGTTGAAAGCGAACAGGCGGTCAATCAGCAGCTTAACGCGGTCAACCAGGAGCTTCTGGCAGTGAACGAAGAGCTTACCAGCGAGGTGAGTACTCGCGAGGAGGCTGAGACGGAGCTGGAGCAATACAAGGACAGCCTCGAAGAGCTTGTTGGTTCGCGGACTGCGGACTTCGAGCGCGCAATGAGCGAGGCGGAGAACGCGAACGCCGCGAAGTCGCTATTCCTCGCCAACATCAGTCATGACCTGCGTACGCCGCTCAACTCGGTCATCGGCTTCAGCGACGTTCTCATCTCGGGCATGGCGGGGGACATGTCGGAGGAGCAACTGAAGCAGATCCGGATGATCAACGATTCTGGGAGGTACTTGCTTGCGCTCGTGAGCGACCTGCTTGATCTGAGCCGAATCGAGAATTCTGAACAGCGAGTGGATGCTGCAGATGTCGAACTCGGTGAGGTTCTGAGCGGGGTTACCTCGATCATCCAGCCCATGTGCGCGGACAAGGGCATCGCATTCGCGTGTGATGGCTGTGACCGGGATATCAGCATGCAGACAGACTCACGGCTATTGAAACAGATGCTGCTCAACTTGCTGACGAACGCCGTGAAGTTCACAAACCAGGGAAGCGTGACCCTTCGGATCACCGAAGAACGCGAGAGCGACTCTGTTGTGTTTGACGTGAAGGATACTGGTCCTGGTATCGCCAGCAATGAGCTGCCGTACGTCTTCGAGGCATTCAAGCAGTTCACGAGAGACCATACGGCGAAGCCTGACGGTGCGGGACTCGGGCTTGCGATATCGCTCCGGATCGCGAGAATGCTCGGCGGCACGATCACCGCGAACAGCACCGTCGGCAAGGGCTCGGTGTTCTCGGTACGTCTGCCGAAGATCGCCCCTGCTGGTGCCGAGGATGACAACACGCCCATTTCGTAGGCTGGACAGTTTTGTCGTGCTGTTGTCAGTCGCATTTGATACGGTGTGCGTGCAGTCAATCAGTATGGTTTCTTGGGGGAGGAGCGTTCATGTATCGTCGCGCACACAATGGTCTCACGCGCATGCTCATGTGTATCTTGCTGAGCGTCGTACTCGTCGGAATCGGGATTCCTGGTATCGCATTTGGCGCGAACCTTGGAACGAGTCCGATCTCGCTCGGCCAACACAGTGTTGGGGGCGGAATCACGCCGCTTGTCACAACTACTTCGTTCACGGGCGTGGTGACGGATGCCGCGACGGGATTGCCCATCAAGGATGCCTGGGTAAGCATCTACGGCACTACGGCCTACTACGAAACTCAGACAGACGCCACAGGTCACTATGTTCTCAGTCAGGGCTGGCGATACTCCGATGACGGAGTAGTATCGCTGCCCGCAGGTACCTATGAGGTCGAGTTCTGGGCTGACGGCTACGATGACGCTTACATAAGCGCGACCGCAGTTGCTGGACAGTCCACGATCCTCAACGCGCAGCTTGAGGCATATGTGGAGCCGGGCGAACTGTACGTTGCCGTTGGCAATGGGACTTCGGCTCTGAGCGACTTCTGGGTTAGCGTGTATCAGGAGGGTCCGGACGGCATGGAGTTCGTTGAGGGCTCGGGCCCTTACTGGGACGACGAGACCGATGCCTCCTTCTACCTTGATCCTGGCACCTACTACGTTTGGGCGACTGCGCCCGGACGGACACCTGAGTTCTACAACGACAAGGCAACACTGGATACAGCCACACCGATTGAGGTCACATCCGCTGTGACCAGGCGAGTCTCTATGGCTCTGGCTCCGGCGACCCCGGCGGCCTATGACATCACGGTGCGCGATGGCTCGTCTTCTCTACCGCTTCAGGATATCTACGTCGGCTTCCAGCAGTACGGTCCGCTCGGCGAAGAAATATGGAGCTCTTACGTTGAGGGCGTCACTGGCAGCAACGGCCACGCTGCGGGTACGATTTCGGCCGGCAATTGGCGCGTCTCGTTCGATGACTACGACAACGAGGTCTACGCGAGCGAGTACTACGATGACGCGGTCCTCGCAGAGAACGCTACCCCAGTGGAGATGGTGTCGGGAGCAACCACATCACTGACGGTTGATATGGAAGAGGCGTCGTCGGTGTCGGGCACCAGCTACGACAGCAACAACGTGGGCTACTTCCCGATCAGTGGAGACGAAAGCGTCGAACTTCTCACGCGCAATGATTCCACTGGCGAGTGGGATAACGTCTACTGGACTAACTGGAATAACGACGGCACATTCAACATGACAGGCGTCCATTCTGGGGTGTATCGCGCCGTATCGTATCGATACGCCGATGGCAGAGATGAGATGGAGGTCGTCTTCTACTCCGAGTCAGGTGATGTAGATGACATCAACCTCGCTGATGACATCGTTGTGCCGGTAACCGGAACAGTCACTGGTATCGATTTCCACTTCAAGAGCTTCATCCCGATTCCAGAGACCCCGGTCATGCGTGTCGAGGGTGGTAGCAGGTATACGACAGCACTTGAGACCAGCAAGGCTAACTTCGCGAGTGCTGATACGGTGGTCATTGCAACCGGCGCGAACTTCCCGGATGCACTTTCCGCCTCGGCACTGGCCGGGGCATACCGCGGACCGCTACTGCTGACTGAGCCCACGCGATTGACGTCGGGTGTGGCCGCTGAGATTGCCCGGCTGGGAGCAACCGAGGTTGTGATCATCGGGTCGACGGCAGCCGTCTCCAGTGGCGTCGAGAAGCAACTCAGCGCGATTTCTGGTCTCACTGTTGATCGCGTGTACGGGGAGAACCGCTACGAGACGTCTGCGGAAATCGCATATCGCGTCGCTGACCTCAACGACGGCGTGTACGAAGCGTTCGTGGTTCGCGGGGACGGCTTCGCCGATGCGCTTGCCGCGTCCCCGATCGCGTACGGCCACTCGATACCGGTATTGCTGACAAGGACCGCATCCCTTAGCCCGGAGACCGAGTGGGCGCTTGAGGATCTTGGCGTCGAGAGCGTTATCGTTGCCGGATCTACCAAGGCGGTTTCGACTGCCGTCGTCAAATCGATTCAGGCAATCTCGAGAGAGATGTACGTTGAGCGCGTATTCGGCGTTGATCGGTACGCCACTGCGGCGAATCTCGCAGCGTGGGCCATCGAGCGGGGCTACTGCAGCAAGGGCTTCGTTGGGATAGCCACGGGCGCCAACTTCCCGGATGCTCTTGGTGGAGGTGCGGCGTGCGGCAAGAGTCGCGGCGTCTTGTTGCTCACGAGCCCGACGGTCCTGAGCGAGCCGGCCAACAAGTTCCTGACGCAGTACGGCAACAAGTACACACAGGTTCAGGTGTTTGGCTCATCCTCGGCCGTCAGCGACGGCGTCAAGACCAGTATCGCGAACGCCCTGCCGAAGTAGGAGAGCATGAGAGTCCTGGTCACCGGCGGCGCCGGCTACATAGGTTCGATAACCGTCCGTACGCTGCTTGATTCAGGGCACGACGTCGTGGTTCTCGACACACTCGAAAAGGGTCACCGCTGGGCGGTCGATGACCGTGCAGAGTTGATCGTCGGTGATGTCGGGGACCGCGATGTCGTTCTTGGCTGCCTCGACGGCGTGGACGCTGTGATGCACCTTGCGGGATACATCGAGGTCGCAGAGTCGCAGGCCGACCCCGAGAGGTATTTCGACAATAACGTCACTCGACCGCTCGCGATGCTCGGAGCTATGGAAGAGCTCGGTATTGATGCGATTGCGTTCTCGTCGACCGCAGCGGTGTACGGGGAGCCGGAGCAGGTGCCTATCGATGAGACGGCTTCAAAGCGCCCCGTGAATGCATACGGAGAGAGCAAACTGGCGTTTGAGGGTGTCTTGGACGACGCGGCTGCGGCGTGGGGACTTCGTTCAGTGCGCCTGCGGTACTTCAATGTTGCAGGAGCATGGCCCGACGGTTCACTCGGCGAAGCACACGATCCTGAGACGCATATCATCCCGCGAATTCTCGGCTCTATCGCTGACGGGCGCACTGCTTTTGAGGTGTATGGCAACGACTACCCGACGCCGGACGGTACCTGCGTACGCGACTATATACACGTGTGCGACCTGGCGCGCGCGCATGTGCTCGCACTTGAGTACCTTCACGCCGGTGGAGCGGGTGCCGTGTGCAATCTCGGCAATGGTCACGGATTCAGCAATCTTGAAGTCGTGAGAGCGTGCTCTGACGTCACGGGTGTCCCTCTGGCCATCGAATTCGGGCCGAGACGAGCGGGCGATCCTGCAGTACTGGTCGCCTCGGCTGCGCAGGCACGCGCGATTCTTGGTTGGGAACCCGCGTATTGCGACTTGCAGGTGATGGTTTCTGATGCCTGGCGATGGTGTCAGCGGGTTGTGCAATAATGCGATACGGGGTCACTGGGTCTACTCCCGGTGACGGAGATCTGACTGAGGTGGGGGAATCGTGAGAAGTTTCAATCGGGGTGGAGTTCGCGGCTGCATTGTCTTGGTCCTATCGATGGCTCTGGTCATGGGTATAGCGCCACTAAGCTTTGCCGCGAGTGAGACGCGCGTATTCGACGCTTCTGTGGCGACCAATAAGGTAGCTGCATCGCTCTACACGAAGGTATTCGCCGATGCTGATGGTGTGGGTGACTTCGGTTCGTTGGGAGTCTCACTACTGGGAGCAGACGACACGATCTCTGGCGCCGTCGCGATACCCGCCACGCCGTTTGTCGGAGCACTTGATTTCGCGTCTGATCCGACTGATGTGTATACAGTCGCTCTGACGGGCGGGACACGGTTCACCGTGGTGCTCACTGGCGACGCGCAGCTCTCCTGCGACGCCTACCTTTACGAGCCGTTCACTACCGATGCCAACGCATCCTACGCCATGGCCGGCACGCTCGGAGATGGCTACCCCAAGAAGCTCACATACGACGTACCTGCAGGGGAAGGTGGCGACTACCACCTCGCTATCGACGCTGTAGCTGGAGCGGGCTCGTACACAATCGCATGGGCGACGTGCCCGGTTCCGTCAGGCCCGGATGACAATATTCCGGGAGTTGTTCCTGCATCCAATACGCTCAACGGCGACCTGGATTGCACTACAGACTCCGATGACGTGTTCCAGCTAACGCTTGCAGAGGGCAAGCGACTGCAAGTCACACTCACTGGTGCGGTCGGTACGGACTTCGATCTGTATCTCTATGGACCCACGTCAACGAACATCGGCCTAGATCTTCCTATCGGCGGATCTGCAGGCAAGACCTCCGCCGAGGCATTCCTGTTCGACGTCCCTGCTGGTGCCGCGGGCACGTACTATCTCGTTGCGCATGCAGCCACTGGTGCTGGGGCGTACACGCTTGACTGGGCAGTTACCGACGTACCGGCCGGAACATGGCAGACCAGGTCGTCAGCCGTACCGTTTTCGTTCATGACTGGCTCGGTGCAGGGTTCCCTCAATCTGTTCACCAACGCGAACGACGTCTACTCTGTGGTCTTGACCGCCGGTGACCGCTTTGACGCCACACTCTCGGGTGACGCAAACACGGACTTTGATCTGTATATCTACGGTCCGACTGGGGCACCTGTGGCTTGGTCTAACGACTCCGCATATCCGGAACGTGCAGTCCTCGACGCAACAGCGCCAGGCACCTACTATGTTGAAGTCAGAGCCTTCAGTGGCGCAGGCGAGTACACGCTTCAGTACGCGACCTCGCTTACGCCGGCTTGGACTGCGACTGATCGCTTGGCTGGGGATGATCGCTACAAGACCGCCGTCAAGCTTTCACAGTCATGCTACGCAGACAACGCGTGCGGCACCGTCGTAATGGCAACCGGCGAGGACTTCCCTGACGCACTGTCGGCCTCCGGACTCGCTGGGGCCTACTGCAGTCCGATCCTACTCACCCGCAAGTCAGGCGTGTCTTCTGAGGTACTCGCCGAGCTTAGTCGGCTGGGTGCCCGCAAAGTCGTTCTCATCGGAGGTACCCCGACTTTGCCGGCAGCCATCGCGGATTCTCTTACCAAGGCAGGCTACTCAGTCTCTCGTGTGGCAGGCGTGAACCGCTATGCCACATCGGCAGCAGTCGCGACGGAAATCGCGCGTCTCAAGGGTTCCGCTTTCGCGAAGAAGGCGTTTGTCGCTCGTGGCGATCTGTTCGCGGACGCACTCGCGCTGTCGCCGTTCGCCTACAGCCAGGGCTACCCGGTTCTCCTGACGCGCACGGACAAGCTGGCTCCTGAGTGCTCCAACGTGATCACGTCTCTCGGCATCTCCGAGGTGTACATTGCTGGCAGCACGAGTGCCGTCAGTGCCTCTGTCATGAGCTCACTCAACGCGATCCCCGCCGTTACTTCGCCTGTGGTACGGCTTGCCGGAGCCGATCGCTACGCAACTGCAGTCGCAGTCGCGGAATACGGTATCGATTTCTGGTGGGGCAGCGCTTCATACGTCGGCATCGCCACGGGCACCAACTTCCCGGATGCTTTGGGCGGCGGCGCCGTGACTGGCTCCAACGGGGGAGTCATGCTGCTCACTAACCCCAAGTCGCTGTCTGCGCCCACTGAGTTGTTCCTAAAGGGGAGTGCCCGCGACGTGAAGCGCGCTGAGATTTACGGCAGCAGCCTCGCGGTGAGCGAGAGTGTGCGTTCGCAGGTGGACGATTGCATGAAATAGCGGGGTTACGTCTGAGGGGCTGTAACGTTAGAATAGTCGTCGCCGCATTTTTGGCGACCAGTACGGGCGATTAACTCAGCGGGAGAGTGCCTCCCTTACAAGGAGGAAGTCGGGGGTTCAAATCCCTCATCGCNNGGTTCAAATCCTGTATCGCCCACCAGTCGAATACGGAGGCTCGGATTCTCTTGAGAATCCGAGCCTCCTTTGTTTCTTCCTCACTTCTATGCGGGTATGAACCCGAACTGAGACTCACATACCAGTGTGTTTCGCGGGGAGGGACCCCGATGAACAAGGTCGTAGCACGCTTTGCGGACGGACGTATCGTCAAAGGCATGACGACGGACTTCTCCGTAGACTCAGACACCTTCCACGTTGCCGCACCGCTTCCCGATCCGGGGTGGATGCGCACGGAGATTCCTGTCAGAGAGCTCAAGGCGCTGTTCTTTGTGAGGGATTTCGACGGCGATCCAGAGCATGTGGAGAGGCCGTCGCTCGACTCTGTGCCCCCCACCGGCGAGCATCGAGTCCAAGTCACCTTCGCAGACGGCGAGATCCTGCTGGGCAACACCTCTTGCTACCAAGATGCCTACCCCGGATTCTTCTTGGTGCCGCTCGATGCCGGGTCGAACAACGAGCGCTGTTATGTCGTGGACGCGGCAACGCGCGAGGTGTACTTCGTCTGACCGGGCCGTTGGGGCGTTCTTCTGTCTGCCCGTCGACATCCGCCGTACGTCCCGGTCTTGTGATGTGGGTTCAGTCGGACGCGAATTATGCCGATGAACGGAGATGAAGCAACTGATCGCCAGCGTCGACGATTAGCTGGAACCACATGCGTTGAGCGAACGCTCAACGAGGAGGCCGCAAATGGCACGCGATCGCGCTTTCCGAGAATGGCGCCTTGAAGAAGTACTACCCGCTGAGATGGACGTTACCGCAGCAAGAGATGTCATGTTGGACTGTTTCTACCACGTGCACGGCGCTCACTTCGAAGCCACGAAGGAAATGCTCGGCGTCACTTCCAGTGAGAAGCGCGTTAGGCAGAGTGCCAAGGGTGCGTTGAGAATCGCATTCAGGCATGTCGGTGGCAGCTACGACGAGCCGACGAAGGAACAGCTGGAGCAGGTGTCGGAGTACCTCGCCGAGAAGTCCCGCGCTTGGGGCACCCCGGACAATGTCATCGCTCGGCATCAAAGAGAGATGCAGCGAGTGTTCTCACGCGTCCAGTCGCACTGATTCCTAGAACGCAGCCCAGTTCACCGATTCGCTGAAGGCCGGGTGTACAGCGGCCGAGGTCTGAAGCTGCTCTAGCGTTGACCTACTGCGCACCGCCAGGGCGAGTGGGTAGATCAGGTCGCTTGCACGCTCACCGGCGATGTGACCGCCGATGATCGCCCCGGTGTCCTTCTCGGCAATGATCTTCACAAGGCCCTGTCGGGTGTCAGAGATGATTGCGGCACCAAGGTACTCAAACGTCGTCGAATGGCTCTCAAACGCGATTCCTGCGGCTCTGGCGGCTTCCTCGGTTAGCCCGGTCTGCGCAAGCTCCGGCACTGTGAAGCATGCGAAGGGGGTTCCATCGGTATCCGGAACCACAGAGTTGCCTTCAAGAATGGTGCGAGCCACGCTTCGCCCATGAACTGAGGCGATGGGCGTGTGCTGTTCGCGGGAGGCAGCGTCGCCAACGAAGAACACCTTCGCGTTGCTGGAACGAAGTGCCGAATCAAGAACGACCCGCCCTCGGTCATCAAGCTCCACACCGGCTGTCTCGAGCCCAAGATCGTAATACGCAGGGCGTCTGCCGATAGCCGCAAGGACTCGCTCGGCACGCAGAATGAATGACGCATCGCCTACGGCGTACGAGACCGTGATATCGCCTCGATCACCGGCAAGGCTTGTGAGAGTGGCGCCCGTGACAAACCGTACCCCGAGTCCTTCGAGTGCGGTCCGAGCGATGGCAACGCAGTCACGATCGAATGGCGCCAGAATCGTTTCGCCTCGGGACAGCACTGTGACATCCGTGCCAAATGAAGCGTAGATTCCGGCGAACTCGAGCGCGACGTAGCCTGCGCCGACGATGCAGAGCGACTTGGGCAGCTCCTGGAACCGGAGCGCACCTTCGCTCGTGTCAGATAGCTCGGCGCCGGGCACCGTAAGTGGAATCGGTACAGCGCCGGTCGCAACGATAACGTGCTCGGCTTCAACCTCGCGGCCGCCGATGTCGAGGGTATCTGGGCCCAGGAAGCGAGCGGGTGCTTTGACGAGCTCGATGCCGAGAGATGACAGGATGCCGTCCTGGTCGCCGGCGTACGTCTCCTGAGAGTGCCACTTCCATGCAAGCACTGCCGGCCAGTCCACCATGGGCGCGGAAACGTTCACCCCAAACTGCGCGGCGCGTCCGAGACCGCGAACGACCGCAGCTGCGTGGTAGAGAGCCTTCTTCGGCATGCAACCACGCCACAGGCACGTGCCGCCAACGCGGTCGGGCTCGGCCACAAGTACTTTGCGCCCAGCTCGTGCAAGCGCACGTGCGGCCGCACTGCCTGCCGTTCCTGCGCCGATAACAACTATTTCAATTCGTTCGGGCATGAGGCGCTCCTGGTGGTAGACTGACGTGTTGTGATTATCACCGTAGATCATGTGACGAAAACCGTTGGTGAACGCGTCCTATTCCAGGACGCGTTCATGCGCGTTGGCGTCCGAGACAGAATCGCCCTCGTCGGACCCAACGGCGCGGGCAAGACGACGCTGCTCGAAATCATCGCCGGCGAGCAGGATCCCGAAGAGGGACGCATTATCCTGGCGCGCGACGCCACCATTGGCTATCTCAAGCAAGAGGCCATCGAGATGGCCGGACGCAGCGTTCTGGCCGAGGTGCTGTCAGCGGCCTCAGAGGCGACATCAATCGAGCACAGGCTCCACCTGCTCGAGGAGCAGATGGCCGATGGCGAAGACGCCGAGCATCTCCTCGGCGAGTATGGTCGCCTGCGCGACCGGTACGAGCATCTCGGCGGATACACCATCGAGTCTGACGCACGCGCCGTTCTCATGGGTCTCGGGTTCAAGGAACAAGACCTCGCACGCGATTGCGTGGAGTTCTCCGGTGGATGGCTTATGCGCATCGCCATGGCGAAGCTCCTGCTGCGTCAGCCGGACGTGCTGCTCCTCGACGAGCCAACCAACCACCTGGACCTTGAGTCCGTCACCTGGCTTGAGACTTTCCTGCGCGGTTACGACGGCGCGATTCTCATCGTCAGCCACGACCGCGCATTCATGGACGGACTAGTCGACCATGTCGCCGAGATCGACCTCAAGACGCTTACCGTCTACCCGGGAACGTATGAGGGGTTCATCAAGCAGAAGGCTCTCGCGCTCGAGCAGCTGAAGGCGGCATACGAACAACAGCAGCGCGAGATCGCCCACATGGAAGCGTTCGTCGAGCGGTTCCGCTCCAAGAACACCAAGGCCAAGCAGGCTCAGGATCGCCAGAAGAAGCTCGACAAGATGGTACGACTGGAGATTCCCGAGGAGCGCAAGGCCGTCAAGTTCCGCTTCCCGCAGCCAGCGCGCACCGGCGAAGAGGTCGTTCGTCTGTCTAATGTGGCTAAGTCATATGGTCCGCTGGTCGTTTACGACAAACTGGATCTCGCGCTGTACCGCGGCGACAAGGTGGCCCTCGTTGGCCCTAACGGCGCCGGCAAGTCGACGCTTCTCAAGATGCTTGCCGGCGAGCTAGCACCCGACGCAGGCGATCGTGTCCTCGGCCACAATGTCTCAGTCGCTTACTTTGCGCAGCATCAGCTTGAGGCGTTGGACGTCAGGCGTACGGTGCTCGATGAACTCGCGAGCTCAGCTCCGGGTTGGACGCCGATGGAATGCCGTCGTCTTCTCGGCGCGTTCCTGTTCATTGGTAACGACGTCATGAAGAAGGTGAAGGTGCTCTCAGGAGGCGAGCGCGCGAGACTGGCGCTGGCGAAACTCCTGGTGCAGCCAGCCTCGCTGCTGTGCGTGGACGAGCCGACAAACCACCTCGACATCACTTCAAGCGACGTTCTGGAGCAGGCGCTGAAGATGTACACCGGCACACTGGTGCTCATCACCCACGACCGACACCTCATCCGCGGAGTTGCGAACAAGGTCGTTGAGGTTCGTGATGGCGGCGCGCGCGTCTACGAGGGCGACTACGACTACTACCTGTTCAAGCGCGAGCAGTCCGGCGCCGCAACCGTCGATCCCGACGAGAAGTCGAAGGTCGAGCCCGAGCAAAAGGCCAAGAAGTCCTCTGAGCAGTCGGGCTACAAGAGCAAAGAGCAGAAGCGCCTTGAGGCCGAGTCGCGCAACCAGGCATATCGCGCAACCAAGGAACTCAAGAAGCAGCTGACGATCCTCGACAAGCAGCTTGCCGAGACGCAGGCACGTCACGCCGAGTTGATCGCTGAGATGGCTGATCCTGCGGTTTACGAGAACCAGGCACGGTTTGACAAGGTGATGGGGGAGTACAACACAGTCAAGCCGAGGCTCAAAGAACTCGAGGCGCAGTGGCTTAAGGCATCCGAGGCCGTGGAGGCTGCTGACGGGACTTTGTAACAATGTTTACAAAGTATTGCCGATTCTGCTATAAAGCCAATATGCCGCGTCTGTGATGGATAGACCACGCAGGGGGACAAAGGCAAAGAGGCCATCGTACGTGCGGCGTTGTAAGTTTGTAACTTTGTGTTACAAAGTTTATGACGTGCTGCGGGAGGGGTGAGGGAACAGTTGGGATCGCCTGAGAACGTCCTATTCTCAATTGGACTCGCCGCCGGCCCTGTGCTGTTCCTCCTCGTCCTGATTACCCTCAATTCGCTGCTCTCCCCAAAGAACCCCAACCCGCTGAAGCTGTCGAACTACGAGTGCGGTATTCCGCAGGCTAGTTCCCCCTGGCTTCCGGTGAATGTGCGATTCGCAGACGTTGCACTGCTGTTCGTCCTTTTTGATGCCGAGACGGCTTTGCTCTTCGCCGTTGCGCCCGCCGTGCGCGGTTCAGTCTCAGGTCTCATCGAGGTTGCGGTGTTCACCAGCTTCCTCGGCTTTGGACTGCTGTACGCCTGGCGCAAGGGGGCTTTGAAGTGGCCTTCGTAGACGATCTTGGCGCTGCTCTCGATAAGACGCCCGGCGGTGGAATCATCCTCACCTCGCTTGACGCGGTGATGGACTGGTCTCGCGGCAAGTCGCTCTGGATGATGCCGATGGGTACCGCCTGCTGTGCCATGGAACTCATTGCCGCATCATTCTCGCGCTTCGACTTCGACCGCCATGGCTCGATTCCTCGCCCTGATCCGCGACACTGTGACGTCATGGTTGTGGCCGGTACGATCACGCGCAAGATGGCGCCGGCGGTCAAGCGGCTCTACGAACAGATGCCAGACCCAAAGTGGGTCATCGCCATGGGCAACTGCGCCGTATCAGGCGGCATCTTCTACTACGACACCTACTCGGTCATTCGCGGCGTGGATGAGTTCCTGCCGGTCGACGTATACATCGCCGGCTGCCCTCCTCGGCCAGAGTCTCTGCAAGACGCGATCCTGCGGCTGCGCGAACAAGTCGCCACAGACTCGATCTCACCCAGTCGGGAGCGCGCTCTCAACACGATTCTGCCATCGCCGGAATCACCCCGGAAAGGCGAGTCGGTACCTGCGGACGGTGATGATTCGTGAACATTGACGAACTCCGCGAGCATCTGTGCGCAACGTACCCGGACCTATGCCCGCTGTTCTCTGTCGAGTACGGCGACGGCGTGCTGGTTGTCGATTCCTCCAGGCTGCATGAGGCCGCCAGCGATCTCCGCGATCTTGGCTTTGACCGCCTCGGCATGGTTACCGCCGTTGATACCGGTGATGAGTTCGAACTCGTCTATCGGGTGCAGTCACGTGAAATGCACGCCGGCATCTTCGTGAAGACGCGCGTTGCACGAGATGTCGCATCCATCGCATCGGTCAACGACTTGTGGCCGGCCGCAAACTGGCAGGAGCGCGAGGTCTTCGACATGTTCGGCATCGTCTTCGAGGGCCATCCTGACCTCCGCCGCATCCTGCTCACGGACGACTGGGTGGGCTATCCGCTTCGCAAGGATTATGAAGACGACCGCATCATCCGCCGTCCGGACTACATCTAAGGAGGTGCGACTGTGACCGAACAGACTACCGTCAACATAGGCCCGTCGCACCCGTCAACGCACGGCGTGTGCCGCGTGATCGTGACCCTCGACGGTGAGCGAGTCGTACATGCCGAGCCAGTCATCGGACACCTGCATCGCGGCATCGAGAAGATGGCCGAGAACCGCACTTACCTGCAGGTAGTCCCATTGACCGACCGCCTCGACTATGTCGGCAGCATGTACGCGAACTGGGCGTATTGCCGCTCGGTCGAGCGTCTCGCGGGCATTCGCGTTCCGGAGCGTGCCGAGTACATCCGCGTTATCGTCTGCGAGCTGCAGCGTATCGCGAGCCACATGATGGGTATCGGCTCCACCGGCGCAGATACCGGCGCCACAAGCGCGTTCATGTACACGTTCGCGCAGCGCGACCATGTGGTCGAGCTCTTTGAGGCGCTCTGCGGCGCGAGGCTCACTTACAACTACGTTCGCCCCGGCGGCGTTTCGATGGATCTGCCTGAAGGCTGGATCGAGCAGTGCCGTGCGTTCACCGCGCAGCACCCCCCGGTCATGATGGAGATCGACCGGCTGCTGTTTGGCAACGTCATCGCGCGCTCCCGCCTCAAGGGCGTGGGCGTGCTCTCGCAGCAAGACGCGGTTGGCTGGGGTACCTCGGGGCCGACCGCTCGTGGTTCTGGTGTTGACTGGGACCTCCGCCGAGACGACCCGTACTCGGTGTACCCGCGCTTCGACTTCCAGATTCCTCTCGGCGAAAACGGCGACTGCTACGACAGGGCTCGCGTGAGGCTGTGGGAGTGTGTGGAGAGCTGCAAGATCATCAACCAGGCGCTCGATCAGATAGAGCCCGGCTCGGTGCACGCCGAAGGACTTCCACGCCTGTTGGCGCCGCGCCCGGGCGATGCGTACGACCACATCGAGAGCGCACGCGGATCGCTCGGCGTGTATCTCGTGAGCGACGGCTCGCCGCGCCCGTATCGCATGAAAGTGCGCTCACCTGCGTTTTGTAACCTCGCGGTGCTCCCGCTTCTTGCCGAGGGGCACACGCTCTCGGACCTCGTCGTCATCATCGGATCGCTCGACCCCGTCTTTGGCGAGGTGGACCGATGACGTTGCTCTGGGGATTCCTTTGGGGCGTAGCTGGCATGTCGGTTATCGCCGGCGGCGCCATTCTCGGCGTGTGGTGGGAGCGCAAGGTCGCCGCGCGCATCCAGATGCGGTACGGCCCGCAGCAGATCGGGCCGTTCGGCTCGCTGCAGATGATCGCCGACGTCCCGAAGCTGCTCTTCAAAGAGGACATCGTTCCTGAATCGGCCGATAAGCCGATCTTCAAGTACGCACCGCTCTTCGTCTTTGGGCCGATCGCCGTCTCGATGGTGGTCATTCCGTTCTCGGCAGGGTGGGCTCCGCTGAACACGAGCGTTGGCGTGCTGTTCTTCCTGGCAGTGCCGTCGATCGAGGTCATCGCGATCCTCCTCTCGGCATGGGCCAGTCACAACACGCTTTCCACGCTGGGCGGCATCCGAGCCACCGCGCAGATGATCAGCTATGAAGTGCCGCGTTCGCTTTCAGTTCTTGCGATCGTGCTCCTGGCCGGATCGCTCCGCCCGCTCGACGTCGTCGACGCCTGGCGCTGGTGGTGGCTGCCGCTCACGTTCATCGCGTTTCTCATCTACTTCATCGCGTCGATCGCCGAGATGAACCGCGGCCCCTTTGACATCCCTGAAGCCGAGAGCGAACTAGTTGCCGGCTACTTCGCGGATTACTCCGGCATGCGATGGGCTTCTTTCATGATGGCCGAGTACGGCGGGATGATCTCGGCATCGCTGTTTGGTGCAGCGCTCTTCCTCGGCGCGGGCTGGCCGTTCACAGGGGCGCTCGGGGTCGTCGCGCTCATCGTCAAGACGATCGTGCTCATGACGGTCGTCATGTGGATCAAATGGACTCTTCCGCGCATGCGGCAAGACCACCTGATGTCGTTCTGCTGGAAGGTGCTCACGCCGCTTGCGCTCGTGCAGCTCATAATCGTAGGGGTGGTGCTTCCGTGGCTGTAGAACACGACGACATCATCCCTCCCGCCAGCGTCAGCAATGAGTATTCGCCTGGTGTGAAGGGCTTTCTGGAAGGCGTGCGCTCGCTTGTGACCGGTCTTGGGATCACCGCGCGCATCAGCACTGAGAAGCCGGTGACCATCTGCTACCCGGCCGAGAAGTGGAGCGTGAGCCCTCGCTGGCGAGGCGCCCTGCGGTTGCGCGGGGTTCTCGGTAGAGACGAGATTCCGCTCATACGTGATGCCTCGGAGGTCTACAACTCGGTCATCGAAGATCTCTACAAGGCCGAGCGACTGCCGCCGTGCGTGGGCAACTGCCCCGCCAACGTCGACGCGCGCGGCCAGGGCTTCCTTATTGCCGAGGACCACATTCCTGAGGCATACGAGCTTGTCCGCGACCGCAACATCTTGCCGGGTGTTCTCGGCCGGATCTGTCATCACCCGTGCGAAAGCGCCTGCCGCCGAACCTACTATGACGAGGCCGTTGCGATCAGGCCGCTGCACCGATTCGCCTATGAGGAGTTCCAGAAGGTCGCCGCAGAGCGCCTCAAGCCGCTGCCGGTCACGCAGGATAAGAGCGTGGCTGTTGTCGGCTCCGGCCCGTCTGGTCTGGCCGCCGCTTACGACCTCATGAAGCATGGCTACCGCGTTGTCATGTACGAACGCGAAGAGCGTCCCGGCGGCGCCCTGGGCAGCGGAGTTCCCGCATACCGCTTGCCGAGAGACGTTCTGTACAAGGAGATCGACGGACTGGTCACTCTCGGCATCGAACTGCATTGCGGGGTCGAGGTAGGGAAGACCATGCCGCTGTCAGCGCTCCAGCGCGAGCACGCGGCGGTTCTGCTGGCCGTTGGACTGCAGGAGAGTCGGATCCTTCCGATCCCCGGCCATGACGCAGAAGGCGTCGTCGGGGCCCTCGAGTTCCTTTGGGCCGCCAACAACAAGGCTGAGACCGGCGTGCGCGGCAAGCGGGTCTTCGTCATCGGCGGCGGCAATGTGGCCGTCGACGTCGCCCGCTGCGCGCTCAGGACCGGGGCTACGGAAGTGCGGCTCGCATCGCTTGAGTCCACCGAAGAGCTGCCGGCTCATCCATGGGAAATCGAGGAAGCGCTCGACGAGGGCGTCATAGCAACGTGCTCCGTCGGACCTGAGGAAGTACTCACCAAAGACGGTCACGTGACCGGGATGCGCGTACGCGAGTGCCTCTCGGTGTTCGACGAGACCGGACGCTTCTCACCGAAGTTCGGTACCGGGTTGTCCGACTTTGAATGCGACGTCGTCGTTTTCTCCATCGGCCAGGCCGCAAAGCTCGACTCGCTTATCGCCGGAACCGAACTCCTCGTCTCGGGTCGCGGACAGCTGGTCGTCGACGGCACGCACTTCACAACGTCGGTCGACGGCGTCTTCGCCTGCGGCGAGGTCGTCACCGGACCCGGCAGTGCGATCGGCTCCATCGCCACTGGCCATGAGGTCGCAACGTCGATGATCCGCTACCTCCAGGGAGATTCGCTCACCGACGACCGCACCCCGCGGCCGGTTCCTGTGTACTCCAAGTACGCCGTGGCAGACATCACCGGCGTTGAGCGCTCGCGTCTGCGCTCGATCATGCCGATGGCTCGACCTGAGGACCGCGCCAAGGACTTCCGCCCGGTCGAACTTGGCCTGACGCATCAGGAGGCCATGAACGAGGCCGCACGCTGCCTTCGCTGCCAATCGGAGGTTTGCGTGGGATGCACGTTCTGCGCACGCACCTGTCCTGACTACGCAATCCAGGTGGAGCGTGTCGACGAGCCCGGAGGGCGGTGTCTCACGCGCTACGATCTCGACCTCACCAAGTGCGCATTCTGCGGCCTGTGTGCCGAACAATGCCCGACCAACGCGCTCACACACACGGGTCAATACGAGCTCAGCTTCTTCCATCGTGACCTCATGCTATTCGACAAGGGCGAGATGCTTCGTCCCGGCGAAGGCACACGTGCAACCGGCCGAGACGGCATCATGCCGCCTGGCTGTCCCGTCCCAAAGCGAAGGGAGCTGTGATGACGCTGACGATTCTCGCCTTCGCGCTCTCCGGGCTCCTGATGGCAGGCGGCGCCGCAGTTGTCGCGCTTACCAAGGACCTCATGCGCATGGTGATCGGACTTGGGGCGTTTCTGATCGGCGTGGCCGGGATGTTCCTCTTCTATGGGCAGGCGTTTCTCGCCACCGCGCAGATCTTCGTCTACGTCGGTGGAGTGCTCGTTCTTGTTGTTTTCGCTGTCATGGTCGTGCACCGATCAACTGGCGGGCGCCCGGTGTTGGAGTCGCGCCACGATGTTGGTGCTGCAGCGATCGCCTTCGGCGTTGCAGGCATGGTCATCATGTCTCTGCGCGATTCTGTTGGTGGATGGCTCCCGGCCTCAGCGCCGGGCGGAGCAATGATCGCCGAGGAGCTTCTCGGCGGGCACCTGGTCGTGTTTGAGCTTCTGGGAACGCTTCTTCTTGCGGCACTCGTTGCTGTTCTAGTAATCGTGGGAGCGGGTGAGCGCCGATGACCGCCCTCGTGTTGTGTTCACTGGTATTCGGCATCGGTCTCTATGTGGTGCTGACTCGCCGAGAGATCATCGCGATACTCGCCGGTGTTGAGCTCATGCTCGGCTCTGCGAACATCTTGCTCGTCTCGCTTGCATCGTTCGCAGGCGCAGACGGTGGCGTGATCGGGTCAGTCTCACTCGTGGTTCTCGTTGTTGCTGCCGCCGAGGCGGCCGTCGGGCTAGCGCTCGTTGTATCGCTCGCGCGCCGCAGCAAGCGCAGCCGCGTCGAAGAACTCATGGAGGTGAAGGGCTGATGACGCTCTTCGCATCCAATCCCTGGCTTGCTGTGGTGGTTCCGGTACTCGTAGGAATCATCGTGGCTCTGGCCGGGAAACGCGCGGTCGGCATCACGCAATGGTTCGCTGCGCTGGCACCGATCTCCGCTGGGCTGGTTGGCCTGGCGGGCCTGAGCGGCCAATCGGTCGAACTGAGCACGCCTTGGTTGATGCAGGCAGGGAACTCAATCGACACAGGAATCGCGGTCGACGGCCTCTCGGCGATCATGCTCATCGTCGTTGGAGTCGTGGCGACCATGGTGGTCGTGTTCTCTTTCGGCTACATGGCGCACGACGAGTCACGGGTTCGCTACTTTGCACTTCTTGCGCTCTTCACCGCCGCGATGAGCCTGCTTGTGATGTCGACAAGCCTCGTCACGCTGTTCATAGGCTGGGAGCTTGTGGGAGCGTGTTCGTACTTGCTCATCGGCTTCTGGTATCGCAAGGCGTCAGCCGCTAAGGCTGCGATGAAGGCGTTTCTCACCACAAGAGTCGGCGATGTTGGGATGCTGGTTGGTCTCGCATTGCTCTGGAAGACGACCGGCTCTCTCGATATCGCCACCGTTACTGGAGCCGCACCGGGGCTTGCTGCTGGTACCGCGACTCTCGCGGCCCTTCTGCTCTTCATGGGCGCAGCAGGCAAGTCGGCGCAGTTCCCGCTCCACATCTGGCTGCCGGACGCGATGGAAGGTCCTACGCCGGTCTCGGCGCTCATCCATGCCGCAACTATGGTAGCGGCCGGTGTGTTCCTGGTCGCCCGCATGTGGCCCGTGTTCGACGCCAGCGAGACCGCTCGCGCGGTTGTGCTCTGGACCGGGACGTTCACTGCGATCTTCGCGGCTACGATCGCTTGTGTTCAGACTGACATCAAGAAGGTTCTTGCGTACTCCACGATCAGCCAGCTTGGTTTCATGTTCGCGGCGCTCGGCGCTGGAGCATGGGGTGCGGCGATGTTCCACCTGGTGACGCACGCTGCCTTCAAGTCGCTCCTGTTCCTCGGCTCCGGTAGCGTGATTCACGGCACCAAGACGCAGGACATACGTGAAATGGGTGGCCTCGCGCGATTCATGCCGATCACTGCCGCAACGTGGATCGTCGGGGCGGTCGCCCTTGCCGGAGTGCCGCCGCTGTCAGGCTTCTTCTCCAAAGATGCAGTGCTCGCGTCAGTGCTCCATGCGTCGCCTGCGGCTGCCTACGTGCTCTTCGCGGCGAGCCTGCTGACAGCGTTCTATGCCTTCCGAGTCACCAGCCTCACATTCTTCGGCAAAGTCCGGGGCGCTACTGCCGCGCACGAATCGCCAATCAGCATGACTGCGCCCCTCGTGGTTCTTGCAGTGCTTGCCGCGTCTTTGGGCTTCATGGGCAATCGAATCATGGATACGCTCGGCCTTGAACCGGAGGTCCTGAGCTTCGCTGTAGCCGGTGTTTCCGTGATGGTGGCAGTGCTCGGTCTGTGCTCTGCGTGTGCGCTGTACGTCAACGGCCTCGGCCAAGCCACGCGACTGATCGAGCGTTTCTCGGCACTGCATGGGCTTCTGCTTCGAGGCTGGGGCGTGGACGCACTCGTGCATCGCGTGTTTGTTGTTCCGGTCGTGAGGTTCGCCGGCGGTCTGTATGTCTGGATCGACAGGCTCATCATCGACCGCGCTGTTGAGGGAGTCGGTACCGGATCGCGGTTCATTGGACGCGTGATGGCCGACCTTCAGAGCGGTGAGACCGACGTCTACGCATCACTAGCGGCCGTCGGATTCATCGTGCTCATGGGCATCGTGCTTTGGATAGGGAGGTGATCCGGTGTTGTTGCTGCCAGCTCTCGTACTAGTACCGCTCGTCGGGTCACTCATCGCAGTGCTGTCCGTCAAGCGCGGAACCACCGCACCGCGGGTCGTAGCGCTGATCACTGCGATTGCCGAGGCGGGCGTTGCTGTCGCCGCGTTGCTCTCGATGCTCGCCGCAACCGGAGAGCGGTTGATGTGGGCGTCGGGGGGAGTCAACACAGGGACATCAAGTCTGGTCGCAGACGGCCTCTCAATGCCGCTCGTGTTACTGACGGCTCTTCTCGGTATCGTCGCCATTGCGGCATCGTGGCGAATCACAGACAGGCCGGGAACTCACCACGCGCTTCTGCTGGCTCTTGAAGCAGCTGTGATGACGGTGTTCCTTGCCGGCGATCTGATCCTGTTCTACGTCGCCTGGGAAGCCGTGTTGATCCCTATGTTCTTCCTCATCGGTGGATGGGGTCACGAGAACCGGCGTCATGCTGCGCTCAAGTTCTTCATCTACACCTTCGCGGGATCGGTTCTCATGCTGGCTGGCATCATCGCCACCATCATGACCGTTCGCTCGCTCACCATCGGCGAGATCGCGAATGCAATTCCGGCTTCAACTCAGATGTGGCTCTTCTGGCTGCTGGCAATCGGCATGCTCGTGAAGATCCCGGTGTTCCCGTTGCACACCTGGCTGCCGGATGCCCACGTTGAGGCTCCCACGGCCGGCTCGATCATGCTCGCTGGGGTCTTGCTCAAGATGGGCGGATACGGTCTTATGCGTATCGCTATTCCGTACGCCCCACAGGGCTTCGAGTCTGCCGCTCCCGTTCTTGCAGGCCTCGGCATCGCGAGCATCGTCTACGGAGCGCTCATGGCGATCGCGCAGACCGATCTCAAGCGGCTGGTTGCGTACTCATCGGTAGCCCACATGGGCTTCGTCGTGCTGGCCATCTCAACCGGTACCGCGCTAGGGTACGCAGCGGCTATGCTCGGCATGGTTAGCCACGGATTGGTAGCAGGCCTCATGTTCTTGCTGGTGGGCTCACTTTACGAGCGCACACGCACACGTGAGATCGCCAGGTTCGGTGGACTGGGTGTCACCACGCCGAGATGGGGCGGCATCTTCGTCTTCGCCGCGCTTGCGAGCTTGGGGCTCCCGGGCCTGTCCGGCTTCCCCGGGGAACTGCTCGCGATGCTGGAAGGCTTTGGAGCCTTCGGCTGGTGGATGGTGCTTGTAGCGTTCGGCGCGCTTCTCGGCGCGGTCTACAACCTCATGGCCGTTCGCAAAGTCGTTCAGGGCGAACCTTCCACCGAGTGGACCCATCTCTCCGATATCGCCACGGTCGATCTTGCTGCGGCGTCGTTGCTGATCGTCGGAATCGTGGTCGTTGGTGTCGCTCCGGGAATCGTGATGCGCTTGACCGATCCCGTCGTGACGATACTCGTAAAGGCTCTTGGAGGTGGGTTGTAGGTGACTGCTCTGGCACAGATATTGGAGTCCCTGCGACCGATGCTGTCAATCGGCTGGCTTGCGGCCGCACTGGCTGGCTCCGGCGCGATTGCAGGTCTCATTGCGGACATGTTCGACGGCCGCAAGACAGGCGTCGCCATAGTCGCATTTGGGACAGCTGCTGCCGCTGTCGTGTCGTTTGCTACGGCTCTTCTGCCTGTGGATCCGCTGGCCGGCGCCATCATCAGCACGTTCAACGTGGTGCTGACCGGAGCGGGTTTTGCTGGTCTCGCCTCGGTGGTCTACTTCACCGCATTCCTGTCGTGCGCCAGCGGGCTGGGTTCCGTAAGGGAGAACGTCAGGGTTCCAGTCGCTTCGCTCATCGCAGTCGGAGCAGTGGCGGGCCAGGTATTGCTTGGCGCCGACGATCTTGTGGTGCTATTCGTGGCGCTCGAACTCATGGCCCTCATCGCTTACGCGCTTGTAGCGGCGTCAGGTACCAATCGCTCCGATGAAGCGGCGACCCGCTATTTCGTGCAAGGGTCCGTCGTAACCGGTCTGGCTGTTCTAGGGCTTGCCGTGCTTGTTGGGCTGAGTGGAGGCCTGAGCGGGTACAGTGAGCTCGTATCCGCGATTGGCCTCATGACGCCAGGAGCCGCATTGCTCGGTGGAGTACTCCTGGTGAGCGTGCTTGCGTTCAAGGTTGGAGCCTTCCCGTTCCATTCATGGGTTCCTGATGCCTATGAGAATGCCCCGGCTGGTGCTGCTGCATTCCTGTCGTCCGGTGCCAAAGCTGCTGCAATCGGTGGGTTCGCCGTGCTCTTCGCACGCCTGCTGACGGTCGATCCGTTCCTGCCGATAGCCGCTGCCGTGCGCATCATGGCTATCGCATCGATTCTCTTTGGGAACCTCGCCGCTCTAAGGCAGACCTCGGTCGCTCGCATGCTGGGTTATTCGGGCATCGCACAGGTGGGTTACGCGCTCATCGGCCTTGCGATCTCGCCAACAGACACGTTCTTGTTCGCATCAACGTACGCGATAGGCGCTGCAACGGCCTTCGTGGTGCTTGAGTACTTCCGAATGGCAGTGCCGGGTTGGGATGGAAGCATTGATGGTTTGGCCGGCTGCGCAAAGACCCATCGTGTCGCCGCGCTCTCTCTGACGATCAGCCTGCTGTCTCTGACGGGCATGCCGCTTATGGCAGGATTCTGGGGCAAATTCTTCGTGTTCTACGCAGCTGGGTCCGCCGGACTTCTTTGGCTGGCGGTTGTGGGGTTGCTCGGCTCGGTCATTTCCTTCGGGTATTACGGGAGGGTGATTCGGAGCCTTTACTTCGACACTTCGAGTGCTGCAATCGTCGATCAAGACGAGCAGGGGAGCGGCACACCACGCACACGCGTGTGGCCTTCGGCGCTAGGCGCAGCACTCATCGTACTCAGTGGCATCGCGCCACTACTGTGGGGACTGCCGCTCGTGTATGCACTTTTCGGTCTGTAGTCGCACTCAGCTTCGCAATTTCCATTCACTCTTGCATTGGCGCGTTCATCTACTTATAATCTCGCCAAGAGTTGCTTCGGCAACCCCTTACCCCTGAGCCTCAAGGTGCCGGCCTTGGGGCTCCCCCTTTTCCTGTAGTAGTTTCGTGGGGAAGTTTGGCCAAATGACTGGCCGATTCACCGTTAAGAACAGCGTTCATCAGGCCGATACATTCTCCTGAGATGATAATTTCTGATGAGCAGGTACAACGAGTCGTTGAATACCTGCATACAACAGCCTCACACAAATTTCCGGTCGCTGCGTCGCTGACTACGAGCGCGACGTCAGAGCTTGTGGATCTTGTTGTTCATGAGCTTGAGCTGATTCCTGACGTGCGTGCAGACAGGGTTGCGCAAGCGCGTGACATGCTCGCGCTGCAGCTTCCCACCTCCGAAATCGTGGCGGACAAGCTCATCGGGCGCGTTCTCTCAGACTCCATTCGCTAGACCTTCGTATCTCTGTCGAGCAGACGACGCTTATTTTGGCGTTGACTCTGCTACGATTGAGCAGTCTTGATCCGTGTCCAATGACTGTTTCGGGGGGTCAGCTGCGTGAAGAAGTCGGCGCGCACCGCTCTGACGATCGTTATGGACATCCTTGTGCTGGTTGCCGTGTGCGTGACCATTGGCATCGTCGTGAGATTCTTCGGTTCGCTGGCGAGCAGTTCGCTCGGAGAATCGTATCTGCGCTTCGCATCGTTGCTGCGGATTCCAGCAGGCTTTGAGGGGATAGACACGCCGTATGGGGGTTCCTTTGATGTGAACGCGGCTGTCACCGTAGGCGTTGTGCTCGTGCTCGAGTGGGCACTGAGCATCGCCAGGCGACGCGCGTAACTGGAGGTTTGTATGTCGTATACGCGGGAGCGTCTCGGCGAATTGCTCATGAGGAGCGGCCGCATCACAGAGAAAGAACTGGCGGATGCGCTTGCAATTCAGGGGACCGAGGGCGGAAAGCTTGGACAGGTGCTCGTTCGCCAGCTCGTTTTGGACGAGGACGACATCGCTCGCACCTTGGCTGACCAGAAGGGTCTTGAGTACGTCAGCCTGACGACATACAAGATCGACCGCGAGGCGGTTGCACGGATTCCAGATCGCGTCGCGAGGCGCTGCCTTGTCATCCCGATCGGCTACAACGGCGGTTCGATCGTGCTCGCAATGGCCGACCCGCTCGACATCGAGACCATCGATGACGTGAAGGTCCGTACCGGCATGAACGTGCAGCCGGTGGTGGCGACAGCTACACAAATCCAGTACGCAATCGAGAAGTACATCACGTCGGCAGACGCCTTCCAGGACATCATGGTCACGGCCGAAGAGGACGAAGTTGAAGGCGATGTCGTAGACGGCGACGAGGATGTGCCAATCGTCCGCCTGGTCAACCAGCTCATTCGCGAGGCGGTCCTCGAGAACGCGAGCGACATCCACATCGAACCCGGAGACAAGTCCATTCGGATTCGTTACCGTGTGGACGGCGTTCTTCACGAAGTCATGCAGCTGCCGCTCTCGGTCAAGGCGGGCGTCATCAGCCGGGTCAAGATCATGGCCGAGATGAACATCGCCGAGAGACGCCGCCCGCAAGACGGTCGCATCAGTATCGTGATGAACGGCCGCGGTATCGACTTGCGCGTGGCAACTCTGCCAACACCTGCCGGTGAGTCCATTGTCATTCGTGTTCTCAACCATGACATGGAGATGCTCACGCTCGAGATGCTCGGCATGGCTCCTGAGCACATGAAGATCGTGGAACGGTTCCTGGCGCGACCGTACGGGGCTGTACTCGTCTCTGGCCCAACGGGTTCAGGCAAGTCGACGTCGCTCTACGCCGGCCTCGTTCGAATCAATCAGGCAACGCGCAAGATCATCACTATCGAGGACCCTATCGAATATCAGATCCCGGGTGTCACACAGATGGCGGTCAACCCGGTCATCGGACTGACATTCGCGAGACTACTGCGCACGGTGCTTCGCTCCGACCCGGATGTAGTCCTGGTAGGAGAGATTCGAGATGCCGAGACGGCCGAGATCGCGGTTCGTGCGGCTCTCACGGGTCACCTCGTGCTGTCATCAATACACACGAACGACGCTCCTTCGGCACTCACACGTCTCGTGGACATGGAGGTTGCACCGTACATCACGTCCTCGGCGCTGATCGGGGTAATCGCTCAGCGTCTTGCGCGTCGCTTGTGCAAGAAGTGCAAGAAGCGGGTGAAGCTCTGCGACGATGTTCTTCTCGCTGCCGGGTTCAGCCAGGAAGAGGTCGACAAGAAGCTGAAGATCTATGGGCCGAAGGGTTGCGATGAATGCGCGGGCACCGGCTATCGTGGCCGAATCGGACTCTTTGAGGTCATGGAGATGAACGACGAGCTTGAGCGACTCTTCTTGCGTGAAGCTCCGTCTGAGCAATTGCGCGATGCTGCGCTCGCAGCGGGTATGGTCTCACTACGCAGAGACGCGCTCGACAAGGTTGCCGCTGGTCTCACAAGCATAGAAGAGGTCAACCGAGTCGTCGTCTAAGTCTGACCCTCGGAAGGAGGCCACCGTGGAGAGCTCAGCTATCCGAGCACCGCGGGCGATTGTCATCGTTCTCGACAGCGTAGGTGCTGGCGCATTGCCCGATGCCGCCGAGTACGGCGATGAGGGCACAAACACTCTGTCCCATACGTCCTACGCGTGCGGCGGACTCTCTATGCCGCAATTAGGCAAGATGGGTCTTGGCAACATCACTGATGTGATGGGTGTGCCGCCGGTAGATGCGCCAACGGCTTCCTGGGGCAAGAACGCCGAGGCTTCTGCTGGCAAAGACACCACGACGGGGCACTGGGAGATGATGGGGCTTCAGCTGAAGACCGCATTCCCCACATACCCGGACGGCTTCCCTGACGAGGTCATCGACGAGTTCATTCGCCTCACGGGCGTGCCGGGTATCCTCGGCAACTATGCGGCCAGCGGCACCGTCATCATCGAGGACCTCGGCGATGAGCATGTCGCAACCGGCAAGCCCATCGTGTACACCTCGGCGGATTCGGTCTTCCAGATCGCCTGCAACGAGGATACGTTCGGGCTGGAGCGCTTGTACGAGTGCTGCGAGATCGCACGCAAGATGCTCGTTGGCGAGCACTGTGTTGGTCGCGTTATCGCCAGGCCGTTCGTTGGGCCTGATGAGACGGGGCACTACAAACGCACCCATCGGCGCCGGGACTTCGCCGTGAAGCCGTTTGAGCCCACCGTGCTGGACTTGCTGCAGGAGAGCGGGGTTCCGGTCTTCGGCGTTGGCAAGATCGGCGATATCTTCGCGTGGCAGGCTGTGACCACATCGCCGCACGTGACCGACAACATGGACGGCTTCACGAAGTTGGTAGAAGAAGTCGGACGCCCCGAGCAAGGCTTCGTCTTCACGAACCTGGTGGACTTCGACATGCTCTGGGGACACAGGAACGACTTCCGCGCGTACGGTGCAGGGCTTGAGGCCGTGGATCGACGCATGCCGGAGCTGCTAGATGCGATGGTAGATGGAGATCTTCTTATCATCACCGCCGATCACGGATGCGATCCTACAACCGCATCTACCGACCATAGCCGAGAGTACACTCCGCTGATCGCGAAGATCAAAGGCGTCGATCGCGGCGTTTCGCTCGGCATTCGTGCGACATTCGGAGACATCGGAGAGACGATTCTCGACTTCTACGGGCTGCGTGATCGCTGTGGCAGAGGGACATCGTTCCTCGAGGAGGTGCGTGGCGCGTGAAGTCACTCGTTGAGCTCATCGCAGGCAAGCGCGACGGTGCCGAGCACTCAGAAGCGGAGATCAGGCACCTGGTCTCGGCGTATGTGTCAGGTGAGATGCCCGATTACCAGATGTCGGCATGGCTCATGGCAGCGTTCATCCGGGGTCTCTCAAGCGCTGAGACCGCGTTTCTCACGTCTGCGATGGCTGAGTCTGGCCGGATGATAGATCTGTCCTCCGTACCTGGCACCATTTTGGACAAGCACTCAACCGGCGGTGTCGGCGACAAGACAACGCTAATTCTCGCGCCGCTAGTTGCAAGCTGCGGCGTACCCGTGGCGAAGATGTCCGGACGTGGTCTCGGCCACACCGGCGGGACGCTCGACAAGCTTGAGGCGATTCCGGGATTCAGTGTGTCGCTTGCCGAGGACGCGCTTCTCGCGCAGCTGCTCGATATCGGCGTTGTCGTCACGGCGCAAAGCGCAGACGTGGATCCTGCCGACAAGAAGATGTACGCGCTCAGAGACGTGACGGGCACCGTGCAGTCGATTCCGCTCATCGTGGGATCGATCATCTCCAAGAAGGTCGCCGGCGGCGCAAACGCGATTGTTCTCGACGTGAAGGTCGGTAGCGGTGCGTTCATGAAGACCGAGGCCGAGGCTCGCGAGCTCGCACATGAGCTACAGCGCGTTGGAGAGCTACTCGGCCGAGAAGTCGTCTGCGTGATGACGGATATGTCGCAGCCCCTTGGCATGGCAGTAGGCAACTCAGTTGAAGTCTGCGAGGCGATCCGCACGCTCAAGGGCGACGGGCCTGCCGACCTGACCGAGCTATGCCTCGTGCTCGGGGCCAAGATGCTAGTGCTCGGCGGCGTTGCCGCTGACGAGCCCGCAGGCCGAAGCATGCTGCTCGATTCCATCGCCTCGGGCGCCGCAATCGAGAGGTTCTCGGCATGGGTTAAGGCCCAGGGCGGTGATTCGCGTGTGGTCGAGGATTCCGAGCTCCTGCCGCTCGCTCCGTACGTGACAATCGTCGACGCGCCTCAGAGCGGGTATGTCACAGGATTCGACGCTGAGGGCGTTGGCCGCTCGGCGATGCTGCTAGGCGCCGGCCGACAGACCAAGGAGTCGGAGATCGATCTTGGCGCGGGCCTCGTCCTGCAGGCCAAGATCGGCGATGCGGTTCAGGCTGGCCGGCCAATCGCGACGCTATACGCTTCGGATGAGATGCTCTTTGACGCAGCCCGTGAGAAGCTTCTGGCTTCGATCACGATCGGTGACGAGAAGCCTGAGCCTCCGGTGCTCTTCCACGAGTTGTGATGGCGTGAGCCGACACGGCGGCAGAGGCGGGGAGCGCATCACGCAGGTCGTTGTCGGCCATGCGAATCCTGACTTTGACGCCTATGGCGCGATGGTCGCCGCGACGAAGCTCTACCCCGGTTCCCGCGCGGTCTTTCTCGGCACACAAAACGCCAACGTGCGGGAGTTCCATAATCTCCACGAAGAGTTCCTGTCGTTCGTTGACCTGAAGTCGCTCGACACCAGTGGCGTCGAGCGAGTGATCATGGTCGATACTCGCGATCCGGAACGCGTTGGCGAGATCGGTTCGCTGATCACGCGTCCCGGCGTGGAAGTCATCATCTACGACCACCATCCGCGCGCCGAGGGTGATGTGACGATCGCCGAGGATCGCTCGATGGGCGTTGGCGCATCCACTTCCATACTCGTGCACGAGATCCGCGATAGAGGTGTAGCGCTCACGCCGCTTGAGGCCAGCGCCATGCTTCTCGGCATCCACGAGGACACCGGCTCGCTGACGTACCCGAACACCACACCCTACGATGCCGATGCGGTCGCATTCCTCATGGCGGCAGGCGCGGACATGGAAGTCCTCAACCAGTTCATGTCACGGGCGCTCGATTCCGAGCAGCGCAGCCTGCTCGAGCGGCTTCTGGAGAACCTTGAGGCCTGGGATATCCACGGGCAGCAGATCGCAGTCGGTGCCACGGTGGCCCGCGAGTACGTGGACTCAGCCAGCGTGCTGACGCATTACATCTGTGAGGATCTTGGCTACAGGGTCGCAGTCGCTGTGATCGGCATGCCGGACAGGCTGCAGGTCGTCGGTCGTAGCCGCATCGCCGAGATTGACATCGGTGCGGTGCTCAAGCATCTCGGCGGCGGAGGACACCCACAGGCCGCCTCGGCGGCGCTTAAGAACACGACGATCCCGGAGCTACTCATCCGGCTGCGAGAGGCGCTCGATCTGGAGGTCCCGCCGCCGCTCTCGGCGCGTGACATCATGAGTTCGCCCGTGCGCACGGTCTCCAAAGAGATGACCATGGGTGAGGCCGGCCGCCTGATGGCAACATGGGGGCACGGCGGACTGCCCGTAGACGAGGACGGCACGCTCGTCGGGTTGGTCACACGCAAGGACGTCGACAAGGCGATGCGGCACGGGCTGGCTCATGCTCCGCTTACCGGCTTCATGGCACGCGAGCCGATCACCGTATCTCCCGACGCGCAACTCTCCGAGTTGGAGCGGTTGCTCGGCAGCTCTGGTATTGGTCGCGTTCCGGTCGTTGAGGATGGCGTACTCCTTGGAATCGTCACGCGTAAGGACCTCTTGCGCGCCGAGCATGGCGAGTCGTACTTGGACCGCGGGCTCATCCGATCGCGCACCGCTGCTTCCCAGCGGTTCATGGACACCTACGACCACCTGTTGCCCGAAGATGTCCGTGCCGCCGTGCGCACCATCGGAGAGCTGGCCGACAGCGAGGGCGTTCGCGCGCATGTCGTAGGCGGCTTCGTGCGCGATATGCTTCTCGGCAGGGCAAACCTCGATGTCGATATCGTCGTTGAGGGTGACGGTCTCGCGTTTGCCGAAAAGGCTGCCGAGACGCTCGGCTACCGGATCCGCGTTCACAAACGGTTCGGGACAGCGATTCTTGTCGTGAACAAGACGCTGCATATCGACGTCACCAGTGCGCGCACCGAGTACTACACGCGGCCCGGAGCGCTGCCTACCGTCGAGCGCTCATCTCTCAGGCAAGACCTCTTCCGCCGCGACTTCTCGATCAATGCGATGGCCGCGTGCATCACACCGGACTGCTTCGGGACGATCGCGGATCCGTTCGGCGGCCTTGCTGACCTGGAACGCGGCGTTGTTCGCAGCCTGCACTCGCTTTCATTCGTCGAGGATCCCACGCGCGTGCTCCGCGCGGCGCGTTTTGAGGTGCGATACGGCTTCCGCATGGATGGATCCACCACGGCACTGCTGCGTCAGGCGGTCGACATGGAGATGCTCGCCGAGGTCAGCGGCGCCCGCATACGCGAAGAGATGCTCGATATCCTCGACGAGGAGCGCGTGGCGGCCGTCTTGCGGCGTCTGGAGGAGATCGGCGCGTTCTCGGCGCTCGTGCCAGAGGACGTGGACCGTGCACGAATCCTCGATGAGCTCACGCTGGTGGACGCGAGCTACGCCGCTCTCGCACAGCGTTTCGCCCGAACGCCACGTCGTCGGGTAACCCTCACAGTTGCACTGGCTGGAAGCGCATCGCGCCAGTCAGCCGAGCGATGGACACGTCGACTCCGCTTCGGCCGTGAGTACGGCGCTCCGGCAGTGGCCGCTGCCGAGAGGGGAGCGGTTGTACTCGGCAGGCTTCGCGACCGGCGCAAAATGCGTGACAGCAGGCTCTATTACCTGCTCCAACCTATACCGGATGAAACGATCATCTACATATGGTCCATCGCCGGACACCTGGAGCGTGAGCGCATAGAACGGTACCTCGACGTTCTTGCGGGCACCAAGACCGCCATCAACGGTGACGATCTTGCTTCACTCGGTATGGAACCGGGTCCTGGTTACTCTGCTATTCTTGCTCAGGCGCTTGCCGATCGATTGGACGGCAGAGCTGTTGGCCGAGAGGCTGAACTCGCAAACCTCAAGCGACTCGCGAAGGCGGGGCGCTCAATAGAAGGGTAGCCCGCCTGTGGGCAACATAGATCTTTTGGACATCGTATTTCGCTTTGCCCTCATCATCCCGGCGATCGTGTTCCACGAGGTCGCGCACGGCTATGCCGCGCTCGCACTTGGCGATACGACAGCCAAAGACGCCGGCCGACTGTCTCTCAACCCGATAAAGCACGTCGACCCGTGGGGAACCATCCTGCTGCCGTTGCTTATGATTTCGCTGTTCGGCGCAGGGTTTGGCTATGCCAAGCCGGTTCCCGTGAACCCGTACCGGTTCCGCGGCGACAAACGAATGGGCATGTTCTTGACCGGCATCGCCGGTCCGGTAGCGAACCTCTCAATGGCGGCTGTCGCCGGTATAGTGGTGCGCTTCTCAGGCGGCCTGGACAACATCATCGGCATGGGCGCGTATCTCTTCGCGCTTGTGAACCTGGTGTTGATGTTCTTCAACCTGATCCCGCTGCCTCCGCTCGACGGATCCAGGGTTCTGCCGCTGCTCCTTCCGGACAGCGCGATGGAGGCGTACCACAAGTGGGAACGGTACGGATTCTTCATCCTGATCGGCGTGCTCTGGCTCGTTCCGTCCATCTTCAATGTGGACCCGATCGGCGCGTATTTCGAGGTAACGGTCTATCCGATCCTCAAGCTGGTCACCGGCATTGGGCTTGGCGGTTCGTAGAGCCCGCGTGCGTTATCATGTACAGGTCCCGCAGCTCACTTACGAAAGGCTCCGCATGTCGAAGAAACGCATCTTGACCGGCTACCGCCCGACCGGCCGTCTCACACTCGGCCATTGGTTTGGCAACCTGCTCAACATGCGTGAGCTTCAGGACGAATATGAGGCTTACTACTTCGTCGCTGACTGGCATGCGCTCACGAGCGACTGGCAGGACACCCACGCGATCAGGCAGTACACGGAAGAGATGGTGCTCGACTGGGTCGCGGCGGGTATCGATCCGTCCAAGGCCACCATATATCGCCAGTCTGACGTGCAAGAGGTCGCAGAGCTGACCATGTATCTGTCGATGGTCGCCCCAATGTCGTGGCTCGAGCGCGTTCCGTCGTACAAGGAGCAACGCGAACAGATCTCCGAGAAGGACCTCTCTAACGTCGGTTTCTTCCTGTACCCGCTCATGCAGGCGGCTGATATCGCGATCGTACGCGGTGCAGTCGTACCCGTGGGTGAGGATCAGATTCCGCATCTCGAGCTCACTCGCGAACTCGTACGTCGCTTCAATGGCCAGTACGGTGATTTGCTCGTGGAGCCGCAGGCCATTATCGCCAAGCAGGGTGCCCGCGTTCCGGGCCTCGATGGCCGCAAGATGTCCAAGAGCTACGGCAACGCCATATATCTCTCGGAGACCGAAGAAGAGACCACCAAGAAGGTCATGAGCATGGTCACCGACCCGGCCCGTAAGCTTAAGACCGATCCGGGCAATCCCGATATCTGCCCGTTGCACCAGATTCACAAGCTCATCGGCGATGCCGCTGATATCGCCGAGTGGGACCGCTGCTGCCGGGTGGCCGAGTGCGGCTGCGTTGCACACAAGCGCAAGCTCGCCGAGGACCTTAACGCGTACCTGAGCGACTTCCGGGAGCGCCGGGCCGAGCTCGCGAAGAACCCCGGCTATGCCTGGGAGGTCCTTGCCGATGGCGCCGCACGCGTGAGGCCTGCTGTTAGCGAGCTTATGGGTGATGTCCGCCGCGCGATGCACGTCGACAGCGGCGTCTAGTCATGGCCTACAACGTAAAGACCGACACCTTCGAGGGTCCGTTCGACTTGCTGCTGTCGCTCGTTTCTCGGCAGAAGCTTGACGTGAGCGAACTCTCGATCGCCGACATCGCCGATCAGTACCTCGCTGAGATCGAGCGCATGGAAGAGCTCGACTTGGACGTTGCGAGCGACTTCCTGCTCGTTGCGGCGACGCTTCTTGAGATGAAGGCTGCGAGCCTTCTGCCGAGAGAACCGATGGACCTCGGCGAAGATTACGAGGACATGTCGCCCGAGGAAGCGCGTGAACTGCTGGTGACGCGACTGCTCGCTTACAAGCAGTTCAAGAACGCAGCTAGCGAGCTGTCCACTCGCTTCGAGTCCGAGGCTCACATGCATGCCCGCGCCGCAGGCCTTGAAGAGCCGTTCCTCAAACTCATGCCCGACTACCTTGAAGGGCTCACACTTCGAGCTCTCGGCGTCATCTGCGCGGATCTGGAGCACAGGCGCGAGGTGTTCTTGCTGCAGGCCGAGCATATTGCAGCGGCTCCCATCTCACTCGAGCTGCATGTCGAGGGAGTGTCCCGGACGCTCAGCAAGCGCAAGCGAGCGATGTTCTCGGAGCTTATCTCTGCCGGCGCGCGCACGGAAGAAATGGTCGTCACGTTCCTCGCAATACTGGAGCTTTACAAACGCGGGCTCGTGTCGCTGCGGCAAGACGCCAATTTCGGCGACATCGAGATCGTTCGACTGAAGGGGAAGGGGTAGTCGCGTGGGCGATTCTACAAGTTTGAGAGGCCCACTTGAGGCGCTGCTCTTCGTGAGTGATGAGCCGGTGAGTTCTGCTCGCCTGGCGAAGGTCCTCTCGGCAGAGATCTCCGATATCGAAACGGCCCTTGCTGCTCTTGCAGCTGAGTACGTGCGCGACGAGCGCGGCTTCCAGCTCCGCGCGGTTGCTGGTGGATGGCGCATGGGTACGCATCCCGGCTACCACGAGTACATCGAGGAGTATGTGCTGTCCTGGGACACTCGCAAGCTATCGCAGGCGGCGCTTGAGGCGCTGGCTGTGGTCGCGTACCACCAGCCGGTCACCAGGCAGGGAATCAACGCCGTGCGCGGCGTGAACAGTGAGGCTGTTGTCGCGTCGCTCATCGAGAAAGGCCTCGTGCGCGAGGTCGGACGCGACCGGGACGCGGGCAACGCCATCCTCTACGGCACCACGCGTGCGTTCCTCGAGAAGTTCGGACTGAAAGACATAGGCGAACTACCGCCTCTTGCGGAGTTCGCGCCAGATCCTGATACCGAGCGGGCCATCCGCGACCGCTTGAACGCACTGGAAATGCCGCTATTCGGCGAACCGGACGATGATGACGAGGAGCCGGACGACGATGACGCCGAGCCAGAAACCGACGAGTAGCGAAGAGCGCCTCAACAAGTTCCTGGCGCGCGCCGGCGTTGCCTCAAGACGTGGAGCCGAGGAGCTCATCTCGGCAGGACGCGTTCGCATCAACGGGAATCTTGTTACCGAGATGGGCATCAAAGTCATCCCGGGTGAAGATGTCGTTGAGGTTGATGGCGTAGCCGTGCGGCTCAAAGAGGAGAGACTCTACGTCATCCTCAACAAGCCTGCGGGATACGTGTCCACGCTCAAGGATCCGCAGGGCCGGCGCACCGTGGCCGAGCTCATGCCGGTGACCGACCACCGCCTGTTCAATGTAGGGCGCCTCGACATGGACACCACGGGCATCTTGTTGCTGACCGATGACGGAGAACTTGCGCACCGGCTCATGCATCCGCGCTACCACATGTCCAAAGAGTACATGGCCACCGTATCGGGCCGTCCCACCGAGGAGACGCTTGCGCACGTACGAGCTGGCGTTGAGCTTGACGATGGACTTACCCGTCCGGCAGAAGCCACTGCTGAGCGTCTCGGCGATACAACGAGCCTCGTGCGTCTGGTGATCCGTGAAGGCAAGAAGCGACAAGTGCGCCGAATGCTCGCTGCCGTCGGGCACCGGGTGCTTGCGCTGCACCGCGTGCGTTTCGGGCCCATCAACCTTGGTGAATTGCCGCTCGGCGAGACACGTGTTCTCACCGATACGGAGGTTGAGGCACTCCTGGCTAACGCCGGGTTCGAGAAGCGGGGCAACTGATGGCGCTCGTCGTTTTCACCGGCGGCGCTCGCAGCGGAAAGTCCGCAGCGGCAGCACGCCTTGCCGAGTCGCGTCGCTCTCAAGTCGTCGTGGCTGTCGCCGGTGTTGCCCGCGATGATGCCGAGATGGCCGCCCGCATCGAACAACATCGCGCGGATCGACCCGCAGCTTGGATCACGCTGGAAGTCGCAGGTGTGCCGATTGCCGAGTGGCTGCCTACGGTTCCAGCCGATGCCGTCTTGCTGCTGGACTGCCTCGGCACGCTGCTCTCCGACGTTTTGTGGGGAAGCGGAGCCGAGCCGGGCGATGAGGCTGCAGCTGAGACCCTCGCACGTGTGCTCACCGATGCGCTGGCCGGACGTGCTGGCGATACGATCATCGTTACCAATGAGGTTGGGATGGGCGTTGTGCCTGTCTCGGCATCCGGGAGGCTCTTCCGCGATGTGCTCGGGCGTGCGAACGCGCGCCTGGTAGCCAGCGCCGACGCCGCATACCTGGTGGTCTGTGGCCGATCGATTGACCTTTGCGCTGCGCCGGCGGATCCGGCGTGGCCGACTCACGAATAGGAGAACCATGTCTGCCGAGGCACAGCTGCAAGAACTGATCGCA
>DDWM01000035.1:0-20767 GCA_002345925.1 Actinobacteria bacterium UBA2286 | reverse complement strand
AAGCCGCCCGGAAGCCTCGGCAAGCTTGAAGACCTCGCGGCACGCGTGGCGATCGTGCAGCGCGATGTGCGTCCCTCGGCAACGCCTTCTGCGATCGTGCTGATGGCTGGAGATCATGGCGTCGTGGCCGAAGGAGTGTCGCCGTACCCGCAGGATGTGACGTGGCAGATGGTTGCGAACTTCTCGGCAGGCGGCGCGGCTATCAATCAGCTTGCGAAGCATGCGGGAGCAAAGCTCGTGCTTGTGGACGTAGGAGTAGTCGCTGACACCAGCGGGTTCGCTGATGTGGTGCAAGCCAAGGTCCGCCCCGGTACGGCGAACATGGCACAAGGCCCCGCAATGGCGCGCGAGGAAGCGGCCGAAGCGCTGCTCACCGGCGCGCGGGTGGCCGCCGAGCTGGTTGCTGGTGGCGTGCGCGTGATCGGGACGGGCGAGATGGGCATCGGGAACACCACGGCCGCTGCTGCGTTGACCGCTGCGTTCACGGGCGCTGAGCCTGGCACCGTCGTCGGACGCGGCACGGGCCTGGACGACGTCGGCGTCGCGAACAAAGCCGAGGTCATCCGCCGCGCTCTCGCCGTGAACGGCACCGAGAAGCTAGATGCTCTCGGCGTTCTCGCTGCAGTTGGTGGGCTTGAGATCGCAGGTATGGCAGGCGTGATGCTCGGCGCGGCCGCTGCAGGCGTTTGCGCGGTGTCAGACGGTTTCATCTCGGGTGCAGCTGCGCTCGCTGCCATGCGTCTGTCGCCAGAAGTTGCAGGGTACGTATTCCCGTCGCATCGATCAGTTGAACCGGGGCACACGGTCGTTCTGGAGGCTCTCGGCCTTGAACCCGTGCTCGAGCTCGATATGCGTCTTGGTGAAGGAACCGGCGCGGCGCTCGCAATCGAGATCATGGGAGCAGCGTGCGCTGTCATGAGCGGTATGGCTACATTTGCCGAGGCCGGCGTCAGCGGAGCCGAAGAGGCGTGAGCTTCCTTCGCGACATAGCGGCCGCCTTCGGCTGGCTCAGCATCGTGCCGGTCACAGCCAGGTCACAGTCGCGACCCGCCCGGTGGTTCGGCCTCGTCGGCTGGCTCTTCGGCGGCATCGGCACGGCTATGGCCTGGGTCGCCGGACGCCTCGGCGTCGGGATGCTAGGAGCGCTGCTCACCGGCGCGCTCATCATGGCCACTTGGGCCGCGATGAGTCGGCTGCTTCACTGGGACGGCGTTGCCGACACGGCTGATGGGCTACTCGGCGGACATGACCCTGAGCGGCGCCTTGAGATCATGCATGATTCCCGCACCGGCGCGTTCGGTGCGTCGGCGATTGTCATCGGGATGCTGCTGCAGACATTGGCGCTTGGGGCGCTCGTCGCTTCCGGCCAGTTATGGGGAATCCTTGCCGCACCCGTCATTGGCAGGTTTGCGGCGTCGGTCGGTCTGTGGTCACTTCGCCCGGCGCGCGACGAGGGCCTTGCTGCCGGCCTTGCTACCGGCGAGGGCTGGATTGCGTGGATGATCGCCGTCGCCGTGTGCACACCGCTCCTACTGGCAATCACACCCATTCACGCTATCATCCTGCTTACTGGTTTTGTTGCAGCCCTGCTCGTTCCGAGAGTGCTCGCTCGGCCCGTGGGTGGCATAAGCGGCGATCTACTCGGCGCATCGGTTGTCATCGTTGAGGTTCTCGTGCTCGCCGTATCCGCGCTCGTAGCTGGAGTGTGAACATGCCATCGTCAGTGACTGAGATCATCGTGGTTCGACATCCTGAGACTGTCGCGAACGTCGAAGGCAGGTTCGTTGGCAGAGGCGACTCTGAGATCACAGAGCACGGGCGTGAGCAGATACTGCGGCTCACGAAGTTCATCGAGGAGTGGAGTCCCGTCGCCGTGTACACGTCACCGCTGAAGCGTGCGCTGATGACCGCGCAAGCGATGACTGCATGCGGTATCCCGGTGACCGTTGTCGAGGACCTGCAGGAAATCGATTTCGGTCGTGCCGAGGGACTCACGTGGAGCGAGATAACAGCGCTGGGTATGAGCATCGATTACCTTCGCAACGGCGCCGCCGTCGCAACCGACGCAGCTGACCTAGGTGGACCTGGTTCTGGCCCGGTCGCTCCGGGCGGGGAGACATGGGTAGACTTCGAGACGCGCGTCAGGCGCGCTGCCGCTACATGCGAGAGTGGCGCCAGCCGTATCGCCGTTGTGACTCACGGTGGTGTCTTCCGGACGCTGCTCGCACACTGGATGGGGCTCCCAATGGACTCCACTTGGCGTTTCTCCGTCCCGAACGCGACGATCGCCACACTGCGCGTAGTCGACGGCGCCGGAGTGCTTACCGGACTGCAGCAGGTGTGCGAGTAGGGTATATCTCGGCGTAGTGGCCCCTGCGCCCTTGCACCGTGCTCCTTTGTGCGGGACAATCCTCGGCAACCCTTGAGCAGCCGAGGAGGACGTAGATGTCCTGGGACGAAATAATCCGACCCGACCTTGAGCCACTCGTGCCGTACGCCCCCGGGCTACGCGCGAGCCAGGTTCGCGAGCGCTCGGGCAAAGAGATCGTCCTTAAGCTCTCAAGCAACGAACACCCCTGCGGGCCTGTGCCTATCGCCATGGCGGCGATGCGGGAGATTCTGCCTCGGCTGAACCGCTATTCAGACGGTGCCTGCACCGCCCTTCGCGGGAAGCTGGCCAAGCGCTTTGACGTTCCGGTCGAGACTGTAGCGGTCGGCAACGGCAGCAACGAGCTTCTGCGCCTGATCGCGCAGGTAGTGCTGCGCCCGGGCGATGAGGTCGTGTTCCCGTGGCCGTCGTTCGTCGTGTACCCGATGGTCACCGCTATCTTCGGCGCGACAGCCGTGCGCGTGCCGCTTGCTGAGGGTGATGTCGTCGACTTGGACGCGATGCTGGCTGCTATCACCCCTCAGACGCGCCTGGTGTTCCTGTGCAACCCGAACAACCCAACAGGCACCATCTACGGCAAAGAGGCTTTCGAACGCTTCCTGGCCGCCGTACCGGCTCATGTTCTCACGGTGGTCGATGAGGCGTACTTCGAGTTCGTGACCGACGAAACGTACCCGGACGGTCTCGAGTACTTCGATGGCGAGCGTCCCATCGTCGTCACACGTACCTTCTCAAAGATCTACTCGCTTGCAGGACTTCGTGTCGGCTACGCGATCTGCCCTCCGCAGATCGTCCGGGCGATGGACAAAGTGCGCGAGCCTTTCAACGTCAATTCCGTGGCGCAAGTCGCCGCCTACTACTCTCTTGACGACGAGGCTGAGGTGCGCCGCCGGCGTAAAGAGAACCAGGAACAGAAGACTTATCTGTATTCGTGCTTCGATCGGCTGGGAATCACGTACGCGAGCTCGGAGACCAACTTCGTGTACATCCACACCTCCCGTCCGGTCGAAGTCTTCCAGGCCCTCCTTGAGGAGGGCGTGATCGTCCGCGACTTCGGGAACGCTCCCGCACTCCGAGTGGGTATCGGTACTCCCGAAGACACGCAGATGACGATTGCAGCACTCGAAGTGGTCGCGGCGCGACTCGGCAAGATTTAGCGTCGCGCGCGGCCGCACATAGCGGTCAGAGAATGCGACGCACGCGCTGCGTGCTGGAAGGGTGATACAGATGCTCGTAATCATGCGCGACCACGCCACTCAGGCGGAGGTCGACCACGTTGTAGGTCTACTTCATGAAGCAGGTGCCGAGGCGCACCTGTCGCAAGGCGAAGTCAAGACGATCATCGGCGTCATCGGCGATCGCGAAGTCATGTACGCCCTCGAGCTCGAAGGCCTGCAAGGTGTTGAGCAGGTTATCCGGGTCCTCAAGCCATACAAGCTGGTGTCGCGCGACTTCCAGCCAGAGGACACTGTCATTAAGATCGGCTCGGCCACGGTCGGTGGCGGAGCGTTCGCGATGATCGCCGGTCCGTGCTCGATCGAATCAGAAGAACAGCTCTTCGCGACAGCTCGCGCCGTCAAAGCCTCCGGTGCCACGATGCTCCGCGGCGGTGCCTACAAGCCTCGTTCGAGCCCGTACGCATTCCAGGGAATGGGCCTTGAAGGCCTCAAGCTCCTGCGCGCTGCCGGCGACGAAGTCGGGCTCCCGGTAGTCACCGAGATCCTCGACGTGCGCGATGCCGAGAAGGTAGCCGAATGGGCTGATGTGCTCCAGGTGGGCGCCCGTAACATGCAGAACTTCAGGATGCTCGACGAGCTTGGAACCATCAACAAGCCCGTGCTGCTGAAGCGGGGCCTCTCGGCCACGATCGAAGAGCTGCTCTCGGCTGCAGAGTACGTTCTTAAGGGCGGCAACCGCGACCTCATGCTCTGCGAGCGCGGCATCCGAACGTTTGAGACGTACACACGCAACACACTCGACCTGGCGGCAGTAGCGGCGCTCAAGACGCTCACGCACCTGCCGATCATCGTGGACCCCTCGCATGCCACCGGCAGACGCGAGCTCGTGGCGCCCATGTGCCGCGCTGCTGTGGCTACCGGTGCCGACGGCCTCATGGTCGAAGTGCATATAGATCCCGAGCACGCACGCTGCGACGGACCTCAGTCACTACGTCCGGCTGAGTTTGATGCACTCGTGAGCGACATCACGCCGCTCGTCACGCTCGAGGGTCGCAACTTCGGGAGGGCCTGATGTTCCGCTCGATGATGATCGTCGGAATGGGACTCATCGGCGGTTCGATTGCCGCTGCCGCCAAAGCCCTCGACGACCCGCCCGTGATCTATGCGGTCGACACCGACCAGAAGACGCTCGCATACGCGGTGGAGACGCACCTTGCCGACGCGGCAGCCCAGCCCAAAGAGGCGTTCTCGGCGGGTTGGCTGAAGCCGGGAGTGGTCGACATCGTCATCCTTGCAACACCGGCTCGCCGTATCGGCGAATGGCTGGGCAAGCTGCATGACGCCGGATACCAGGGCATCGTGTCTGATGTCGCTTCCACAAAGAGAGGCGTCATGGACGCGGCGCAGCGCCACGAAGGCACCTCCTTTGCATTCGTCGGCGGTCACCCCATGGCTGGCTCGGAGCGTAGCGGTATCACCGCTGCCGACCCGGCCATCTTCAAGGGTGCGTACTACGTGCTCACGCCGACCGACGACACCAACCTTGAGGCGTATCGTCAGGTGCATGAGTTCGTCTCGGCAATCGGCGCCAGGGTCATCTCCGTGCCGGCTGAGGCACATGACGAAGCTGTCGCAGTTGTCAGTCACGTGCCGCATGTGGCGGCGTCTGCGCTTGTAGCGCTGGCATCGCGTCGCTCGCAGCGCGGTGGCCGAGATGTGCTTCGGCTTGCGGCGGGTGGCTTCAAGGACATGACGCGAGTCGCGGCCGGAAGTCCGGAGTTGTGGACGGGAATCTGCCTGGATAACGCCGGCCCGCTAGTAGCGGGAATCGAAGAGCTGCAGTCGGTTCTCGGCGAATTCGCTGAGGCGGTTGCCGATGGAGACGCTGAGGCTGTCCGAACGTGGCTGGCCGAGCCCGCCGAGGTACGCCGTGCGCTGCCTGCGCAGTGGGTGCCTGCAACAGCCGCGCTCTTTGAGCTCTCGCTGTCGATGTCAGACCGACCTGGTGTAGTGAGTGAGATAACAACCGCAGTCGGCCGCGCCGGCTGTAACATCGAAGATATCGAGATCGACCATCAGTCAGAGGACAGCGCCGTGCTGCGTCTCGTGCTTACCGACGAAGGCGATAGGGCACGTCTACTGAGTGACCTGGATGCCGCCGGATTCGACGCGGTTCTCAAACCGCTGGAGTAGGGGGAAGTCGTGCGCTACCACACCCGTCCCGCCGCATCACCGCTATCAGGTCTTGTTCGCGTACCTGGCGACAAGTCCATCTCTCATCGCGCCGTGATCTTCTCGGCCATGGCCGAGGGATCATCTCACCTTACCGGCGTGCTCGACAGCGCTGACGTGCGTTCCACGATGTCTGCCGTTTCCGCGCTTGGTGCCGCAGTCGAGATCGTCTCCGAGGGTCCAGAGGGGCTAGAGCTAGTCGTTCACGGATGGGGTGCCGACGGTCCCGTCGAGCCTATCGGGGCAATCGATTGTGGCAACAGTGGAACCACCATTCGCTTGTTGCTTGGCGTGCTGGCAGGCTGGGGCGTGCACGTGGTCCTCACGGGCGATGAATCGCTCTGTCAGCGGCCGATGCGCCGCGTCACAGCACCACTGGCAGAGCTTGGCGCGCAGGTGGAGACCGCCGAGGACGGATGCGCACCTGTCGGCATTCGAGGCGGAGAGCTGCAGGGGACATCATTTGACCTCCCGATCGCAAGCGCACAGGTGAAAAGCGCGCTTCTGCTGGCGGGAACGCGCGCGTCAGGTGTCACGAAGGTGTGCGAGCCGGCACCAAGTCGTGACCACACCGAGCGCATGCTGCCGGGCTTCGGCATCGACGTGGTGCGCGACGGAGAGTGTGCCAGCGTCGTAGGTCCCGTGATCGCGCAGGCGACCGACATCGCAGTGCCGGCCGATCCTTCCTCGGCAGCATTCCTCGTCGGCGCGGCGCTGCTTGTACCGGGGAGCGATGTCACGTTGCCGGCAATGTCGCTCAATCCAACCCGCATCGGCTTCCTGCGGGTGCTTACGCGCATGGGTGCAAGCATCGACATCACCTCGGGCCCGGATGTCTGCGGTGAACCCACTGGCGACGTGCGTGTTCAGTACACCGAGTCACTCACCGGCACGACTATTACTGCCGAAGAGGTGCCGTCACTGATTGACGAAGTGCCGGTGCTGGCTATCATCGCCACCACCGCCATAGGCACCACCGAGTTCCAGGGTGTCGGCGAACTGCGCGTGAAGGAATCCGACCGACTCACCGCTATCGCCGAGGCCGTGAACGCATTGAGTGGCGGCGCAGCCGTCACCGATGACACTCTGGTGGTCACCGGTGGACATCCACTCAAGGGCACAACGCTCGATTCGCTTGGCGACCATCGACTTGCCATGTCGTATGCGGTGGCCGGACTCGCTGCAGAAGGGGAGACCATCATCGACCGCTTCGAGGCGATCGACGTGTCGTATCCCGGGTTTGTCGGCGACCTCAAGGAGCTCTTGGAGAACGCGCTCGGCTGACAAGCGCCGCTTGAGCGCATGCTATCATCGGCGTGCATAGCCGAACTCATCCGCAGGAGTCTCCCGCATGATAATTGCAATCGACGGACCGGCCGCGTCCGGCAAATCAACCGTGGCTCGTGCGGTCGCGCGACGTCTTGGCTATAGGTACCTGGACACAGGCGCGATGTACCGTGCCGTAGCAGCTGAGGCAGTTCGTCTCGGCATGCCGCTTGAAGACGCCGCGATCATGACCTCACTGGCCGAGACGACTCCCGTGCGCTTCAGTTACGCCGAAGGCGATCCGATTCCGTCCGGAGTACTCGTGGGTTCGCGTGATGTCACAACCGAGATCCGTACCCCTGCAGTTGACGCGGCTGTGAGTCTTGTCGCCCGCATTCCGGGCGTGAGACATGCGATGGTGCCGCTGCAGAGGGAGTTCGCCACAGGCTCGGACATAGTCGTCGAGGGTCGGGACATCGGCACGGTCGTGTTCCCGGATGCCGCGGTCAAGGTCTATCTCACCGCCACCCCGGAAGAGCGTGCGCGCCGACGTTTTGGCGACCGTGAAGCGGCCGGGCACGAAGCCGAGATCGCAGCGGTCGCAGCGGACATCGCGCATCGCGACCGTATTGACTCCACTCGAGCGGCCAGTCCTCTTGCCACCGCCGATGATGCGCATGTCATAGACACCACCGGACTCACAGTCGAGGGCGTCGTAGAGCTGATCGCTGCACTCGCCTCGGAGGTAAGCGCGTGAGTCTATTCGCCAAGGTCATCCGCCCGCTTGCTTGGCCAGTGTTCATGGCCGCATTCCGCGTGCGAGTCGTAGGGCGTGAGAACGTTCCAGAGACAGGCGGTGCGATTCTGGCAGGGAATCACGTCTCGTACATGGACCCTGTGCTCCTTTGGGAGTTCGCACCTCGCAGAGTGCACTTCATGGCAAAGAGCGAGCTCTTCAAAGGGCTCATCGGTTGGATTCTGCAGGAGGCATACGCATTTCCCGTCGTAAGAGGAAGCGCAGACCGTACTGCTATCACCACCGCCACCAAGCTGCTGGAAGACGGAGAGCTTGTTGGTGTCTTCCCAGAGGGGACTCGTTCCCAGGACGGCGAGGCCGGAGAAGCTCACGGCGGTGTGTCGTTCATAGCGATGCGTGCCGGGGCGCCAGTGGTGCCCGTTGCCTTCATAGGTACCGATAGAGTCCTGCCGAGAGGTCAGAAGTTCGTGCGCCCGGCTCGAGTCACTATCAAGTTCGGTGAGCCGATCGATACAGCGTCTTTCACTGAGGGTTCGCGCAAGGAGCGGATGGACGCGCTCACAAGAACTATCATGAAGCGTATCGGCGAGGAGTTGGAAGCGGCGAGGAGGCTCTAAGTGCGCGTTGTGATCGCTCAGCATGCAGGTATCTGTTACGGCGTCGAACGGGCGCTGAAGCTTGCCGGCGAAGCTGCCGACGGCGGCGGATCCGTGCACACCCTTGGGCCGCTCATCCACAATCCCCAGGCCGTCCAGGCACTCAAGGACCGTGGCGTCTTCGTTGCCTCAGGCGTTGACGAGGTGGCCGAGGGAACGCTTGTCATCCGCTCGCATGGCGTCGATCCGGCCGTGATCGTCGCGGCTGGTGAAGCTGGCCTTGAGGTCATCGACGCGACGTGCCCCTTCGTCTCCACGGCACAGCGCCACGCTGCCGATCTCACTCAGGAAGGCTACTCCGTCGTGATCGTCGGCGAGGCCGAGCACCCCGAGGTTGAAGGGATCCTTGCACACGCCGGTGGCTCCGCGCTCATCGTTCAGCACGCGTCAGATCTCCCCGAACGCCTTCCGTCAAAGCGAGTCGGTGTTGTGGTCCAGACCACGCAGTCGGCGTCGCGACTGGAAGAGGTCGTCTCGGCACTGCTTGGTCGCGTTAGTGAACTGCGCGTCTTCAACACGATCTGCAGCGCGACAACCAAGCGCCAGATAGCTGCCGATGAACTGGCTCGCACAGCCGACGTGATGATCGTCGTCGGCGGAAGAAACTCCGGCAATACAACCCGCCTGGCCGAGATATGCCGCGCGGTGAACGTACGCGTGCACCACGTCGAGACCGCCGATGAGCTCGACTCGGCGTGGTTTGCCGGAGCTGAGGTCGTTGGCGTGACCGCAGGCGCCTCCACACCCGATGAGCAGATCCGTGGCGTTATCGACGCTATCGAAGCGCTGGATTCCGATGGCAACTGAGCGCTACGGCGAGGCGATGGCCGCCGAAGGCGGACGCATTGCGACCCTCGTTCCCGGCGGCGCTATCGCAACGTCGGGCATTGAGGTCGGTGACATCGTTCGCGAAGTCGACGACACACCCGTGGCTGATATTCTCGATTGGCAGTGGTACACCGCCGAGGACGACTTCATCGTCACAATCGAGCGCGACGGCGAGCTCTTTGAAGCCGAGGTCGAGCGCATCGCTGGCTCTCCGCTAGGCGTTGAGTTCGAAGGCGTGGTCTTCGACGAGGTCCGCCAGTGCATGAACTCCTGCGCCTTCTGTTTCGTGGCACAGCTGCCCGCCGGCTTGCGTCCGGCTCTCTACGTGCGTGATGACGACTACCGGCTCTCGTTTCTCCACGGCAACTTCATCACGCTCACCAACCTGACTGAACACGACATGGCGCGCATTGCCGAGCAACACCTGTCGCCCCTGCACATCTCGCTTCACGCGGTGGACGAGGACGTGCGCTCGAAGCTCGTGTGTCCGACGGTTGAGGACACAACGCTCGACCGCATCGACGAGCTCACCTCGGCGGGGATCGAGATCCACGTGCAGATCGTCCTTGTACCCGGCGTCAACGACGGCGAGGTGCTCGAGCGCAGCCTGGCATGGCTATCCGGGCGAGATGGCGTGCTCTCGGTCGGAATCGTGCCGCTAGGCTACACCGCGCATCAGAAGCGCTTCGAACGCTCTTTCACCTCTCAGGAATCGCGTGATCTCGTACGCTCACTCGGGCCATGGCAGCAGCGAATGCGTGCCGAGCGTGGCATCGGATGGGTCTATGCTGCCGATGAGTTCTACCTTGCGGCGGGGGAGACGATCCCTGTTGCCGAAGAGTACGACGATTTTCCGCAGTACGAGAACGGCATCGGACTCGTGCGTGCCTTCATCGACGAGTTCACTGCGGCAGATCCCATCGATTCAAATTCGCTTAGCAAGACCGTTCTTGTCACAGGAACGCTCTTTGCGCCGGTACTGGCGGGGCTTGTGCGGGATGCCGGTCTTGAGGCGGTCGTTCGGATTCTTCCCGTGACAAATCGCTTCTTCGGTGGAAATGTTTCGGTCACAGGTCTCCTAGCTGGCGGTGACATCGCTGACGCCATACGCGAGGACGCATCGGATGCACGCTACTTCGTACCCGACATCGTGGTAAACTCCGACGGTCTATTGCTCGACGACGTCCCCGCTGGGGATCTCATCAGCTTGACCGGGGCCCGAGTACAACTCGTCGGCCCCGACGCAGCCGCGCTCACGGAAGCGCTTGCGGCGCCCGCTTAAGGAGGACCTTCATGAGCTTACCGCTCATCGCCGTGGTAGGCCGACCAAATGTCGGCAAGTCCACGTTCGTAAACCGCATAATGCAAGGCCACGACGCTATCGTGCACGCCTCGAGTGGTGTCACGCGCGATCGCAGCTACCACAAAGCAGACTGGAACGGCATCGAATTCATGCTTATCGATACCGGCGGAATCGAGTTCTCTGCCGATGACGCATTTGGCCCGTCGATCCGCGCTCAGGCCGTCATGGCCGCCGAGCAGGCCGACATAGTCATCTTCCTGGTTGACGGCAAGACCGGCATCGCGCCCGGTGACGAGGATGTCGCCAAGTTGCTGAAGCGATCAAAGGCCACGGTCTTCCTGGTCGTCAACAAGGCTGACACTCCCGGTAATGACAGTGCCATTCACGAGTTCTGGACGCTCGGACTCGGCCAGCCCTGGTCTGTCTCGGCACTGCACGGACACGGCACCGGTGACTTGCTGGACGAAATCGTATCAGCGCTACCTGAGAGCGAGCCTGAAGAAGAGACAGATGCGATCAACGTCGCCATCATAGGTCGCCCGAACGCAGGGAAGTCGTCGCTGTTCAACCGGCTTCTCGGCGCAGAGCGTTCGATTGTCTCCGAGGTCGCCGGCACCACACGCGACGCACTTGACACCATGCTTGAGCATGAGGGAGTTTCGTACCGGCTCGTCGACACCGCCGGCCTTCGCCGCAAGTCGCAGATCGATGAGTCCATCGAGTACTACAGCTTCGTACGCGCGATGCGCGCCATCGACCGTGCTGACGTAGCGGTTCTCGTAGTCGATTCTCCGCTCGGCATCACCGACCAGGACCAGAGGGTTGCTCGATTCGCCCACGAGCGTGGCTGCGCCATGGTCGTTGTACTCAATAAGTGGGATATCGTTCCTGGACCCGAAGGCAAGATCGAAGTCACTGCGACCGTTCCCGAGAAGCTCGGCTTCGTCGGATTCGCTCCGGTCCTTCGTATCAGCGCGCTCACGGGCACGGCTACTCACAAGATTCTGCCGGCGGTGAAGCAGGCCTACGATGCATACACCCGCACCATCACAACGAGCTCGCTCAACAAGTTCCTCACGGACATTCGAGCCACCGGGCACTCTATCTCGCGTGCCGGCAAGATGCTCCGCCTGAACTACATGACTCAGACCGGTATCAAGCCGCCGGTTTTCACCTTCTTTGCGAATCATCCGCACTTCGTTGACGATCAGTTCGAGCGCTACCTCGAGAACCGGATGCGTGAGAACTTCGACCTCATCGGCACTCCGATACGCCTCAGGTTCAGGAAGAAGGCGTAGTCGTTGGATGTCGTCTTCCGGATCGTAGCCGCGCTTGTCGGTGCGTTCCTGCTCGGGAGCGTCCCGTTTGCCGTGCTCGTAAGCCGCATCTTCTTCAAGCGAGACATACGCGAATTCGGCTCCGGCAACCCCGGGGCTACAAATGTGCTGCGGACTTTTGGTCCGGCTGCAGGTGGCGCGACGTTCGTCCTTGATATCCTCAAAGGAGCTGCCGCTGTCTATCTGGCGACGCTTCTCGCACCGACCGCATGGTCGGCGGATGGTCGGGACTGGCTCATGATCGCGGCTGCAATGGCCGCGATTGCGGGCCACTCGTTCTCACCCTTCATCGGCTTCAAGGGCGGCAAGGGCGTTGCGACCGCCGCTGGAGCGATAGCCGTGCTCATGCCGGTCGCTTTCGGGGTATTGTTCTCGATGTTCGTGTTGATTCTGCTGATCACCCGCATGGTGTCGCTTGGCTCCATCACCATCGCCATAGAGTTTCCGGTGCTATGCGTTCTTCTGTACGGCGACCGGACGCCCATGTTGTTGTTCGGTTTTCTAGGTGGAGCCCTCGTTGTGTGGCGACATCACGCAAACCTCAAGCGTATCTTTCGCGGTGAAGAGCATAGGCTAGGTAGCGCAACGTAATAGTTGGAGGGATTCGACTGATGAGCATCGCAGTCATTGGAGCAGGATCATGGGGCACGGCCGTCTCGGCATTGCTCGGCAATAAGGGAATCGACGTTCAGCTCTGGGCGCGTGAGCCTGAGATCGCGGATGGCGTGAACACCACCCACCACAACCCGACCTATCTCACGGACGTGGTGCTGCCGTCCACAGTCGTTGCAACCTCGGATATCGAGGCTGCTTTGCGCGGTGTTGACGGAGTCGTGATGGTCACGCCTAGCCATGGCGTGCGCGGCACGGCCGAGGCGATGAAGCCGTTTATCACTTCGGAGACGCCCATCGTCAACCTGTCAAAAGGCGTCGAGCGCGAGACTGATATGCGCATGACCGAGGTGCTGGAAGACGTGCTCGGCAACCGCAACCGCCTCGCGGCGCTTTCAGGACCTAACCATGCCGAGGAAGTCAGCAAGTCGGTTCCATCGGCCACCGTCATAGCGGCATATGACGAGTCAGTGGGACGGATGTTCCAGGATGTCTTCATGGCGCCGACGTTTCGCGTGTACACCAACCCTGACGTCGTCGGCGTGGAGCTCTGCGCGGCATGCAAGAACGTCGTCGCTGTCGCTGCCGGTATGTCAGACGGGCTCGGCTATGGTGACAACACCAAGGCCACTCTCATGACCCGTGGTCTGTCCGAGATGGCCCGCCTGGGCGCACGCCTTGGCGCGAACCCGCTCACATTCATGGGTCTCGCTGGCATCGGCGACCTCATCGCAACGTGCACGAGCCGTCACAGCCGCAACCGCGGTTTGGGCGAGCATATCGCGCGTGGTGGAAGCGTGGAGTCGTACGCTGCGGAGACGAATATGGTCGCCGAGGGTGCGTACTCGTGCGTTTCAGTGGACGATCTTGCACACCGGGAGGGGATTGAGCTTCCCATCACCCACCAGGTGCGCGCTATCCTGTATGGAGGCGCATCCCCGATGACAGCAGGTGAGCTGCTCATGGGTCGCTCGGCCAAAGATGAACTTCATGGAATGGGCCTGGTCTTCGACGAGGAGAACTGATGAACCGACCGCTGCTTATGGCACCATCGATTCTCTCGGCTGATTTCACCCGTCTGGGTGAAGCGGTGGCGCTCGTTGAGGCTGCCGGTGCAGACCTCATCCACGTTGATGTCATGGACGGCCATTTCGTCCCGAACCTCACGATCGGTCCGCCGGTCGTGAAGGCGCTCAAGCGCATCACAAAGCTGCCGCTTGATGTCCACCTCATGGTCGACAACGCAGACGAAACCGTGGGCTGGTACCTGGATGCAGGCGCGGACATCGTCGTTGTGCATGTTGAAGCGTGCAACCACCTCCATCGAATCGCTCAGACGGCTCACGCGGCTGGCGCGCAGATGGGTGTGTCGCTCAACCCGGGAACGCCAGTCTCGGCCCTGGAGGGCATCATCACCGAGGTCGACCTAGTCCTCGTGATGGGCGTGAATCCCGGGTTTGGCGGGCAGGCGTTCATCCCCGCGACGGTCGACAGGGTTCGTCAGGTCGCCGATCTTGCGCGCTCCAAGGGCGTCTCGCCGAGAATCGCTGTGGATGGCGGAATCGACACGACCACAGCACCGCTTGTAACGGCGGCAGGCGCCGACATGCTCATTGCCGGTAGCGCCGTATTCTGTGCCGAGGATCCCTCGGCAGCGCTTGCCGCTATCCGCTCTGCCGCGGTGTCGCAGTTGGTGTAATATGTGAATGTACTTTCTTCAGGGCGGGGTGAGATTCCCCACCGGCGGTTACAGCCCGCGAGCCCCCACAAGGGCAGATCCGGAGAATTCCCGGAGCCGACGGTTAGAGTCCGGATGGGAGAAGGAAGGTCTGAGGCGTGAGCCTGTTCTCCGACGATGCGTCGGTAATCTCCGAGCCGTTCCTTCGGCGTGCTTTCGTACTTGCCGAACGCGGACGTGGGTCGGTTAGCCCCAATCCGATGGTTGGCTGCGTTGTCGTACGCGATGGCGTCGCTGTGGGCGAAGGTCACCACGAGCGAGCGGGCTCACCACATGCTGAGGTCAATGCACTTATCGCGGCCGGGGATAGCGCCAGAGGCGCCACGGTCTACGTGACACTTGAGCCCTGCACCCATCATGGCCGGACTCCGCCGTGCACCTCCGCGCTCATCAAAGCGGGTGTCTCCAAGGTCGTCATCGGCATGCGTGACCCAAACGTCGATGTGTCTGGCGGCGGGGCTGACATCCTCGCACATGCTGGTATCGATGTTGAGTTTGCCGCGATCGAAGCTCCGTTTCTGGCTCTCAATGAGGCGTGGCTACACCGGCTTCGCACAGGGCTACCGCTGGTACGGGTGAAAGTGGCGCTCACAATCGATGGTCGCCCGACACTCTTCGCCAACCAGCGTTCCAGGATCACCGGCGTGGGCGGAAGCTCGATCACCATGGATCTGCGATCCAGAGCAACCGCTGTAGCCGTTGGTGCATCAACGCTGGGCATCGATGATCCGCTGCTGACCGTGAGAGATGACCAGGGCCGAGCGGCCGTTCGCCAGCCACTTAGAGTAGTCCTAGCTCGCACCTCTGTCCCATCACCTTCAGCCAAGGTCTTCTCGGCGGACCCAACCACAACGCGGGTGGTTGTGAGTGACGCTGCCGATGCTCGAGGAGTCGCGGCACTTGAGCGCGCAGATATCCCAGTGCTGCGTTACCGCTACGCTGACGGGATAGTCGGGGCGTTGCGAGTCCTTGCCGACGATGGCGTGGATGACGTGCTTCTTGAAGCGGGGCCATCACTTGGAAGTGCCCTGTGGAACACACGCCTCATCGATGAGCTTGTGGTGGTTCATGCGGGCGGCATGGGTGGCAATGCTGCACCTCCGCTGTTCTTGGGGGGACCTGATGCCAGCGCGTGCGATTTGGCTCCATTGATGCGAGCGATCGAAGCTGCAGTACGCGGAGAAGACGCGATAACAGTGTGGCGACAGCGCCGCAAGGCGGGCGCCACGTCCATAACAGGAAGGAGTTCGTGATGTTCACCGGTCTCATCGAATGCGAGGGGATTATCACGCGCGCGGATCGCGCGTCCGGTGGGATGCGGCTGGAGGTCTACGCTCCCGAATTCGGTCGTGACATGGCCATCGGCGACTCGATTGCAGTCGATGGCGTATGTCTGACGGTTGTGAAGTTCATTCGTGGCGCCTTCCTCACAGATGTGAGCGGCGAGACGCTTGAGCGTTCCACTCTCGGCAGTCTCAAGCAGGGCTCAAAGGTCAACCTTGAGCGAGCTCTGAGGCTATCGGATAGGCTAGGCGGTCACCTCGTTTCAGGACACGTCGATGCCATGGGAAAGATCGAGCTTCGACAGGCGGCTGGCAAGTTCACCGTCTACCAGATTCAGGCTCCGGCCGAGGTCATGACCTACGTGGTCGAAAAGGGCTCGATCGCCATCGACGGGATCTCGCTCACGGTTGCTCGCGTGGGCGCAGACGGCTTCACTGTCGCTGTCATCCCGCAGACCGAGCAGATGACCACGCTCAAGGACAAGCCGATCGGCAGTCACGTGAACCTTGAGGCGGACATGATCGGGAAGTACGTCAAGCGTTTCGTGTCTCTGTACTCAGGGGTCGAAGACGACCTTCCTGTTGCCGGCAAGCGTGGTCTCGGCGACCTGTTGCGAGAATTCACGGAAGGACACCAATCGTGACTGAACTGTTCACGCCTATCGAAGAAGCAATCAAAATCATCGCCGATGGCGGCATGCTCATCGTCGTTGATGATGAGGACCGCGAGAACGAGGGCGACTTCATGATGGCCGCCGAGAAGGTCACGCCTGAGGCCATCAACTTCATGGCGCGCCACGGCCGCGGTCTCATCTGCCTGCCTATGACGGGGGAGCGGCTCGACGCGCTTCGCATTCCGCCGATGACCGACAACAACACCTCGACCCAGGGCACTGCGTTTCACGTCTCAATCGGCGCGAAGGGTAAGATCACCACCGGTATCTCGGCGGCAGATCGTGCTGCCACCGTATACGCTGTGGTGGATCCGAAGGCGACCGCTGATGACATCGCGATGCCGGGGCACGTATTCCCGCTGCGCGCACGTCCGGGTGGCGTACTTGAGCGAGCCGGCCACACCGAGACAGCTGTCGATTTCGCCCGACTCGCGGGCCTCGCGCCCGCCGGAGTCATCTGCGAGATCATGAACGAGGACGGTACGATGGCGCGCAGGCCGCAGCTTGAGGCGGTCGCCAAGGAACACGGGTTGCCGATGGTCACGGTTGCGGATCTGATCCGATATCGCCGCCGTACGGAGCGTCTCGTCGAGCGCATCGCCACGGTGCGGATGCCTACCCGGCATGGTGAGTTCACCGGCTACGGCTACCAATCGCTTGTGGACGGCACCACGCATGTGGCCCTCGTTGCAGGCGACGTTGAGGGTGCCACCGACGTGCTCGTGCGCGTTCACTCGGAGTGCCTCACAGGCGACGTCTTCCACTCGCTGAGATGTGACTGCGGTGACCAGCTTGAGGAAGCAATGCGTCTCGTCCAGGCCGAGGGCCTGGGCGTCATTCTCTACATCGTGGGCCATGAAGGACGTGGTATCGGTCTTGCGAACAAGCTCAAGGCATACGAGCTGCAGGAGCATGGTGCCGACACCGTCGAAGCGAATGAGGCACTCGGCTTTCCTGCCGATCTGCGCGACTACGGCATCGGCGCGCAGATCCTCGTAGACCTCGGACTTACGAGCATGCGTCTGTTGACCAATAACCCGACCAAGATCGTTGGCCTTGAGGGCTACGGCTTGACGGTGAGCGAGCAGGTTCCGCTGCAGATCGGTTGCGGAACCGAGAACATCGAGTATCTAAGGACCAAGAAGGCGAAGATGTCCCACCGGCTCGAACTGCCGGAATAGGGACGAGAGGAGACCATGTGAGCACATACGAAGGCAACTTCATCGGCACAGGACTCAAGGTGGGCATCGTTATCGCCCGATTCAACGAGCTCCTGTCATCGCGCCTGCTCTCAGGTGCAAACGACGCGCTGTCCCGCCACGGTGTTGCCGAGGAGGACATCGACGTCGCCTGGGTTCCCGGTGCGTTTGAGATTCCGCTCGTCGCCAAGAAGCTGGCGGCCTCTGAGCGCTACGACGTCGTACTCGCGCTCGGCGTTGTGATCCGTGGCGGCACGCCTCACTTCGAGTTCGTCGCTTCTGAGGTTTCCAAGGGCGTCGCATCGGCTTCTCTCGAAACCGGTGTCCCGGTCATGTTCGGCGTCATCACCGCCGACAGCATCGAGCAAGCGGTTGAGCGCGCAGGCACGAAGTCTGGCAACAAGGGCTGGGACGCAGCACTTGCCGGCATCGAGATGGCCAACCTCATGCGCACCGTCTAGTCGACGTCGCTCCAGAAAGCCGAAAGGCCCGTGGCGCTAAGCGCTTCGGGCCTTTCTTCTGGGCAATCCAGTGGGTTCTCGCCACCCAGTGGCTGTCAACCTTGGACGTCCGATCATCCGTTGCCGCTGCAGGAGCGGGAGTACAACCTAGCAAACCCTCATCGCTCAAACAAGCATCTGTATGTTCGATTTGATGAACGGTAGTTCTGTTGTCGCGTGAGGTTCTTGGCCGGAGGCGGAAGGTTGCGTCTTCCGGCTGCACGGGCTATCGGCTACCCTGGGAGGGTGCCTTGGAGCTTCGCAGCAGATGACGAGGAGACTCACAGCATGCCTGATGACATGAATGACCCTCAGCGACAGAAGCGACATGCTGTTCTGGATGTCTTTGGACTCAAGCTCGAAGTCAGCAATCCTCGGCTTGCCGAGTTGCTTACCATGGATGCGAAGCAAGCGCTTACCGCTGATATCCGTGTACTTAACCCACGATCCACAACCGGCGAGCTCCGCCCGGGCGACCTAGCTGAGGCGCTTCCGGAGACGGTCGTCTCTATTCCTACGCCCCACGATCAGGAGACCACTCGCGCCCGCAAAGTGTTTCGGGACCGGGTCGCCACAGCGGGCAAGGCCCTCGGCTTTGATACTCATGCCGATGGGCTCTGGGTGTCACCCTCAGGCGTCCGCATACTCACACGTACTTCTGATCGATCGTTGTCAGTAGCTGCCGCAACCCACTTCGTCGGCGAGATGAGCCTCATCCACCAGCAAAGAGACGACATGAACGACTGCTCGGTGCTCTTCGTCGTCTGCGACCAGCAGACCTCGGATGTCTTCAAAGTTGCTATTCGCCAGCGTCGCATGTTCAGCATCATGCGAACCGCAAGCGTCGATCACCTCGAAGAGATGTGCTCCATGATGCAGGCAGGCACACTCAATCACGCCCAGGCAACTGCGCTTCTGGCGCCGGTCGCCAATATCGACGTTGGCGAGATGATGGCAGTCCTGCATGCACATAGCTCAGGTCCCGGACTGCCTACGGACGCCCTGTAACACATGGGCGACACCAGCATCTGGATCGGTATGAGCGGTGGCGTGGACAGCTCGCTTGCCGCCGCTCTTCTTGCCGAACATGGACTGGATTGCACCGGGGTCACAATGGTCCTCGGCAGGGGAGCAACTGACTCGGCAGCGTCTGACGATGCCGCGAGAGTGTGTAAGCATCTCGGCATTCCTCATGAGACCATGGACCTTTCAGCTGAGTTCAAGGCTCACGTTATTGACGCTACTGCGGCCGCGTACTCTCGCGGCCAGACTCCTAATCCATGCGTGCTGTGCAATGCGAGTGTGAAGTTCGGCTCGCTGCTAGCCAGAGCACGTGAGGCAGGAGCGTCGCTTGCGACCGGCCACTACGCGCGAATCGTACAGTCGCCTGCAGGGCTCGCCTTGGCGCGTGCGGCAGACGCGAGCAAGGATCAGACGTACTTCCTCTACCAGCTCACCTCGGATGACCTGGCCCACGTGATCTTCCCGCTCGGCGAGTTCACTAAGGCGCAGGTAAGAACAATGGCCGCCGAGAGGGGATTCGCCGACAAGCACGGCAAGGAGAGCCAGGACGCGTGTTTTCTCGGCAAGGGAGGGTATCCGGAGCTTGTGGCCCGTGATCATCCCGAGGCTTGCGATGCGGGACCCATCCTCGATGAGGCCGGAGCGATCCTGGGAACGCATGCCGGAATCTGTCGCTACACGGTCGGGCAGCGCCGCGGAATCGGCGTGGCTAGCGCCGAACCTCTGTATGTCCTGCGCATCGATGCGCCACTCAACGCCGTCATAGTCGGGCCGCAGAATCGGCTTGCAGTCTCACGAATCGTGGCATCAAGCGTGATTTGGAACCATCAAGATGAATCGACTCGCGCCAGTGTCATGGTGCGCTACAACGCGGACGCGATCACCGCGACCGTTACGCACGACGGTGCACATTTGATCGCCGAGACAGACGCGCCTCTCCTCGGCGTTGCGCCGGGTCAGTCGCTCGTGTGTTACAACGGGGATATCGTCATCGGGGGCGGCATCATCGAGGAGGCCTCATGATCGATTTGCATGTCCACACGTGGCACTGCCGCCACGCCGAAGGCACGGCTGCGGACTACGTCGCTGTCGCTGCCGAACGCGGACTGAGCACCATTGCGATCACTGACCATCTGCCGCTGCCTCCGCAGCTCATCGAGCGTGACCCGTCAGTGGCGCGGTACTCCATGCCAGAAGCCGAGCTCCCCGATTACGTGGCCGAAGTACTGGCCGCTCGTGATGCGTCGGCTGCTTCCGGCGGTCCCGAAGTCCTGCTCGGCATCGAAGCGGATCTGTATCCGGGCAACGAGGAGTTCGTGCGTTCGCTCATCGAGCAGTATCCGTTCGACGTGGTGCTTGGCTCAGTGCATTTCGTCGACGGATGGGCGTTCGATGATCCGGATCGCAAAGACGGCTACGCTAGGTGGGATGTCAGGAATCTCTGGGAGCGGTACTTCGATGACCTTATCGCTGCTGCTCGCGGCGGGCTGGCCGATGTCATAGGTCACGCCGACCTGGTCAAGAAGTTCGGCTATGTGCCTGAGGGCGACCTCATGCCGCTGTACCGTAACGTCGCGGCCGCATTCGCCAGCGCTGGAGTCGCAGTCGAGGTAAATACCGCAGGTTTGCGCAAGCCGTGCGCCGAACTCTATCCATCGGCGCCGTTTCTGAAGGAGCTTTTCCGCGCCGGCGTGCCAGTGACCATCGGCTCGGATGCGCACGCACCCGTCGAAGTCGGATCTGCCTACGATGACGCACGCAGCGCACTGATCGAAGCCGGGTACCGCTCGGC